>CAKRYR010000015.1 GCA_934432595.1 uncultured Lachnospiraceae bacterium | reverse complement strand
TTAGCTTTACTGTTTTTAAGGTGCGTTGTCAGTTAACAATTTTATTGTTCTTAACAACACTGTTCTTGAATTCTTTTAATAAGAAACATTTAATCAAAATCTTCTTATTCTCTTAGGAATTTTCAAGGTTGTTTCACTGTTCAATTATCAATGTTCGTTCTTTGTTTTTCTCAATACTTGTTAAAAGATACCATATAACTTATTGTTTGTCAACACTAAATTTTATTTTATTTTTTAACTTAATTTTTTCAAACTTTTGTTGCTTTAACATGACCGAAAACCCTTGCATTTTCAAGGTTTTTTAAGTTTCTTCCCTGCGTCAGCGAAATTTATTCTATCACTATAGTTACTCTTTGTCAACACTTTTTTTCATATTTTTTTAAAAAAAGTTATTTTTCGCTAATTTCCTAGGTCTTTTAACATTTTTCCCTTTGTTTTATCATTATATTTTCATTATGTTATCTTATGTTATCTTATAATATATTTATCATTCTATGTTAATTGCCAAAACTTTTCTCTTTTTCTATCAACTATTACTTATTACAATTATTTTTTTATAACATATTATTTGTCTAATACTGTATACATCTATCACTTTTTTCCCACAATAACACCTCAAATCAAATTCTTTTATATTTTTATTTTATTTTTACAAATTTAAAAAGCACTCATCTTTTCATATGTTCTTTATTAATATAATTCATATTTTAATACCAGTCCATCTTGTATAGCCTTTCCTCTTACTGCATATTTTTTCAAATAATTCTTTAAAAAGTCTCTTTTGCTTTCTTTATCTTTTCTTTATATTTATACCGTTTACTTAATAATTATTCTATTTATCATATCTTTTTGGAAAAATATTACAGTTATTATCAGTAAACTTCTCTAATTTACAAGTATTTCCATTGACAGAAACTGCGTTTTTTCAGTATAATGTTGTTGTGTTTATTCTACTATTTGCAAGAACTATATTTTTTTACAAATAGTCCTTTCAGATTCACATTATACTAAAATGTATAAATATAGAAAAAAAACACATTTAAAGTGAACAAAATAGTTTAATATTTTGGGGACGACAACATAAAAAAATTATGAAAGGTGATGTATATGTTAAAGTACATAATTAAAAGGGTTGGTGCTGCAATATTTACACTATTCGTTACCATTACTGTTACTTTCTTCCTTATGAATGCTGTTCCAGGTAATCCATTCATGAGTGAAAAAAAAGTTAGTGACGAAGTCCAAGCACAATTGAACAAAAAATATGGACTTGATGTTCCTCTACATGTTCAATATGTCAACTATCTTAAAAATCTAGCCAAAGGAGATCTAGGAATTAGTTTTACTTGTTATAAGGACACTCCAGTTACTGAACTTATTGCAGAAAAGTTTCCAGTATCTGCAAAACTTGGTCTTTGTGCAGTAATACTTGCAATCTTAATAGGCGTTCCACTCGGTTGTATAGCCGCATTTTATAATGGAAAATTGCCAGATAATATTATTCGTGTAACTTCCACACTGGGAATAGCCGTCCCAAGTTTCGTAGTTGCATCATTATTATTATCAATATTAGCTTGTATATTTAAAGTATTTCCGGTTTTATTCTCTATAGATAATACAGCCTCTAGTATACTTCCTATAATAACACTTAGCTTATATCCAGCTTGTTATATAACACGTTTGATGCGTTCAAGTATGTTAGACGCTATTGGACAAGATTATATTAGAACAGCTAAAGCAAAGGGTATGTCAACATTCTCAATTATATTCAAACATGCTCTTCGTAATTCAATAATTCCTATTATTACTTATTTAGGACCAATGATTGCAGGTATATTAACAGGTGCTTTCGTAGTAGAAAACATCTTTACTATTCCAGGAATGGGATTAACATTTGTTAATTCAATTAGCTCTCGTGACTATAACATAATCATGGGAACTACAGTATTCTTAGCAGCATTAATTATATTGATGAATTTAGTATGTGATATTCTATATAAAATAGTAGATCCACGTATTACATTAGATGAATAAGGAGGCGGAGAAAATGAAATTAAATAATGTATTATCAGCACAAGTTCAAATATCACCAGATGATTTTTCTCCAGTTTCTTTAACAGAGAGAGAACAATTAGAGAAATTATCTGAACCAACTACATATTGGAAAGATGCATGGAGACGTTTAAAACAAAATAAAATTGCACTTATTTCAATGTTTGTGCTTATTGCAATAGCGCTATTAGCAATTATAGTTCCATGGGTATCACCTTATGGTTACGATGATCAAATAAGAGGTGCAGAAAACTTAGGTCCATCATTTAAACATTTATTTGGAACTGATAGCTATGGAAGAGATTTATTTGTACGTACTATGATGGGTTGTCGTATATCACTATTTATAGGTTTTGTAGCTGCTATAATGGTCTTAATTATAGGAGCTATATACGGAGCAATATCCGGTCTATGTGGTGGTATTGTAGACAACATAATGATGCGTATTGTAGAACTTATATACTCAGTCCCTGAAATATTAATTATAATTATTATAAAATTAGTTATAACAGACCCTTTATCTACTTTATTCCAAACCAATGCCTTTTTCAAGCCACTACAAGCGCTTGGTTCAGGTGTTATAGCAATATTCATAGTATATGGTTTGTTATATTGGGTAAGTATGGCACGTATCATTCGTGGTCAAGTATTACAACTTAAGAAAATGGAATATGTTAACTCAGCAGTTGCACTTGGTGGTAATAAAAGAAGACTTATTATGAAACATCTATTACCTAACTGTATTGGTCAATTAATCGTAACAACAGCATTACAAATTCCATCAGCTATATTTACAGAATCGTTCCTAAGTTTCTTAGGGTTAGGTGTTGAAGTTCCAATGCCTTCACTTGGTTCATTAGCAAGTAATGCAATTGGTTCAATTAACTCATATCCATATAGATTATTCTTCCCTGCATTAATAATCAGCATAATTATATTAACATTTAACTTATTTGCAGATGGTCTAAGAGATGCCTTAGATCCTAAGATGAAAAAATAGGAGGATATGAAAATGAACAATAATTATCAAAATAATAATAAAAGTTTTTTATCAATAAATAATCTAGAAGTATCCTTTTTCACTCATGCAGGAGAAGTTAAAGCCGTAAGAGGTATATCTTATTCAGTAAATAAAGGTGAAATACTTGGTATCGTTGGTGAATCTGGTAGTGGTAAATCTGTTTCAACATCAGCACTAATGAGAATGGTTGCTGCTCCGGGTGAAATACTTGCAGGTCAGATTCATTTTGATGGCAAAGATATATTATCCCTAAGTGAAAAAGAAATGACGGAAATAAGAGGTCGTGACATAGGAATGGTTTTCCAAGATCCAATGACTTCTCTTAACCCAGTTTATACTGTAGGAAATCAAATTGATGAAGTTTTGAGAAAACATACAGATTTAAATAAAGCAGAAAGAAAAGCAAGAATTATAGAATTATTTGAACTAGTAGGAATTAACCAACCTGAAAAGAGAATAAAACAATATCCTCATGAATTTTCAGGTGGTATGCGTCAACGTGTTGTTATAGCAATGGCACTTGCTTGTAATCCAAAGTTACTTATTGCAGATGAACCTACTACTGCACTTGATGTTACAATTCAGGCTCAAATAATTGAATTACTTAAAGAACTAAAAGAGAAAATAAATACAACAATTATTTTCATAACACATGATTTAGGTGTAATTGCAGAAATATGTGATAAAGTAGCTGTTATGTATGGTGGAACAATTGTTGAGCAAGGTTCACTAGAAGACATTTTCTATAGACCTCGTCATCCATATACAATGGGATTATTAAAATCTATTCCAAAATTAAATGGTGGTAATTCAAGATTAATTCCAATTGATGGTTCACCAATAGACTTAATAAATCCACCTGCTGGATGTCCATTTGCACCTAGGTGTGAACAATGCATGAAAATATGTATGAATAAGAGACCACCTATTTCAGATATATCAGATAAACATTCAACTTCTTGTTGGCTAGAATATAAAAGAATGTATGAGAAAGGAGCCGGACTAAATGAATAATAATGAGAATTTAATAGAAATCCAAAATCTAAAAAAATACTTTGAAATAAAAGCCGGCTTATTTAAAACAGCCACAGTTAAGGCAGTTGACAACGTAAGTTTAACAATAAAAAAAGGAGAAACCCTTGGTATCGTAGGTGAGTCTGGTTGTGGTAAAACTACATTAGGTAGAACTCTACTTCAATTATATGAGCCAACTGGTGGTACAATCAGATACGACGGCGAAGTAATATTTGATGGAAAAATGAAGTCTCCAAAGGAACTTATGGAATATAGAAAAAAAATGCAAATCATTTTCCAGGATCCATATGCTTCATTAAATCCTAGAATGACTGTTGCAGATATAATTGGAGAACCACTTGATATCCACCAATTATATTCAACTACTGAAGAAAGAACTGATAAAATATATAAATTATTAGAGACTGTAGGTCTAAGTACAGAACATGCTAATCGTTTTCCTCATGAATTCTCAGGTGGACAAAGACAAAGAGTAGGTATTGCAAGAGCCCTTGCAGTTGAACCAGAATTTATAGTATGTGATGAACCTATATCGGCTCTAGACGTATCAATTCAAGCACAAATTGTAAATATGCTTGAAGATTTGCAAAAGGAAAAAGGATTCACTTACCTTTTCATAGCACATAACTTATCGGTAGTAAAACACATAAGCGATAGAATCGGTGTTATGTACCTTGGACACTTAGTTGAGATAACAACAAGTGAAGAATTGTATAACAATCCAATACATCCTTATACACGTTCTTTACTTTCAGCTATTCCTTTAGCTGACCCAATGGAGGCACAGAATAAAAAACGTATTATTCTAGGAGGCGATATTCCAAGCCCAATTAATCCTCCAAGTGGATGTCCATTTAGAACAAGATGTCCATATGCTAATGAAAAATGTAACCGTTTCGCACCAAAGCTTATGGAAGCTGGTGCAGGACACTATGTAGCTTGCCATAACCTTAGAACAATCATGGATGCAGAGTAAAATATAGAAAAATAAGGAGATGTAAATTATGAAATTTGTAAAATCAAAACTATTATTAATAGTATTAAGCATATCATTCCTTTTTTCGTTATCCGGTTGTTCTAATTCAGATGACAAAAAAGGTGAAAATGACCTCAATGTTCACATTGGTGGTAACTTAAAAACAATTGATCCTTCATTATGTACAGACAGCGACGGAGCAACATTTATCAGTCAATGTTTTGAAGGACTTATGATGCCAAATGAAAATGGTGATATTGTAAACGGACAAGCGAAAGCATATCACGTAAGTAAAGATGGCTTAACTTATACATTTACGTTAAAAAATGATCTTAAGTGGAGTGATGGAAAACCTGTAACTGCACATGATTTTGTATATTCTTGGAGAAGGCTTGTTGACCCTACTACAGCTTCACAATATAACTATATGATAGAAATGGTTAAGAATGCTAATGAAATAATGACAGGTAAAAAGAAGCCTGAGGAACTAGGAATAGTTGCATTATCAAATACTACTTTACAAGTGTATTTAACCGCTCCATGTAGTTATTTCTTAGAAATATGTGCATTTCCAACATGTGTACCTCTAAGAGAAGATGTAATCGAAAAGAATCCAAAATGGGCTAACTCACCTGAGACTTATATATGTAATGGACCATTCGTTCTTACAGATTGGCTTAGAGATTCATATATGACTATCATGCCAAATGAAAACTATTATGATAGAGCTTCTGTAAAACCTACAAAAGTATCATTTAAACTTATTGCAAAAGATTCAACTGTTTTAGCTGCATTTAAAACTGGTGAATTAGATATAGGTAATATGATTCCAAGTGATGAAATGGAAAAAATGAAAGGAAAAGGATTAATTACAGAATCAAATCTAGGTATTTACTATCTTTCAATTAACTTAAATATCAATGATGGAAAAGTACGCTCACAAAAGAACAAAGCGTTATTAGATAAAAAAGTCAGACGTGCTCTTGCGCTTGCCATTGATAGAAATTACATTGTAAAAAATGTTACTAAGTCAGGAGAATTACCAGCAGATTCATTTGTTCCACCTGCTGTTCAACGAGATAGTAATGGAAATGATATGTATGAATCAATTGAAAAATGGTGGGATAACACAGATTATAATAGCAACTGTGATGAAGCTCGTAGACTTCTAAGTGAAGCTGGTGTTAAAGGTTCAGACATCACTGTTGAATACTTATATAACAGTGAAGGTGGCCACGTTGGTATAGCTGAAGCTATACAAAATATGTGGAAGAAAGAATTAGGTATTACTACTACTTGTCGTAATGAAGAATGGGCCGTATTCCAAGACAGCAGAACTAGCGGTAAATTCCAAATTGCTCGTAATGGTTGGCTTGCAGATTATCATGATGCTATGACATTCTCAGATTTATTAACAAGTACTAATGGTAATAATAACTCATTCTATAATAATCCTGAATATGATGCTTTAATCAAGAAAGCTAAGGCTTCACAAGGTGCAGAATATGACCAAATAATTGTACAAGCTGAGAAGATATTAAAGGAAGACACTCCTGTTATACCTTTATACTTCTACACTCATACCTACTTAAAGTCAGACAAGCTAGATGGTTTATTCACTTATATGAACCACTTCTACTTTAAAAATACAGTAAAAAATAACTAATTAAAAACTACTACAATTATAACTTTATATAGGTAAGTTATAATTGTAGTAGTTTTATTTTTAATAGATGTAATTATCCTTTAAAACAATATCTTTTGTTGCACATCCAACGCATAACAATGCCAACACACAGATAATACTTGCAGTTATCACTAATCTTTTTCTAATCTCAATCCTTCTTTCTACATTAATTATAAGAGGTGAATATTAACCTCTAAAATACCCCACATAGTATACATCATATTTATTATTTGGGAATAAATGATTGTATAAGTCTATAAAATAGTCATCTGTCATGCTAGCAATATAATCTACTACTATGTCATTAGCATCTATCTCCTCATAATTAATATGATGAGAATAGTACTGGGTTATATTTTTTACATAATTAATATGATGTCTATATATATAAGACTGGGTATTATGTTCTTTAACATCCTTTAACATTACATCATATATTTCTTCTATCATAGGGAATATTTTATCATCATATACCTTTGACAATTTTTCATTATTATATATGTACTCATAGTTCTCTTTTTTACCAAGTTTAAATGCTTCAAAGAACTCAGGATCCATTTTTAAATATGGCTTTCCATAACTATTCTCAATAATATTAACAGTCATATTATTAATGATTTCTGCATTTATTTTTCCTATATCACCATTATTAAATCTTGAATCATCATCAATTAATCCTAGTTTTATAGCATCCTGTCTATCCTTGCCAAGATATGCAATTATATCAGATACACGCATTACACACGCTTCTAATGTTGCAGGAACTAATTCTTTGTTAGCCTCATAACGAATATAACAATCTTCTACCCTTTTATCAAAAATTGCAAAGTCATCGTAAAACTCTGGCTCATACTTTTCTAACTCCATTTCTCCATTATGACATATTATACCATCAAGAGTTTGAAGACTAAGATTAATAGGAAATATTTTATCAAATACTCTTGCACTATGAATATTATGATTAAATAATCTCCCTGTATGCCCCTTATATATTTCATTTAATTTACGTTCACCTGCATGTCCAAAAGGCGTATGTCCTATATCATGTCCTAATGAAATAGCCTCTATCAAATCAATATTCAAGCCTAAAACACTGCCTATATTTCTAGCAATTCTAGATACTATCTGTACATGATGAGAACGTCTAGATATATCATCATTTCGATACAAAGAAAAAACTTGTGTTTTATCATTATACCTATTATAAAAGGGATTATGCATAATTTTCTCACAATCCCTTACAAATGCAGGTCTCCACAGATTGGCCTTATCATGGTTCATATCTCTTCTTATAACTTTTTCATCAGCACATCTATATGGATTTACCCAATTATTTTTTCTATCTTCTAATATTCTTGATTGTAAATCATCTGATAAACTAATGTATTTTTTTTGATTCATGCTATTGATTAAAAACCTCCATTTACGTTCTCTCAAAAAATTTATATATCCTATCACATATTCTTCTAAATCCTTGAGCCAATTCTGCTGTAATAATAATTATTATTAAAAAACAAATAACCTTAGTAGTCTGTACCCCAAATTCATCAAAAAGCTCAAATATACTAACATGTATCAAATATAATTCAAGAGAATAATTACCTACAATGCTTGTTAATTCTCCTACTCTTTTACTTTTTATTTTACTAAATAACAAAACAATTAAAAAAATAACTACTATTCCTCTTGCTATTTGATCATAACGTAATACCTTTCCTTCAATATATCCTACTTTTAAAATTCTATAAAAACCAATTGCTAAATCAATACATATGCTGGTCCCTATTATTCCAATATCTAATTTTCTAATTGGTTCTTTTTTATATGCTTTTTTCCCACAGTAAGTTCCTAATACAATGGCAGGAAATCTAGTAAGCATAATTTCTATATTGTCATATAATTCTGTATTATTTAAATACATCAAATAATTCAGTCCTACAATAAAACCAATCAAAACCATAGTCAAAATCCCATTGCACTTATCTATTTTATCATAAATTTTAAACAGTAACGGATAAATCATATAAATTATAAAAATAGCAATAATAAACCATAATGATCTATCACCATCTGTAAAAAAGGTTACAAAAAACAAATCCTTTAACAATGCCTTTATTCCTAATTGACGGACAGCAATATCTTTCATATACCAAAAAATAAATCCTATAGATAAATAAGGAATAATTATTCTTTTGCATCTTTTTTTATAAAAATCAAATACATTAGGATCTTTTTTCATTGAGTAAAATAAACTCATTCCAGACATAATTAGAAATATATCCACTCCTACACTACCTATTAAAATCCAATATAATCTAGCTATTTCAGAAAAGACTCCATTCAAATGCCTTACTCTATCCAAAAAATGAAATAAAATAACTAAAATAATACTAACTCCATATATACTGTTTCTATATTTACTTAAGCAACTCCAATCTAACTTATCTCTATCCATATTTTCCTCATTTCTAAGCAATCATTATGCTAACTCTATTCCAAATTTCTGAACAACTTGTCACAAATAAGCGATGAAAATATATTATAATTAATGTGTCAAAATATATTCTTCTGACACATTAACTTTTACTCTAATATCCAATTAACCAATCATACATTTCTTGATATCTTTTTGCTGAAGTTTGCCATGAGAAATCTTTTCTCATTGCTCTTTCTACCATTCTATTCCACTCATCTCTTCTATCATAATATACTCTTTCTGCATATCTAATTGTCTTAAGTAGCTCGTGAGCATTATAATTATAGAAACTAAATCCTGTTCCCGTACCAGCGAATTCATTATATGGCTCAACTGTATCTCTAAGACCTCCTGTTTCTCTTACTATTGGCAATGTACCAAATTTAAGTGAAATCAACTGGCTCAAACCACATGGTTCAAATAATGAAGGCATTAAGAATGCATCTGAGCCTGCATATATCTTATGTGATAAATCATCTGAATAATATATACAAGCAGCGACTTTACCAGGATATTTACCAGCAAAATATTGAAGCATCTCTTCATATTTATAATCACCAGTTCCAAGGGCAACTATCTGAACTGCATCTTTAGAAAGCATTTCATCCATAATATATGCTACTAAATCAAGGCCCTTTTGAGCAGTTAATCTTGTAACCATACCTATAACCATAGTATTAGGATTCTTATTCAATCCCAACATTTCTTGTAAAGCTAACTTATTCTTTACTTTCTCAGTTCTAAAATTATCTACTGTATATGGCCACATTATATGATGATTATTATATGTATTAAATATTTCATAGTCTATGCCATTAAGAATACCTCTTAAATCATGGCTACGAGCATTTAAGATTCCTTCTAACCCTTCACCATATTCTGTAGTCTTAATTTCATTTGCATAAGTAGGACTAACTGTTGTAATAGCATCTGCATAAGTAACACCCCCCTTAAGCATATTACCATCACCAAATCCTACAAGCTTGTCTGATGTAAAATAATAATCAGATAATCCTGAGAAATATTTTATTGCCCCAATATGTTCATTTCCTTGGAACTTAATATTATGTATAGTCATAACTGACTTCATATTCTTAAAGAAATCTCCGCCCCTAAAGCTATCTTTTAAATATACTGGCACTAATCCTGTCTGCCAATCATGACAATGTACAACATCTGGCTTAAATCCTATTACAGGAAGTGCTGATAATGCAGCTCTACAGAAGAATATAAACTTCTCACAATCTCTCTTCAAATCTCCATATGGAGTCCATCCAGAGAAATACTCTTCATTATCAATAAAATAATATTTAACCCCACTTATCTCAGCCTCAAATATACCAACATATCTATCTTTACCTGCCAAATTCATATAGAAATGTGCAACATATTTCATTAAATCCTTATGTTCTTGTCTCATACATGAATACTTAGGCATAATAATTCTTGCATCAAAATATCTTTTATCTAAATACTTTGGCAACGCACCAACAACGTCTGCTAGGCCTCCCGTCTTCATAAATGGAACACTCTCTGATGTAACAAATAAAATATTCTTCACTACTATATCCTCCAATTTATTTATTCATTTGACGTAAAACACCAACAACTAAATTTATAAAATGACTGTGACAATCTCTAACCATTTTGATATCATGCAAACATTTATAAATCTCCTCATACAGTATATAATATTATTTTAAAAAAATCAATATCAAGTTGTTTTTTATAATACTCTTCATTATTCTTTACACCAAAGTAAAGCTGGCACGGAGCCTCCAAAAAAAGCTGGCAATGAAATTGCCAGCCCAAATAATCTAAAACTAAAAACTATTTTGTAATTGGAGTTGAATAAGTAGTGTTGCCAAAAGCATCTACTGTTCTTAAAACGAAAGCACTATTATCAACTGTCTTGTTAGTAATAATATCACCATAAACTGAAGTTTCAGTTCCTTCTACAGTCTCAATTTCACCAGTTGTTGGATTAAGTGAAGTATAAAGAGGAGTAATCTTACTTCCACTCTTAATCTCTCTTAAACCTTTACCAGCCTGACCGCTCTTAGCAATACCATCCCAAGCACCTAAAATAAATACATTCTTATTCTTATCTGCAACAAAACGAATAGATACTTTCTTACCGTCCATCATTACTGGTGCAGCATATAAAGATAAACTATTATTCTCTGTAATGAATTCAGCTGCAAGATATTGACCATCTGAAAGCGTAAACCACTTACCATCAAACTTAACATCTCTATCTGCTGTTCCAACTGTACCAAGAACATTTACACTGTCTCCATTAGAAACAACTACTTGATAATCAGCTGTGACTAAATTTTCTAATACATTTTCTGATACATTAGATCTAATCACTTTATTATTAAGTAAATCAAAATCATCTGCTAACTTAGGAGAAATTTGATCACTTGATTGTTGAGCTTTCTTTGTATACCAATTATACCAATTATCATCAAATTTTGCATTTGCAAAATATGATTTATCCATGTATTTTGATTTATAATCTGAAAAGCTGCTAAACATATAATTTAAAAATTCAAAATCTTTATCAAAGTAATAATCACTATTTTCCCACTCATTTGATGTGAATCCTGAAAGTGATGAATATTTTGAAGCATATAAAACTTTATCAAGGTAATCCATATAGTATGGGCTTACAATAACATTTCTTAAAATATTCATTTCTCCCATTCCATCAACACTTAATGGATAATAGAAACTTACACCTTTTGAGTCTGTATATGTAGAACCATTTTTCATATATATAACCATATCATCAATCGCATCTAGTAACTCATTAGTTCCTGATACGTATTTTGACATATTCTTTGCAAAGTCTCCCATATCAACCATGTTAGTGTAACCCTCATAAGAGTTATTACCACCATAATTATCTGATCTACTTGCTACTCTTGTATATTGAGTAATAGTTGTTGTTGAATCTGCACTTTCATGCATAGTCTTTGCAACTCTATTAAACTGTTTCATTACATTATCTAATTTACTTAAATCAAATAATGATAATGTTCCACCTGATTGTTGATTAATTTCAACCAAAGAAGCGTAATATGAATCTACAACTTCCTTTCCTACTTCTTCAGGATCAACATCAGGATTTTCAACTAATTTGTTTATAAATGGTTCATAATCCCAGCCATAACCCGGCTCAGTTTCTTCTGATGCGATCATATATGCAGCATATGGAGAAAGAACATTTGCCATTTCAATGTTTGCCATTAAACAAGCATCAAATCCAACAAAATCAAATTTATCTGTCATTTTCTTTGAAGCTGATGACATTGCCTTTTCAAGTTCAGATAAACTTAAGCTATCATAGCTATTTCTTTCATCAAAGCAAACACCTGTTACACTACCACCACCATGGTTCCAATATACAAGTCCCATATGTTCTGCTGCGTAATTATCAATTCCCCAATTAAGGAAATCTTCTAATGTTTCTTCCTTACCCATATTAGCTGCAGGTAATTTTTCAATCAATTGTAATTTATTATTTCTAACTTCATATCTTCCAGTTTCTGTAGCACTTATACCATTGCCTCTCCAAGTCCTTGCTCCACCAGTTTGAACAATAACGTTAACATTATCACTTTCATTAGCAGCTATCATTTCATTAATATCCATGTTAGCTAATCCATAGTAAGACTCTAAATCGCTTCCGCACATATATACGAATATAGTCCAACTATTCTCTTTACCCATTTGCTTATTACCAATATCTTTACGAGTAATTTGTAATTCTCCATCTGAACTAGCTGATAACTGAATATCTCTAACTAAACCAGCTCCATCACGAGTAATATCAGCTGCATTACTTCTTACAATATTACCAACACCGATTACTGAAAGTGCCATTGCTGATGCTGCTGCAATAGCAATTCCTCTTTTAAAACTTTTCTTCATAGTCAAGCTCCTCTCTGAGTAAAATTTTTAGGTCTGCTTCACTAAACAAATTATTCAACTTCATTTATATTTATTCATCCCATTAATAAGTTTTTTATTGAATATTTATAAAAAAAATATATAATTTATAAGTTTTTTACGACCCAAAGATAGTGTACATTAAAATCATTACAATTCTGTTACATTTGCTTTAATATTATATTATATTGCGTTTTTTTTACAAATTTCTTGAATATTATTTACATGTTTTGTAAATTGTATACTATAATTTCCAAATTTTTACAATCAAATTTAAAATTTTCGCCAAGAATTATTCTTTTTCTTTAATGTTTTTTTATTTTATTTTCCTTATTGTTAAATACTATCTGTATTTTTCTTTCATTTGTATAAATAGTGTATACATTAAAGATAATTAAAGATAATTTAAAATACTATTTAAATAAAACATTAATGATTGCATATGCATTTTTTTCTAAAACAAAATATTTTTTACATAATTGTCATATGATTTTTTCTGTTCTTTCTCCCTATATGTACAAAAAATTATTAATATGTATACACATTTAATAATTTTTCCCAGTTATAATTATAAATTTTTATGAAAATTCATACGAGCAAATTAACGCCAAATAGTTCACCTATTAAATAACTAACAAAGCGGACAAGTCACTAACTCATATGTGACTTGTCCGCTTTAACTTTATTAGCACATTTTCAAAAGATATAAGCTATATTTATAGCAATTATTCTTTATCCTTCTTTTTCCTATTCTTTATTAATGCAATAGTATTAGATGAGAATAAAATCGTCTCTGTAACACATCCAACATATCCTCCAGCAAAGAAATTATAGATAAACCAAAATACTGAAGCTATATTGGAACCAAATCTAATATATTGCGGTTTATCTGCCCACATAGCAAAAGTGTATACCAAAGTTGCCATTAATGCCATTATACTAATTACACCATCCCATGTTGCAATACTTGCAACAATGAATGCTGCAACAAAACCAAATAATATCCAATTACTTCCCCACTTTATTTTCAAATTTGGATTATGCTCATTTTTCTTTCCAAAAGCATATGCTCTACCTATGGATATAAAATTCATAAAAGCACCAGTCCAAGCTCCTAGCAATATATATTGCGTTACAAATAAAACACTACTTAAAATTTGTAACTTAAGAATACTTTCTCTTTTTTTACACCAAAAACTACTACTTGTAACAATAAATGCTAATAGCATAACTATCTGTGCTGGTATATTAATATCTTTCATTATTAACCTAATTTCCGAGCATTTTCGCTCTATTTTTTCATTTTATTATTCTTTATATATATTTATTCTTTTCTATTATTTCTAAATATCATTTCAATATATAATTGTTTCTATTAATACTGTTGTTATCACTATCTCGTTGGATTAAAAATCCAAATCTTTTGGACCAAATCCATATGGTAATATTTCTTCTAATATATGTTGTTTATAGTCATTTTCATCTTTTGCAACTATTACTTCAAATTCTTTTGGATCACAAAATTCTATCATTACCTGTCTACACACTGCACATGGATAAGTATGTCTTACAATACCTTCTCTAGGTCCACCAACAATAGCTATCTTAGCAAAGCCCATCTCTCCTTCGCTAATAGCTTTAAAAAAAGCAGTTCTTTCAGCGCAATTAGTTGGGGTATATGCTGCGTTCTCAATATTACATCCCGTATATACCTTACCTGACTTAGTAAGTAAAGCAGCTCCTACCATAAAATTAGAATACGGTACATAGGCTCTTTCTCTTACTTCTAATGCAGCCTTAATTAACTCTTCATTGCTCATTTGCAACACCGCCTTTAATAATATTAATCGGCAACCCATATTTTGGGTCGGGAAACTATTATACCAAATTTTTTTTATCAATTCAAGAAAATTATTCTATCTAATAGCTTACAGCTTACTAGAACTACTAGGGCTCATCACTCGAAAAACCCCATAAGCCCCAATAAATGAAACCAATGGTACTGCAAGGATAATTCCTATACTTCCTGCTATAGCTGATATAATCTCTATAGCTACAAAATCCGTATTAATTAATTGTTGAAATGATACACCATATGAACAGATTAAAATCATCATGTTTAATGAATTTCCTGCAAATGCAAGTATCAATGTATTAGCCATAGTTCCCATAGCATCTCTACCTATATTCATTGCTGACTTAAACAAGTTTATAGCTTTTATATCATTATTTACTGCTCGCAACTCCTCTATTGCTGATGAGATACTCATGGCTACATCCATTACCGCACCCATACAAGAGATTAATATACCACATATAAATAAATTTTTAACTTTCAATCCTGTTGATTGCATAACTAATATTAATGACTCTGCCTCGTCCATTTGATAAGTTGTTACATGCATTATTTTTGAAGCAATAACTGCAAATAATGTACCTACTAGGATTCCTCCCATTGTTCCTATTATCGCAACTCTTGTTTTTCTTGTCCAACCGTCTATTAATAATAATGATATAACAGTTCCTATAAATACTATTAATAACGTAGCCAAAATTGGTGAATATCCCTTTAAGGTTAAAGGTAGAAGAATCCAAATAACAGAAATCATGGTAAACAATAAGCCTATCAGTGCTTTAAATCCCTTATATCCACCTACAATTATTAAGATAATCGCAAATATAATCAAACAGCCTATAACTGAATTAACCCTATAATAATTATAAACAGATACATCTACCTTACCATCATTTCTCTCATCTATTCTTATAGAAACCTTATCACCTTTTTGAACATTAACGTTATACATAGCACTTAAATAATTGTCTATGTTATAAGTCTTATTTTTATATTTACCTGATAATACTTTTACTTTAATAGTCATTGTTCCTTTTTTAATATTATCAATATTGTTATCTTTCTTGGTTTTATCTTTTATAACCTTTAATACTTTAGCCACCTCATATGTGCTTTTCTTATTATCCTGTTTATATACAGGCATATCTTTATTGGCTAAATAAATCACTAATGCCATAACTATAACTACACTCATAACGATACATATTTTCCAAACTAAAGCATCTGATTTACTAGAATTAGTTTCACTCTTATTTATTTTTTTACTTTTAGCTATTTTATCATTTCTATCCAATTTGTCATTTTGCCTTTCATCTTTCTTTTTCATTATGTTCTCCATTCTTTTTAAAAATACAACTCCCCCTGACCACATAATCAAGAGGAGCTGTCTTTTATTAAATAAATCAATCATATTTCTTACAAATGAAACTTAATTTATCTATTATATTTTTTCTTATATAAAACGTATACAATAATCATAATTGCTAACGCACTAACAGCTATACCTACATATAATGGCACATTACTGTTATCGCCAGTTTTTATCATTGAGTTAATCTTTTGAGCTAAGGATGACCCTTTATTATCTCCATTATTTTTATTATCTACATCAGTAGAATTAGTATTGCTATCACCATCATTATAATTTGAATATATATTTTGCTTATATTCATCAGATTCTACTATCTTATTCATTTCATCTACTTGTTCCTGTGTAACTGCAACTATTTCATCACAATTACGAACTCTTAAGCAAGGAACTGATACATCTGATGAACCCTCTGGATGCTTATAAAGCAATCCTACTGCTGAAACTAATTGACCCTCTTTTACAACACTAGCAAGCTCATTTTTACCAGTATTACCTGATAAAATATATCCATCAATAAAGATATTAGCTAAATTGCCTTCTTTATCTTTAATATAAAACTGTGATACACCTTTACCATCTTCTGTATATGTGACTTTAGTTGCTACACCAAAGGTCTTTATTAGCATTCCTCCAAAATCACCATAATTCATTGAATCTTTTGGTGCTAAAAGTGTTGGTTCTATAACCTTCTTTGGCTCATCCTTTAATATCTTATAGGACATTACTTGAATCTCTGTATCTCCTTGATACTCATCTACATATCCAGTAATTCTGATCTTAGTTCCTATTTCAAGTCCATCTGCTGCATATGGGAATACTGTAATACCTGCAGTCTTATCTTGAACATATATTGCATCAAAGAATCTACAGTTTTCATTAGCAGTACCTGATGTTACATATCCCTCTATTGTAAATACATCTCCAAGATTAGCTTTTCTTACTTTTCTAATTGGAGTTACAGGCATTTTCTTTTCAATGCTATCTAATATATTACCTGCAATTGTATAGTTTGCATATTGTAAATCACTTGCATTGTCTATATTAGCTTTAATTTCAAAGTTAGATAAGCAAACTGCACCTGATGCATATACTTTTGCACCACTATTTAATTGTTCTACTGCCATAGTAACGATATTTCCACTAGTATCTACTCTATCCTTTGTAAAGTCTGTTGCATCCATTGAATATGTTGTATCAAATCCTTTAACCAACCAGTCAGCTTTACCTTGTTTTACAGCTGTAGAATCAAGTATTAATGAGCATCCTTTATATTGACTATATTTTTGTCCATCTACTATTCCATTAAATACTTCATTTTTTGTATTAAAGTTTTCAAGATATAATCTATATGGTTGACCACCATTTTTAACATCATCACAAGTTTGGTCACTATTAATTCTTGTTGTTGCACCTATACCTTTTAATAATTTATTCATTTCAGTTGATGTCTGTCCATCTGCTGTATCATTTAAATCAGATAAACCACATACAATTAATGTTTTACCCGCATCAACATAGCCTTTTACAAGCTTAATAAACTCATTATCAAAATGTTCTACACCATAAGAACCAGCATCTGTTGATCCTTCTTTCTTAGCTGGCGCAGATATAACTAATAAACTAGCCTCATCAAGCATTTTCTTAGTAATTTTCTTTTTCTCAACATTTACTCTTATATTCTTAGTAGCAGCAAGTGCCGTAAAATTACCCATATTTCCATCATAATATCCTGATACATAGTCATTATGATGTGTTCCATCTACTAAAACATTTGTTACCATATCTTCTGATACATAAGTAACCTTTAACAAATCACTGTATACTTTTTCAACACCTTTTAATTTACCCTTTACAGTAACCTTTATCTGAGCTTGTCCAACTTTCTTATGTACATAATTAAATGAATAATTTACCTCTCCCATTGAAGGAATCTTTGTAAATTTAGCCTTTTCAAGGTCAACCTTATGTATAACCTTATCTCCTATACTAAACTCAACTGAATCAACATCAAAATCATTTTTCTCATTATTGTACATTCCAAAGTTAACATCTATTGGCTTATTTGTTACTGCCAATGCAGTCTTAGTTGATATACCATTGCTTCCTATTGCTTCAACTTTACCAACCCAAACTGGTGAAGTTACTGCTATATCTCCATCTACCTGTGTAATCTTAATATAATAGTATGAATATCCTGAAGGCACTGTAAAGTTTACAGTATCTTTTGCCACATTAATATTCTTAGCTGCAATTGATAAACCACCATTTACGATTACTTCAACTTTACCAATAGCACTATCTGTTGGATCTTTAACATCTACTGCAATACTAACTTCTGAACCTACATCCTCTTTCTCAAGGATTTCTCCCATTGTATATCCATCTAATGTGTATCTAATCTCTAAATCATTATCTTCTGTTGCATACACTCTATAGTTATTCATAGCGTCATATATAGCCTCTTCAGTTAAGTTTTCAGCCAATACTACACTACGTGCCGTATTTGCATTTCCCCATGCACCTTTATGGTTATCTTGGTTATTAGTTGGTGATACATGCCATCCCTTATCAAGAGCTCTAGTATAATACTCATATGATGGGAAATATCCCGAACTACCTATAGCACCTTCACCATTACCTACTTCAACTAGTTTAATTAAATCATCCATTTCTTCTGAATAATAACTAAAATCTTGGAAATCACCAAATGTTGTTCCTGGATGGTTAAATTGACTAATTGAATTAGTATCTTTCTTTAAAGCAGTATAATAATTTTGTAAAGCTGTATCAAACTTTGTATAATCAGCTTGTGTACGACTTTGGAATCCATTTGTATTAAATGTATTCATATGACCAAGTCCATTTGACCAAGTCATTTCGTATCCAAATATACCAACAAAGTCTTTGCTTGTATATTTCTTAGCTAAATTATGTCCTTCTACCCATTCATTACTCATGGAACCATTTAATATATCAGCACTATCTGCATTATCAAATGAATTTGAGTGGTCTGTTACTGCTAAGAAATCAATCTGCTCAGCTTCAGAAGATGCATGTTTATATGCTTCTTCACATGTACCTGCACCATCTGAATAATTAGTATGTGAATGAAGTTGTCCAAAATAAATATTGTAATTTTTGTCAACTCTCTCACTATATTCAAATATACTTATCTCACTATCTTTGTATCCTTCTTTAGTTGCCTTAGTATATATTTTAGTTGGAAGTTTATCTATAACTAATTTACCTTCCTCATAATCTAACCAAGTATTCTTATCATAAGAATATACTATTTTAGCATCTTCTGTTTCTGTTGTTAGTGTAATACTTTTTCCTACTTTAATGTTTCCAGACTTAGGAGTAGCTTTAACTTTTTGAACAGTTAATTGATCATATTTTTTATATACAATCGTGCTCTTCTCTAATCCATTTTTTTCTGAATAAACCTTTAATGTTAAAGGTAAACTTTCTGCAACTATTTTCTTATCTACATCATATTTAGAATATTCTCCATCATTAATTGAATAATATATATCTGCACCTTCTGTATCACATGATAGACTAATTTCTTGATTTAGAGCTATCTCATCATCTGCTGGTAATATTGTAACAATATCCGAAACCTTATCTGACTTAACTGGTGAACCTGTTATTTCAACATTTGATAATCTAACCATGTTGTATTTATCAGCAACTTCACCTTTAAAATTACTACCAATAGCTTTTATTATAATAGAAGCTTCATTTGCATTATTTAACTCACTTGGTAATTCAAACTCAAATGTTTTTACAACATCTTCTTTATCTAAACCTATTTTTGTATATTTTACAAAATCTTTATTATTTAAACTATAATAAAGTTCATATTTTTTACATGCATTATATGTTGCTTGTAAATCAAATTTAAGCTTTAGATTTCCAATATTATTTGTATTAAAGTTAATAGTTAAATACTGATTTTCTAAGAATCCATTAGCTCCTAAAACATAATCATTAACTGTTTCTCCACTTAAAGAACATTTATCATCACCTGAACGAGTAACGTATGCTGTTTTGTCAAGCATATCTCCTCCTTCATATAAGTCACCATATACTTTTGTACTATCATGATTAGCACTTCCTGAAAATTTTGCAACACTTACTTTTTTATCTGTATTATATGTACTATCAGCCTTATTTTCAACCAATACATAATCATCTGAACATCCAACTCTTAATTGACTTGCTGATCTATATTCTGCATAAGAACATGTTAAATCTACAACAGAATTTTCTATAATATTCTCTGGAAATTGAGCCGCTTTATATACTGGAAACTCTCCTGTACCATCTGATACATATGTATTTCCCTTAGCATTATAAGCGCCAAGTTTAACATTCTTAATTAAAATATACTCTGATATATACTCTGATGAATCAGTTTTTAATTCAGAGATAGTAACCTCTTGAGGAGCAAATGGCTTTTCGCTCTTAACCTTTTCCACCTTAGTTACTGACTTAAATTCTACAACACCGCCATAATTACCTACACTACCTGTAACAAGAACTACATCGCCATTTTGATACATTTCTGTATTCTTGTCATCACTAACTAATAGTCCAACTACTTCGTTGTCTATAACATCTTGTAAGATAAAATTAGTAATCTTATCTCCTGGATTAGATGCATATGAATATGCAACCTGTCCAATAACTGTCACATTCTCTTGTCCTTCTTTGACTTCTGGGATTGTTAAGACATCTTCCTTTTCTTTCACATTATCATTAGAAACGGGGTCATAAAGCTTTACTTGTTTATTCTTAAAAAAGCTTGCTTCAGACTCTTTTTTTGTTTGAATAAATACTGCTGCACATATAGCCATAATCATAGCTAAAACAGCCAATGCCATGATTTTTCTTTTAGACATTATTTATTTACCTCCCTTTAAAACTTTCCAAAAATTAGACAATTGTCTACACAACAATGATTGTAAATTATAATTATCTAAAAGTCAACAAAACAAAGCTAAATTTAACATATATTTAAAATTCACATATTTAAATTGTAAATATTTGTAAATAACTGTCATATGATGTTATTATAACTAAAGAATAATTTATGTATTTTCCTATATCTTCAACATAACTTATGCTCCCAATACAGTCTCTCCTATACCAATATCTTATTATCAACTAGTTTTGTCTTTCTTTCATATATTTTCTCTCCAGAAACATATTTTAAAATAACATTATTTGAACTTCCCAAATACAATAATCTTTCAAATCTCTCTTGTAAAGACATCTTATATAGAGCCTTCAAATCACTATCATCATAAACAACAATATCAGCTTCATAGCCTTTATTAAAGCTTCCTACTTTACCAAATAGCTTTCCACCACCTACAGTTGCCAAATAAAATGCTTCATTGATATCTAAAGGCTTGTATGATTCATCCACTAATCTCCAGTATAACTTAGATACTTGAACAGCATCTGTTACACAACGAAACATAGAGATACTATGTCCTGCTCCTATATCTGTTCCTAATCCAATATTTACATTAGCATCCATAAGTTTTCTAATTGGTGCAATTCCAGATGCTAAATTCATATTAGATGCTGGACAATGAGCTACAAATACATTATTCTTTCTCATCAATTCTATCTCTTCTTCAGAAGAATATACACAATGAGCCATAACTGCACTATAATCTCCTCCAAACAAGCCAAACATATCATATGCATCACCATAAAACTTAGACTCTTTATTCAATTCAGACACTAGTTCTATCTCAGACCTATTTTCAGATAGATGAGACTGAACATTTAATTTATATTTATTTCTTAATTTAGAAAGTTCTTTCATAAGTTCATCACTACAAGTAGGTACAAATCTTGGAGTAATAATAGGCTCTGTATTCTCAAAATCTTTCAAAGAATTAACTATATACCTTTCTGTATCACTTACAGATCTTTTGACACTTTCCTCACATAAATAATTTGGACTTTCTCTATCCATATTAACTTTACCGACCATTGTCTTTAATCCTGATTTCTCAAGAATATCCATTAACTCTAGCGTACCCTCTGTATGAATAGTAGCAAAAATACACGCCCTAGTTGTCATACTAGATAACAAATCTTCAACAAATATGCTATAAGCCTTATGTGCATATTCCCTATCAGAAAACTTTGCTTCTTCCTTAAAAGTATAAGTGTTTAACCAATCTAATAACTCTAGATTCATACCTAAACCTCTAAAACCATATTGAGAAGCGTGAAGATGAATATCTGACATACCAGGCATAATAATCTTCCCACTATAATCTACCAAATCTAAATACTCATACTCTTCTGGTATATTATAATATACACCCTGACAAATCCCATCTACAACAACAAGGAACCCATTCTCTACACACTTAACCTCTGAAGGAGAAACTGAAAAAACAATATCGCCCCTTATAACTTGTGAATTATTCTTTAAAATGCTCATAAAATCATTCCTTAACTTATCAAAAATGCTAATTACTAAATCAATAAACTACAAATCCCATTCTTAGATAACTACCTATACCCTTTTCAATTATAAACTCCCTATCCATATCTACCTAAAAATAGCCGGAGCCACACCTCCAGCAAAAAAATAAGTCAACTCCAACTTGCAACTCTCTCCAACTACGAAAAGATAACTTTGACTGTTCCTTTAAAATTTCTTAGGTAAGCAGATTTCAAATATATTCAAAATCGTCCTGTCCCCAGAAATCTCAAAAAAACAGTCACCTAAATTATCTTTGACCTTTATCGTATGGAATTCCTTCAGCCTTAGGAGCCGCAGAATTCTTAGAAGTAAGAATCAAAATAATCATAGTTACAATATAAGGTAACATATTATAAATATATCCACTATTAGTAACACCTTCAAACTTAGGTAAGAATGAAATAGCTGAACTATATGAACCAATAACCTTAAACAATGCAAAGAACAATGAAGCTCCAAGAATGTTAAGAGGTTTCCAGTTACCAAAGATCATAACTGCAAGGCCAAGGAAACCATATCCTGCAACAGATGATGAAAATCCTGAACCTGCTGCGACTGTAAAGGCTAATCCACCTATACCTGCTAAAGCACCTGATATCATAACACCTGCATATCTCATTTTATATACATTGATACCTACACTATCTGCAGCCTGTGGGTGTTCACCACAAGCACGTAATCTTAAACCAAACTTAGTCTTGTATAAAATAATTATACTCAAAACAAGAATAATAATAGCAATTGGTGTAGTTAAATAGAAGCTTTTGAAGAATAACGTATTGAAGAATCCTTCTGTTGATGCTTCTCCACCAAAATTAGCTTGGGTAATTCTTACCCATGATGGAATAAGTACAGTTGTTTGTCCTTGTCCTTGAATAGCCCATGTAATAACTACTGCTAAACCAGGAGCAAGCATGTTAAGAGATGTACCACCAATTGTCTGATCCGCTCTCAAATTAATAGCTGCAAAAGCAAGTAATAACGAATAAATCATACCTACTAAAGCTGCAACCAATATTGCAATAAACATTCCTAATATCGGATGTAGTGCACCAAAAGATTCAGGTGACTCCATTCCATCAACCAAATTCATTTTATTTAATACAACACAACTAAATAATGCTCCCATTATCATTATACCCTCTAATGAAAGGTTAATTACACCACTTCGTTCAGAGAACATACCTCCAAGTGCAACTAATAATAATGGTACTGCGAAAATAATTGTTGAAGTAAGCACATTTGCAAAAATATCCATTATTTAGTCACCTCCTTATCAGATTTATCTACCTTCAGATCTGAATCGTCAGCAACTTTTACTGATGCTGGTTCAGCATTTACATTACTCTCATCAGCCTTTAAAAATCTTCTAATAATTTGCTTAATCAATAAAGAGAAAGCACTAAAGTAGATTATAGCTGCTGTAATAATATCAATAAGCTCTCTAGCAAATTCTGGTTGTAGTGTTTCTCCACCTACATTTATTAAAGCAATAAACATTGCACTAAATATTATCGCAATTGGATTGCTAAATGCTAATAATGCAACTGGAATACCATTGAATCCCATACCATTAACTTCTTTTAATATTGTATATTGCTCTATGCCACTTAAGTAGAATAAACCTCCACCAAGTCCAGCTAAAGCTCCTGCTATAACCATTGATAATACCATGTTTCTCTTAGCTTTAATTCCAGCATATATACCAGCATTTTGACTAAGACCACAAGCTTTTAACTCATAACCAAAAATTGTTTTATTTAATATAATATATATTAAAATAGCAACTCCTATAGCTATAAATATACCTATATTTGCATAGTCACTCCACATCCATTCTCCTAAAGGGCCTTGTGGAATTATACCATTTGGATTAGCAACTTTTAATATAGGAGTCTTATCATTATTAGATTGTCCCCAATATACTGATAGCATTTTAGGCATATTACTAAATGTTAAGTTAACTAAAAATAGTCCAATCCAGTTAAACATAATTGAAGTGATAACTTCATTTACATTAAATAATGCTTTAAATAATCCAGGGAATATACCCCAAATAGCTCCGCCAATTGCAGCAAATACTAAACACACATACCATGGTAATTGGAATTGAACACAAGCTATAAGACCAAATGCTGCTCCAATAGTATATTGTCCAGGTGCTCCGATATTAAATAAACCTGTCTTAAAAGCAAATCCAACAGATAATCCAACGAAAATCAATGGTGTTGCTTCATATAAGAACTTAGCCATATCACCTAAAGATGAAAAAGCTGTTGTTAATATCTTACTCATACCTTCCATAGCAAATGGTGTATTGAATACTAATAATAGTATAAATCCAAGTATAAGTCCCATTATGATTGAAATAACAGTACCCATGAAACTAACACTACCATTACTTGATATAAGTTTTTTAAATAAATTCTCTTTAGGATTTTTTGTGTTAGAAAGGAGTTCTTTATTATTTTCCATACCTATTTATCCTCCCCAATATTTTTTCTATTTTGTTTTTTAGCACCAGCCATATACAGACCTAATTCTTGGACTGTTACTTCATCTGGTTTGAATTCTCCAACTATTTCGCCTTCATACATAACCAATATTCTATCACTTAAATTCATAACCTCATCTAACTCAAGAGATACTAGTAAAACTGCACGTCCAACGTCTCTTAACGCTACAATTTGCTTATGTATGTTCTCAATAGCACCAACATCCAATCCTCTTGTAGGTTGAACTGCAACTAACAATTCTGGATTTTTATCTATTTCACGGCCTATAATAGCCTTCTGTTGGTTACCACCAGACATAGATCTTGATATTGTAAGAGGACCTTGTCCACTCCTTACATCATATTCTTTTATTATTTTCTCAGCATATTGACGAACTGCTTTTTTCTTAATAAATCCATGATTTTGGAATTCTGGTTGCCAATATTTTTGTAAAATAATATTATCCTCAAGTGAATAATCTAAAACTAAACCATGTTTATGTCTATCTTCTGGAATATGGCTCATACCTTGAATAGAGCGTTGTCTAATTGAAGCGTGTGTAATATCACTTCCACACAAAGTCACCTTTCCAGAAGTAAGCTTACTTAAACCTGTAATTGCAGAGACAAACTCTGTCTGTCCATTTCCTTCAATACCAGCAAGACATACTATTTCACCTGCTCTAACATTGAATGAAACATCTGATACAGTATTCTTTTTCTTTTTCTTGTCATATACTGTAACATGTTCAACTTTAAGAATTTCTTCAAATGGTTTAATGTCATCTTTCTCAACCTTCATATTGACACTTCTACCAACCATCATTCTAGAAAGTTCTTCTTTTGTTGTATCTTTTATAGCAACTGTTCCTATACCTTTACCTTTACGAATAACAGTACAATGATCCGCTACTGCCATTATTTCATTTAACTTGTGAGTAATAAAGAGAATTGATTTTCCTTCTTTTTTAAAGTTTTTCATTATTTGTAGTAATTCATCAATTTCTTGAGGTGTAAGTACTGCAGTAGGCTCATCAAAAATAAGTATTTCATTATCTCTATAAAGCATTTTAAGAATCTCTACTCTTTGCTGCATACCAACACTTATGTCTGAAATAAGTGCATCTGGGTCAACCTTTAAACCATATTTCTCGCTTAATTCGATGACCTTCCTTCGTGCTTCTCTTTTTTGTAAAATTCCCATTTTGCCTGTTGGTTCAACACCTAATATAATATTATCTAATACAGTAAAACATTCTACTAATTTAAAATGTTGATGTACCATACCTATATTTAAATCATTTGCATCATTAGGGTTGTTAATTTTTACTTCTTTACCATTCTTCTTAATAACACCCATCTCTGGTTGATACAAACCAAATAGTACACTCATAAGAGTTGATTTTCCTGCACCATTTTCGCCTAATAATGCATGAACTTCTCCTTTTTCTAATTGTAGTGTAATATTATCATTTGCTTTTATACCAGGAAATTCCTTAGTGATATTAAGCATTTCAATTACATAGTTGCTCATAGGCACCTCCCTTAATTTATCTCCTCTTGTATTATTCACAATTATTATTTTTCTAAATATTATATTAAAGTATACAAATACTCTATCGTACTTTTTTATCTTTTTTTGTATAGCATTTAAAGGAATAAAGACCAGACAATCTCATCATCTGGTCTCACTTTCCTCTAATATCCAAACTATATTTATTAATTTATTATTGTTCGTAATTTACTTTAATTTGAACTGTAGGTTGAGTAGTAACATCATTACTTATTTTTATCTCACCTGATTTAACTTTAGCAAATAATGCATTATATTCATCAACAGTAAATTTATTAAATCTCCATGATGAACTTTCAGTTGGTAATCCAACACAGTTATCAGCAGCACCTAATGTAGCTGCTTGTCCAGCTAATGTATCTGGCCAAGTTCCATTATTACCATATAAATCAGCCAAAGCTAAAGAAACTGAAGTAGCTACACCTTTAATAGCTGAAGTAATAATTGTTTGAGAATCATTTGCTTGATCAGTATCAACACCGATTACTTTCTTATTAGCTGCTTCTGCTGCCTTAGTAGCTGATTGATATATCTTACCGCCACATGCAAATACAACTTCTGTTCCCTTTGAATACCATCCATCCATCTTATTAAATACATCATCAGATGGGCTAAAAGTTCCACCATACCAATAGTTCATTTCAACTTTATCAGTATTCTTTAGTTCTACAGCTGCTGCATTAGCACCTTGAACATATCCATATCCATATCTAGCAACTGGTGGTATACTTTGTCCACCTAAGAAACCTAACTTAGTATAACCATCTTTAACAGCTGCATATCCTGCCAAGAATCCAGCTTGTTCTTCCATATAGCTTAAGCAATGAACATTTTTCTTGATTTCTGTTGCATTACCTTGAGCATCAGCAGGAGTTGTATCAATTAACAAAAATTGAATCTTATCATATTTTGAGTCATTTTGTAAATCATTGATTGTTGATGCAAATGAAAATCCTGGTGTAACAATAACTTTAGCACCTTTTTGAATTGCATTATTAATTGCGTCCTTTTGTGCTTGTGAAGATTCTGCATTTGGAATATAGTATCCATGTGTAATATTGTTCTTCTCACAATAATCTTTAATACCATTCCATGTTCCTTCATTAAAAGAACCATCATCAATGTTACCTGAGTCTGTAATCAAGGCCACTTCATATCCACCTGATTTTTTCCCCTTTGAATTTGAGCCACCACAGCCAACTAATGCTGCTGCAGCAACTACTAATGTTGCTAATAAACAAATCTTCTTTCTCATAATTTCCTCCTAATTAATATGAATTTTTCCTAAACAAATTTTATATTATCTATAAAATAATGTCAACAATAATTATTGAAAACAAATATTTTTCTTACTACTAACCATTGCATATACATTAAATAGATTATTCATATTAATATTCTTTAAGATGTTTTCGCTGTCATTTGAAGCTAAAACGTCAACATCCTTTGCATATAAAATATCAACTAATCCCGGTGCATCAACAAAAGGATTTCTATTTCCTTGATATTCTGCAATAACATTATTTCTGTTGATTTCATACTCATCAACAGGGTCTAATCTATTCCATTTTACAATAGTATCATATCCACCTGCCATTACATTATCTACTATATTTTCTAGAGCTTCATAATGTAATGCCATATAAGCAATTATTCTTGCTATATCACCTTTATAATCATCTCTTGGTTCAAATACATTATCTGATGAATATCCTGCCAATTGACCTTTATAATTATTTACTATAGTTTCCTCCGAAGAATAATTATATAAACAGTTGTAACTCTTTACTCCCTCTGTAGTAAAATAAGTATATTCTATCTCATTATTCTTCAAATCACCATATTTTTTATTACTTCTTGCTCCATTTAACTTTGAGTTAGCTGGTCTTATGTGATGTCCATCAGCTCCAGCACCTGAAGTACCAAAAAGTCCACCAGATAATGATTGTGGCCAAACATGCTCTCTATTAACAGTTGATTTGTAATCATCTAATGATGTCCCATATACATTAGTATAAAATAATCTGAAACATCCTTTTCCATACTCATCATTTGCCTTACGTTCAGAATCTTGCCAAACATAAGCCAACGAATCTTTTTTAGTTCCCTTATATCTTGGGTGTTTCTCATCTGTACCAACAATATTTTTATCATAGCCTTCAACATAAGTTGATAAACTTTGATATCCAATTAATGCTCTAAGTCCTTCTTTAACGTCTTTATCAGAGTGTTTACCGTTCAATAAATTTTCTAAGCCTTCTAATTCATTATAATAATCCCCGTTATAATAAACATCCTGCTTAGTATACGCTTCTTTTGATATAGATGCACCATCATCATGTGCCTTTGATGTTGCTGAGGGCATATACTTAAATGCTACAACTGTAGCAAGTGCCATACTAATAATAACTCCTATAACCATCCCATTTTTTTGATTTTTTTTCTTTGGACTCATAGTCTACCTCCATTATCATTGGTAAATATATAATTTTCTGACAACTTACATTTATAAGATATTATATAAAGAAAATTATTTCAATTGACATTTTTACCAATTATTATTCGTTATTTTGTGACTTTTGTATAAATGCGTTATACCATTAATTTACCCTTACAAATTCTTACTTTCTCATACAAATTTTTTCAAAAAAGATTACTTTAATATGATAGTTATTTTAGAACAAAGAGTCGCTTGCGACTCTTTCGCGCACGAGTGGAAACGCAGTTCAAATTTCCCTTCCGCGAGCTGTGCATCCCCAGTGGAACGTATTCATTTAATAGGAAATGCGACGCAATTACCTATTAAATAACAAAAGTAGGATAATAGCTTACACTATTATCCTACTTATATATCACGTTAAAGAATTATCTTTTTCTATTATTTTTACAATACGGCTAGTTCCTAATCTAGTCGCGCCCAAATCAATGAATTTTACAGCATCTTCAATTGAGCCTATTCCCCCAGCTGCTTTAATACTTACATTACTAGCTACATTTTTAGAAAATAATTCTATATCTTCAAAAGTTGCACCTGCAGTTGAAAATCCAGTAGATGTCTTTATAAAGTCAGCATTAGATTTAGATACAATTTCACACATAACTACTTTTTCTTCCTCTGTTAGTAAACATGTCTCAATTATAACCTTAAGTATTTTCCCATTACACACTTCTTTTATAGCATTAATTTCGTCCAGAATCATATCATACTTCTTGTCCTTAAGCCAACCGATATTAATAACCATATCTATTTCGTCAGCACCATTAGCTATAGCATCAGCAGTCTCATAGACTTTGCACGCAGTTGTATTGTAACCATTTGGAAATCCAATAACTGTACAGACCGGCAGTTTGCCATCTAGATAAATTACAGCGTCCTTAACATAAGATGGTGGTATACATACTGATGCTACCCCATACTTGACTCCTTGGTCGCATAACAATTTGATATCTTCCCATCTTGCAGTTTGCTTTAATTCAGTGTGATCAACTTTACTTAATATGTCCTTGATTTGCATAGAACTATTTCTCCCTTTAATAACTAATTTTCTTCCAAACTACTCTCTCAAGCTTACTATGCTAGTCTTCTCTTTAGATACTCTTGTAGCATATTAATACCTGCTTGATTCTCTCCACCTCTTGGAATTATTACATCCGCATATTTTTTTGAAGGTTCAACGAACTCTTCGTGCATAGGTTTAACTGTCTCTGAATACTGTTCTAATATAGAATCAATACTTCTAGCCCTTTCTTGCATGTCTCTCTTAATTCTTCTCATTAGTCTTTCATCTGCGTCAGTATCTACATATACTTTAACATCCATTAAATCTCTAAGTTCTTTATTCTCAAGAATTAGAATTCCTTCAACGATTATAACCTTTCTAGGTTCAATAAGCACTGTTTCATCTGAGCGATTATGAATTGTATAATCATATATTGGCATCTCTATTGAATTACCTGCCATTAATTGTCTTACATCTTCAGCCATCTTTGTAGTTTCAAATGACTCAGGATGATCATAATTCAACTTACATCTCTCTGAAAAAGGCATGTCATTATGTGCCTTATAATAACTATCATGGCTAATTACCACAATGTCACTTCCAAAATATTCTCTTATCTTATTGACTATCGTAGTTTTACCGGATGCTGAACCACCTGCAACACCTACAACACATATTTTCTTCATAAGTGTTTGCTCCTTCCTTACATAATATATCATACGTTTTAAAAAATCTCAACTAGAAATTCACATTTACTTCATATTTTTTTATTATTCCAATTTCCACTATTATATAATGTAAAAAGCATCATATTTTAATAAGAAATATGATGTACTGATTATCCAATAATAAAACATATTGTATCGATTATAATCGATGTTATTTTCTTTGTCAATTTAATTTTTAAAATGAATTTAATAATATTTATGTAATATTTATTTAATTTTTTATTGACAACTATGTAACATTTTGTTAAAATATATACATAAGCAAGAGGTTGTTAGATATAAGGGGGTTATGATAATATGACAAATCGAAAATACACAATGATAACCTTAATTGGTATGATTACATTATTAATAATTTTTATATATAGTTTTACTGTAGCTCCTACTAAAGCATATGCAGATAATATATCTGAAGCTCAAGTTACAACTAATACAACAGAGCAAACAGCAAATGTTACACAAGTGACAACACAACAAGCTCCAGTGAGTATTGCAGTATATTCAAACGAAGTTACAGAATCATCAGATACATATAGTTATAGTGTAGCTGCTAATACAAGTAAACAGAAAACTATAGTTAGTTCAACACCTGTTCCAACTACTAATGTTACTAAAGCAACCAGAGATCCGCAGTCAACAGCAGCCCCTGAAGCAACTCCAGAACCAGACATAATTACATATCCACCTACTGTTGCTCCAGCTTATACAGATTAATCTAGCTTTTATAAGCTAAATTATATAACACTTATTCATTATTTTTATTAATTCACCTTTCAAGAAAAGGAATTCGTCTCACCTACGAATTCCTTTTTGCTTTTTATTTTTATCCAATTAATAAATAATATCTAGTATCAAATAACAACCTAATTTACTGTTCTAATTATCACAAATGCCATATAAGCCACATATAAAAAAACACACATTGCTCCTTCAAATTTAGACACTTTATCTCTAGAGACACAAAATACCTGTAATATCATTGAAACAATTAATAAAATAATTATATCAATCATCACTACCATAAATTCACTAGAAGCAACTACTATAGGTGATAACGCAGATGAAAAGCCTAATATAAATAATATGTTTAATATACTAGAACCAACAGCATTACCAAGAGCTAGTCCACTTTCTCCCTTTTTAGCAGCAACAACTGAAGTTACTAATTCTGGTAATGAGGTTCCTATTGCAACAATAGTTAGACCTATAAATAAATCACTTAACCCTAATTTTGAGGCAATTGCACTAGCATTTTTAACTACTAGCTGACCGCCTCCAATAATTGCTACAACTCCTATAAGAATAAACAATATACTTTTGGGTACTGACATTGTCTGAGTTTCTTCTTCAATTTTATTTTTCAAAGCTGATTTTATCAACATACATATATAAGCAATAAAAATAGCTATAAATATTATACCCTCTAATCTACCAATTTTTCTTCGTGTAAATGTGAAAAACAATAGCACTGATGTCACTAATATATTAAATGGCAAATCTCTCTTTTTAATATCTTGCTCAACACCAAAAGCTTTAATAATTGCACAAACTCCAATAACTATCAATAGATTAAATAAGTTAGAACCAATTATATTGCTTAAAGCCATCTCATTCTTACCTTGAATACTTGCAGTTATACTTACTGCTGCCTCTGGAAATGATGTTCCTAAAGCAACAATTGTTAATCCAATAATTACAGATGGCACTTTCAATATTTTTGCCACTGAAGAACTACCATCTACAAATAAATCAGCTCCTTTAATAAGTAACACAAACCCTACTAACAGTAAAACAATCCATAAAACAAAATCCATACTAATTATCCCTTTCCATTTTTTACTAAATAAGATTATATCAAACAAATTCTATAACATCAATATTTTATTTTATTATTTTGTTTTTATTCTAGTGACCTTGTTCTAGTGACGAGCCCTGGGTTCTTGTATGTTACGAGATATCAAATATATTATCTATTCTTTATCTCGTAGTTTTCTCCCCACCAGGGCTCGTCCCTAGAATAATAGAGTAATTTTTTTACAAAATATGTTTTTATTTGACATTTTGTGATATAATATATTATATATATAATAGAAATGGAGCTTATCATGAAAAAGTTTAAAAATAAAACTACTTTCTTTTTATCACTATATACACTACAGGTTATAATACTTATAACAATATGCATTATTTTATCTATTACCGCTAAACAAAAATATAGCAAAAGTACTATGCTTAAATCAAAAGAAGTCTTTAATACTGGTTGGTATACCAAATCAAGGACCAATATCACCCTAGATAAAATAACAAAAGACAATGGTTTTTCGACAAAACGCTATTCAACTTTTGAACATTCTATCAAAGAAAATATTAATGTAGGTGATTCTTTATGCTTCAGAGCTCTTAGTACAGATATTAAGATGTACATAGATGATAAACAAATACTAGACACTCCATACAAAAATAGTATAATTTCATGTAAATCATCTGGTTCTGTATGGTATTTTTATAAATTCAAAAAATCTGACATAGGTAAAACCCTTAGAATTCAAATCAAACCATATTATAATGATAATTCCTGTTACATTACTGAAATGTATGTATGTGATTCAGGCCAATATGTGTATAAAATTTTCACAAATGACGCCTTTTTTCTAATATTAAGTTTTCTGTTACTTATAATAGGACTAATATTTATTGTATCTGATTTGTATATTAATAAGATACAGAAAATATCTTCACATGCCCTACTTTACATAGGTATCTTTTCATGTGCATTAGGATTATGGTGTTCCACTTCTACTCACATATTGGAATTTGTAACTAATAATCCGCAACTAATACAAACACTTGCTTGTAATGCATTGTATATTATGACATTGCCTGGTTTATTATTTTTAGATGATTTATTTGATTTAAAACCAAAAAAATATGTTTATTTATTATCATACATTAATTTAATCTCTTATGGTGTTGTATGGATATTACAATTAACTGGATTAGCAGATTTTCATCAATCATTGCCAATAGCTTTTTCAATGCTACTATTAACTGTACTTTCAATTGTAATTATGCTTTTGATTTCAAAAAATACCATGGTAAATGCTTCTAGCAATCAACAAAAAATAGCAAAAACAATACGTAATACAATATTTATATCAACTGCGTTTTGTGTTTTCACAGATATGATTTTATTTATCAAAGGAACTACAACGCCTGGTTTATTTGTTAGTTGCAATTTAGTACTAATAATTATATACTTGTCTTTTATAGCAATAGCTAATTTATTTAAGGCATCAAAATCTGCTTACCATTCAAAATTTGTACAAGAATTAGCATATAAAGATGGTCTTACTAACATAGGAAACAGAACAGCATATAAAGAGAAAATAACTTATTTAGAAAAAAATATAGATAAATTTAAATCAATAGGTATTGTAATATTTGACTTAAATAATCTAAAAACTATAAATGATACTTATGGTCATTTACAAGGTGATGATGCAATTATTACAACTGCGAATTTAATTTCTCAATCTTTCAAAAACTTTTGTACCGCCTATAGAATCGGTGGAGATGAATTTGCAGTTATAATAGAGGCTCCAAATGCTGAAGCCGTATGTAAAGTTTCCTTAATGCAATTCGATGTAAATATACATAATTATAATATGTACTATTCTAATGATTATGATTTTACTGTTGCACACGGCGAATCCTTCTACAAAGAAAATAAGAACTTATCTCTTTCAGATATAATTAAAGAAGCTGACGCAAATATGTATAAAAATAAAAAAGAAATGAAAAATAAATCACATAAATAATTGGAGGTTATTATGGCATTAGACGGATTAGTAATATCACATATAGTCCACGAATTAAAAACAAATATTTTAGATGGACGAATTAATAAAATAAATCAACCAGAAAAAGATGAACTTGTATTAACAATAAAAAGCAATAGGCAACAATATAAACTACTACTTTCAGCTAACCCTTCCCTACCACTAGTGTATTTTACAAATGAAAATTCTGTAAATCCAATGGTTGCACCAAATTTTTGTATGTTGCTTCGCAAACATTTAAATAGTGCAAAAATTGTAGATATAGTTCAACCAAATTTTGAACGTATTATAGATATTAAAATTGAACATTTTGATGAACTAGGTGATTTATGCTATAAACATTTAATTATTGAACTAATGGGTAAACATAGTAACATTATATTTACTGATGATAACAATATAATCATAGATAGTATTAAACATATCTCTGCATTAGTAAGTTCTGTCAGAGAAGTATTACCAAACAGACCATACTTTATACCAAAACAAGAAAATAAAGTATGTCCATTAAATATAGATTTGTCTTGTTTTACAAGTTTGGCACAGAAAAGTAATACCCCTACTTATAAGTTCTTATATACTACTTTTATAGGTATTAGTCCACTAATTGCAAACGAAATATGTTTTAGAGCCTCTATAGATAGTGAAACATATGTTAATACCTTAAATCCAGATATTATTAGGCATCTATATAATACTTTTAACAGGATTTTAGAAGTTATAACTTCACATAAATACACTCCTTGTATAATATATCAAGATAATGAACCTTTAGAATACTCTTCTATTGACCTAACTTGCTATACAAAAGGTAAATTACAACACTATCCTACAATATGTGAACTTCTAAATACTTTTTATTCAGAAAAAGCAATTATTAATAGGATTAAACAAAAATCAGTAGATTTAAGAAAAATAGTTACAACTAATCTTGAAAGAGCACGAAAAAAGTATTCTCTTCAACATAAGCAACTTGAAGATACTAATAAAAAAGATAAATATAAAATATATGGGGAATTACTTACCACATATGGGTATAGTATAGAAACAGGTAGCAAAAAAGCTATTCTAAATAACTACTATACTGGTGAAGATATATCTATTCCACTAGACCCAACTATATCTCCTATTGATAATGCAAAAAAATACTTTAATAAATATAATAAACTAAAAAGAACTTTTACAGCACTATCTGAACAGATAGTTGAAACTGAAAATGATATTAATTACTTAGAATCTGTAAGTAATTCTTTAGACATAGCACTTTATGAATCAGACCTAATAGATATAAAAAATGAGCTGATAAATGCAGGTTACATTAAAAATAGGCAAAAAAATACCAATAAAAAATCAAAAGCTCCAAAAAATGATAACAAACCTTTACATTATTTATCAAGTGACGGTTTTCATATATATGTTGGGAAAAATAATATTCAAAATGATGAATTGACCTTTAAATTTGCATCAAATAATGACTGGTGGTTCCATGCGAAAGGAATTGCAGGTTCTCATGTAATAGTAAAATCAAATGGAGAAGAACTACCAGATAGAACATTTGAAGAAGCAGGTCAATTAGCTGCTTATTATTCTAAAGGACGTGACCAGCAAAAAGTAGAAATTGATTATATACAAAAGAAACATATTAAGAAGCCTAATAATGCAAAACCTGGCTTTGTAATATACCACACAAATTACTCCCTAATTGCTTCCCCTAACATTGTGGCTTTACAAAAATTATAAACCTTTTCTAGTGATGAGCCCTAGTGCTCAGTAAAGTAAGAGATATAAAATATAATAGCTATCATATTTTATATCTCTTAGTTTATAACCCCACTAGGGCTCGTCACTAGAATAGTTCACTAAAGTCTATTCGACTGATAGTATATAATAATATATTGGTTGACCACCATAATTAAGTTCAACATCTAGGTCAGGATATTTTTCCTCTATTTTTTTGGAAAGCTCACTAGCCTCTTCTTCCTTAATATCCTCACCATAGTAAATACTTACTAGTTCTGATTCATCATCTATCATTTTGTCTACAAGTTCACATGTAACTTCTGATACGTCTTGTCCTACTGCTTCAATAACCTTGTCACCTATGCCCATTATATCATTTTGTTTAATAACCTTACCATCTAGTTCAGTATCTCTTACTGCATAGGTAACCTGTCCTGTCTTGACGTTACCAATAGCTTCAACCATTGACTTAAGGTTATCTTCAACTGAACAATCTTCTACATATGAGATTAGTGCAGTAATTCCCTGAGCTATTGTCTTTGCAGGCACAACGATAATATTTTTATCTTCAACAATGCTCTTTGCTTGCTCTGCTGCTAATATAATATTCCCATTGTTAGGTAAGATAAATATATTATCTGCATTAATATTATCTATAGCATTTAACATATCCTCTGTACTTGGATTCATTGTCTGACCACCTTTAATTATATAATCAGCACCAAGTCCTTCAAATATTTCATTTAAGCCGTCTCCAATAGAAACCGCTACAAATCCTACATTTTTTCTTGCCATTTCTTGTACTGGAACCTTAGTTTCAGCTTCTTCTATCTTTGCAGAAGCAGTCGTAGTATTGCCAAATCTTTCATTATGTTCTTCTCTCATATTATCAATTTTCATTTTTGTCAATGAACCATATGTCAATGCGTTTTGAATTGCTAAACCAGGATCATTAGTATGAACATGAATCTTAACAATATCATCATCTGCAACGCATACTATAGAATCACCAATAGATTCAAGATATGCTTTAAACTTCTTCTCATCTTTATCATCAAATTTTTTCTCAAGCATTATAATAAATTCAGTACAATATCCAAATTTAATATCAACATCTTCTAGCTTAGCACCACCTGAAGAAGCTACAGCATCTAAATTTGGTTTAGCACTCGGTATAGAAATATTTATATCAGCCTCTTTACCAATTAATACATTATATGCTCCCTCTACAACCTCAACCAAACCTTGTCCACCCGAGTCAACAACACCTGCAGTCTTTAAAACTGGCAACATTTCTGGAGTCTGAGCAAGAACTTCTTTCATATATTTTATTACTTCATCAACGAAATATACAATGTCATCAGTCTCTCCGACTAATTCCATAGCCTTTCGTGCTGCACCCTTAGCAACTGTTAGAATTGTACCTTCCTTAGGTTTCATAACAGCTTTATATGCAGTCTCTGCAGCATGTGATACTGCATTGGCTAATATAGTAACATCTATAACATCACATTCTTTAATTTCTTTAGTAAACCCTCTAAAAAGCTGAGATAAGATAACACCCGAATTACCTCTTGCCCCACGTAAAGACCCCGAAGAAATAGCTTTAGCCAAACTAGCCATAGTTACATCCTCAATTGCACTCACTTCCCTTGCTGCTGACATAATTGTCATTGACATATTAGTACCTGTATCACCATCTGGGACTGGGAATACGTTCAATTCATTTATATACTCTTTCTTTGTCTCAATGTTGCTTGCACCTGCCAAAAACATCTTTTTTAATAAAGGTGCATCTATTGTCTTAATAACCAATGTTATTTCCTCCTTGCTTCCAATTGTAACTACTCTGTTATACGAACGCCTTCAACTATAACGTTGATTTTATTGACTTTCATATTTGTAAATTCTTCAACCTTATATCTCACATTACTAATTAAATTATCAGCAACTGCAGAAATACTTACTCCATACGCTACAATTATGTGAAGGTTAATAATTAAAGAATCATCTTTAACACTTACATTAACACCACGAGTAATATTATCTTTCTTTAATAATCTTACAAAACCATCTTTAACATTAACTGATGCCATTCCAACAACACCAAAACATTCCACTGCTGAAGAACCTGCATATTTTGCAATTACTTCATTCTCAATCTTAATATCACCATATTCTGTAGTAACAATGTCTTTCATGGTAACACCTCCAACATATTTTATTTGTTTTTAATATTACTATTTTCAAAATTATACTATTTTATTATAACCTCTTTTTATATAAAAATAAAGTCTTTTTGTAAAATATATACAAATATAACTTTCCAAAATATAACTATTCAGCCAATGGCTGAACTATTACATACAAATTCATATAAGAATTTATATCTGCATATATTAATATAAAACTTTTTTCTTTATAACATGAAAAACATTTGTGGTTTTATATTATTTTGGATTGGCATCGGTATGTTACTAATGTTAATAATACATAACTATTTTTTCTCTATATGTCTAATGATTGCATTAATTTTACTAGGTATTAAACTATTTCGATGTTGAAAAAAGAGCCTCAGCACAAAGCTGAGGCAACATCTTCAATTTTGCTTTAATACCTTTATAAAATTATGCACGTTCAACTAATCCTGATTTTAAGCAAGAAGTACAAACATACATCTTCTTAGCATTACCTGATACATTAACCTTTACAGATTTAATGTTAGCTTTCCACATCTTATTACTTCTTCTATGTGAATGGCTCACTGCATTTCCGAAATGAGCTCCCTTTCCACAAACCTCACATTTAGCCATCTAAAGCACCTCCTTTAGTAATCTTCGACTACAACAAAAGTTATTCTATCAGATGATAGTAAATATTGCAAGTACTTTTTTTATTTAATCACAATTTTTATGACAGTTCAGCCGTCAGCTGAACTATTATAATATTAATTAAATATCACTTTTACTGTCCTTAATTTCATTTACTATTTCTTCAACCTCATTATCAACTTCGTCTTTATCTTTTTTATTTTTGTATTTATTAATCAAATCTGGTACTAATTCAAACATCTTAGTAATAGGATCTTGATTCTTAATATTAATTATTTTAGCTTCACCACCACGAACAACTAAGACTGCATTAGGAGTAATCTTTCCTCCCATACCACCTCCACCATTATTTTTCTTTCTCTCGTCATTAGAAAAAGCTCCTGCTCCTATTCCAAAACTAACATCAATTAATGGAAGTATTGTTGTTTCTGAATCTACTTTAATTGCATCGCCTACAACCGTTTTAGTTGATATGAAGCCATTCATTCCTTTAAACAATGCCTCAACTGTATTAGAAAAAGTATTATCATTCATTACTTAAATCCTCCTTCAATTTATCAATATTACTAATTAATCTTTTTATAGCTTTATCTTTCATAATTCTTATAAAAATAATTCCTAGACTAAATACACTCATCTTACCAATAAGTTTACAATTAATCCTACACTCTTTCTCTTCAAAATTAGGATTAACCTTTAAAGTTTCACCTATAAAACCATACAAACTACCAATAAATCCTAATGCTATTCCAGTATATGCTGGGTCTTCAAAACCTAAATCTATATTTATTAACTTTTTCTTAGGTAATATACTCCTACACAACTTACCTACATAATTTTTTATTCTTGTAATAGCTATCTGTGTACTTTTTTTATTCCATAAGTCTACTATAAGGTTATACTTTTCACATATTTTCTTTGCCGATTTATAAATTGCTTTTATTATATCCCTTATTGTATAAATAATTCTTAAAAATACTTTTTTTAATTCTCTAATAAAATTCTTAAAAGTAAGCCTCTTAAAATCAATATGTTTCAGATTACTAAAAAAGCCCTTTAATCCTTTTTCAGTAAAACTATTATCATACACATTTTCCTCATTTTCATCATCTGATACTAAATCTTCCCATATTTCTTCAATTTCATCAAGTAATTCTTTACTTGTCTCTTCTGAATTTATAGATGTTTCATCTGACTTATTTTTATAATTTTCAACGCTTGCATCATTTTCATCTTTACTATCAGATTTATCAAATAAATATTTATCTAATAAATTAGACTTAAAACCAAATATTCTAAAGTCATAATCCATTCCTTTTAGACTAATATCTATCTTACAACTAACAATGTTTAGCAACCACTTTAACTTTATATAACAATAATTACTTTTCCCATCATTATCAGCAATATACGCATCATAATTTAATAAAAATTTATATCGAATAGGATCAAATAATATTATTAATAATAAAGCTATTACTATGCCTAATAAAACCAACAAAATTATGCCAATTATCTGTAGTATATGTAAAAATGTCATCAACAACTAATCACCACCTTGTACATACAACAGATTTTTGTCTATATTTCCATCTTCACTTATAATACTTTCAACCAATCTAATTAAAACTTGTTGTATATTACTTTTCCCTTTTGCTATTCCTATAATAATAATATCCAAATCATCATATAATCCATTAAAAAGTTCTTGTAAACTAAGTACTTCGAATAGATTATCTCCATCATTAGAATCAACTATGCAATAAATATTCAAAGGATATTCTTTTTTACTTATTTGTAATTTTATATCTTCTATGTTATCAATAGAAGTATGCATTAATAATCTATCATACCATGTAATCATATTATCACACTAATCCATATCAAAATTCCATTTAACATCATCATCAGCCATTATATCTGATAATATCGCATAACAAGCAATCTTCTCACTTTGGTTCTTACAAGAACTTATCTGTGTATGTACATAATCAATCACTTCATTCATATTAACGAAAAATACTGGCAATTCACTTAATATATTTGCCATGACTGCTCTTGTATATACTCTGCATTTCTTAGCAAATAAACCTTTTAAATCATTAATAAGTTCTTCTGTTTTTTTCCTTAAGATATTATCATCAACATCTATTTCTTCTATCTTATTTTCTTTTAAATCAATAAAAATACTTGTAGATGTCAATAAGCCACATTTTTTGAACATAACTATAATATCACTAATATTATTAGAACTATTTGCATACATTTCAAGAATATCTTCATCGATAGCTTGTTCTAACTGCATGCACAATGCATGGCTCTTTTCTTGAATTCCTTCTACATATACTAACTTACTTGTAATGTCATCTTCTATCTCTTGTGAATATTGTGAATTAAAACACTCACAAATATGTCCTAAAATATCTTTTCTAACACTATCTAATTGACATTGTGAATCATTATCTTGAATTTTCTTTGTCAATAAAATGGTATATGTCATATTTACACAACGTTCTAAATCACTTAAAAAATCTGTATAAACTCTTACAAACTGATTCACTTCTCTATATTTTTCTTGTGCCTTATCAAAAGTATCCCTATCGATATTTTTAAAATCAATTGAATCATAAAATTCAATTGTATCTAACAATAAAGCATATTCTTCATCATACTTATCTTTTGTAAGTGTAGCTGCACTTCTTAATTTATCTATAAATGTATCTAATGCTTCTAGTTTACCACCTTTATAAATAGATAATGCATCACTAACCAAATCAAAAAACTTATCCTTAGACATACGTACTGGAAGTTGACCTATTACTTCTCTTATCTTTCCATTAATTACAACATTATCATTATTAGAAAAGATATAGTTAACAACTTGTTTTGCAAAACTTTCATCATTAACATTAAACTTTGAATTAGATACTTGTTCATCAAAATTATACTCTAACCTATTCAATATGTATTCATAAATATATAGTTTTGCAGTATAGTCAAGTAATAAATCTAGCTTACTAATTATCTTATTTCTAATATCATCAACTTTATCAATAATATCATTATCCACTATTTTATCATTAACTACATATTCCTCTATTATGTCATTAATATCAGATATATACTCTAATAATTCTGGTGTATTATAATTCTTTTCTTCATAACCTGTCTCATATAAAATATAATAATTTAGAGTTAACATTACCGATGCATACTCTTTATAATTATCAGCAAGTACATTAATATATTCTTTTTCAGCATCCTCTATATTATTTTTTAAATTCTGTATAATTTTCTTAACAGTATAACTCAAGTCAATTCATTCTCCTTCTTTAAAAATGTGCCTTAACCATTTGTATAAGATTAGTAGATATATAGATTACTAATATAATAGACACGTATTTTATTATATTGTCTTTACATGAAATATTCAATGTAATATTTTTAAAACTATTTATCAATAATCCTACAGGTAAATTTTTAAATATTTTTACTATACTTTCTTCAAAATAAAATCCTAATATATATATGGCTCCACTTATTCCAAAAAATAAAATAGTTATTGAACCAATTAGTTGATATATCCTCATATCTTTTATTAATCTTGTAAATAATACATACAACACACCTATTGTAACCGTAAATAATAATATAATCAATAAAAATTTAATTTTTCCATCAAAACTTACTATTCCCATTTTATTAACTACCATTATTCCTAATAAAAGTGCAAATATGCCACTTATTGTACATGTACTTGCTACATCACCTAAAAGTTTAACTTTCCTTGACATCTTAGTCGTACCAATACGTAGCATTATATTATTTTTATAATCATCAACTATAAGATTTCCTGCAAGTAATACAATAATTAATATTATTAGTGCAACGATACCAATAACTACTTCTCTATAAATGATTTCCATACTAACCTTATCATTAACAGATTTTTTATTGCTTATATTTACAACATCAAAATCAAATCCTATACTATCCTCTGTATTATCATACAACTTTTTTATCTTCTTCATATATTGTTCTTCTGTATATACTTTGTTTAATCTTCCCTTTAAAGAAAAATATTTATTTATGGAATAATTATAGCAAACATCATCTAGAATCGAGCTTAATACTATATCTGAAATAAGACTGGCGTATTTTTTGTCCTCAAGATAATAGTCCTTTATTATTTTTTCAAACTTACCATTTTTTATATTATTTCCAAATCCCTTTTTTATAATAAATAATGCATTTATCTCTTTTCTTTCAATCTTGTCAATTAATTTATTTTCATTTGCATTAATTATCTCATCAGTGTATAAATCCTGACTATATATATTTACTTTAAGTAATTTATTCTTCTTTAAATTATCAATCATTAGTCTCGAATGACTACTATCATCTTGATCTACAACTCCGATTGGTATAGTACTCTTATCTTTAGCTGCAACAAAAAAAGTATTTATTGTTACCGCAGCCATTAAAAAAAATAATATTATGGTAACAAATAAAATCCTATTGCTAAGCAATAACTTCATACGGAGTTTAATAATATTTAAAACATCTAGAAAGGCATTCTTAATTTCTAACATCTATACATCTCCTTTCTAAAAGCATAATACTCATTATAAGAGTTATTAAAATCGCAGCTATATATGTCATTATAGATTTCAAGTCATTTATTAATGTATTATTTAAAATACTCATATGCAATTGTTTGACAAATATATTTAAGGGTAATTTGTCTACCAATATTTTCAAATTATCAGGCATAAATTGTTTTGGTATAATCCCTCCACCAAGTATTATAATAAACATTACAATGGAATTAACAATTAAAATATAACTATTCTTATCACCTATAATTAGTGATAACATAATCATTATTCCAACATAAAAAATTGTGTTTAACATAAGTAAGAGGATAACACTAATATTCATATCTTTCTTCATAAAATTGCATATATACTTACATGCCGTTATCACAATCACATCTATAATCAATGAATATATCATAATTTTCGATAATATAAGACTCCCCCAATTTCCCTTAGATATTTTATATAATTTAAATACTCCTTTATCCTTTTCTTTAATAAATGAAACACCTATATATACTCCAAAAAATATAATAAATATATGGATTAAAACATATAAATAACTTTGGATTATGTTAATTGAGTTAGACTCTACAATTTTATAATCAAAGAAGCTTTCTTTATCTAGGACCATATAAACCATTTCCATAGATGAAAGAAAGTTAATCTTCATATTTTCTTTTTTAGGCAAACCTGATTTTTTTAGATTTTTATATAACCCATAAGAATTATTTTGTACAGAAGTAACATATTTTTCATAACTATTTAGAATAGCTTTAAGCATAACAGCCTCTACTTCTTTTTCTTGATTAATACGAATTTTAATACGTGTATTCTCAATATTTATTAATGAATCAGCAAAAGACTCTGGAATAATCATATAAGCATCTATATTTCCAGAATTAAATTCCGAAGTAATAGTATTTTCATTATCTTCAATTATAGTTGCTAATTCAGAAAAACTCTCATTAGATTTAAAGAAATTAAGCAATAATTTAGAATACCTACTATCATCATTATTAACAATACCTATTTTTATTCCCTTATTAGAGGCATTATTATAACGATATGTGCCACTTATGACACATATCGCTACAATCAAACACCCTAAGGCTACTAACACTCTTTTATCAGATAAAACTAACTTAATATCTTTAATTAGATTATTCACCTTAACACTTCTCCTAACCGCCTATAAGAACCCAGGAATTTACCCATCTTAAGCCATTCTTAACCCAGTCAATACTTATTGGTTGTCCTGATAGTACTGGATAGAACATAAGGAATGCTACTATCACTAAAGCTCCATACAAATATATAATTTTTTTTCTACCTGGATTATCTTTAATTATGTTATATAACATATAAGCATTCATTAGCACTACAAATGGTACACTTGGAAAATAATGATATATAAAAGTAAGTCTTTCAACTAATACCCAAGGTAATAATTGTGCCAAATATCCTACAAAGAAGAACCATGCAAATCTATCTTTTTTACTAAATAGCCTATAACATACATAGATAAATGCTGCAATGCCTAACCACCATACAAGTGGATTACCAAATGAACTTATACCTTCTGCTAATCCATCTGAATATTTTCCAACTCTTGAACTATAATAAAATATAGGTCTTATCATAAGTGGCCACTCATACCATTTAGAAGAAAATCCATGTTCAAACTTAATCTGAGTATGATAGTTAAACATATCCTTTTGATTATACAACATTTTTCCTAGCGCCGTATGTGGCATCATTTCATCTCCTACAAAAGGAATATAGGACATTGTATATATTATAAACGGTATAAGTAAAAATACTAAGCAACAGAACAATATTGTCTTTACCAAATATGGTTTAAATACTTTTACAATGTGCTCATGTTTTATGCCATTTGTTTCACCTTCTGTATTACCCTTAGCATATCTATACTCTTTTGCTCTTTTAAATACAGTATAGAAGAAAATTATTGCAAGTCCAACTGCTGCATAGCATCCAGTCCACTTCGAAGCAATACCAAGTCCCATACTTACTCCACATAATCCAAGTGGAATAAAGGTCTTCCACAACTTAGTATCATAAAAGCTCATTTCATAATACTTATACATAAAGTAATACATTAAAATAACAAAGAATGTTACATATACATCTATTGTTGCTATTCTAGTCTGTGCGAAATGCATAAAATCAAATGTAAACATTATGCAAACAAGAGTAGCCATACTGGTCTTATTGAATAATCTCTTACCAAATAAATACATTAAAGGAACCATTAATATTCCAAAAATTGTACCTATTATTCTCCAACCAAAAGGACACATTCCGAACATTCTTACACCAAGGGATATAAATATCTTGCCTAATGGTGGATGAGTCCACTCGTATGTAGTTAATCCATGAATAAATTCATATGCTGTTCTAGCATGATATATTTCATCAAAATATGTACTATTTCTATATGAAAATTCTCCATTCTTTGGATACTTATCTTGTTCATCAAATAATCCTTTAAGTTTCTTTGATTTAACATTCTTAGGTGTAATAATCTTACCATTCTTTCCTACAATTACTAACTCTCCTATAACGCCATCCTTATCATCTACTTCGATTTCGATATATTTTGAATTTTGGTTAATATCCCACTTATTCCAGCAAAAAACTTCACTCATACCAAACTGATCTGAATCTGGTTCATCAGTCACATTTTCTTTATACACTGGTTCTGGACTTATATATGTCCATTTCCCATATTCCTTATCAGCAATATACACATTATAATGAACTTTAGCATAGTATCCATTGTAATAAGCTATATTCTCCACATAAGTCTTCTTATCTAGTTCAATAAGAATCTTTGTCCCTGCTTTTTTAGACACCCACATTTTCTCAGGTGCTTTCATGTCACCAAGATTGTATAACGCAAAGAAAGAATATATTACTGTTATTACTGATAAAATAATCCAATCCTTCTTTGTAAACTTCTTATATTTCTTACTTCTTTGAACTTCTTTTCTATCAAACTGATTTTTTATTCTATCCCACAACGATAAGTTATCATCATCTTCTTTATCAATATACATTTTATCTATAATCGCATTCTTTGCGTCTGATACCTTTGTAGATAAATAGTTCTTATGAATATACATATATAAAAATACAAACAGTATCACATGTAATAATCCAATTAGAATAAGAGGTGCTCTTCTTGGATCAAAATTTTCAGGATCATAGAAGTATAACACATGAGCTGCATTGTAAAAATGAGCTATTGTATAAGCAAAATACAATACTAATACACTAACTTGCTTAGTTAATATAAATAATAACATCAAAAGTATTATTGCAGGATATACATATCTTTCATGCATTCTAACTGCAAAAGTAAACATTGCAGCACATATAAATATTGCTATTGCAACATATCTATTTTTATCTTTTAACTTAGATAACCACATAAATACTGATATCATACATATAGCAACTATTACAATAGTACCCCATTGTTGATATGTAATTCCAAAAACTTTATCAGTTTGTAAAGCCCAATTTAGACCAAACATACTCCACATATTATATGCATTAACAGAAGCATATTGGTATGATCCCATTGTTGTTGAGTATTGTTTTATCACTCTAGCAAAACCATAAGGAACTGATAATATTGCAAATCCACATAAAGTTGTAACAATCCAAGCCATATGCCTTAAAAACTCATTTTTTCTAAAAGTAAGAAATTTTTTACCATCGTTACTAATAAAAACTTGTTGTGCAAAAACAAACATTATAATTGGTGTAAACATTATAGCTTGTGGTTTAATTAATATTGCTGTTGCATATGTTACATAGCTTAGATAGCTCTTATCAGTTACTGCGAAATAACACATTAGCAATATTCCAAGAGTAAATACTGAATCTACCTGTCCCCAAACAGCTGAATTCATTATTACACCAGGGTTAAATAAATATACAAACAAAATTGCATAAGAAACAATGTTCTTAAACTTCTTAGATGCTAATTTATATAAAAACAATCCTGTAGCAATATCACAAATCATAGGAACTAACTTAATTATAAAAAATGCTACACTTGAACCAGTCTTTACTTTAATTAGATTTTTTATAAAAGTTAAAAACCATAATATATAAATATATCCTGGTGGATAGTCTGCACTACTTTTAGCATAAAAATCACCAAACCCATATTTATACACTGTATTGCCCCAATATTCAAAACATCCTAAATCTTTATGGCTCTGAAAATAGAACGAACATATAACCCTAATAACTAAAGCAGATGCCAATAGCAAAAATAATACCATTTGACCTGATAGTTTCGATACTTCCCCTTTTTTGTGAATATAACTATTACGTATTATCACATAGGCCATTGCAAATAAAATAATAGTTAACAAAGCAATTAAATTAATGTAAATCATTCTCTCTCTCCTTATACTATATGATATACATAACCACTTTTACTCCTCTTTATCCTTATCTATATTAATTACTATTTTCTTTACATGCTCATGTGTAAACAAATGGTCCATACAATACTCTTTATTACCATCACATCTTGAACAATATCTAAATTCCATATCTGGATTTTCCTTATCAGTTATTCCACAAAATGCACACACATGTCTTTTATTTCTAAGAGAAGCATTAACCTTCTTCTTATATTCATTACTTTTCTTCTTTTGAGCTCTACTAACATGTGTCCCCTTTCTAATAGATACTACAAGTACAATAAAGTTAAGCATACATAAAAGCATTGTTATCGCACCAACAATATCATACTTACTTCCCATTATTGCATAGCGAATATGGCTAATAAATTCGAAAATCATAACTGCACCTTCAAGCCATCCTAACCACTTCATCTTTATTGGAATAATAAAATATAATAATAATTCAACATCCGGGAAAGTAACTGCAAAAGCTAAAAACATTGTCTGAAACACATAATCTGTTGTCATAATATATCCAGTAGCGCCAAACACTAAATATGAGATCAAACCACTTAACATACAGGCTGCAACACCTGTAAAATAATATAAATTAAATCTAAAAGTTCCCCATGCATTTTCTAGTGAACGCCCTATCATAAAATACAATGATATGGATATTATAGCAAATATTAAACTTAATGCTGAGCCAGTAATTAACTGTGGTGGATACACTACAAAAGTTATCAAACGCCAAATTTGTCCATGAAATATTTTATTAAAATCTAATGATAAAACCACATCATATATTCCTGTCATACATAAAATAAGTCCTATAATATACATTATTGATAAATATTTCATTAAATCAGGAATAGCATATTTACCAATTTTTCTTTCTAATCTATCAATCCAACTTCCTTTATTTTTCATAAAAACCTCCAATTCATGTCACTTATATATCAAAGCAAACAAATCTATATGCACTTCCCAAACTCCTCATATATAATACATAATCAATAGCACTTAGAACATATCCTTCTTAGCAAAAATAAATGCTGTAATACCTGTAACAACAATAGAGCCTAAAATTACTAGTAAAAATCCATATGGATTATTAAGTCCAGGATATATTCCTCCCACATTCATTCCATAAAAACTAGAAATCATTGTAGGTATAGACATTACAATTGTAACTGTTGTTAAGAATTTCATAACAACATTCAAATTATTAGAAACAATAGAAGCAACCGAATCTGTCATGCTAGATAATATACCTGTATATATATTTGACATCTCTATTGCCTGTTTATTTTCAACGATAACATCCTCAAGTAACTCAGTATCTTCTGGATACTGTTTTATACTTTTATTGCGAAGTAATTTTTCTAATACTACTTCATTCGATCTAAGAGATGTTGAAAAATAAACCAAGCTTTTCTCTAACTCAAGCATAGCAAGAAGTTCCTTATTCTTAGTAGATATATGCAACTTACTTTCTATCTCTTCACTTTTTCTATCAATCACACGAAGATATTGAAGGAAGACCGAAGCATTTCTATAAAGTATCTGTAGAATAAATCTTGTCTTTTTATAAGTATAAAAATCCTTTACTCTTCCATCCATAAAACTTTTTAGCACAGCTGACTCTTCAAGACATACTGTAATAATATTAAGTTCTGTAACAATTATAGCCATAGGAATAGTTACATATCTATCCTTACCCTGTACCTCTTCAACACTAGGAATATCTACTAATATTAAAGTATAATTGTCTTCAGTTTCAATTCTCGAACGCTCCTCTTCATCAAGTGGTGCTCTTAAGTCATCTATATCAATATTAAACTTTTCCGATACTTCCAATAGCTCTGTTGCACTTGGATCTGTAAGTGCTATCCAACTTCCGTCTCTATAATCTTCTATCTTGGATAATGTGTCATCAATTGTTGTAAATATTTCAATCATACCCACTTCTCCTTAATCCTTGCCAATATTTGTAAATTCTAACTATACTATTATAAATTTTCTTCCTTATTTTGTCAATTCGAAAAAAATGTTGAATAATTGATTTTTTTGTCATATAATTACTTTGTTTGTTTTTATATGTTAGTTATTTAATAAGAACAATAAAACATATATTGGGATATAGGGAGATCAAGACTTATTAAAAGGAGGAATAGAGTTTTTTAACTCTTGATTGTTATGCAGAAAAATAAAGAACATACATTGGGTATAGATATAGGATCAACTACAGTAAAAGTCGCTATATTAGATGATAAAAATAATGTCCTATTTTCTGATTATAAGAGACACTATGCTAATATTCAAGAAACACTTCTTGAAATAATTAAAGATGCTTTTAATAAACTTGGTAATATACATTGTTCACCAATGATTACAGGTTCAGGTGGATTAACACTTTCCACCCATCTTGACATACCATTTACACAGGAAGTTGTTGCGGTTGCAACATCTCTACAAGATTATGCCCCTCAAACAGATGTGGCAGTTGAACTTGGTGGTGAAGATGCTAAAATTATATATTTTTCAAATGGTATTGACCAACGTATGAATGGTATATGCGCTGGTGGAACTGGTTCTTTTATAGATCAAATGGCTTCATTACTTAAAACAGATGCTTCAGGTCTGAATGAATATGCAAAGGATTATAAAGCTATATATCCTATCGCAGCTAGATGTGGCGTTTTTGCAAAAACAGATATACAACCACTTATTAATGAAGGTGCCACTAAGGAAGACCTTGCAGCTTCTATTTTCCAAGCTGTTGTAAATCAAACAATTAGTGGACTTGCATGTGGAAAACCAATCAAAGGAAACGTAGCCTTTTTAGGTGGTCCTCTTCATTTCCTTACTGAATTAAAAGAAGCTTTCATTAGAACATTACATTTACAACCCGAAAATGTAATTGCACCAGATCATTCTCATTTATTTGCAGCCATAGGTTCTGCTTTAAATGCAAAAAAAGAGATTACTACTTCTCTTAAAGAATTAACAGATAAACTTTCTTCAAAAATAGAAATGGAATTTGAAGTAGCTAGATTAGAGCCTTTATTTAAAAATGAAAACGCATATAAAGAATTTACAGATGAACATAATCATTTTGCAGTAAAAAAAGCTGATTTATCTACATATGAAGGAAATTGTTTTCTAGGTATAGATGCAGGCTCTACCACTACTAAAGTTGCACTAGTTGGAGAAGATGGTTCACTATTGTACTCATTCTATAGCAATAACAATGGTAGTCCACTTAAAACTGCAATAAAATCTATTAAAGAGATTTATTCATTACTACCTGATAGTGCTACAATAGTCCGTTCTTGTTCAACAGGTTATGGTGAAGCACTTATTAAAGCTGCCCTTATGTTAGATGAAGGTGAAGTTGAAACAGTAGCACACTACTATGCTGCATCCTTCTTTGACCCTGAAGTTGACTGCATTCTTGATATTGGTGGGCAAGATATGAAATGTATTAAGATAAAGAATAATTCCGTTGACAGTGTTCAGTTAAATGAAGCTTGTTCATCTGGTTGTGGTTCATTTATAGAAACTTTTGCAAAATCACTTAACTATTCTGTAGCAGATTTTGCTAAGATTGCTCTATTTGCAGAAAATCCTATTGATTTAGGGACACGTTGTACTGTATTTATGAATTCTAAAGTAAAACAAGCACAAAAAGAAGGTGCAAGTGTTGCTGATATATCTGCAGGTTTGGCTTATTCTGTTATAAAGAACGCTTTGTATAAGGTTATCAAAATAACAGACCCTAAAGATTTAGGTTCTCATATAGTTGTACAAGGTGGAACTTTCTACAACGATGCTGTACTTAGAAGTTTTGAAACAATATCTGGATGTAAAGCTATTAGACCAGACATTGCTGGTATAATGGGTGCCTTTGGAGCAGCCTTAATAGCGAGAGAACACTATTCTCCTGAAGAAGAGACTACTATGCTTTCAATAGATAAGATTAATACTTTACAATATGAAACATCTCTTACTAGATGTAAAGGATGTACTAACAACTGCCACCTTACAATTAATAAATTTTCAGGTGGAAGACGTTTTATATCAGGAAATAGATGTGAAAAAGGCCTTGGTGGAAATAAAACAAAAGAGGACCTTCCTAATCTATTTGAATATAAAAAGAAAATTACATTTAGTTATAAACCTTTAGAAATATCTGATGCACCACGTGGTACAGTCGGATTACCTAGAGTACTTAATATGTATGAAAACTATCCTTTCTGGTTTAAGTTCTTTACTACTCTTGGATATAGAGTTGTATTATCACCAGAATCAAATCATAAAATATATACCCTAGGAATAGAGTCTATACCAAGTGAGTCAGAGTGTTATCCTGCAAAACTTGTACATGGGCATATTGCTTGGTTACTAAATCATGATGTAAAATATATATTCTATCCATGTGTAGCTTATGAACGTAAAGAATTTGACGGTGTTGGTAATCATTTTAACTGTCCAATTGTTACTTCATATGGTGAAAATATAAAAAATAACGTAGATAATTTAAAAGATGATGATATAACATTTGAGAACCCATTTATATCATTTGAAAGTGAAAAAATATTACAAAAACGACTTATTGAAATATTTGCTGGAAAAAATGGTATAAAAGATTATGAGATAAAAGAAGCAGTAAAACAAGGCTGGGCTGAACTAGCATTTGTAAGAAATAGAATTCAACGTAAAGGTGAGGAGACTCTTGAATACCTTGAAGAAACAGGCAAGAAGGGAATTGTTCTTGCAGGAAGGCCATACCATGTTGACAGTGAAGTTAACCATGGTTTACCAGAACTTGTTAACAGCTATGGCGTAGCTGTTCTTACAGAAGATAGTATTTCTCATCTTGGAGAAGTTAAGCGCCCTATTATTGTTATGGATCAATGGTCTTATCACTCAAGACTATATGCAGCTGCTGCTTATGTAGCTACCAAAACTAATCTAGAGCTAATCCAACTTAACTCTTTTGGATGTGGTCTAGATGCTGTTACTACAGACCAAGTTAGTGATATACTAACTGCTGCCGGTAAAATTTATACAGTGTTAAAAATAGATGAAGTTAATAACCTTGGTGCTGCTAAGATAAGAATTCGTTCTCTTCTTTCTGCTGTAAAAGATAGAGAGAAAAAGAAAATGAAACTTAATCCAGACCTTCACTATCAACATGATAGAGTTATATATACTTCAGAAATGAATAAAGAATATACTATTATATGTCCACAAATGTCACCTATCCACTTTAATATATTACAAAGTGCTTTTAGGTCATGTAATTATAATATAGAATTTCTTGCTAATGATGGTAAAGAAGCTGTGGATGTTGGTTTAAAATATGTAAATAACGATGCATGTTATCCATCCCTACTTGTTGTTGGACAAATAATATCGGCTCTTCAATCTGGTAAATATGATTTAGAAAAAACAGCTGTTATGATAACTCAAACAGGTGGTGGATGTAGAGCTACTAACTATATAAGTTTCATAAGACGTGCTTTGGAAAAAGCTAATATGCCACATATACCTGTTATCTCCCTTAGTTTTACAGGTATTGAAAAAAATCCAGGCTTTAAGTTGTCATATAAATTATTCGTACGTGCAATGCAATCAATAATATACGGTGATTTATTAATGCGAGTACTATATGCAACTCGTCCATATGAAGAAGTTGAAGGTTCAGCCAATGAACTATATGAAAAATGGAATACAGAATGTTGTATGGCAGTTCAAAAAGGTAATTGGAAAGAATTTAAACAACTAGTTAATTCTATTGTAGATGAATTCGATAATTTACCACTTAAAAAAATACAAAAACCACGAGTAGGCGTTGTAGGTGAAATACTTGTAAAATTCCATCCTACAGCCAATAATCACCTTGTAGACCTAATAGAAAGCGAAGGAGCAGAAGCCGTCGTTCCAGATTTAACGGATTTCTTATTATACTGCTGTTATAATGCTAATTATAAAGTAAAATATTTTGGAAAAAGCAAAATTGGAGCAATAGGAAATAATGTTTTTATCGCTGTATTAAACAAGTTTAGACAATCTGTTATTGAAGCATTATCAAATAGTAAAAGATTTACGCCACCTGCAAGAATAGAAAACCTTGGAAAAATGGCTGAAAATTTTGTATCCTTAGGTAATCAAACAGGTGAAGGATGGTTCCTTACTGGAGAAATGCTTGAATTGATAAATAGTGGTGTTAACAATATAGTATGTGCTCAACCATTTGCATGCTTGCCTAATCATATAGTTGGAAAAGGTGTTATTAAATCTTTAAGAGCAGAATTTCCTGAATCAAATATTGTTGCTGTTGACTATGACCCAGGTGCAAGTGAAGTAAACCAACTTAACAGAATCAAACTTATGCTTTCAACAGCATTTAAGAACTTAGAGATGAATAAATAATATTTTTTAAGATAGAGAATCGTGATATAAAAAAGTAACAGTTCAGTCATCAGCTAAGCTGTTACTTTTTATATCAATTAAATCATAATATTATAATTACACAATATTTTCAATTTGCCAATCAATAGGCTCTAAACCATTCTGACTTAAGAATTCATTTGCTTTACTAAAATGTTTACATCCAAAGAAACCACGATATGAAGATAATGGACTTGGATGTGGTGCCTTAAGTATTAATTGCTTAGGATTATTAAGCATTTTAGCCTTCTTTTGTGCTGGAGTGCCCCACAACATATAAACTATAGGTCTATCTTGTTTATTTAAAATTTCAATAATTGAATCCGTAAATATTTCCCAACCCTTATCTTTATGTGAATTAGCCTCATGCTCTCTTACAGTTAAGACAGTATTAAGAAGTAATACTCCTTCCTTTGCCCATTTCTCCAAGTAACCATTATTCGGAATATAACAACCAATATCATCATGAATTTCTTTAAAAATATTCTTTAACGAAGGTGGTAATACCGGCTGTGATGGCAATACCGAAAAGCTAAGACCATGAGCTTGATTTATATTATGATATGGATCTTGACCTAATATAACAACTTTAACATCATTAAGATCTGTAAGCTCAAGTGCCTTATATATATTCTCCTTTAACGGATATACAACTCCTTTGTCATACTCATCAATAACAAACTGCATTAACTCTTTATAATAATTTTTATTAAATTCATCTTTTAAAACTTCTAACCAACTACTCTTAATATTGTTCATAAATATCCTCATTTCCATATAACTTATTTGGCAGATGCAAATTTCCTATCTGCATCTGCCCTAAAAATTATTTATTTTTCTTTTTACTTTTCTTAATTATTTCATTAATACGCTCTGAATAATCTTCTGAATTATTAATTTTTATCAATTCTCTTGCCGTTTTCTCGTTAATGCCAAATTCTTCTTTTAAGTACTTCTTTATATCCTCATATATCAAATTATACTCTTTTTCAACAGATAAACGTTTGGCATTAACCAAATCCGTATCATATATCTCAACGCCTTTAATTAAAGCATCTAATGCCTTTCCCCTCTCAAATAATGCAATATTTGAATCATAATAACTAATCTGTTGATTAAGTTTCTGTAATATCTTAACCTGTCTAAATAATTCTGAATCCTCTTTTATACTTTTATCCTTAAGCAAGGTCAAATATGCTTGTTCATATTCTCCTCTCGATAAATATGTTTGTGCTTGTTTTTTATAGTCTATTTTTAATCCCTTCATTGAATAACCTATTATAGCTAATAGAATTAATCCAACAAATAAAAATACTACTAAAGCACCTAATTTATTTATTCTGCCAACTGGTTCGTTATCTTCTTCTTTTTCCCTTGCCTCTTTTTTTGCCTTTTTTTCTTCATCCTTCTTTTTCTTCTGCTCGGCTTTTTTCCTATTTTGCTCATCCTTTCCCTTCTTTTTAGCAGCTGCAACTTCTGCTGCCTTCTTCTTTTTCTCTTCGTCTTTTAAAGCTTTATCTTCTTTTGCTTTTTCCTTTTCCTTAGCTTTTGTTTCATTCTTGCGTTTTTCTTTTCTATCTAATTTACACTGCTTTTTCTCATATTCTGGATCCTGAACATTGTAGAATAATTTTTTAAAACCGTTAGATATCTTATCAGTAAACTTTTCCCTCTCTAACTCCTCATCTTCACTTTGTTGCTTGTTTTTCTCTCCCTCTTGTTTATTATCACTATCATCTTTTGTACTTTTTTTCTTTTGATTCTTCTTATCCTTATTTATCTTACTATTCTTTTTATTTTCCTTTTCTTTTTCCTTAGCATCCTTTACAGTACTCTCGACTTCAGCAAAAATCTCTTTATGTAACTTTTCTAATTCCTCTTTAGATAAATCATCGCCATCTGTTGTATAGTCTTTTTCGTTTACCATAGCATATGCTTCATTTATAATACTATCTGCATGCGTAGCATCATCACTAATATCCTCCAAATTATATTTACTTAAAATTTTATCCACTTCGTCTATATCAATATCATCTAAATCACTTATATCATCTAATTCTACATTGTTAAATAAATCATCTATTTCTTTGCTCATAACTGACCTCCATAATGGCGCATAACCCACACATATATTTTACCATATTTTTACAAATTTGTATATGGTAAATATTTATTCAGATAGTGTAAATTTACAGTAGGAATTAAATAGGTAGAAATCACCTGTGATTTTATTTACGAATTGTTCAATTTCTA
>CAKRYR010000014.1 GCA_934432595.1 uncultured Lachnospiraceae bacterium | reverse complement strand
ATCCATACGCTTTAACCTCCAAAAAGTTAGTTTTTCTAGTTTTCTTAGTTTTTTCAACTTTCCTAGTTTTTTCAACTTCGTATAGTTTAACTCAAAAATGGGGTAATTTTAAGGTACGCATGGTTTACCATTTACCGAGGTACAGCTTTTTTTCACAAAGTAAAAAAATAAAGGGCAAATGCCCTTTATGGATTCAAAAAAATATCTACTACAAAATAATTATCTTTTTCTTTAAAATTAATAGTCCCGTCATACTTTTCTATACAGCGCTTTACATTATTTAAACCTATCCCTCGCTCTTTTCCTTTCTCAGAAATTGGAACTCCATTTTTCCATTTTATGTCCTTATATGTATTCTTTATTCTTATCACCAGCATCTCCCGATGTTGTTCTAATTCTAATATTATTTTTCGTTGTGTATCAATATATTCACATGCCTCTATTGCATTATCCAATAAATTTCCAAATATTGTTATTAAGTCAACAGAATCAACAAAATTTATATCAATATTATCTATTTTTATATCAAAATCAATAATTTTTTCATTAGCAAGTATCTTTTTATCAGTTAGAAGTATATCCAATATTGGATTTCCTATATATCTTGTAGGAATAAGTGGTTTTAAAGTTTCAACAATTTTTCGTGTATACTCATTTGCATTTTCTATATTTCCATTAGCATATAATTGTTCAATTGTAGTTATATGTTTATTTACATCATGCAAAATTTGCACAGTCTTATTATATTTTTTTTCTTGTTCTAAGTAATATTTATATTGTATATCTGTTTGTTTTTCTAGCATTTTATATTCATATTCTAAAATATTTTTCTCATTTGCAATTTTAATAAAATGTAATAAAAAAAGTACAGCTAATATAATGCATCCCATATTTATAATTAAATATAAATTTGTTTCTCCCTGTTGAAATGCCTCTGCAATAATTAACATATTGAAAAAACTATATACAAATACTATAAAATTGATCGCATATAGTGTTTTATTTACACTAATGTTCTTAATAAAAAATCTATTGGCAATCATATAATATGCAAATATTATTAATATTTTTGAAAACATAATCTCTATGCACTCTCTCATAGTCATATTAACTATATTTATATCTAAAATATTCAACATAAAATCTATTATTAAAGCTGCCAATCCTTCAAAAATAGTCATAACTACTAATAATACTTCACACTCCAATACCCGTCTTAATAAGTTAGCCTTTAAATCACTATATAATACTACAGCGATAAAACCAACTAAACAAATCCATGTAATTAAATTTAATTTAGGATTTCCCACCAAATTAACAAATGTCATAACCACAACTAATATAAATTCTGAAATAATATAAATGCTTCTGTTCTTGTATACTCTTACAAATCTATCATTTAAATATTGAAACAAAATATGCACAATTATAAAACACGATAATGCAGCTGATACTATTAATACTAATCTATCCATCATATCCACCTCTATAAATTATTATGAAGAAACTCATTTATACGTTCTTTGAACTTGATTGCTCTCTTTTGAGATAATGGCAATACCTCATCATTATCTAAGTAAACATTATATCCTTTTATTTTTGTTATATGCTCTAAATTAACAAGATATCCTCTACAATTAACCTCAAAATTATATTCTTTTAATTCATCTACTAACTTTCCCATAACATAAGGGAATTCATATGCCTTATCTTCTAAAAATATAGCTACTCTACGTTTTGATTTTATATATTCAAAGTATAAAATATCAGCTAATACTATCTTTTTCGATAAAAACTCTTTACCTTTATCATCATTAATATTATAAAAAATTCGCTCTATATTTTCCTTATTAATATGATTATTATTAATAACCTCTATTAATTGTTTATTCAATTTTTCACGTTTCAAAGGTTTACATAAAAAAGAAAATGCATGTGCATCATTGATAGCTTTAACACAATAATCCTTAAAACTTGTAATATACATTAATGTGACATTAGGAAATTTTATTTTAATTTTTTTCCCTAATTCTATTCCATTTAACTCATTCATAGAAATATCTAGAATTCCAATATCTATACTTTTCACTTCTTGTAACAACTTTTTTGCTGAACTATATATGTATAACTTAAATGATATTTTCTGTTCCATTAAAATATCTTCTAACATTCTTACTACTATATTCAAGTCATTTTCATCATCATCACAAATAGCAATATCTATCATTTTTTCTCCCTCACTCTTCTTTTAATTACTCATATACAAGATATAACATTTTTCATCATATTTCAATACATTTTTTTGATTAAATATAACTATGATAATATAAAATTCAAATAATTTTTATCAATTCATTATAAAACACATTAAAATTAATTATTTACGGAACATTGTAAATAGATTTGTATTTTATATTCAAGATTTTTCAATAGACAAATATATAAAAAATATAGTTTTCGTTTTTAACATTATTACGAGTTCCTTAGTTCTTAATGAATACAAGCTTTTAGCGAAGTATGATTTTAGAACTACTAGGTACTCGTCCAAGCGAAAGCGAGTGTTAAAATGAATAACTATATGTTTTATATAGTATCTTTAAACCCTACATGGAATATAAAATACAAATCGTCCCTAGAATAGATAAAAGAGTTAGTATCCCAATCTCTTCTCCGTTGACATATCTATTTCATCAACTGTTTTTGCTACATCTACAATAGGTATATTTTTGCCTTTACGTATAAATAATGGTACCTCATTTAATGCTACATCTACATAATGAGCACCTTTTTCAAGTATTTCTTTATATATAGTTCCGTCTGGTATGAATTTTACAAACATCATTTCTTCTGGAAGGTATACTAGTCTTCCTGTTGCATTTTGTGTATATACAGGTGCAATCATTATTTCATCGCCTATTATTAATTGATCCTCGATATTTCTTGCTATTTTGTCATTTTCATATACCATTCCAAGAGGCTTGAACATCATATCATTTTCTTCTATTGCTCTTAAATATTTCTTATATAAATATGGTACTAGTCTATATCTAACTCCTATTATGTGTCTAAAGTCCTCTACATTCTCAAATTTATAACATTCTTGTTCTCTTGTTCCTAAGGCAGAATGATTTCTCATTAATGGTGTAAATACTCCTAACGCCAACCAACGAAGTAATAATTCTCTTGTTGTGTTACTTCCAAATCCGCCTAAATCTGCTCCAATATACATGAATCCACACATATTTAAGGATGGCAACATCTTAAGGTTTAATAATATGTGAGACCACCAAGATTGGTTATCTCCCATCCATATTCCTCCATAACGATGCATTCCTATATAAGATGAACGTGAAAACATCAAAAATTCTTTATTAGGTGCTATTTCTTTAAATACCTCACCTGCTGCCCTAGTCATATTGTAACCATATAAATTATGAACCAAGTCATGGCGAACTATTTTACCATCTATATTATGATAGAAATTACTATAGTCATCATCACTATTGCTCAGATTCTCCAAGTTACTCTTAACCTCATGTGGAACTGCACCTGATACATTTAATATATCTACTTCTTGATTTTCTTCAGCTATATTATCTTCACTTAATTTATCATCTATAGACTTATTACAGCTCATGTTCAATTCATTTTCAGCATATTTAATTATACTCTTATTTACCTTATCTATTCCCTCAGGTGTATGGAAAATAGCCGGTTCATTCATATCATTCCAGAATCCTTCAATTCCCATATCTATTAAAGTCTTATACTTGCTTCCAAACCATTTTCTAGCATCTGAATTTAACACATCTGGAAAATGAGTCCATCCAGGCCATACTGCCGCAACAAAATCTGAACCATCTTCTTTTTTACAGAAATATCCCTTTTCTTTGCCTTCTTCATATATATCATAGCCATCTTCTATCTTAACCCCCGCATCTATTATAGGAATAAGACGTATTCCTTCTTCCTTCTTCTTAGCTACATATTCCTTAAAATTAGGAAATCTTTCTTCACTTATAGTAAAATCTTTATAAGCATCCATATAGTCTATGTCTAGATAAACCATATCTAGTGGAATATTATTTTCCCTATATCCTTCAACGACCTCATCTATATCCTTTGCACAATTATATCCCCATCTACTTTGACCATATCCAAAAGCATACTTAGGTGCAACATAGCTTTTACCAATAATCTTCCTAAACTGCTTAATAATATCTAATGCAGAATCTCCTGTAATAACATAAATATACATATCAGCTCTATCTGCTGTAATAATCATCTTATCCTTATGAGTATATCCAATATCAAACTTCAAACTACTTGGATAGTCAAAGAACATACCTATATTCTTCTCCCCAGAAATAACTATAAAATTATGTGCTCCATATAAAGATACTTTCTCTTCTGTATGATTAGGATCATCTGTACAATTGCTTACATATACATATCCTCTTTTGTTAATACCTCTATTAGCCTCACCAAGACCATATACAACATCATCCTCATTAAGTATATACTCAAGTGAAAAACTATCATTCACATCAAAAACCCCATTATCAAATTCAGGCAACCCCTCTAATAAAACTATATCCTCAACAACTGCCTCTGTCTCAAATGGACAACCTAACTTATACTTACTAACCATAAAAAAGCCTCCTAATCTACTTTATGTAATGACATTATATTATTATATGTCTATATAATCAAACTAAACAAAAGTCTAAAGTCCCACAATAACCGAAATCAAAGGAATACTAATAACAGATACAATGGTGGAGAATGCCACACCTTCAGAAACCAATTTATAATCCCCATTATATTGATTAGCAAGCATAGCCGTCATACTAGCAATAGGCATAGCAAGCATAATAACGACTATTCCAAAGATAAGCTCACTGTCAATTAGCCCTCTAATAGCAAAAGCTGCTAAAATAGGGAAAAGCAATTGTTTAACAGCTATAAAAATCATCATCTTGTAATTCTTCATAACAGATTTCAAATCCATTTTAACAAGAGACGAACCAATAACCATCATACTCAAAGGTGCACTTAGATTTCCTAACATATCTATTAAAGTCTTTATAAAATTAGGTATAGGTATTTTTATTGCAAATAAAAGAATAGACACTAAACATGCTAATACACCTATATTTAAAATCTTAGATAATTGTAAATTCGACAACTTAGAATTGCCACCTATAGCAAGTACGCCATAGGTATATATAAGAATATTAAAAGGTAAAGAAAATAATAAGGCATATAATAGTGCTCCCTTTCCGAATATACCGCTTATAACAGGATACCCCATAAAAGCAATATTGGAGAAAACAAACATAACCATATATGCTCCCATTTCTTTCTTATTTACCTTTAAAAGTTTTGTGATAATATAAGCCAATATAATAAGTCCTACATACATAACAATAGCAATAATCATAACTCCAGCTAAATCCTTACCACTAATATTCTTATTTTTAGATAAACTGCTAGATATAATTAATGCTGGATTGGCAATATTAATAACAATCCATGATAAGCTTTTTTCAATTTGGTCATTAATAATACCCTTCTTATTTGCTAAAACTCCAATTAATAATACTATAAATAAAACTATCATTTGACTTAGAACTACCACTATTTCTTCCTCTTTCTCACTTATACTAATATTTTCTTTACCTTATTCATCTTATTAGTCAATACATATGCAAGGTTTTCTGCACTTATAGTCTGTAATTTATATAAAGATTCTCTTGAGTAGAACGCACTATGTGGTGTAAGAATAACATCACTACGTCCAACCAATTTATTCTCCTTTAGATCAGGATTATCATTATCAAGCACATCTAAACCAGCACCTCTTAATAATCCTCTATCGAGTGCATCTATCAAGTCTTTCTCACATACTGTGCCACCACGACCAACATTAACAAATAACGGGCATTTCTTCATTTTCTCAAATTTAGTCATGTTAAAATAATCCTTATTTTCTTCTGTTAAGTTCATATGATTTGATATTACATCAGCATTTTCTAATGCATAATCAAGGCTCACAAGTTCTGCTCCATATTCTAAATTTTGTTCTTCCGTAATATATGGGTCAACAGCTAAAACTCTCATATCAAATCCACTTACAAGCTTAGCTAATCTTCGTCCAATTCTTCCAAAACCAAATATAGCTAAAGTCATGCTACTTAAATTAAGTCCACCATCTATACTATAATACTGCCATTTGTACTCTTCATCTATCTCTTTTATATAATGTTTTAGATTACGATTAAGAGCCATAATTAGAGAAAATGCATGCTCTGCCACTTCTTCTGTACAATATTCATCTATATGGCACACTTTAACACCAGATTCTTTAGCATCTTCAAGATTAATACTATTATAACCTACAGCTGATACTGATATACATTTTAGATTAGGCGTATGCTTAAAAATGCTCTTATCCATAGGTAAAAATGCTGTAATTAGTGCATCATACTGCTGCATAACATTTATAAAATCTTCTTTATTCTTATATACATATATATCAACTTCTGCATCTGGAATAACCTTTTTTATACTTGATATTGTTAAATCATAATTAGCTTCCATTCCTTCTTCGAAATCACTAATTAATATCTTCATATCATCTATCCTCCAATTTAAATCAAAATCACTTTTAAGTTTCACTTACATTTCTTATGTTTAAAACATATTTTTAAACAATCTTTATTTATAATACACCCCAGTCTCTCATAATATCTCTTATAGTATTAATTACCTGCTCCATTTGTACTTCTGTGCCAATAGTAATTCTAAGATATTTATTTAACTTTGGTTCTTTATAATAACGTACTAATATTCCTCTATTCTTTAATTCCATAAATAAATCTTCAGCCTTTATTTTATCATGAGTAACAAATACAAAATTAGTCTTAGTATCTAAGCCTGAAAATCCTAACTTAGCCAGTTCTTTCTTTGTTTTCTCTCTAATATCAACTATATTATTAACACATTTTTCTTTGTATTCATTATCTTCTATAGCTGCTGCCCCAATAAGCAATGCTAATTTACCAAGGTTAAATGGGTTAAAACAGAATTTTATCTTTCTCAAATCATGTATGATTCCTTTACTTGAGATAGCATATCCTATTCTAGCTCCTGCAAGATTTCTAGATTTTGAGTAAGTATGCACAACTACAAGATTTTTGTATTTATTTACAAGAGAAACACATGATTCTCCTGCAAAATCAATATAAGCCTCATCAATTATAACCATTCTCTTAGGATTTACATTAACTATTCTCTCAATATCTTCTTTTGGTATAAATAAACCTGTTGGATTATTAGGATTTGCCAATATAACATCTCTTTTTGTGTTAACATAATCATCTACATTAATTGAAAAATCACTATTAACAGGGAATTGTTTTAAATCAACTCTATATGTATTAGCATATCCCTTATAAAATTCATATGTAATATCTGGGCAACATAACTTTTGTCTAGTACAGAAAAAGCTCATCAATATAAATCCTAATACTTCATCTGCTCCATTTCCAACAAATACTTGCTCTGGATCAACATCATATTGCTTAGCTATAGCAGTTCTTAAACTTAAGCATGTAGGATCTGAATATAATCCCATTTTGTTAACTGCCTCTTCTGTAATTGCCTCTAAAACCTTTGGTGAAGGTGGCACTATTGTCTCATTTGCATTTAATTTAATATATTTTTTATCCTTAGGTTGTTCTCCAGGGACATAAGGATCCATGTTTTCAAATTCATCTACTAAAAAATAACTCATAACTCTTTCTCCATTCTAAATCTGTACACTACTAGTAACAATTCTATCGTTTTATTAATTGCTACCATTACTTTATTCTATATATTACTTCAATTTACAAAGTTCTCTCTAGTGGGAATGTCATACAATGTGGGCCTCCACCTGCCTTTAGTATCTCTGTAATATCAAGTTCAATTACTTTCATTCCTTTATTACTAAGTAATTCATTTACCCTACAATTTTGTTTTAAAGATAATACTCTATGATTTCCTAAACTTTGAAGATTACATCCATGTTTAAATATTGCCTCTTCCTCAACATTTATTACATCAATCTCCATTATCTTAAGTAAATTTCTAAATTTTTCTGGTAACCCCTCTAAATGAGCTACTGCCAAATAATCGTCAACTAAATTAAAGCACATATCAAGGTGCAAATACTTAGGATTAAGCGGTACTCCTACTACATCATAACCATATGGAGATAACTGTTCTTGCATCTCCTTAAGACCAACTTCATTAGTTCTATCTGCCATACCAAGTGCAATAGTATGTTCATTTAAAAATGCAAAATCTCCACCTTCAAATATGCCATTTTCTATCTTTGCAATCATTGGTATACCCAACTGCTCCATTTTATCAGCATAATCAATATGCTCGTCCTCTCTTAAAGGCAATTTAAAATTACCTAATATATAACCTTCTTTAACGCATCCACCAAAATCTCTAGCGAATACCGAATTAGGTCTACTTTCCTTTGCCTCTAAATATTCCACTTCTATACCTAACTTTTTATATGTATTAGTGAAATGTTCATGCTCCTCTAACATTTTATCTACATCTAATGTAGTATCTTTCCAAAGCTTCGCTATTTCATTAATAGGTGCTGGCTTTAAAAATTTTGGTTTTGAAACTAGTACCCTCTTTAAGACTCCTGTACCATTATTTACATACATTTAATCACATCCCATTTCTTTCTTTATTTTGATTATTTTTGTTTAGTTAACTCTTTTTTTCTTTATGTATTTCTCCACACTTGGATCAACCATATCAATAACTCTACTATACTCTTTTGTCTCCATGTTTTTAATGGTTTCACTTCGATTAGCGTATAAGAACTTCACTATCTCATAACAATCAATCCATATTTCCCCATTACCTTCTTTTTGTGATTCGTCAAATATAAGCTGTATTCCAAAGTGTAAATGAGACGTATTAATATTATTTACATTCTCATTACGACTATAACCAGTTCGTCCCATATAACCAATTACATCACCTGCTGTAACCACACTTCCATCTTTTAATGATTTATTATAAGGAAAATTTTTGCGTAAATGAGCATAATAATAATATCTTTTTTTATCAAAGCTACGTATTCCTAGTCTCCATCCACCATATTGATTCCAACCAATAGCTTCAACATATCCTGACTCAGAGACAACAACTGGCGTCCCCACTTGCCCCATCATATCATGTCCAAGGTGTCTTCTTTTATATCCATACTCTCTTGATACACCAAAATCATCATAATGACTATATGGGAAATTCTTTGCTAATGGGAAAAATGCCTTTAATCCATACTTTTCTTCTCCACCTAATGTATATTTTCCAACCATTCCACTAAGAACAGCTTCATATGATTCACGATAGTAACTATAATAACGCATTTCTTTCGTTATGTCATCTATTTTTTCACCATTTTTTAGTCTTTCAACTAATTTTTCCATATGACTCTTTTTATACTTTTTAAAATCTCCCCCATAGCCACAAGCAAGATATGCTAGTAACTCTATCCAATTTATTCTAATATTTTTATTCTCAGACTTTTCAACTTTTTGCCCTGTTTCGCTCATTAAATCAAAATTATTATTACTCCCCACTCTACCATAATAACTTTCAACATCATAAAAACAGGCGTCCTTTAAAGCTTCAGACGAAACTTTAAAGTCCACCCATTTAATAAAACTCTTATCTTGGCTTGTATTATTTTCACTTAATTTATCATTGCTGTTATTATTATCTTTAGAGTCATCACTTTTATGTTCTTTATTAATACTATCATTCTTCCCATTAGAATTATCTATATTAATAGTACCTATATTATTATTTTTTATTCTACTAACTCCAAATATTAATCCCAATAACAATAGTTCAACTATTATCTCAATAAGAACAATATACCAAAATAACTTTTTCTTATCCATCATTTCTCCATATCTGCAATTTGTATAACTTATATACAATAATTCATATATAGCACTTTATTCTATATTATTATATATAATTGCTGTCATATAAATGCTTTTATAATATACATATGCATCTATGTAGAAAAACTTTCTAAAATTTTTTTATTGCATCGTCCTTATCATCATTTGTGTTTTCTATTTTCTTAATAACAACATAATATCCAGCTTTATCATTAAGCTTAACAAATACTCTGTCATTTACTTTATGCCCCAATATAGCTTTTCCAATTGGAGATTCTATACTTATTAATCCCGCTAAAGTGTTTTCTCTAACAGTAGTAACTAGCTTATATTCTTCATCTACACCCTCATCTTCAAAAAATAGAGTAACAGTATTATTAATTCCCACCTCATCATCATTAGATGAATCATCAATTATAGTTGCTGTCTTAAGCATTCTCTCAAGGTATCTTATACGACTCTCATTTCTATTTTTTTCTCTCTTAGCCGCATAATACTCAAAATTTTCACTCAAATCACCATAAGAACGAGCCTCTTTAACTGCTTCAATAGCCTCAGGTCGAACAACTAATTTTCTATGTTCAATTTCTTTCTCTATTTTTTCAACATCACTTTTAGTTAACTTATCATTCACGTCAAACACCTCTATCTATTATATTTCTCTATTGGAGTGTATATACTTGTACCAAATACATCCTTTAAAACAATTGAAGTATATAACTTCTGATTTTCAAAATTAGTGTATTCTAATTTAAAATCATCATTAACATCACAAAATCCAAAATTCATCTCTGAATCTTTAAATATTGCACCATTTTCTAGATTTTTAGTATACATAAACATTGGTTGTATACAATCACCTATTTCTAACTGACTCACTACCTTTGTTTGAATAGATTTATTATCATAATCATCAGCATAACCTTCAATTACAACTTCATTTGTTTCTTTATTAAGTGTAGTATACAAGTATACATAATCATTGTTAATAAAGCAAGGTGAAATTTGTCGTACATAGTTTTCTTCATTTTGTACATCTGTAGTAGCCAAAGGTAAACCATTAGGAAGCATTAACCATCTTCCATCAAAATTCTCAGTTACCTTTCCCGTTACTTTATCTAAACTAACTTGATTAGATTGTCCTAATTCTATATATACATTGCAACCTTCATTTTCATCATAAACTTCTGAAATTATTGTATATTTAACATCACAAACCTTATCTATTGAACTATTATTTAAAACTAGGCTTGCTTTGCCATTTTCATCTAAAAATAAATTTTTATCACATTGTATATTACTTGCTTCATCTAAAATACTTACACCTGTTTTATATTTTAATACACTAAACCATATATCGTCAAAAGAAACTTTTGAATAAAAATTATTTGATGAATAATTTTTTCTATAATCTTTTTCGTCTTTAAAGATATTATTTACAAATCGAAATGTTTCATCATAATAGTCCTCAGACTCTTGCCACATAATTCTATCTTTAAAGTATCTATCTAAATTACCATAATTAGTTCCGTATACTATTGATTCATAATAATTCATTAGATATGGACTTATACACACATTTCTTAAATTATTATAATTCTGCAACTGAGCATACTCAGAACTAATAAATATAGATAATCCTGTTGCATTCTTATACCAAGATAAAACATTGGCCTTTTTATTATAAGATATTACATCATCCAATTTATCTATAGCATCTTTTGCACTAGAAATATCATTTTCAATATTACTTAAAAAATTATATATATCAATCTGTCCTGCACCAAAACGCTGTGAATTCTGTATCTTGTTTAAAACAGTATAATACTTATCTGTACCAATTGTATCATTTAATTCTTTTGCAACCTCATGAAATGCATAAAGGAAATTATCTATCTTTTCCAAATCTAGCACAGAAAAATCAACTGAACCTGTAGAAATAATTCCTGTTAAATTCTTAGTATATGCCTCGAAAGATGAATCACATATTTTTTTACATAAGTCTAAAGTACTTGTTTTTGAAGAATTTGAAATCAATTCTAAAAAATCAGTATAATTTAATCCTTTTTTTAATTCTGCAGTTTCAGATCCTACCATATATTTAGCATAAGGAACCATTAAATTCGCTGTTTCAATATTTTGCATAACACACGCATCAAATCCAACAAACTCAAATCTAGAAGTCATTTCTTTACGAGTTTGTGAAAAGGCTAACTCAAGTTCACCTAATTCTAACGCATCCATTTGAGCATTTTCATCATAACATATACCATCAGAGGAACCACCTCCATGATTCCAAAGAATAACGCCCATTTTTTCAGAGGCATAATTTTTCAAACCCCAGGATAAAAATTCATATAATTCATCTGGATTTCCTAGGCTTCTAGCATTACCATTATTATCATATATGCTTTTTTCATATAATAAATCTAATTTTTTATCTTTAATTTCAAATCTTTGTATTTTATTCTTATCAATGTTTGAATTCTTCCATTGTCTTGCTCCACCAGTTTGTATAATAACTCTAACATTATCACTTATATTAGCATTTAACATTTCCTTTATATCTTCTGATGCTGCACCATTTTTAGATTCATAATCAGAACCACACATATATATAAAAAATGTCCACTTATCTTTTTCACCCATAGTTTTTTCATCAGTAAGCATATTTCTATTAATAGAATAACTACCATTCACGTTTTCTATATTAGTATCCCTATTTCCCGATGTATCACACAATACAATATTTTCTTTGTTAGTACATTCCTCTGCTGATGATTTTATTTCATTATTATAACAATATCCTAATAATAAAATAAATAAGCCTATGATAAATATACTAATAGTCTTTCGCCTCATATGTCTCACGCTTTTTGTTCCCTTCATCTTATCTTCCTTTCTAAGTAACAACAAATAAATCAAATGCTAGAAAACTAACATTTGATTTATTCATATAGATTAATTTATTAAAAATCAGTATAATTTTATTTAGAATTTTGCTTATCCTCTATTCTTCCATTTGTAACTACGCCAATATACTTATTATCCCTACTATAATAATCCTTTGCTTCCTCCCATTTCTTACGATTTATATTGTACTGCTCTAAGTTACTCTTGTTACTAATATACATAGATGCATCCATTATATTTAATAAATATGGATTAACACTATTATTTTTAATAATCTCATAATCAGCGTCAGTAGCTTTCATATTCCAATAAACAGATAATCCTGTACAATTCTTATTTTCACCATATCTAATAGCTGATACTTTATTAGCTATTAATCTATTATAATTAGAATATGTATAAGATATGCCGTTTATCTTTGGTCCAATCTTTCTCAAAAAATTCCCCATATCTACTGAGTTCTTGCTTGTAGCGGCCGCTTTATTCATTAGTAAACTATATTTGGTAAATTCCTCTGGCTTAGTTTCTATCATTTTATTTAACTTAGATAATGTTGAATTCAATCTATATAAGAATGCATCCATATTCTTTAAATTAATGGCTGATAAAACTACCTTTTTTTTAACAGCGACATTTGACGCTAAATAACTAGTCTCACATATATTCGAAGCAACTTCGTAGGCTGTCTTGCTATATCCTAATCCTATATCTTCTGCTATAATATCATATTTTACTCCACTATAACCGCCCTTACATTGAGGTCCCACAAGATATTCAGCATATGGAACTAGCATATTAGCCATTTCAACATATTGTGATGTTGTTCCATCAAAACAAACTAAATCAAATTTGTTACCCATTGCTCCTTTTGAAGCATTTAATGCTAATTCTAATTCACTAAATGTTAAATAATCCTTACAATTTGCATCATATGCTACACCTTTATCCATAACATCATTATTTCCATATATAAATAATCCAATATGATTGTTATATGTTCTCTCAACTATCTTTGTTTTTTTATTTTCTTTCTTCTTTGTTTCATCTTCTGTGTTTTCTTCATCAGTATTATCACTATCTTTTTTCTTTGATTTTTTTTCTTCTAGAACATCGCTAAAATCTTTATCTTCAATTGCTTCCTCAACCTCAACAGTTGTAGTTCTATATTTATTGACTCCCATGGATATAAAAGTATTTAAAACATCAGGATTTCCCATGCTAGTGACATACATTTTGTCATTACCTTTTGCAACGGCATCAATTACAAAATCTTTATTATTATCTGTTTTTACTGTACTAACATTACCATTACAGACCTCATAAAATTGTATTAATTTACGATTTAACTTAAATGGAGCATCATCTCCCTTTTTCCATTTTGAAGTTCCACCTGTTGCAACAATAAATTTAACTTTTTCACCTGCTTTAGTACTTGCACTTACAATATTGTCTAATATTCCAGAGCAAACACCATTTTTCGATTCATCTTCATTACCAGATAAATAAATCAAAAACGTCCAATAACCATGATTTTCATCCTTTGCCTCATACAAATCATTAGTTCTATTAATCGTATATTTACCCTTTTTCATACTAATAATGGTATCTCTTGTGGAATTATAATTACATTTTTCAATTTTGAATGCATCTTGAGAAAAATCTGCTTTAGATGTTTTTTTCAAAACTTTAGTAGAATTAATAAAAATTAATCCCCCTATTAGAGATATAGATAATAACCCAATTAAATACTTTCTAACCTTATTCATAACATCCTCCCCAAAATAATAAACTACACAAATTTACTAACTATAGGATAAATCATTTTGGTTAAAATTTCAATGAACATTATATTAACTTTTTCTTAACCTAAGTTAACATATACAATTAATTCAAGTAATTGTATATATCTTACAATTTATCAATTAATTTTATAAAATACTCTGGCAATTCTGAGTCAAACTCCATATATTCATTAGTGGTAGGATGTATAAAGCCTAATTTTTTGGCGTGTAAAGCCTGTCCCTCACATTTAATACGTTCAATAGATGTACATCCATATATATCATCTCCATATAATGGATGGGATATACTAGACATATGAACTCTAATTTGGTGTGTTCTACCCGTTTCTAATCTACATAAAATATAAGAATAATTTCCCTTTAAATTATTAATAACTTCATAGTGTGTTACAGCTCTCTTTCCATTTGGAACTATTGCAAATTTCTTTCTATCGATTGGGTGCCTTCCTATTGGTTTATCAATTATACCACTATCTTCCTTAAATCTATTATGCACAATTGCATGATATTCTCTTGTAATAGAATGCTCTTTAAATTGTTTAGAAAGACTCATATGTGCAATATCATTTTTACATACAACAATAATACCAGTTGTATTCATATCAATTCTATGAACTATTCCTGGTCTAAGTACACCATTTATTCCTGATAAATTATCTTTACAATGATATAATAACCCATTTACTAAAGTTCCTGTGTAATGACCCGGAGCTGGATGAACTACCATTCCTTTAGGTTTATTAACTAATATTATATCATCATCTTCATAGACAATATCTAAATCCATTTTTTCGGGTTCAATAGTAAGTTCTACAGGCTTTGGAATTTCTATATCAATCTCTTCATTACCTTGAAGGGAATAACTAGCCTTAATTTTCTTATCATTAACCCTAATTTTATCTTCTTTTATTAATTTTTGAATATACGCTCTTGAAATACTTGGCATATTTTCTAATATTATTTCATTTTGTGATAAATACCTATCAATTCTCATATTAACATCATTTTCTACTAATAAATGAATCCTATTTTCCATTTTTAACTTCCCCTTTTTCATTATCTTCTTTACTCTCTTGTTCTATATTTGATAAGTCCTTATCTTCTTTATCATTTTTTTTTCTCAAAAAGCTAATAAATTTAAAGTCATCTTCCTTATAATAAAACATAATTAATAGGATTAACATAATTGCTGCAACTGTAACATATATATCAGCAACATTAAAAACAGGAAAATCTATTAATTTAAAATAAAAGAAATCTACAACATATTTTCTAAAACATCTATCGATAAGATTTCCAATAGCTCCTGATACTAAAATTATAATAACCATTGATAAATAATTATATTTTTTTTCTTTTGGAGTCTTATTAAATAAAACTAATAAACCTATGCATACTATTAAAGAAAAAATAATAAAAAATATTGTACCATTTGGAAACATTCCCCAAGCAGCACCAGTATTTCTTATATATTCAATAGAAAAAATATTTTTAATTACTTCTCTTTCTTCACCTAAGAAAAAATTAGTAGTAATAAACAATTTAGATAATTGATCTATCAGTATCAATATAATTAACATAATGTACCCATATAACTTCTTCATAAACTACCTCCAAATATCTTTTTGCATTAATTAAGTGGTGGATATCAATATCCACCACTTATATATAATAAATTAATTATAATAATTCCTAAGTATTTTACTTATCACCTGGCATAGAGAATAAAGATCTTCTTTGTTGCTCTTGGCCTCCTGTATTAAGTGGTTTTGATCCAAATCTTTTATTTTCAGAGTTGTAATTTGTTGGACCATAATTTCTTGATGATTGGTTTTCACTTTCTGACATATCAGGCTCTGTAGGTCGAGAAACTTGCTTGTTAACATTTAATAATTCTTGAGCATAACTATTTTCAAGTTGTCTAATTCTTGCCTTTTCATCAGATTTTGTACCACCCAAATTCAAACCTTGGAGAACTCTTTCTTTTCCATCTGTTTTCTTTTTCTTACCAAAAAATGAATCATTAGCATATTTTAATTCTACATTGGCATTTTGACTTAAATCTGGTACCCTTTCGTCTACATCATTATCTGATTCCATATTTGAAACATTTTTGTTTACAGCTTCATTAACATTTTCAACGTTATTCATTGAATCTACACTATAATCATTTTGTTTTTCATAGCCAAAATTTGGATTATCATTAAAATTTTGACCATATAAATATGTATCATCTTGAATAGGCATATCCTCTTGATCGTTCACTTGTGGAGTTGAATTTAAAGTACTATTAAAATCTACGCTACCGCTTTGAGGAGTACTACTAAAATTCAAACTTGAGAAATCAAGTGAATCCATATCTATCTCAGGTAAAGTAAACATATCTTCTATGCTACTAGAACCTTTCATTATTTCTTCTTCATTATCTTCATCTATATTTTCTTCTAATGAATCTGTATCCATTTCTACTTCCGTTTGATTATCAATAGGCATCTCTTGCTCATTCATAACTTCACCAAAAGTAAATGTATTGTTCTTATCATCTGAATCTTGTACTTCATCTATAGTATTATTACTATAATCTTGTTCTTTATTTTCTAAATCGGCAACATTATTAGTTTCTTCATTATCTTCAAACCCTAACTCTTGACTAAAGTTTTCTATTTCTTCATTTTCATTATTAATATTTTCGTCTTTTAACTCTTGTTTCCTAAAATTATCTGACTCATCATTTTCTTCTACTACATCTTTTAGTTGACGATTAGCATTTTTTTGACTATATGTATTCTCAGTTATATTATTAGTCACATCAGAAATTTGTTCTTGTTTTTTTTCATTTTTCAAAGAGCCCTGTGAATAATCTTCAACATCTATATTACTAACAAATTTCTTGACATGAATCTTTTCTTGCTCCATAAATTGCTTGGAATTACTAATAAATTCCAATTGTCCTCGTATAAAATCTTTATATTTATCTTGATAATTATCATATACTTGTTCAAACTCTTTAATAATACTTTTTAGGTATACTAACTCGCTCTTAGCATCTGCGATAATATCCTCAGCCTTTTTATGTGCAGCTTCCTCTATTTTTTCAGCTTCTCGTTGAGATTCTTTTATCTTTTGGTCTGAAACTTTTTCAGCATGAACTAAGGCATCTTGAAGACTACCTTCTACATCTCTGTAGTATTTTAGTTTCTTCTCCATACCTTTTATCTGTTTCTCTTGTTCAAGCATTTTATCATAAACAAGTTGATAATTAATCTGCACCTCTTTTACAAAAACACCTACTTCATTATTTTCCAATTTACGACCTAAAGAAAACATTTTCTTTTGAATATCATCTGGTGTTAGCATATCGTCACCCCTATCTCGTTTTTTATATATGAAATCATTATCTTATCCCCAATAACCTCTATATTAAACGAAATAAAGTTTTTAAAACAAATCTACCAAAATCTGTTCTATATATATAAGCATAATTAGTAACAATATTGGTGCCAATTCTACAATTGGCATAAACAAAACTGACTTTGTTGAAAGTTTTTCTAATGGTTCTAATATTGGAACTAACAACTCATATAATCTTTTTGAAATTGAACGTGACCTAAATATCCACGTTGATACTATATACATTATAACTAATATCTCAATCAATATAATAAATGTATAACATGCCTTTAATAATACCATAATTACTCCAAAATTATACTTTTTATTACAAATAGTTACGTACTTATATTATATCGTAACTTTTATCAAAATATTTAGAATTCTTGATTAATTGTTGGAACTCCAAATCCATCATCAGGTGATGAATCTAAATAATCTCCTGATATATCTATAGAATCTGGTGAAAAAATAAATATATATCTTGATATTTGATGTAATCTTCCATTAATAGAATATACACAACCAGATATAAAATCCATTATTCTTTGTGCTTCTAATGGATCAAAACCTTCAAGATTAACTACAACTGCATGTCCAGCTAAAAGCATGTCACAAATATCTTGAGAATCACTAAAAGAAGATGGCTTCATAATGCATACTTCTAAATTACGATTAGCTGACTTTATTGGAACTATTTTACTACTTGCTCTATCCACTTTAAACGCACGCACCTTTCTTGAATCATTATCATTTTTTTGACCATCTGTATATGATGAAATATCATTATTGTAACTAGTTTTGTCTATATCTGATGTATGTGAAAAATCCCTTTCATCATCTTCAAATTGTTCATCTTCAAAATCTTCATCTTCTCTAAATTGAAATAACTCTAAAAAATTTTTAATTCCCATTAAAATTCTCCTAACTATAATTATCTAACACCAAAGATGCCTGTACCTACCCTAACTACAGTTGCACCTTCTTCAATGGCAACCTCATAATCATTTGTCATCCCCATAGATAATATATCCATACTAACATTATCTATATTTTTACTGTTTATGTCAATAAATTCTTTATATAAATTTTTAAAATGTATACGATTTTGTTCGCTATCCTTAACAAAAGGAGCAATCGTCATTAATCCTCTTATATTAATATTCGGCAATAATGCGATATTCCTAACATATTTTTCCGTTTCTTCTATCATAATTCCAAATTTTGAATCTTCCTTAGCAACATTTACTTCTATTAAAATATTAGCTATAATTCCTTTTTTATGTGCTTCCTTACTTATGACTTCGGCTAATTTCATACTATCAACAGAATGAATAAGTTCTACCTTATCAATAATATATTTTACTTTATTGGTTTGTAAATGTCCTATCATATGCCATTTAACACTATTATCATTTATTTCTTCATATTTTTGAACAATTTCTTGAACTTTATTTTCTCCAAATTTCTTTTGTCCACATGTCATAGCCTCTTCTATCAGTTCTATAGGTTTTGTTTTACTTACAGCCAATAATGTAACCTCACTAGAATCTCTTCCAACCCTTTTACATGCCTTTTCTATATTTTCACGAATTTTTTCTAAATTCTCTCTAACCACAACAATTATCCTCCAAGCAATTAAATATTTTATTTAATAATTTTATTATCTACATTAGTAGATGCATCTAAAATAATATGATCATACTTTGACACATACAATCCATTTCCAATATTTTCTTTAACAATTGTATACTCATCACTTGAATACATTACCTCTACACATCTAAATTCTGTATATCCTTTATTTACATTATATACACCCTGTAGTGTATCAACGTCATTTAATACAAAATTCTTTGTTTTAACTTTTGTACCCATTTCAAATAAATTAGCATCTATATAATAATTATCATCTTTTTCAGAATAAATATCAGTAGCAACAAATTGCGTTTTCTTTTTACCTGATTTATCACACTGTTCAACAATTAATCCTAATGAATCTGAATTACCACCAACAGTGAATATTTCTTTTGGAACTACGTAAAATTTCTTTTCAGTTATTGCAGTATTTGGTATCTTTAATCCAGTAGCCTTATTAATAGCTAACTGTATATCAATATATCTATCATCTATATAATTAACCATATAATCATATAATGTTAATATACCATAATATCCATCATCTTTTCGAATAACTTTTACAGAAGCTTTTGTTGATAAACTATTCTTTTTAAAGGTAATACCTATGTTTGTCTTATCTTTTAATTTATTATATTGTGATTTATTCAACTTTATAGCTATATTCCACTTATCATCCTTAACAATACGATAAACAGCTGCATTTCTTTCTAACAAATTACCTGAAACATATGATATATGTTCATATTTTCTTGAATTAAATATGTCATCATCGATTTTTTTTACAGTCAAATCTTCCATACCATCTGTTGTATTAGATATAATACCTGTATATTTCGATTTATCAATAACTACATTTTTATTAGCTGAATTTCGAATAATTTCTTCCATATTCTCATACAAAGCTCCTGTACGTAATTCTAAAACGGTATTGGTAATATCATTTAAGAATGAATATGTCTGATAAAACTTAGAATCATCATATATAGTTCTATTATATTCTATCTCATTTGCTATTTCATCATAATCGCTCTCTCGTAGTTCAACATCTTTTACATTCTTATTTAATGCATCAAACGCACTTCCACCTTCATCTATTGAAAAAATCATATCATTTTTACTAACCCTAGAATCACTAGCTGCATAATATGTTACATATCCAGCTTCTTTTGTCCTAATAACCTCTTCATTTCTTATAGCAACTCCCTTAAATTCATTATCTTCTGATATGCTACTTTTTATTACTTCATAAATAGCCACATGATCTGTATATGCATATTTTAATGCATATATTAAAATATATATAAAAATGAACGCAAAAACAACAATACCAACATTTGGTCTAATTGGTTTTCTATATTCACTTACCTTTGATGTCCTGTTTCGCAATATATACACCTACCTAGTTTGAATTTTCATTCAGCTTGATTTCTCTGCAATCATTTACATTATAATGTAAATGATTGGAAATTTAAAGAGTTAATATATAATTTTTTATTTTTTTGTGTATATTTTTCATTTTTATGTTGAAACTATTTATTAGATATTCAAAATTACACCATATTCATAGATTAAGAAAGGAATGTTTTATATGAAAACACTAGATTATATCGTATTAATTTTATCAATTATAGGAACAATAAACTGGGGATTAGTAGGTTTACTTAACTTCGACCTAGTAAGAGTTTTATTTGGCAATATGAGTTTATTATCAAGAATTGTTTATGTAATAATAGGTATTTCTGGATTATATTCTTTAAGCTTTTTTGGGAGAGTCAATACTGCTGAATAGATTAAATAATAATGTAGATGATTTTCGGAACAAATAGTCGCTTGCGACTTTTTGTTCCATTTACATTCTACTTTCCATAAGATAATAAATGTGTCATCTGACTATATAGACTTGCTGATGAATCCGCATTAAGTATTATTGATATATACTCGTCTTTAGTTTTAGTATTAACACAATAAAGAGCAAGACAATTACCAGCTTTATCTGTTGTTCCTGTCTTTCCTCCAACTACTTTTATATTTTTAGGAGGAGTTGCTTGTCCTATAAGATATTTATTGGTAGCATCAAAGCTTTTACCCACAACCTTATTACTAGAATTATAATATGCAGCTTTATAATTCTTCAATCCGAACATATCATATATTTCCTCATATTTTAAAAGTTCATTGATAATAATATACAAATCATATGGTGTTGTATATTGCTTATTATTATGTAATCCATGTGGATTAACAAAATTAGTATTTACAGTACCTATTGAACGTACTGTTTCATTCATTTTTTTTGCAAAAGCTTTCTGACTTCCAGATATATGCTCTGCAATAGCTAGTGCAGCATCATTACCGGAATATACAAGCATACTCTTTAATAATACATCCATTTTAACCTTGTCACCTTGTTTAAACCCACACAACTTAGCTCCAGGTTCAGTAATATTAGCTGCATTTTTACTAATTATCACAGTATCTTCTATCTTATCTTCCTTTAAAGCAACTAACGCTGTAATTAACTTTGTTATACTTGCAGGATACATTTTATCATAAATATTTTTTGAAAATAAACATTGCTGTTTCGTCTTGTTAATTAAAAGTGCTCCACCAGCTGATATTTTCTTATCTTCTGAATTCTTTTGACTTTTGGGTATAACACAAAGATTAGAGGCAAATAAGATGTTATCTGTCTCAGAATCAAACGAGGTCTGTAATTTTGAATCATATACCTTAACATTATCATATTCATGAATAATATTCTGTTTTTCATTGCACCCACTAAGCAATAAACAACAAAAAATTATACATATAAAAAATTTTTTCATCTTATATCCTCTCTTTGTATTAATAACTATTTATATAAATTTCTAAAATCCATATCTCCTCTGTCTAAAGCTTTCACAAGTAATTCTGCTGTAGCCAAATTAGTTGCCAAAGGAATATTATGTCTATCGCATAAATGTACAATATTATTAACATCAGGCTCATGTGATTTAGGTGTAAATGGATCCCTTAAGAAAATTACTAAATCAATTTGATTATGTTCTATCTGAGAACCTAATTGCTGCTCACCGCCTAAATGTCCAGCAAGAAATTTATGAACTGATAAATTAGTTGCCTCTTCTATAAGTCTTCCTGTTGTACCTGTTGCATATATATTATTCTTACTTAAAATACCACGATATGCAATGCAAAAATTTTGCATTAATTTCTTTTTAGCATCATGTGCCACTAATCCTATGTTCACAATAATTACCCCCTTGATTTTATTCTACCTTGTAATCCTACATTAATTACAAGTCCTATTGCCACCATATAACTAAGCAAAGCACTCAGTCCATAACTAATAAATGGTAATGGTAATCCTGTATTTGGTAACAATCTTGTGACAACACCTATGTTTACAAATACTTGGAACATAAACATACCAGATACTCCTATACATATTAACTTACCTGTATAATCTTTTGCTCTCTTTGCTACATTCAAGCATCTAAAGACTAATACAAGTAAAAGAATAAGAAGTATTCCTGTTCCTATAAATCCAAGCACCTCTCCAGCTGCTGAGAATATAAAATCACTTTCAACGATAGGCATTTTTAAACAGCCTAAATCTTCTGAATTACCTCCACCAAGGATCCCTGATACTTTTCCATTACTGATTATCTTTAATGATTTATTTTGTTGAAACATTAAATCTGGATAATCATCTGGATGAAGCAGTCCTAGTATTCTTTTCTGTTGATAAGAGTCTAATAATTTTTGATATGGTTGACAGACATACCAAACTAATGCTATTACCATTGGAATAGATACAAGCATAAAAGGAACAATTATCCTATAACTAATTCCAGCTGCATATATCATAACTACAAAAAGGAACACTAAAACAAGACTTGATGACAAGTCTGGCTGAATAAATATTAATAGTACTGGTATTGCCATAATTGCTATTGCTATTAATATTGACTTTGTAGTATTAAGTACATCCTTTACTATAGTAAAGTAATATGCCATTACAATAATCATTATTACTTTACAAATTTCAGACGGCTGAATTTGAATAACTATTAAATCCAGCCATCTAGTTGCACCATAATAAGTAACACCTATTCCTGGTATTTGTACTAATATTAATAGCAAAAGTCCTATACCATACAAAATTATTGCAAAATTACATATTGTATGATAATCAATCAATGCTACCACTACACATACAATTATCCCCAAAAAAACACCTAAAAGCTGTTTTACTAATAAAGTACTATCAACAATATTAATTAAATAACTTCCTATTGAAATTAATATAGCAACAACTAAAATTAATGATACATCTAAACGTTTATAATTGTATTGCTTTATATTTAACATATAACTACACCTTTAATTTTTCATTACTTCCTGTTGTAATAATGGTTGTTCTTCCATTATTCTTTTTATTCTTATTATTTTTATTATTCTGATTCTTAGCATTTATCTCAGGCTTTTTTTCTAAACTTTTGTCAGTTTTAGCTTTCATATCCTTTATAGGAATATTTGCAAATAATGCTGGAACTGAACCATTTTCAGCATCTAACTCAGTCTGAGAAATCTTAATATCAAGACCTTCTAAATCAATCTCAACATATTTAGTTAAAACATTGATTATATCATTCTTGATTTGCTCCATTAATTCAGGAGAACAATTAGCCCTATCAGACACTAATACAAGCTTAAGTCTATCCTTTGCCACATTCCCTGAACTAGGTTTTCTTTTGAAAAAATCAACAAAACTCATAATATGTCCTCCTATTTTTTAAATAATCTTTGGAAAAATCCTTTCTTACGATCTAAATCTGCAAAAGGTACATCCTCACCTACGATGCGTCGACAAATGTCTAAATATGTTTGTCCAGCTAAAGAATCATCACCCACTAATGGTTCACCCTGGTTAGTTGCAACGACAATACTTTCATCGTCTGGAATAACACCAATTAAATCTACTGCCAATATTTCAACAACATCATCACTTGACATCATATCGCCTCTTTTAACCATTTCAGTTCTTAGACGATTGACAATTAAATGCGTATCTTTCATCTCATTTGCTTCCAATAATCCAATTATTCTGTCTGCATCTCTTACAGCAGATACTTCTGGAGTTGTTACAACAAAAGCTTTATCAGCACCAGCAATTGCATTTTGGAAACCTTGTTCAATACCTGCAGGGCAATCTAGAATAACATAATCAAATTCTTCTTTTAATTGTTCTGTAAGTTTCTTCATTTGTTCTGGAGTCACAGCTGACTTATCTCTTGTTTGAGCTGATGGTAAAAGGTATAAAGATGGATATCTTTTGTCTTTTATCAACGCTTGTTTAATACGGCAGTTTCCCTCAATTACGTCAACAAGGTTGTACACTATTCTATTTTCTAACCCCATAACAACATCAAGATTTCTCAATCCTATGTCTGTATCAATTAGAACAACTTTTTTATTTAGCTTTGCTAAACCTGTACCAACATTAGCAGTTGTAGTTGTTTTACCTACTCCACCTTTACCAGATGTAATAACAATTACTTCTCCCATATTCTTTTCCTCCATATTTAATCTTAAAATATTTATCTACAAGAGGTACTAAAATTAATTATGTAATTCGAAAACAGCTGTAACTGTTCATTCGTCGCCAAATATTAATTACTTAGGAACGCGTATTCACGTGTGCTTAGTACTCTCATTTGTATTCATCATATATAATACTTAATAAAATTTCTACTAAAAAGCATGATGCAATTTAAATTATCTTGCAACCATTTCTTTTACTACATTCCTATCTATTGATTCTACATATATTCTGTCATCTTCTACATAAGCCATTTTAGGATCAATGTTTTCTCTTCTTTGTTTAGTTGCATCAGAAGATCTAGCTATGACATTTCCTATTCTAATCTGTGTAGGTTGCATATCTAGTGCCATAACAAAGGCATTCTTATCTCCTGCACTTCCTGCAAAAACATTTCCAAAAAGTGTTCCTAAAATCAAAACATTCCCCTTTGAAACAATCTTTGCTCCAAAATTTACATCACCAAGAACTATAACACTATTATCTAATACTAATTCTTGTCCAGATCGTAGATTTCCCTTATGAAATACCGCTAAAGTCTCTGGTTTAACTTCCTTTTTCTTTTCTTCTGTTTTCTTTTTATTAATTATTGAGTGTAAATTTTTCTCAATAAGCTTTCTATAAGCTGCATCTTGTTCTTTATTATCTGTAAGAACACATACAACATTAAGCTCTGTATTATCTTTTACAATCTCAAGAATCTCTTTAATCTGAGTATCAGTTAATTTTCTACCTTCAAAGCTTATCCCAATATCTGCTTTACCTAAAAACTTCGCAGACTGAATAAATTTTGTCTTAATGTCCTCTTTAAGTTCATCATACTCTTTTTCATCATCAAGCATAACTACAATTCCAGACTGCATTCCTTTAATAATTACAGTATTTTCCATCTTAATCCTCCTAATCTTGACTAGATGCTACATTTGAATCATCAACTTTTGAATCAATCAAAACATCAGTATCAGTAAGTTCAAAGTAATATTGATAAATTTGATGTGCTAAATCAGCTGCATTAAATGATGCATATCCAAATGGTATTACACAAGTAACAGCAATCTCTGGTTTCTCATATGGTGCATATGAAACAAATAAACCATGGTTAGGTCTTGACTTAACCTGCTGTGCTGTTCCTGTCTTTCCTGCAACATCCACACCCAAATCTTTATATAATCTTTTTATTGAACTATGACTTCCATTTACAACAGTACGCATTCCTGTATGAATAGCGTTCCAAGTTGAATCCTTAAAATCAACTTTATTATATACACTTGATTTATTATTAAGTACTGTTTTTCCATTAACATCTTTTATTTTATCTATCAATGTAAGATTATAACATGTTCCACTATTAGCTAATGTAGTTGCATATCTAGCAATCTGCACTGGTGCATAAGCATTGTTACCTTGCCCAATTGCTGAACGAACAGAATCCTCCGTTGAAATATGAGGTTTATACTCTGGTACTTCAACACCTGATTTAGCATTAAATCCAAACATTGATGCATATTTTTTAAGTGTCTTAAGTCCTTTATTACTATTATAATTACCATTTTTAAGACTTAACCTATATCCGGTTTCATAAAAGAAATAGTTACATGATACACCTATAGCATTTACAACATTAATAGTACCATGACCTACTCTACTATAACATCTTGCAGGATGTCCAATCTTATTAAAAGAAATGCTATCATGTATAGTAGTCCCAGGATATATAACTCCACTTTCAAGTCCTGCTGCTGAAGTAACCATCTTATAAGTAGAACCTGGAGCCGTACATGTTAACGTTGCTCTATTAACTAAAGGACTTGAACTATTTCCTAATAAATAGCTATAATAATCTGAATCTATTGTATTAGCTAGCTTATTATTATCGTATGATGGGTAAGACACCATAGCCAATACATCTCCAGAATTAACATCAGTAACAACAACTGAACCCGAACAAGGATCTAGTCCCAATTGCCCCGGTGTAATATCCAAATTGTTTAACTTTGTCTTTATAAAACTATAAGCAGAAGTGCTTCCTGTTTCTAGTTTTCTTACAGTATCTTTATTATACTTAATAACCCCTTGTTCTAATAATAATATACATACATGACTTGTAGGAATTTTACCTATATTAATCATATCTTTATATATTATTTTTTCAAACTTATTATCTTCTAACGCAGTTTTTAAAATATTATCCAACAATTTTGAATAAATCTCATGAGTACTTAAAAAAGAATTATTTTTAACGTCTATCTTCTTCATATCTATCCAACCATTTGAGATTGCATATTTCATAAAACTACTAAAACTTTCTTTTCCTTCCTGAAATTTTTTATATTTACTATCATTTTCAGGCATTTCATCTGTAAGAAAGATGTTCTTTTCCTTCATTATTTCAAATAATCTAGTTATATATTCATATTCTATTTTTCCAAAATCATCTTCTTTAAGATTCTTTTTAATAGCTAATTTATCTTTAAGTTTACCTTTTAAATCTTTTTTATAGGAAACAAACTTCTTATAAGTTCTTTTCTCATATTCTTTAGCTTTAGAATTCTTAAAGTGTTCAGCATCTATAACACCATTTGTAAAAAATGAATAATATACATCATATATAGGCACCCTTACATCATCAGCAGAACTTGTTTTACCAACTGATTTTGCATTAACAAGCTTTGAACTAAGAATACCTGCTATCTTCTTCTCTAATAATGTATAAGAAGCTTTTTGTAAGTTACTATCTATTGTTAAATAAACATCATCTCCAGCTTTAGGTTCATTAACTTCAACAACTTTCTCTTCTTCACTATTAGAATTAATCCTTATTTTTTCACTACCTTTTTCACCATGTAAATACTTTTCAAGATAATCTTCCAAGCCAATCTTACCTATTTGGTCTGTAGCACTATAATTACTCTTATCCTTTTTTTCTATTTTGCTTAATTCATCATTATTAATTAAACCAGTATATCCTAGTATATGTGCAAAAGCTTCTGAATCATTATAAACTCTATAAGTTTCGTTAAGAGCTTCTACACCTGGCAATTCACTACTATATTCATTAATAGCTGCAACTGTTTTAGAATTTGCATTCGTAGCGACTGTTATAGGCATATATTTTTCAAATTTATTCAACATTAAATTATATCTTATTTGCATAATCTTTAATGTATCTTCCAATGAATATTTATCATCTATTCCATACATAGAAGTTGATTTTGAACCTTCACCTGTTCGTAAAAATTCAAATACTTCCTTAGGTGTAGCATTTAATTGTTCTTGAGTTAAGTCATCTACTGATCTTACTGAATAAGCATCTCTTTTAAAGTTTTTTTCTTTGCTTCCATCATCTATAAAATACAATTCACCCTTTTTATTCAATTGAATAAAAAAGTCATTATTTAACTTTCCACCTTGTTTTTCGATAATAGTTATTAACTTATATATCATATCATTCTTTTCAGCATTAGTTTCTAGCTCACCTGTATCTTCTAATGTAATACTATATGATAACTTATTATAAGCTAACAATACACCATTTCTATCTAAAATATTTCCTCTAGTACTTTTAAGTTCAATCTCTTTTATCTTCGAATCATCACTTGAAGATAATTTATCATTTTGTACAATCTGAATTGAGAATAATCTTACAATCAAAACTAGAAAAAACATTATATATATAAACGTTATAGGGGCAAATCTTGCTTGGAATATTTTCTTTAACTCATCTAAAATATCATTTATCAAAGAATATTTCCTCCTTTTAAATCTCTATCCTCATACATTAAACATACTAATCCATATAATAATATTCCCACTACTATTGTATACACTAATTCAGGCAACATAACTTTACCAAAATAATATCCAATATTAAGCTTTCCTCTTAATAAAAAGTCTGTAAAATATGTTATAACGCCATAAATAAACTCACTTATTGACACCATTACTAACGGTATCAAATAATTTCCACTCCGATATAATCTACTTAACAAACCACAGAAGTATCCAATCAATAAAAATGCCAACATATTAATTCCTATTAATGAAGCATAAAGGAAATCAAATAAAAGTCCAACTGTCATTCCAACAGTCATTCCATAATAAACACCATTTAGATAAGAGATAAATACCACTACTAATAGCATTAAGTTTGGAATAACTCCAGCCACTCTAATATTTTGAACCAATGTAGTCTGTAGCAAAAAACATATAACTACAATTAATATAGTAATTACAATCTTCTTTATCTTAATATTATTATTTCTATTAGTTTTCATTAATATAATCCCTCACTCAACTCTGTTATTACTAACACTGTCTCTAAAGCAGAAAAATCTACCACCGGAGTCAATGTACCAGATTGGGTAACATTATTAGAATCTGTTTTTACATCATTGACATATCCTATAAGTATACCTGAATGATATTTTGGACTATCATAAGCTGTATATAAAGCATCACCATTCTTAACTTTAATATCCTTAGATATTGATTCTACAAGAACTCTTCCTGTTGTCATAGTAGTAATATCACCAGCAACATTACAAGTCTGTGTAGATTTTAAGAAAACAGAAGTTACATTGCTCTTATCATCAATAATTGTCCTAATTTTTGAATAATTATGTCCCACTTCAGACACTATTCCAACTAATCCATCTTTAGCAATTACATTCATATTAACTTTTATCCCATCATTTTTACCCTTATCAATAGTAATTGTGCTATACCAGTTAGATGGATCCTTACTAATTATTCTAGCAGCAACAGTTGGCAAATCACTATAATTACCTTTCATATCATATAATTCTCGTAATTCATCTAATTCGTTTTGTTGCTGTTGTAATAATCTATTCTGCCCTTTAATTTCCTCTAATTCATCTTTTAACTCTTTATTTTCCTTTGTTAACGTTTTTAAACGTCTAATTACTCTAAATCTGTTTGCAATTGACTTACCCATTTGATTTATTCCATTTTGCATAGGTGTAAACACTACACCAACTGTGTTCTTTAATGGTGAAAGTTGTTTTTCAAATCTAAACGAAACAGCAATCAACACAAAACACAATGCAATTAGGCCTATTAACAAATGTTTTGGTTCAATATCTATCTTCTTTCTCCTTCTCATAGTAACCTCCAGTTACCTACTATATTGACTTACTAAACCATCTAAAGATGGATTTTCTATTATTTCACCCAAGCCACGAACAACTGCGTTTTCTGGGTCATCACATACATTAACATTAAGTCCTGTATGTTCCTGAACTAACTTATCTATACCTTTAATAGTGGCACTTCCACCTGATATATATATACCAGAATCAATTATATCTGATGAAATCTCCGGCGGAGTTCTCTCAAGTATACGTTTTATTGATTCCATAATATTTTCTAAAGGTTCTTTCATAGCTTCAACAATCATATCTGATGTTATTGTCACTTGTTGTGGTAAACCAGTTAAGAAATTTCTACCATATACTTTCATCTCTTTACTATTTATCTTAGATGTATTATCATCGCTTAATTCTGCATCGTTAGTCTTATCTTCAGAATCAGCCTCTAACATCTGCTCAACTTCTTTTGCTAGTTTTTCACTATCTGTTAATTTTTCATTAATCTTTTCAATATTACCAAGTCTTTTCTTTAATTGGAATGCTGTTTTATTACCAATCAAAAGGTTAAATCTCTTCTTAACTGCATTAATAATAACTTCATTAAATGTATCTCCACCAATTGGTATCAAATTACTAATAACAATACCACCTAATGAAATTACTGATACTTCTGTTGTAGAAGCTCCAATATCTACCATCATAACACCATATGCATCATTTACATTCAATCCTGCTCCGACGCATGCAGCAATTGGTTTTGCAACTATCTTAACTTTCTTCACCTTTGCTTGACTTCCTTCAATTAAATCTACAAAAGCTCTCTTTTCAACTTCTGTAATATCTGTAGGTACTGCAACAACATATTCTGCTGGTTGTAACTTACCAGTTTTAGAAGTCTTCTTTATGAATTCACTAAATAGTTTTTCCATATTAGCAATATCAGCAATAACACCATTACGAATTGGTTGTGTAACATTAACACTTTCAGGTGCCTTTTCATACATTTCATATGCTTCATCGCCTACTGCTAAAACATACTTATTATTCTCTATTGCAATAATATTTCTCTGACTTACTACAATACCTTTCCCCTTCTTATATATTTTTATAAGACTTGTTCCTAAATCTACTCCATAAACCTTACCTATCATAGGAACATCTCCTTTCAAACTAACAACTTCTTTTAATAATTATTAACTACATTAAACCCATTTCACCTAAACTAGTATATATATTATCACCAATAATAATGTGATCAATCAAATTAATTCCTACAACCTTACTACTTTCTTTTATTCTACTCGTCAACCTAATATCTTCCTGACTAGGAGTCGGATCTCCACTAGGATGATTATGTATCATTGCAAAATTAACTGCTTCGTATTTTAGAGCATAAATAAAGACTTCCCTAGGTGTTGTCAGTGAAGCATTAACAGTCCCCTTTGAAAGTCTTATTTCTTTAATCAATCTGTTCTTTGAATTTAATAAAACTAAAGTCACCTGTTCTGTATCTAAATGTCTCATCTCTTGCATAAAATAATCTGCTATGCTTTGAGGAGTATTAAAATAAATGCCTTTATTACTTACAACTTTAGACATACGTTTTGTAAGTTCAACAACACATAATATCTGAATAGCCTTTACTCTTCCAATGCCTTTTATCCTCATCAATTCATTAAGTGTAACATTATAAAGCCCTTTTAACCCTTGATATTCATCTTTTATCATCAAAACATCCTGAGCAACTTCAAATGAACGGCGCTCTTTCGTTCCACTTCTGATAACAACCGATAATAGCTCTGCATCAGTTAAATATTCTGCACCATATCTCTCACATCTCTCATATGGTCTTTCAGAAATCGGTAATTGTTTAATTGTTTTACTTTTGTTCATAAAATCTCCAATCTAATATTCAGTGGTATCGCATTATATTGAAGAAATTATACTTTTTTGTTAAATATAGCTAATTCTATATTTTTCTCAACGTACATTCTAACACAAAAATTTCCATTTGTATACATTCAATTACAGATTTTTTTATTTTTTTTGCAACCTTATTTATAACAGTTATTCTACAATTTGACTATATCTTTATTTACTAGATACTGTAATGACTTCATTATACCTAATTTAGCATGATTCCAAGTAATTCCTCCTTGAAAATATACTGCATATGGCTCTTTAATTGGAGCATCAGCACTTAATTCAATAGAAGAGCCTTGAACAAATGCACCTGCTGCCATAATTACATCACTATCATATCCCGGCATATCCCATGGTTCTGGAACAACATAACTATCAACTGGTGCTGCTGCCTGAATACCTTTGCAAAATTCTACTACAGCATCCTTACTTCCAAGTACAATAGACTGAATAATATCATATCTTTCTTCTGTAGAGTTTGGAACTACCTTATATCCAAGTCTTTCATACATATTTGCTGCAAATATTGCTCCTTTTAAAGCTCCAGCTGTAACTGTTGGTGCTAAAAATAATCCTTGCATTAATGTCTGACTAATACCAAGTGTTGCTCCTACTTCTTTACCAAGACCAGCACAAGTAAGCCTGCAAGCAGCATTTTCGACACACTCATTTGTTCCAACTATGTAACCACCTATTGGAGCAAGTCCACCACCTGGATTCTTAATAAGGGAGCCAACGCACATATCTGCTCCAACCTCAGTAGGCTCAATGGTTTCTACAAATTCTCCATAGCAATTATCTACCATACATATTACATCTGGTTTTATATTTTTAATAAAAGCAATTAATTCACCTATTTCTTCTACTGAAAATGTCTTACGAGTAGCATATCCTTTTGAACGCTGGATTGTTACAAGCTTAGTTTTCTCATTAATTGCATTTTTAATTCCTTCGTAATCAAAGTTATCATCTTCTAACAAATCTACCTGAGCATATGTAACACCATATTCTGCTAATGAACCTCTTGCCTCTCTGATTCCTATAACACTTTCCAAAGTATCATATGGCTTACCAACAGGTGAAAGCAATTCATCTCCTGGTCTTAAGTTACCCGCCAAAGCAATGCTTAAGGCATGTGTTCCACAAGTAATCTGTGGCCTAACAAGTGCAGCTTCTGTCTTAAATAATGTCGCATATATTTCTTCTAATTTATCTCTTCCTATATCAGTATAACCATAACCTGTAGCCACTCCAAAATGGGCATCACTTAATTTACAATCTTGCATTGCTTTAATAACCTTAAGTTGATTAAACTCTGCGATTTTATCAATCTTATCAAATCTATCCTTTAGACCTTTTTCGATGTCAAATGCGTTTTTGCACACATCTTCACTAAATCCCATTTCTTTATATATGTTATATAAATTCTCTTCCATAATAAAACTACCTTTCTATATCATAAGCATTTTTTTAATATTTACTTTCAAGCATCCTACATAATATATTAAACAAATCCTATTCTTAATTATAAAATACCTTTTTCTATAGCTAAATCCTTAATATATTCCAAAATTGCCTCATCATTTTCAAACTTAGATTTGTCAATCCATGTTGTAACTTTCTCACGTCTAAACCAAGTAAGTTGTCTTTTAGCAAAATGTCTTGTATCTCTCTTTAAAATATAAATAGCCTCATCTAGTGTACTACTTCCATCCAAATAGTCAAGTATTTCTTTGTATCCAAGTCCCTGCATAGATGCTAAATCTCTAGTATATCCCTTTTCTTTTAAAAATTTCACCTCGTCAATAAGGCCATCCTTAAGCATTATATCTATACGTTTATCAATTCTATCATATAATAACTGTCTATCATCATTAAGCACAAGATATAAGAAATTATATGGTGATTCTTTTTGTCTCTGCTCTTTATTATGTTCTGACATCTTCTGCCCAGTTAGCCTATAATATTCTAAAGCCCTGATAACTTTCTTTACATTATTAGGATGAATATCATCAGCTGACTCTTTATCTACCTTAGCAAGTTCACTGTGAAGATATTCTTCTCCTTTAACTCTCACTAACTCCTCTAATTCTTTTCTAATAGCACCGCCATCATCATCATTTTCTGTAAAATCTATATCATATAATAATGCTTGTATATAGAATCCTGTTCCTCCTACAATTAAAGGAATCTTCCCTTTTTTATATATTTCATCCATATATTTTAAAGCTAACCGCTTAAATACTACAACATTAAACTCTTCTTCTGGCTCAAGTTCATCAACCATATAATGAGTAATATCTTCCATTTCTTCTTTAGTTATCTTAGCTGTACCAATATCCATATATTTATATACTTGCATAGAATCTGCCGAAATAATCTCAGCATTTAACATTCTCGCCGTCTCTATGGAAAGTTTTGTCTTTCCAACAGCAGTTGGTCCTGTAAGTATAATTAATTTTTTCTTTTCTTCCATATTTATTAATCCCTCTTTTATCTCCATAAAATTATAATTTTTTTCCCTAAATATGATTTCTTAACTTATATTCTTTCATTAATTCATTTATATATTCTATCTATACTTGTCGCTTAAATTTCTTCTCAAGTTCATCCTTAGTTATAGCAATAGTTGTTGGTCTTCCATGAGGACAATTAAATGGATTATCCAATGTAAATAATTCCTCAATTAGAGCCTTTACTTCTAAAAATGACATTTTATTATTACCTTTAACTGCTGCCTTACATGACATAGATGCAACTTTTTCAAGTAAAATCTCTGATTTAGTTGTACTTCCATCCATTAAATTATCAAGCAAATCCAAGAAAAAATCCTTATTAATATTGCCTGGTAAATTAGCTGGCATGGCAGAAATACTATAATCTCGTCCACCAAAACTCTCTATCTCAAAACCTAATTCATCAAATTCTTCCATATTTTCTTTCAAATACTCTTCTTCTTTCATATTTAATGTTACTATAATAGGTGGAGCTATCATCTGAGAAATAATATTTTTCTCTTTCAAATCCTTCATCAATTTCTCATACATTACCTTTTCATGAGCTGCATGCTGGTCTATAATGTACATTTTCCCTTCAAATTCAATAATCCAATATGTTAAGAACACTTGTCCCACAATTCTTATGTCATTCTTTTTTTCAACATATGAATCATTTTCTTTGTCAAATAAAGATACTTGTTTATCTGCTTTTATATCATTTATTTTATCTATTAACTGACTTGTACTATCATTTACTGTCTCTTTTAAAATACCTATTTCAGTATCTTTTACTTCTTCCTTCACCTTGTTTGAATATTTATTATCAAATCTATCTTTATTTGAATTTTCTCTATCATATCTATAATTTTCATTATGTTTATAAGCATTATTTGCCCCATTTTCAATTTTATTTAATTGATTTGAGAATCCCATACTGCTTCTTCTTTTTACTTCAAAAGGTTCTGGTGCACAAGTTTTTACCTGTTCTACTTCATTACTCACTTTACTGCTATTCTTTTCTTTATCTGAACTAAGTTCCACTTCTGGAATCATATTTATACTTTCAAGAGCATCTTTTACAGTATAGTAAATATAAGCATATACCTCAGAAGAATTCATAAAACGAATTTCCATCTTAGTTGGATGAACATTTACATCAATCTGACTACTATCTATATTAATATTAAGAAGTGTAAATGGATACTTATGCACCATCATAAATGGCTTATATGCCTCTTCTATAGCTTTATTTATAATTGAGCTCTTAATGTATCTTCCATTAATAAAATAATTCTCCAAATTACGATTTCCTCTAGAAATAACAGCCTTACCTATGTATCCAGTTACTGAAATATCTATGGAATGATTGCTCACTTCTATTGTATTAGAAGTAATTTCTCTACCATATACGTTATAAATAATATCTTTTTGCTTGCCATTTCCTGAAGTATTAAGTTTTATTTGCCCATTACTTATAAATTTAAATGAAATATCAGGATGTGAAATAGCTAATTTTTCAACAAAATCACTGATATAAGCTGCCTCGGTAGATGGAGTCTTAAGGAATTTTCTTCTAACAGGAGTATTATAAAATATATTTCTTACTATAAAGGTAGTTCCCTCTGGACATCCTATAGACTCTTTACAGATCTCTTTACCACCTTCAATTACATATCTTGTTCCCATTAACTCATTGGTTTCTTTAGTGATTAATTCAACTTGAGCAACTGCTGCAATACTTGAAAGTGCTTCACCTCTAAATCCTAAGCTTGTAACACTAAACAAATCTTCTATACTTTTTATTTTACTAGTTGCATGACGAAGAAAGGCTGTCTCTATATCATCTTCATTAATTCCACAGCCATTATCTGTTATTCTTATTAAACTAATTCCACCATCTTTTATCTCAATTGTAATTGCATTAGACTTGGCATCTATTGCATTTTCAACCAATTCTTTAACAACAGCACAGGGTCTTTCAATTACTTCGCCTGCTGCAATCTTATTAATGGTATTCTGATCTAGTTGTTTAATATGTGCCATGCTTACCTTCCTTTCTTGTTCTATTATTAATCTTTACCAGGCAGTTTTTCCCGTAGTTATTAAGCTATCAATGTCCAAAAAAGCATTTTCTATAGCTTCAGTATGATACATTTCATACATATTATAAATAAAAACTGTTAATTCTTTCTCATCTAATATCTGTAATACTTCCTGTGTTGTTAATCCTTTATATCCTGCATAGCTCTCAATAAGATAGGTAAAAAAAGCAAATTCTTTATTCAATTTCATCACCTCTTAAATATAATGAATTTCGTGGGTCACCCGTTTCTATTTCATTCTCCCACATATCAAATATTGCTAATGCTGTTTCTTCACTAATATTCCCTGACATATAATCATTTATTACTGGCATTGTATTATCATTTGCGACTGGGCCAATTACTATGTCATATTTTTTATCTGAATATATTCCTTTCCTATTATCTGCAACAAAATTTAACCATTCTTTATTAGGTGAATCAAATTTTAAAATATTAAAAGCATTTGTATCATTTTCATCAAACCCATAATATGTAACTATAGGGGTTCCTTTTTTTCTTCGAATTGTCTGTAAATATGCACATCTTTTTGCTTGTTCTAAACTTGAAGTAATATAAAATCCTACTCCAAAATCTAAATTTCTATTTGAAACTATTATTTTAGGTGTAATAACCTCAACATTACTTCCATGATACAAATACATTTTATTTCACTTTCCTTTCTCCTATATAATTCAAACAAACTTTTTAATTTTTATATCTTTCTAACCTAAACAATTCTATCAAATTTTTATATAAAAATCTACATATTTTTCTTGAGCATTTATTCTAATCATGCTATATAATTAGAATATTAAATATAATAATACTCATAAATATATCCCTATAAAAGTAGCCGAGAGAATAATTGCTATTTACATATATAATAACAATTTTTTCTCTCGGCTATCAAATATTTTTCTGATATATTACCGTTCCTATTTATGAAATAATTATTCTACGTCTTGCTTTTTATTAATAAATAAACCACTAATTATTTTCTTTAAAACATATACAATAGTTGGTATGCATATTATTGTAAACAGATATAATGCTTCTTGAATAACTTTCATCAGGTTTAATGGAATCGTCTCAACAATTGAACGATATCCTGGACGAGAAATTTTCTCTATGCTATGTGAATAAGGTATTAACATAAAGTGCAACACACACTATTGCAAGTGTCTTAATAATTATACTCTTCTTCATAGACTTTTTCAACATCAACTTCTTCCATTATAATTTCATAATTTAAACAGTTAAAAATCCCTAATATTATAAATTTTTTATTAATTATTATAAATTTCTTGTAAGTAATCTTATTTATATGATAAAATAAATAACGTGAGTTAAATACAATTTCAATTTAATAAATATTAAACTCACATGATATTAAACAAAAGAAAGGATGTATTTATGGGAGTTATAAATATTAATGACTTACACAAGTCATTTAAGAAAAAAGAGGTTTTAAAAGGAATATCTCTTGACGTTAATGAAGGTGAGGTTCTAGGATTAATCGGTCCAAATGGTGCCGGTAAGACTACATTACTTAAAAACATATGTGGTTTGCTATCATTTGAATCTGGTTCTATATCAGTAAATGGACAATCTGTAGCAGAAAAAGGTAATAGCATTTGTACAGATATCGGTGTTCTTATTGAAGAAACATGTGCTTATCCAAAACTAACAGGATTTAAAAATCTTAGACTTGTAGCAGATTTATATGATTCTAATATTACAAATGAAGAATTAAATAATATCGTTGATATAGTTGATTTAACAGAAAATATTCATAATAAGTTCAAGACTTACTCTCTAGGAATGAAACAAAGATTAGGTATTGCCATGGCTTTACTTAATAGTCCAAAAATATTAATATTAGATGAACCAATCAATGGTCTAGATGTAGCAGGGGCAAAAAATATAAGAGAATTAATTAAATTCCTCGCTGAAAAACGTAATATCACAGTTCTTATTTCAAGCCATATGCTAAGTGAACTTGATAAAACTTGTGACAGAGCTGCTTTTATCAAAGACGGTAAAATAATAAAAGTAGCAACAAAAGATGAATTAGATTCAGAAGGCTTTGAAGAAGAATATTTTAAATTAATGGGAAGTGAGGAGAAAAATTATGAAATACTTTAAATCAGAATATCAGAAAAATTTTAATAAACAAACATATATCTTATTAGCTGTATTTTACATTTTTTATGTTGGTATACTAGAATTATTTAATAGTCTATCAAAATCTGATGTTAAAATGAATGCCTTTGGTTTTACATATTCAATTGTAACTTCATTTATCGGTATAATATTAATATTTAGTATTGTTACAACTGTAAGTGTCTTCTCAGTTGATTATAAACAACATACATGGAAGAATATTCTATGCACAGGTAGTAATAAGAATTCTATTCAAATAGCCAAATTATTATATTCCTTTGTAAAATGTATGTTTTATCTTTTAATTACAAATGTTGTTTCATTTATATATGGATTGATAAGATATGGTTTTAAAGGAAATGAAAAAATTGAAAATATAACATTTTCAGGAGCTACTAAAGATTCTGCATTAAGGCTTTGTGTAAAATATAATATAGGATATATAGCTATTATAATCTTCTTTATCGCTTTGATATCATTACTTGCTGAATTATTCAAAGGTGGACGCAATACTATGCTAATTGCAATTATAGTATACATAGCATCAATAAATGGTGGAGCAATTTTATTATCACTATCAGAGCTTCGTAAGGGATTAAGATTCTTAAAATATTTACCATTTACATACTGTCATCCAGGATTAATCGTTTCAGTACGAAGTGATTTGATAAGGTCTATCGTTGTTTTACTTGGATATTCAGCCATACTAATTGCTATCGAGATAATAATATTTAGACGTCGTGACGTAGCTACTTCAAAATAGAATAATTCCAAAAGAATTTACTATAAAATAACAAAGAGTCGCAAGCGACTCTTTGTTATTTTAGTATTCATATCTCTATTATCTAATATTTATTTTGCAAAAAATACTATTCAAAATTAAATTCAATATATTACATGTTTTCCTTTAATTTTTCCTTATAAAATATAACCTTATTAACCTCAGCATTTTTATTATAAGTAATCAAAGCACATTTGCAAAATTTATCAATAGTTTTTTCAATATCTTTGTCATCAACTTTCTTGTAACTACATTTATGTTCTTTTAGATTACCGGCATCATCAGTTTCAGATGCTATATCTAACTTATATATTTGGACATTATCAGCAAGCTTTACAAATCTTAAATATCCTTTATCATCTTTTCCATTTTCATAATCAAAAGGAGCTATTATCATCTCATTAGACTTTTTATCAATACTTATAACAGAATCAAAACCAGAGTATTTTTCTAACTCTTTATTGCATTTCTCACATCCAAACATATACATATGAACAAATGTATTATCTGATTTTTTAGCATTATAAAATTCAATATTCTCTCCGTCCAATTCAATGTTTAAACATTTATCATTGTAATGAAGAATCTTTATTTCTTTATTGTCATTCTTATCTTCTGACATATATATCCTTAATTTCCCGCCCTTTTTATATTCATATTTGTCATAGCAATCTGAATCACCAATAGGCTCACCAGATTCGCAATGATAATAAAATTCGCCATTTTTTAGAAATGAAATACACAAGTTTTCTCCAAGAATTGAATCGTAATGTTTCCATTCTCCATTTACTAGTATTTTATATGTTTCATCAACTATTTTAAATTTAGCCTTTTTAGGAGATTTAGCCCAATTTTCAGAAGAACATCCTACCAATACTAAAATACTAATTACAATTAAAACATAATAAATAAATTTTGATTTTTTTAAAGAAAACATATGTCCCATCTCCTTAATTTATTTCGTATACTGTAAATGTTTATATCAGAAACCATAATAATTGTCAAGAACTATCAAAAAATCAATTATTTATTCTTAGTACTCGTTATTTATATTACTTATTTCATCTCTGTAATAACAAAATCTTTCTTTATGTTATCAATTGCAACAGTTACTGACAATGTATGAAGTGTATCATAACATTGCAATATTCTTCCTATATCATACATTTCTAGTAATTCTTTAGGCTCCATCTTATCTAATAAAGATAAATACATCAGTGTATATCCTGCCCAATACATTGCATCTGACATTTGCTCTATATTATTCTGTTTAATTTCTATATACTAAAATCTACCCTTTAATCTCTTCTTGATATTTATATAATAAATTAATAGCCTCTATAGGAGTAACCTTACTTAAATCCAAGCTCTTCAATTCATCCAATATAGTATTGGTAGTAATCGTGTCTACAAATTTAAATGAAATTTGCTCTTCTTTAGCTTCTCTACTATTAGCTACAGCTGAACTAGACTTACTATCTGTCTTAACACCTATCTCCTTAACTTTATTAGCAATATCATTATCACTTAATTGTTCAGTTATTTCTCTTGCTCTGCTAAGTACACTTTCAGGAACACCTGCAAGTTTGGCAACTTGGATACCATAACTCTTGTCAGCTCCACCTTTGATAATCTTACGTAAAAATACAATATCATCGCCATTTTCCTTAACTGCGATACAATAATTATTTACACTGTCAAGCTTACCTTCAAGTTCAGTTAATTCATGATAATGTGTTGCAAATAATGTCTTTGCTCCTAGCAATTGCTTATTACTTATATGTTCAATAACAGACCAAGCTATAGCAAGTCCATCATAAGTACTTGTTCCTCTACCGATTTCATCTAAAATTAATAGACTATCCTTAGTTGCATTGCGAAGAATATTGGCAACTTCGGTCATTTCTACCATAAATGTACTCTGTCCCGATGCTAAATCATCAGATGCTCCAACTCTTGTAAATATTCTATCTACTATACCTATATTAGCAAATGATGCTGGAACATAAGAGCCAATCTGTGCCATTAACACAATAAGAGCCGTCTGTCTCATATAGGTTGATTTACCTGCCATATTAGGACCTGTTATTATAGAAACTCTAGCAGTATTATTATCCAAATATGTATCATTTTCTACAAATAATCCGCTACTTATCATCTTCTCAACTACAGGATGGCGACCATCTTTTATATTAATTACACCATCTTTATTCATAACTGGTCTAGTAAAATTATTGCGTTCAGCAACAAGAGCTAAAGAACAGAATACATCTACTTCTGCTATAGCTTTAGCTGTTTGCTGAATTCTAAGAATCTGACTAGCAATATTTTCTCTAATTTCTACAAATAATTTATATTCCAAATTAAATAATTTATCTTCTGCACCTAGAATCATATCTTCAAGTTCTTTAAGTTCTGGAGTTATATATCTCTCAGCATTTGCCAAAGTTTGCTTTCTAGTCCACCCCTCTGGAACTAAATCCTTATATGAGTTAGTTACTTCAAGATAATAACCAAATACCTTATTAAACTTAATTCTAAGATTCTTAATACCTGTCTTTTCTCTTTCCTTAGTTTCTATATCTGTAAGCCAAGATTTACCATCTGTTTTAACACTTCTTAGCTTGTCTACATCTTCATTAAAGCCATTTTTAATTATGCCACCTTCTTTAACAGCAATAGGTGGGTCATCTTCAATAGCCTTTTCAATCATATCACTTAAATCTTGCAAACCATCTATTTGCTCATATAATTCCTTAAGCAATGGTGCATCTAAGTCCTCTAATAAACATTTTATATAAGGTATCATTTGCATAGATGTCTTGAGTGCAATCAAATCTCTTGGATTAACACTCTTATAACTTACCTTTGTTAACAATCTCTCTAAATCATATATAGGGTTTAAATATTCTCTTAACTCTTCACGAGTAATTGCATTATTATTAATACACTCAATTGCATCATGCCTTTTAATTATCTCATCATAATCTATCAATGGTTGCTCAATAAATTTTCTTAATAATCTTGCTCCCATTGCAGTCTTAGTTTTATCTAATACCCATAATAATGAACCTTTTTTTTGCTTTTCACGTAAAGTCTCTAACAACTCTAGATTACGTCTTGTGGCACTATCAAGAACCATATATTTTGATGTAATATATGGTGTAATATGTGTCAAATGATCTAGCGAGTTCTTCTGAGTATCATATAAATATTGCAAAAGTCCACCTGCTGCAATAGCACCTATACTAAAGTCTACCAAGCCTAATCCTGCTAATGAATCTACTTTAAAATGAGTTTTAATTTTATTAATAGCTGATTCTTCATCATAATACCATGACTCCAAAGATGATACTGATATATTTAGTCTTGTAGCTATACTATCTATATCATATCCTGAGATGTAAAATGCATCATTGCATATAATTTCCGAAGGACAATATTTGTTAATCTCATCCTCTAACTTACGACAATTATCTACCTCTGTCACAAAAAAATCGCCAGTTGTAATATCTACAACTGCAATTCCATAATTATTTATTGTATACATAATAGACATAAGGAAATTATTCTTAGTCTCGTCTAACATTTGCATATTAAGATTAGTTCCTGGTGTTACAATTCTCGTTACGTCTCTTTTTACTATTCCTTTTGCCTCTTTAGGATCTTCTACTTGTTCACAAATGGCAACTTTATATCCATTTTCAATCATTTTACTTAAGTAACTTTCTACTGCATGATATGGCACACCACACATTGGAGCCCTTTCTTCAAGTCCACAATTCTTCCCTGTAAGGGTTATCTCAAGGACCTTAGAACACGTAATTGCATCCTCAAAAAACATTTCATAAAAGTCACCTAATCTATAAAATAAAATACAATCTTTGTATTGATTCTTTATATCCATATATTGTTGCATCATTGGTGTCAAACTTGCCATTGTAAATTACCTCCTATATTGGCTAGTTTACTGACTTTTCAGCCACTTTACAATGATATACCAATAACCTATTCTAGTCAAGATTTTTTACTTATTTCCTAATAAGGACCTGGAGATATATTAAAATTCTCTGATGAAGAATAAAATTAAGAGTATAAAAAATGTCAAGAAAGCAATGCTTCTTGACATTTTTATTAATTTTGATGTTCAAACTTAATTCTATAGTCCACCCATAATTTTATGATTTACCGTTTCCATATTCTCTACAGTGTAATATATCTCTGCATTCTCAGCATAAGTACAAATATTTTCACGTAATGTAAATATTAAATCATCTACATATTCACCTGATTTATATAATTTTGCATTAACAGTATAAATTGGTTCGTCAAATCTTCCATCATCTACATACTGTTTTCCTTTAGCACTTGTAATTGTTAAAGAATAATCCATAGGTATTTCTTTTTTGCCGACTAGATAAATATTATTTCTTTCATCATATACTGCACTATCATCAAAATTCTCACCATCATCTAGTGTCCCTATATTAAATGATCCTTCATAAAATGCAGTTGATTCTAATGCCAACATACTACCATATGATACTTTATAACAATTTTCTTCTTCAGTTATTTCAAATTTTTGTAAATCCTTTGAATATGCCACAAGATATGGAAATGATTTACTATAAAAATCACGACGCCAATAATATGCTAAGTCCTCTGTAAAAGTTTCTGCTCCTAATGCTGTAAAAATAGGAACCATTTTATTAAAAGTTTCTACTGATTCATTCCACTCATTAGTATAGCTATTACTATCCTTCTCTTCTTCAACAACACTATTATCAGCCTTTGAATTTCCCATAAATCCAATCATTCCTGCAAAACTTAATACTACTGCTACAGTTAAAATCATAACTACTTTCTTCTTCATACTACATCCTCTTTTCTTATAATATTTTTCTAATTTATATCCCTTATTACATTATTAATAAATCTTAATTATTTTACTTTACTTGCATAACTTACAAGTCTAGTCTTGCTTAGTTTTTCATATATAAAACGTTTCTTCTCTTCATTTTTAGAATTCATTTTCAAAAATACGAAAATAGGTAATGTCAAAGTTCCTAATACAATACCAATATTAATCAATGGTATAACATGCCCTAACATTATAAATTCTAAAACGATTGAAATACATATTATCCAAACGGTATATAAAATGTGTCTAAATAATACCCTCCATCTGCTTGGACTTTCAAAATTTTCATCACAGACTCTTATTCCAGTTAATTTTTTACCAATAGTATTTCCTTTAAATACGAATACTGTAACTAATGTATAGATTAAATAAAAGGCCACAAAATAAATAAAAAGTAACATTGTTACTGTACTATTTGATATAGTCTTATATTTATCTAATGTTTCATCAAATACTCCATTTGTATAAAGCATGTATAATCCCATACATCCTAGTGCTAGTATTCCAATTGAACCTATACATACAATCATTAAATCTATACATTTTGCAAATATTCTTCTTACTGCTGTTATAGATTTGCCTTTTTCAATAGCTTTAGCATCTATTGTTTCTCTCTTTGGAAATATATTCATAACAAAACCTGTTAAATAAAACCCAATCATACTTCCTAATGTATTTAAAATTAAATCATCTACATCACAAACTCTATAAGGTCTTGAATAAAATCCATATAAACCACTTAATTGAGTTAATTCGAAGAATAATGTAAATCCAAATGATATTCCTAAAGCTTTCTTAGTACTACATTTAAAATAATATCTTAAATAACATCCAAGTGGCACTGTAAGTAAACAGTTAAACGCCGGTTGTAAGAATTCTCTGCTCTTCAATGCCGTAATATATGTACCAAAACTAGTTAATTTAAAGCCGGAATCTTGAAAGAATACCTTTACTACATTAAATGGAATTAACTGAACATAAGGTGTTGTCCTCGTTGCGACCTCTGCTGGGTCTGGCAACGGAAATATTACTAAAAAGTAAGCCGCCATACAGTACAATAAGAAACTGTACAATATAAAAGTCCTAAAGTAAGACACAGAACCATAAGTTCTGTATTGAATTGATAAATAAACACCTGCAATACAAAATGCCACAACTGGACAAATATATACTGCCTTTAAAATTGTGTTAATATAAAACATACTTCCCTCCATATTTGAGTGCATTATTTCTGCTCTCACTTATTATTAAACATAAAGAAAAGACCCTTTCAAAAGGTCTTTCTATTACAACCTCCAATGATAATAATACCATTAGAAATCTACTATGTAAAGCAACAATATTTTACAATTAGCATATTAATTATTACTACTTGGAAAATATGGACTTAATACATTTGCAACTTGTGCGATTGGCATACTCTGTAGCCAAATTTTACCTGGTCCTTTAATAACTGTATTAAATAAGCCTTCTCCACCAAAGAACTTATTCTTAATTCCAGGGACTGTCTTTATCTCCATTTGACAACTTCCTGTCATAGCTGCAAGATATCCTGTATCTATAACCATCTGTTGACCAGGTTGTAATTCATATTCTTTAACGTATCCATCAAATTCAAGAAACGCTAGACCATTTCCTGATAATTTTTGCATAATGAATCCTTCTCCACCAAAGAATCCCGAGCTTAATCTTTTTTGGAAATGAACTGATAAATCAACACCTGAAGTTCCTGCAAGAAATGCTGATTTCTGAGCAATAATTTCTTGTCCTGGTCCTATCTCAAAGGCTCTTATTGAACCAGGAAAACTTGATGCAAATGCAATTGTTCCTGCTCCACCCTGTGCTGTATATCTATTTAAAAATATACTTTCTCCTGAAAATGCTCTACTAAACATTTTACCAATTCCACCACCGGAAGTTGTCTCCATCTTCATGTTTGGTGTCATCCAAGACATTGCTCCACTTTCTGTTATCATTGTATCGCCAGCTTCTAAATCACATATTACAACTGGCAATGGTTCTCCTTCAATTGTATATCTCATTTTTTTCCTCCTTATGCTCTAGTGACGGAATAAGCTTAAATATTTTTCATTTTCACACACGCTTATCACGCTTCACGATAACACTCCGTGGGATGCACAAATAGTGTTCAAATTGAAATATATATAATCTTATTCCTGTTTACTACAGTATATAATAAAGACATTATACACTTTATAATAATTATTATAAAAAAATTTAATACATGACAATAATAATTATACTTAATTTAGCCCTATACTTCTAGTAAATCCATAACTCTTTCCATATCCATTTCAGCTAGTACAAAGTCTGCCTCAGGTTTGCCTACTAGCTCTGGGGATATATTGGAGTGGATGTACATAGTATTCATTCCGACAGTTTGAGCTCCTTCTATGTCGCTTCTCATGTCATTTCCAATCATAATTGATTCACTAGGTTTAATACTATGTTTCTCAATTAACATATTGAAAAATCTCTTATCTGGTTTTTTAATGCCATAATCTGACGATATAAATATATCGTCAAAATATTGTGCTATATTTAATACGTGCAACTCATATTCTGTAAATATTCTCTGAGCATTTGATAATAAATATACCTTTTTACCAACTTTTTTTAATCTACTTAATAGCTCAATAACGCCATCATATAGTTTAATATATTCTGTTGTAAGTACTCTAAAAAATTGTCCTGTATGTATTACTAACTCATCACTAGGATTTACTCCTTTTTCCTCATACAACTTTTTAAATACATTTTCAAGTTTTATCTCAGGATGTGCTTCATGAACATCTGCTAATTTACTACCAAGCATATCTTCCTCTTGATTAACCAATGAAAAATATCTTTCTTTTAATTCCTCTGGATCATAAAGTGCATCATAATATCCATAAAATAATGATAATTTACTCCAAGCATTCATATCTTCTTCATCAGTTTTAATATCAACTAAAGTCCCATATAAATCAAACACATAATTTTTATATTCCATGGTAATCTCCCTTTAATTTTTTTAATTGATTTTATCGATAATCTTGCAAAATGTCAATGCTTGATAACCAATTATACTATACTGTAATTTTCTGTACTATAATCATAGCCACACCTAATATCGCAAGTACTACACCTGTTACTCTATTTAAAACCTTTGGCTCAGCTTTATTTGCAAATAATGCTGCAATTCTTGCCCATAAAAATGTAAACAATACACATAGTCCTAATATTAAGATATTAGGTTTATCTCCCATTGCAAAATGGCTTATTGCTCCTGTAAATGCAGTAAATGTCATAATAAATACACTTGTTCCAACAGCTGTCTTTAGTTCATAACCCATAACACTAGTAAGTATTAATAGCATCATCATTCCGCCACCAGCTCCGATAAAACCACATATAAATCCTATACCCATTCCACATATGATTGACTGAATAAATCTCTTCTTTGGTGAAACAGCTTCCATACTTTCTTTAGTAGTCATAACTGGTTTTACGATAAATTTAATTCCTAATATTAAAGTCATAAATACACTAAATGTTCCCATTGTTGTACTTGGCAATAAACTTGATACCCAACTACCTATTACTGTAAATATAAGAACTGTTATCATCATTGTTAAACCATTTTTAACATCTAAGTTTTTATTTTTACCATAAGTATAAGCACTTACTGCACTTGCCAACACATCACTTGCAAGAGCAATACCTACCGCTTCAAAAGCATTCATATGTAAAATTGTTATTAACATAGGGCTTACTACTGCTGCTGCACTAAGTCCTGCAAATCCTGTTCCAAGGCCCGCTCCCATACCTGCAAAAAAGCATACAACTATTTTTATAAATAATTCCATAGCTACATCTTCTCCATAATATAATTTTTACAAATCCACTCCAAACACACGTAATTCTACCTCAATAGCGAACATTATATCACATAATAAAATTTTCAACAAGCTCATATTCCCTTATTATAAATGTTTCTCACCAAATAAGAAATCTACCTATATATGTATCAACTAATCCCAATTATACAGTTGGTAGTGATATTACAAAAGCAAAAGTATTACTGGATATACAAGGCCTAAAAAGTAGACATCATAAAGTTTTCAAGGCCTGCCAAAAGAACTGTATCATTAACTTGGGAAAAAGTGCCAAGAGTACCTGGATATTTGGTATTTGTATGTAAAGGAAAAAATGTAAATAAATTTGTAAAAGCATATAACACTAAAGGAAATTCATTGAAAATAACAGGTCTTAATTCATATGAATATTATTCTATAGGTGTTATACCATATAAAACAATTAATGGTAAGAAACTATTTAGTGATGACTACTATCACTACTACGCACAAATCAGATAATTTTTATAAACTATAGTTAAGTATAATCTAGCAGAAAAGGGTAACTATTCTGCTGATATCTGAACTATTACAAAAAAAGCCTATAATAAATTTACATTTATTGACATTTATTATAGGCTCTTTTATAATTGTCTTGGACAATGTGTCTTATTTAAAAGAAAGAAAGGAGAAACCAATTTAATTGGTTAGAAAGAAAATGAACAAAACACAAAAGATTATCAAAACATTTTTTCTTACACTATTTGTATCTATAGTGTGTATGTGCAGTACAGTATTTGCTGCATCTGAACCCATTGGTTCAATTAATTATCCTATCGGTTTAAAAACTGAATATCCTTTTAATTTTGAAAGTAAATATAGTTATTTTCAAGCTGGAAATACTAGAGTTTTATCACTTACTGTAAATGAATATTTAACAGGTGCTGCAGCGCAAAGTTTTGTACAAAGCAAAAAAACAAATGCACCTTCTGCTACTTCAGAAACAGTATGGCATGTATACAGACTTACTTTTAAATACTACTCATCTTCAAAAGTAACTGATACAATAGATCCATCTAATTTATTAAACTCATATATGTTATGTAACACAAAAGGCGAAGAAGTAACTGCATTAGATTATGATTTCTATAATGTAAATGATAAAGTTTCATATAAACAATATGCAAAGAATCCAGGTGAATCACTTACATTTAATTATGCTATATTACTTAATAAATCTGATGGTTATCCATTATTTAAAATACGTAATTATATTGCACCAGACTCATATATGTACATTAGTTTAGACCCAAATAAAGAAAACAAAATTGATATATGTAATGCTAAAGCTACAGTTGGAAATAAATCCTATACAGGTAAAGCAGTTACTCCAAGTTTCAAACTTACTTATAAACAAGCAGATGGAACCACAAAAAAATTAGTTAAAGATGTAGACTATACTGTTTCATACGGTAATCGTACAAAAGTTGGTTTAGGAACAATAAAATTTAAAGGAAAAGGCAATTTTGCTGGTGTAAAAGAGCAAAATTTCGTTATCGTTCCAACAAGTAAAAATATTAAAGTGTCATCCCTTTATAACACTAGTGCAAGATTACAATGGTCATCCATGTATGGTGCAAAAGGATATAAAATATATAAGTATAATACATCAACTAAAAAATATGTTTATTGGAAAGACTGGTCAATAAATTCACTTTATATATCAGACCTTAAATCAGCTACTATTTATAAATATAAAATTGTAGCATATTATAATGTTTTAAATCCACGTACCTTAAAAAACTCAAAAAAGGATTTTGCATATATCACAATCTCATTTTCTACAAGACCTGATAAAGTAAAAATAACAAAATTTACTAAACCAGCAAAAAGAACTGTATATCTTACTTGGAATAAAGCAGCTAGAGTATCTGGATATCAAGTAATTGTATACAAAAAATCTGGTTTAAAAAATGTTGTAAAAAAATATTATACAAAAGGTACTTCAAAGAAAATAACGGGTCTTTCATCTGGTAAATGGTATTATGTTGCCGTTAGACCATATAAAACTTTTAATAATAAAAAAATATATAGTGATAGTTATTATTACAATTATACTAAAATAAAATAAGATTTCATATTTTAGAGATTACAACAACTCTATTTATAAACAATAGCCAACCTAAAATCTAAGATTCTAGGTTGGCTATTACTTTACCTAATCATCACCATATTCATCATAATATGATTCAGCATCATCTATCCCATCAAAATCTTCTTCATTATCATCATAATAATCTTCATAATCCGAATAATCCTTTGGATTACTTGGATATCCATAACTACCTGAGCCGCTAGAACTACTAGAATTATCATATGAATTACCACTTGAACTATAGCTATCGTCTTCATCTGAATAATCTATATAATTATCACTATCATCATCATTACTATAATAATCATCATCGGCTTCATAATCTTCTTCATCATAATCATCTGATTCATCAGTTACATATAGCTTTTCAAACTGCATATGCTTATCACACACTGGGCTGCCATCTTCATGTGCTCTATCACAGCCTTCTATAGCACATTTTTTCGACTCTATATCATTATCTTTATTATTAGCTATTGTGATACCTATTATAATTGCACATACTATAGTAGCAAGTCCTATTCCTATAAATACAACTTTCTTTTTCATTCTAACCCTCCACACTTTTACCAAAATAATCTTTCACACTATTATATATTATCAAAAAAAAATTTTCAATCCATAATTAGAACAAAGAGTCGCTTATTTAATAAGAAATGCGACGCAATTTCTTATTAAATAACTAAACACCCCACCTCAAAATACTGAAGTAGGGTGTTATTATAAAAATTTTATTGTCCAAAGTTTTTAAACTACTTATAATTAACAGTTAATATCTTAGTTTCTTCATGTCCAGCTGCTGTTGTTACTTTAAATGTAATTATATTCTTACCTTTTTCAAGTTTTATTTTATAATCAAAATTCTTAGTTAATTGCTTATTATTATGTGCAACTTCCATATCTGGATATGTATATATATTATCACCATTTACGTCTATTGATGCTACACCCATATATGATGAAATGGTACCTGCTAAGTTAAGTATTTCTTTATTAGTCTTAATTACACCATTAGCATTTGGCTTTGGTAAATTATTGAATTTAACCTTTATTTCATCATAGTATACACGTGCATTATCTGTAAGTGTTTCTCCATTTGCTGTCAATTCAAGTCTTAAATTTGTACATCCTTTGTTAATTTTTATATTATGTTCAAATTTTCTAGTTTTTGGATTAACATCTACTCTTTCACCAGCGATTAAGAATTTCTCTGGTACAGCTCCAAACATACCACTAATTGTATATGTTCCATCCTCGTTTAAGTCTTCTTTATTAATAATTAATCCATCATACAAGGACATATCAACAAATGATTTATTCATCTCTATTTGCAAATTATATTTCTCTATATCATCTAATGAATACAACATCACAACTTTATTTGCTTTTGCACCAGATAAATCGCTAACTATTATGCCAATTTCCATTCCTCCTGCTGGCAATGTAGCTGTTATCTTATATACTCCATCACCTAAGTATTCACTTTCACATTCATTCTCTTCTTCGTCGTCACCATAGTTTATAGTATATGTTTCAAAAGCTTCTTCATCAAAATTATTATCTTCTACTTTAACGTTAAACGAAACTTCATCTGCTGCTTTTTTATTTAATAGAACTACATCTATCAAATCATCTTGAAAACTATTTACTTTGCTAACATCATTACTTTCATACATTGTTGTAATTGTAGGAATAGTTCTATCAGCATTTAATTCATATGTATCGCTAAATACTTCTTGTCCATCCCTGGAAACAGAAATTGGTAATGTTAATTTAGTAGCTGTTTCATCTACAGGTATTTCAATTGAGAAGTTGTTACTATTTTCAATGTCTCCCCAATCTTCTGTATCCTCATATTCTGTCTCATAACCCTCTACAGTAACTTCTGTTCCTTTAATACATTCACCTGATATAGTTGCTGTATTATCATATACGTAGATATATCCACCGTCTTCTAATTTTGAATTTAGATATACTCCATCACATAATTGGAACAATTCTTCTTCATCATCGCAATCTTCCATATCAACATCTATATCTTCATCATCAATATCAACGTCATCTTCATCTGTTCCATTGATTTCTTTTAATATTTCATTACCAGCTTCATCTTCAAACATAATAGTAACTGTACTATCATCTATATTTCCTAAGTTAAGAACATAATCACCATCTGCATTTTTCTCAGTTTCAGCATAAGTCTTAGCAAATGTCAATTCATCCATCCACAAAGATTCCTCAGATTCTTCTTCTGTGTAATCTAAGTCTTGGTCAACATCTAGATAATAGTATGATGATAAAGCTTTGTCATCTGATATATTAAATGTAACTATAGTATCATCATTATCCTTTGAAACCTCATATTTATTTACTGTAGGCTCAACATTATCAATCTTAACAGGCATTGTTATTACTTGTGGTCTAGCATTTTCTGAAATCTTAGACTCTACTTGAATATAGTATTGTCCTTCTTTAGCCATTTCATATTCACCAGTTTTCTTATTATATACCTGTCCATCCCAACATAAAGGATCACCTGTAGTAGGATTTATAAGAAAATCAGCTCCAGCAGATTCAATACCATCATATGATAATTTAGCAACATCAACTGATTTTGCAATTGTCCTAATTACATTTTTATTACTATCAAGTACCTTCATACTTACTTCTTTAGCATTTCTTATGATAGATAAAGCAACTGCTACGCTATCTCTTATGCCGTCTTCATTTGGTGAAAATGCAACTTTTTCTCCATTATACTTATAATCTAAACTATATACATTTTCTCCTGTAGTTCTAGTAACTTTAACCTTAGCAAGTATGTCTTTCTTACCAAGTCCAAGATTGTTAGCACCTAAATCTACAACACACTTACTTCCTTTAGTTAACTTAACTTCTCTAGTTACCTTCTTAAATCCAGAATCACTTGATAAATCTTTACTATCTATAATTTCTCCATTTTTGTCATATACATACTCATATAGATTTAATTCACATTCACTTGGTGTTTCTACCTCAAATGTGTAATATCCATCTTTCTTTGGAGTGAATACTGCTGATAAATAACCAGATTCATTATTCTTCATCTTGACAGTTCTATTCTCTTTAAGAGTATATAATTTATTTTCTTTCTTATTAGCCTTAGCTATCTTAACAACATCTGTCTCTTCATTATAATCAGTTGCCTCAAATTCAGCTTGGTATAATCCAGCCTCACCCATAAGAGTACCTATTTCTACATATACCTCTTGATTTCTTGGCATACTAAATTCTACTTCTTCATAGAATCCAAACATATAGCCGAATAAGTTAGTAGTTAACAAGTTCAAATCTTTATCATATACAAATACTACTGGATATAGATTTGCATCTACATTAACCTTGCATCCTGTTTTCTTTGTATTTGATACTTTATATAATGCAGTATCTGAACCATTTATAATAGGAAGTTCTTTAGTCTCTCCAACCTTTGCATCAATAGCTTTGCTCTTATCTAATTCTTTTCCATCAAGGAAACCATTAGCTACTGCATTCTTTGTTAATCTTTCTACTTTATTTCTTTTATCATTAGAATTTAATTCTACATCATTATTAGTATTTTCATTAACTTTATATACTTCTGTACCTAATATAGAATCTATACCTTCATCTTCATTATATCCTACTAATGAAGTTAATGATTCTAGTCCTGTTCCTGCATTTTCAATAACTGAATTTTCTTCATCATATGCTGACTTATCAATAATTGCTTCTTCTGACCAATCACCATTGAATCCTAAAACTGGCATTCCTATATTTTGAACGCCTTTTCCTTCAAATAATACAAATGCTTCTACATATGAATTCTTTCTATATGTACTTGGAAGATTAACTGTTGCTTTAACAGTAACCTTTCCCCCTGCTGGTACTGTAACTTCACTTACATTATAAGTAATCTTAGCACCCTCTACAGGTAAAATATTATATACATGTTCTTCTTCATTAGTTCCAACATTTTTATTCTCAGTATTATCTGTATAAATCTGAGATTCTTTTAAGCTATAGCTTGCTGCTGTCTTACCATAGTTAGTAAGAGTAATATCAACAGTCTTAGTTCCAGTTAATTCACCAAGTTCTATCTTAGCTTCTCCATTATATGTAGCTAATACATTATTATCTACTGCTCCATATACGTCTACCATACCTGCACCTTGATATCTAACAGAATATGGATACTTAGAGTCTGGATCAGTAATAACATCCGCTGTATTTACCATTGAATTCTTAAGGAATTTGCTTAATTCCTCACCTTTGAGATTCATACCTCTTGCTTGTAAAGCATTTATCATAACAGCTTCACTACCTGCTACGAATGGTGATGCCATAGAAGTACCACTATATACAGCATATCCATCTTCTCCATTTAAAGTAGACTTAATCATTCCACCTGGAGCAGTAATCTCTGGTTTAATTCCCAACTCATTAGTTGGTCCCCATGATGAAAAGTTTGACATATACACACTAGTACTTACTTTCTTAGTATTATCAAGTGATTCAAATGACATCTTTGAATTAGAATTTGCTGCAGCAAAAAGCTTTTCTCCAACTGTTTTATTTACAATAATAGTTGGTACTCCATACCAATCCTTAAATTCAATTCTATTATCAATAGTTTCATTAGTATCTACTAAAATGATACCCTTAGCACCTGCTTTAGATAAGTTGTATATCTTATCATTAAGTGTAGATGTACCTCTTTGAACTACAGCTATCTTATCTTTTACCTTACTATCCTTAAATGTATTATTACGATTCTCATCAACCGCTACTCCTACATTTACCATCTTAGTATCTTTAAAATCAAAGCCATAGCCAAATGCATCTATGTAATCCATAGTTACATTTTCATTATTTATGCTAAATGTACCTGTACAATATGTTCTATATTTAATATTTTCAGCTGATGCAACACCTAATGATGATGTAGCTATAATAGGTGTACCTACAGTTGTAGTATCTTCCATATTTAAAATATTAGTGTTATCTCCATATCCTGCACTTGTACCTGAGTTACCAGCTGATATACAGCAGATTACTCCTGCTTTACTTGCATTATTAATAGCAACTTGTTCAAAATCATAATCAGACACAACTGCTCTGTCATATCCAAGACTCATATTTATTACATCAACACCAAGTTTTACAGCATCTTCGATACCTTTTACGATATCATCACTATAACCCCATCCTTCGTCTGATAAAACTTTAAGTCCAACTATTTGTGCATTTCTTGCAACACCTACAACTTCCCCATTAGCTGCTACAATTCCTGATACATGATATCCATGTTCATGTCCACCAGTTAATGCTTCATCTGCTTCCTTAGTATAATCATATCCAAAAGGAACTTTTTCTGTAAAATAGTTACCATATCCAAGTAACTTAATCTTTTCCTTCCATTGTTCCTTAGTAAACTTTGTCTTAGCTCCTTTATCAAGAACCATATCTTTATGTCTATAGTTAACACCTGTATCAATTACGGCTACTACAACACCTTCTCCAGTATATCCATAATCACTAGATTCCCATTGTGCTTTAGCATTTCCTTCTTCTACAGCAGTTGCCATATTTGTTTTATATTTAATTGCTTCAGTTACTTTCTTAACTCCGTCTAACTTAGCAATCTTTTTCATTTGCTTTCTTGTAGCATTAATTGAAAATGAATTTACTAAGTATCCAGATTGATGAACAACCTTATTGCCAGTAATCTTTTCAACCTTTGCAATAATACTCTTTTGATTATTAATAACTTTCTTCTCTTTAGTTTTTAATTTTGAATTATAATTAGAAACCTTATTATCCTGAGCAACAGATTTACTCTTAAGAGTAACTATAACCCTTACTACTTCATTCTCATCCTTATCATTAGCCTTTAATGATGATGAAAGAGTTTCATTTCTCTTTGCTTGAAGTCTATCCTTTGCTGTCATAACCTTCTTTTCATCTTTAGCTGCTGATGAATTGCGTGAATCGATCATTGCATAGCTAGCTAATAAACTAATAACTAAAACTGCTGCAATAATTACATACCCTCTCTTCTTACTAAATAACTTCTTCATACGTTCTCCCTTTCTAAAAACAATTAAAATTGACACACATACAATAACTAAAACTGTATATATGCCTTAAATAAATATATATTCGTGGAAAATCTTTAAGATATTTTCTACAACCAACTTATTATAAAGAAATGTTATACAGAATAACACACTAGAGCCCCTTACGTCCTAGAATATATTTTAATTATCACTCCACTATCGCCTAGTATACCAACTTCTTTAACATAATTCAACATAATTTTATCTATTTTATAGAAATTTTATAAATACCAATTTTATAAGTACCATTCTTATTCAATCTACTCTTATCTAAAACTACATCATTAAAAGCTAAATCAACAATACTAACATCAAAAGTATAGTTATCTAATACTTCATTATACAAATTCACATCCTCTGCCATAAATATATGTAGCCTCTTACCCACACAAAATGCTCTGATAGCCTGTTCCGCGGCATTATTATCCATCGGAACTTCTCCATTTTCAAGAAATACTTTAAGATATTTTTCTTGATTTAAGCAACATGTGAATGCCTTCCCTGTTGCTGATTTTGCTGGTACTGAACCCTTATTTTCATTTATCCACGCAAAGAAATCAGCAAACTTTCGTCTAGCATGAGACCAACAACCTGCAATTATAAGGTCTTCTCGTTCATCAGCAATAGAATGATATACCTGATAACCATCCGTTACCACGGTTCCAGCATATCCTTTCAAGAATTCCCTAGGATGATCTGTTTTTCGAGTCTTTTGATATTCATATATAACAATTGGATCAGCATTATACATTTTCCCAGTTCTATATACCCACATATAACTCTTAGAACCAGCTGGTCTACCATCTTTTCTTACTAATACTGGTGTTTCATCTGCTTGAAGTACTTTACTATTAAATAATTCTTTATGTAACTCATCATAAAGAATACTTAAATATTTTTCTGAACACTGTATTGTCCAATTTGCCATAACTTGACGAGATATGTTTACATCATTACGTTTGAATTCTTCTGCCATACGATTTATAGGTATAGCATTAACATACTTAGCATTCATTATTGACTTCTATAGTACAACCTTTTATATGTAGAACTATAGGAGCTTGAGTAGATATAGGTTCTATAATAGATATTGGTAATTTTAAGGTACGCATGGTTTACTATTTTGTATCAATTAATAATTCTTTTGGACTTTTCTTTAAATTGCTTAACGAAGATATTAGTAAAGAAATTATAAGAACTATTGACATAAATAAAACCACATATATCATTAATTTTGGAGATATATTAATTTCTAAACTTGTTAGTGTTTTATTAAATC
>CAKRYR010000013.1 GCA_934432595.1 uncultured Lachnospiraceae bacterium | reverse complement strand
CGTTCTTTTCAAGATGTTCTTTGAGTTCCGTGTACTTCATTCCGTCCACTCCCTCTGCACCTTTATTTCGTACGACTAAAAATCGAGTGCAAGTTAATTTGCACTCGATTTTTAGTTTATATCTTTGATTTTATTTTTTCTTTTCTTCTTCACAATTTTTTTCATATTCAAGCATATTCTTCTTAGCTTTTAACATTACATAATAAGCCATGTTTTTTATAGCAAAACATAAAACTATTATGTCAACAATAGCTAGTACAGCTAACAATAATCCCTTAAATTTTATATTAAAAAATTTATTCATTAAAATATAAAGTGAATTATCACCAAATGAAGAAAAAAACACAATAGAAAATAATATATGAGCAATCAAAAATAATACTGAATACATAACTGCCTTTTTCTTTGATTTACTATACTTTTCCTCTGTAAAAATAACATACATAATTATTTCTCCTTCTTATTTATATTTTTTCCCATAATCTCTAATAAGTAAATATTCATTTTCTAGTTTATCATAATAATCAAATGCATCAAATATATAATTTATTCCATCATATGCGTCAGTTAAAGATATCCCTAATCCTGTTGCTATAATTGTTGCAAATGCTGCTACTGCTGCTTCTGGACCTGCAACTCCCGCAAACAATGATGCAACTCCTGCTCCGACCAAATAGGAAACTACAACATCAATAGAAGCTACTCCAAATGCCGTCTCTGCTTTTTTTATACATTTTCTCTGTCCATCAACATATTTTTTATATTGCTTTATATTTGTTTTATGACCTTTACTTTGGCCTGTAACTTTTATTTTATAGTTTGCTTTACAACCAATTCTTAAATACTCAGTATTTCCAACTTCTTCTTCTTGATACCAATATACTTTATCCATACATGGAATAAATGGTAAACCTGTATCAAATTTTTTAGTAGAAAATTTTTTGCCAGTCCCACATGTAGCAATATTATAATTATCATTAATGTTATTTGAACAAACATACTCTTGTTGATAATTTCCTTCTATAATTTTACCACTAGAATATGTAAGAACATTTTCTGCTCTAACCAATTTTTGATACTTATTATTATTAGAATTCGTTAATAAAATTTCAAAATTCTTTCTATTTTTTGATTTAGTTTTAATTATTGTGGTACTATTATCATTATTTTTCACTTTAACTTCGTTCTCACTACTAGATATTTCTTTTCTTTCTATACCATTTAATATTCTCTTATAATCATTGTAACTTAAACCATAATTATTTGATTTTTGCTCCTCAGCTGTCTCACCTGTAACTATTTCTTTTGCACTCGCTTTTGCTTTCTTTGTTTCAAAATTATTTAATGTTACCCCTGCCATTATTGCAAATACTAATGTAATTGCTATTCCCTTAATTAACTTACTTTTAATCATTTAATTTCTCTCATCCATTATTTTTATTATTCTCACCATTCGTAAAATTTGTTTCCGTTATATCAATAACTCCCCTCCTTTTTTAAAACTATCACTATTGTATCATCTATTCATTTACAATTTCAACATATTCATTTATATTTTATTTATATTTTATTTATATTTTATCTACTGTTAATTAATACATTTAAATACTAATAAAACTCTAAACCTGAATTATTCATGAGGGTGTTTCCCTCATAAATATATTCAGGGTTATTATTTTTTTAATAAATTATAGTCGAAATTAATATAATTATCCTAAAAAAGGGTATAAAATCCCTATAAAAAATTAATTGTTCTTTTTTTACTGTCAAGGTTCATTAATATCATCATTCAAACATTGGTTGCAAATGTTGGATATTTTCTAATGTTTTGTAGAATTCATCCTTATAAGGACAACTGCTACAAAGTTTAAACGTTAAATATCTTGCGAAACTAACTACTTTTACTGCGATTTTCAGTAATTTTATACGAATGGTATCTATGGTATGTTTCTTCATTTTATTAGGAAGCACCAATCGCTTAAACCAATTAAATATATTGTATGCTAATGCATGAATCTGAACTCTATTAGCATTTACTATTTTTGAATGACTACTTACTGCGGCAAAATCAAAACCATTTTTACTTTCTTTAATATAATTTTCCATAGTTCCTCTTTTACAGTAAAATTTAATCAAATCTTCTGGTGTACCATCCATATTTGTCACAATAAATGTATACATATGTATTATTTGATTAGCAGGTTTCTCTACTTTAAAAACAACTCTTCTTGGATAATCCCAAGAGCTTGCTTGATAGTAAAACTCTCCATACTCTACTGCATAATCTACTTGATTAAGTCCTGTTTTTCACTAAGAATGTTATCTGCATATGAGGCATAACTTCTTAAAATATTATTCTCTTTTAATCTAATTACATAAAAGGTACCATTTGTTTCACATTGTTTATAAAGTTCTGGTGTTGCAAATCCACTATCACCACGTAAAACTAAAGATGTATTCCAATAATCTTCTAAAAATTCATCAAGAATAGGTTGTAAAAAATCGACAACACCTGTACTGGAATATGCCGTTCCATCGCGTAATTCAATTTTTAAAAGATCACCTGTCATTCCATCAAAACATACCAATGGATGATATCCATGATTCTGATAGTGAAAGTTAAATCCTTCACCTTCTTGATGACCATAAGTATCAAGAAGCGTAGAATCTAAATCCAATATAACTATATCTGGATTCTTAATGTCATATACAATCTTTCTCATTTCGCGTTGTAACTGATAAAACTGTTTTAATGTGTCATTATCCATTCGATTAAAGAATCTAGATAACGTCGGTTGTGAAGCAAGCCTATTCTTACCAAGTATTGCAGTTAAAACTGGATCATACGAAAGTTCATCGGCACAATCATCTTCAAAGTATCCACATATAATCTGAAATATTATTTGTAAAAGATTTACATCATCCTTATGGATGCGTGTTTCAGTTGTATCATTTGTTTTAAAAATACGTTTAAAAAGTTTGTCAAAACCAACTTTACAGATGAATTCTTTCAATAAAAGAGCACCTGCATCAGAGGATAAATCTCCTCCGTTAAAATTTATTTTAAATTTCTTATTGCATTCTAGTGATTTAGTGTTTAATATATTCATATAGAGACCCTTTCTGTGATAGTTTTTTTTTAGCATATAAATTTTACCACAATTGGGTCTCTTTTTAAATTCACTTTTTAGATGAAATGCAAAAATCAAATGAAATCAAGCAATAATGCGAGTTTGATTATCTAAACCTGAATTAACATGAATAATTCAGGCTAAAAAATTAATAACTACAATATTTTGCTATTATAAAAAATCAACAGAAAATATCCGCACCCCCTTTTTTATCATATAAGAATGTAGGAAAACCTACATTCTTATATGATATTTTTAATTATCTTCAGTCATATATTGCATCTGATCTTTCATTCGATATGAAGGACCATTTATATTTATAACTGAGCAATGATGAAGTAATCTATTTAATAACGCATTTGTCAAAACTGGTTTTTGGAATATATCTGACCATTTTTAAAAAGGGCTGTTTGTTGTTATTATTGTTGATTGTCTTTCATATCTTTTTGCTATTAACTTAAAAAATATATTTGCTGAATCAACATCCATTTTTTGATAGCCTAGTTCATCAATTATCAATAACTTATATCTACAAAACCACTTTGTTCTTGCTTCTAAACGATTTTCTGCAGATGATTTTTTTAATTGCTGTATTAAATCTTGAAAAGTTATAAAGTATACGCAATATCTATGTTTTGCTGCTTCGATTCCTATGAATACTGCAAGGTTTGTCTTGCCAACTCCAGGTATTCCACAAAATATGATATTCTCAGCCTTTTCTATAAATCTTAGTGTCATTAAGTCCATTATTTTAGCTTTATCTATTGATGGTTGAAATCTAAAATCAAACTCATTTATTTCTTTTAAGAATGGAAAGTGTGCAACTTTAAAACATCCTTTTATTGCTTGTTGTTTTCTAAAACAAGTTCACTTCTTGTAAGTTCGTATATTGCATCAAGTGCAATTTTTTTCCACTAGCAATCATATCTAGATATGTATCAATATTTTCCCTAAATCTATTTAACTCTAATTCTTCTAGATTATTTATTAAACTATTATATGTATTCACTTGTATCATCCTCTTCTATTTAAATGGTAATTCATCTACATCTTTTAACGTGATGCAACTTAGTTCTTCATTCTTTGATAAATAATCATCAATTCTTTTTTGTGATTCTATCTCTTCTTGCATTGCTTAATTACTTATATCTTTTAGCATAATATCAATTTCCTTTTTATATTTTTCTTTAAAATAAGAAAATCCTTTTTCAGTTAAAATATAAGTTGAATACTCTCCATACATTAAGTCTTCCAACCAACAATCAAGTGCAATGTTTTTACAAAGGTTAGATTTCATAGAAAATTTTATAAATGATATGAATTTCTCTCTATCTGCAACATAAGGAAGTACTTCATTTATTACTTTTCCTTTCATAAGATTTTTATAATGTTCCTTTTTGTAATTAATAGGTTTTTATGCATCTTACATACATGGGGCTCTGAAATGAATTTTCATCCTCACATTCATACTATACTATTAGGTGGTGGTCTATACCATGACAATAAGTGGAAAGATAAAGGTGAAAATTTCTTTCTTCCCATTCAGGTTATCTCTAAAGTATTTCGTGCAAAATACTTAGATGAACTAAAAAAACTATGGATTATTATGTTCACCTACTAAAAAGAAAAATCTTACCCTCTGTAGAAATATTCTTGGTTACCAAAAATATCTCTCAAAACTTCGTGTAATGGAAATGCCAGAAATACTAGAACATCTTTATGGAATTAAAATCTGTATGTGCAATGTATATGGTGGGCATCTTGGCAAACTACAGATTAGAAAACCTCTACGTTGCTGAATAATAGAAAATCATAGTTTTTAAAAGCCTCAGTTGCTGAGGTTTAATTGTCATACCCATTTATATTAATTTCATAAATAGCTGTAGTATTTATACTAAAAATTGTATATAATTGTTGGTATGAATAAAGAATCGAAAATCCATAAGCTACAGCTATCCGGACATTCACTTTGTTCAATTTGGCCAAATCGTAAATAATGTAAACAAAAGAGTAGTTACTGAATATTTCAGACTGCTTTTTCGTTTACATGTTTACACCATCAACGATTGTAACCTAAAGAATTTGTTGTTATTCTTACTTGCTATTTTGTATAATTTTACCCGAATAATATTATTTATTCTTTAAAGTCATTTCTCCAATAACAGTTAGTATACTTCCAATAAATATAAATACATCTGCCAAGTTAAAGATTATCTTTTTTAATTTATCCCAATATATATAATCAACTACATGTTTTCTCTTTATCCTATCATATACATTAGATAAACCACCAGAAATAACTAAAGATAATCCTAGTTTTGTAATATTATGACCCTTTTTTGATAATATTACTGAATAAATTATACACAATACAGCCAGGAATCCTGAGGATAATCCACATATCACCTTGGATTTATCCTCAAATGTACTATAAAATGCTCCTTTGTTCTGGGTATATTGAATAGCTAATTTATCTTTAATTATTGGTACTTCTTCATTAAGTGGCTTAGTTTTTACTATATGGTTCTTTATACATAATTCTAATATAAATAAACCTATTGTTATAATAATAAATATCATAATTTCTCCCTATCCCTGTAATTCATTTATTAAATTTGGATTGAATACACCTTTCTTTAACATGTCTATCTCTAATTTGTACGGTGCAACTTTATTCTTCGTATCACCTATTTGCACATACGGTGTTTCAAGAATCTTTGGTATATTTTCAAAGTCTTTATGATGTACTATATAATTAATTGGATCAAATCCTATATATCCAAATCCAATATTTTCATGTCTATCCTTATGTCCACCCAAACCATTTTTACTGTCATTTAAGTGAAATACTGCTATTTGATCTTTGCCTATTATTTTATCAAATTGCTCTATTACGCCATCAAAGTCATTTACTATATCATACCCTGCATCATTTGTATGACACGTATCAAAGCATACTCTTAACTTATCATTGTATTTTACACCATCATATATTTTAGCTATTTCTTCAAATGTTCTACCAATTTCACTACCTTTACCAGCCATAGTTTCAATTGCTATATATGGAACTGTATCTGCAGTTAATACTTCATTTAACCCTTTTATTATCTGTTCAATTCCTGCTTCTTCTCCTGCTCCCACATGTGAACCTGGATGAAGTACAAGTATATTACTTCTCATTGCTGCTGTTCTCTCTATTTCTACTGCTAAGAATTCTACAGCAAGTTGAAATGTCTCTGGCTTTACTGTATTTGCCAAGTTTATTATATATGGTGCATGTATTACTATGTTATCTATTCCATGCTCGCCCATATACTCCCATGCCTTATCTATATTTAATTCTGATATTTCTTTTCTTCTTGTGTTCTGTGGTGCTCCTGTATAAGCCATAAATGTATTTGCACCATATGAAGCTGCCTCCTTTGCTGATGCAAGCATCATCTCTTTTCCACTCATTCCAACATGTGAACCTAAAATCATTTTCTTTTTCTCCTTTTGCTGTTCTAGTGACGATTTGCTTGAGGGATTCTAGGGACGATTTGAATATTTATATTCGTGGTGGATTATAAGTGACGGTATAAAAATGTATATGAGTATTCATTTTCGTGGACGCTTTCGCTTCGTTGCAGTACCTAATGGCACTAAATTCGAGCTTCGATTATTATCTCGCTCTTATTAAGTGCCAAGGTATGCAAATACCACTCAAATTGAATACTATATAATTTTTATATCTGCCTAATTATATCTATGAATATAAATATTCAAATCTGTTTACTACAATCTATATATGCAAACCTGTCTAATAAGTACTGTAATAAAAAGTCTAAAAAGATGTTTTACTACAGTAAAGCTCCGCGCGATTTGAAACCTTTTTTACAATTCTATTATCGCTAAAGAGTGTTTTTTATTATTTTTTATATGGATATTATAATATATTTTATACTTATTGCAATACGTTTTTCTCTCAATAAAATTATACAGAACAAAGAGCCATTTCAAAAAATAAACTACATCAATGAATACTTTTCTATATGGTTTTTACATATGGAATACACATCCTTGGTTTTGTAGTTTTTATACCAGTCTGCTGTATATGATATTGTCTTGTCTATAGTCCATTTTGGAGTCCATCCTAGTTTGTATTTTGCCTTTGTTATATCAAGTACTTTAGTTGTATTATCATAGTTTTCTGAGTTATCATCTAGTTCTAGTATTTCACATTTTCTAAATTCTTTTTTAAATTTTTCTGCTGCTTCTAATGAATGCATACATGAGGAATATTCGCAACCAAAGTTCCACGTTTCACTATATTCTTCAGGGTTCTCATACATTTTCTCTACCAACATTATTATGCCTCTAATTGGTTCAAGTACGTGCTGTATTGGCATCATGTTATTAGAACATTTTATTACAGCAGGTTCTTTATTTGCAAATGACTTTGCACATGAAGCTATAATACTTTCTTCTCTCCAATCTCCACCACCAATTACCTTTCCTACACGAACATTTGCTATTGCCTTTCCATGTTCAGAATAGTTTTCCATATTCAAAAAAGTATGTCTATAAGAAGCAATTATTAATCCCGAACAGGCTTGACTTGCACTATATGGATTATATCCTCCAAGTGTATCATTTTCTCTATATCCCCATAACTGTTCTTTCGCTTCATAACAATCATCACTATTTACAATAATTCCAACCTTAGTTTCTGAACTATTTTTTATACAATTTAGTATATTTAAAGTTCCCATTATTCTATTTTCATAAATGTCCATAGAACTTTTATCATTGCACATTAATGTTGATAAATCTATAACAATCTCTGGTTTTTCTTCTTCAAATACTTTATTTATGACTTCTTTATCATTTACATTTCCAATATAAGATTTAATCTTCTCATCTAATTTACATAGAACATAATTATCCTCTTCATTATCAGTTGCTAGACCATATCCAACTACCTTAGCTCCCATTTCCAATAACCATATTATTAACCATGAACCATGAAAACTTGTATGTCCTACTACTAATACTTTCTTGTCTTTCCAAAAATTCTTTGCTTTCATACTATACCTCATTTCAGAGAATTATTTGTACTTTATTTCTAACTAATTTAATATTTACTTGAAATATATCTCTCTATTTCAAGCAATACACTTTTATACATGTCTAAAGCTATATCATTATTATAAGCTATAAATTGAATATCTCCTTTGTCAGCAGCTTCCTCAAGTTGCTTTGCCAAAGATGATAATTTTTCTGCTCCAATAGTTAGAGAAGTGCTCTTTAAAGAATGTATATATATACTGTAATTTGTCCAATCTTCATTACCATATGCAAGCATAATCTTCTTCATATTCTCCAATCCATTTTGCAAATATGTTGACAATATTTCATCATACATTTCTCTATCATTAGAACAAAACTCTAATCCTTTTGCCATATTTATTAAATTATTGTTATTTATAATTTTATCGCTATTTCCTTTTACCACCCTGCATAATCTCTTTGGAATATATGAGCCTACTTTAGATTCAAATTTCTTAGCATCTATAGGCTTAGCAATATAATCTATAAATCCTTCTTTTAGATATTTCTCTTTAACACCTGCAACTACATCAGCAGTTAAGGCAATAACAGGGGTATCAACATTTATACTATTTCCTCCACGAATACGTCTTAAAGTTTCAACACCATCTAACTCAGGCATCTTAATATCCATCAATATAAGATTATATTTTTTCTCGTTTATCTTTGCTAAACATCCAAAACCTGATGATACAATGTCTATCTTCATCTGAGTATCCTTTAATAACTTACTTGCAACTAAAAGATTCATTTCATTATCATCAACCACAAGAATCCTTGCTTCTGGTGCAATAAATCCTACTTTATAATTATTCTTCCTATTAATCTGGGAATTAAAACTATCTAAATACTCACCAATTGGTCTATTATTTACAATCTTTTGATCTAATAAAAAATAAAATTTTGATCCTATTCCATACTCACTCTGAACCTCAATTTTACTCTTCATTAGTTTTAATAAATTATATACAATATTTAATCCAAGACCAGTTCCCTCAATCTTAGTATTTCTAATCTCATCGATTCTTTTAAAGGAACTAAATATAGATTTGAGATTTTCTTGTTGAATTCCACTTCCTGTATCTTCTACAGCCACATATAATTCAACATTATCCGAACCATTTCTATTCATTACCTTAATTTCAAAAGTAACTGTTCCGCTCTGTGTATACTTAACAGCATTAGTTAATAAATTAAGTAACACTTGTTTTATCTTATTTTCATCTCCATATAACTGTGATGGGATACTCTTATCAACATTTACAACAAACTGCAAATTCTTTTTCTTACATTTATCCTTAATTACAGTTATAACATCATTTAATAATTCCCCTACCTCATAAGAATCCTCTAATAATTCCATATTACCTGATTCAATTTTAGATATATCTAGAATGTCATTTACTAATTCAACTAGTATATTACTTGCTCTCTTTATATTATTAGAATACTCATTTATTTCAACATTAGTATTCTCTCTTAAAATCATCTCATTCATGCCTAGAACAGTATTAATTGGCGTTCTTATATCATGAGCCATATTTGCTAAATATTCATTCTTTGCCTTACTATCTTGCTCACTCTTATTCTTTTGCATAAATAATTTGCTCAAAATACTCCAATACATCATATCTCTATTAAGAATTTTCTTCTTAAAAATGGTATTCATAATAAAATAGGTTGAACATATGCCTATTGCTAAAAATATAAATATTAATATTATTGCTAATGAAATTGACATACATTCACCTCCTATAAACATCATAAATATTATATCGACAAATATTATAATTTATTTTGATTTTATTTCTTATCATATACACTTTTATCTGCATCTTGATTAAATGGTTGAATATACAAATCCATCAATAAACGATTATTCCTATTACAATACTTTCAAATACCTTTTTATTACTCATTATTATTCTCCCTTCTATTTTTAAAGAACATTATCCTATAAAATAATTATTCTGTCAAATACATAAATATTGTACCTCCAACTTTACCTTTCTTACCTTTATTATTTTCATACATAGAAAAAGCTACCAAACAACAAATCTGGTAGCTTTTAAACTCTATCTATCCCTGATATTTACCTGGAATAGCAGCAAATAAATCTTTTGTGTATTGTTCTTGTGGGTTACTAAATATAGCGTCTTTAGTATTCATTTCCACAATCTTACCTCTATTCATAACTGCAATATCATCAGATATATGCTCTACAACTGATAAGTCATGAGATATGAATAAGTAAGTTAAATTGAATTTCTCTTGTAAATCCATAAGTAAGTTGATTATCTGAGCTTGGATGGACACGTCAAGTGCTGATACAGGCTCATCACATACAATAAACTCTGGGTTAACTGCAAGTGCTCTTGCAATACATATTCTTTGTCTTTGTCCACCTGAGAATTCATGTGGATATCTATCCTTATGGAAGGCTTGAAGACCACATTGTTGCATAATATGCTCAACATATTCTTCTACTTCATTATTAGGAACAATCTTATGTTCTCTAACTGCTTCAGCTATTATTTCGAAGACAGGTAATCTTGGTGAAAGTGAAGAATATGGATCCTGGAATATTATCTGCATCTTAGTTCTCATATCACGCATTTCTTTACGATTTAAACTATATACATCTGTACCATTAAATAATACTTCTCCTCCGGTTTTCTCTATAAGTCTTAAGATACTTCTACCTGTTGTAGACTTACCACAACCTGACTCACCAACAAGACCTAATGTCTTACCTCTTTCAATATTAAAACTTACTCCATCAACAGCTTTGTTATAACCTTTAATGTTACCTAAAGCTGTCTTAATTGGATAATACTTTTTCAAATCCTTAACTTGAAGTATATAATCTTTCTCTGCCATTATAATACCCTCCCTTGTTCAGTTGAAATATTATAACAAGTAACCATGTGAGTAGGACTTAAATATACTTCTCCTGGATATTTGCCATCACATTCTTTTGTACACTTATCACATCTATCTTTAAAATAACAATAGTCTGGCATGTTAATTGGGTTTGGTACATTACCTGGAATATTAAATAATCTATCAATCTTCTTACCAAGTACTGGTTTTGACTTCATCAATCCAATAGTATATGGATGAGCTGGACTATTAAATATCTCCTCAACTGTACCTTTCTCAATTACTTTACCTGCATACATAACTACTACATAATCTGCCATATCATATACAACACCCAAATCATGTGTAATTAACATAATACTACTATTTATCTTTTCTTTAAGCTCTCTTAGCAATTTAAGAATTTGAGCTTGAATTGTAACATCAAGTGCTGTAGTTGGCTCATCTGCTACGATTAACTTAGGGTCACATGCAAGTGCCATTGCTATAACAACCCTTTGTCTCATACCACCTGATAATTCATGAGGATACTTTCTATATACTTCCTCAGGATTTACCATACCAACCATCTCGAGTAACTCTATACTTCTAGCTCTTACTTCTTCTTTTGCATAATCTTTTCTATGAAGTGCAATAACTTCATCAATCTGATCACCAATTCTAAATACAGGATTCAAGCTAGTCATTGGCTCTTGGAAAATCATTGATATATCATTACCACGAATACCACACATCATGTTAAGTGGCATCTTTGTAACATCGTATACCTTATCACCTGCGTTAAATCTAATTGCACCTTCTACAACCTGACCTGATGGTCTTTGTAGTAATTGTAACAATGATAAACTTGTAACTGATTTACCACAACCTGATTCTCCAACTATACCAACAGTTTTTCCTTTTGGTACATCAAAAGATACACCATTAACTGCTTTAGCTACACCTGCATCTGTATAAAAGTAAGTGTGTACATTATCGAACTCTACAATATTATCTGGGTTCTTCATTTCTGTCACATACTCTTCTTCAGGTATATACTTTCTAGTTCTCTTCTTCTCTAATTGTCTTGTAATCCTTCTATTCTCTCTAGCTATCCTATTAGACTCTGATATAGAAAGATGACTTCCCTTTTTATTATTATTCTTCAAATGTATCACCTACCTTTTCATTTTAGGATCAAATGCATCTCTTAATCCATCACCTACGAAGTTAAATCCTAATACTGTTAATAATATACATACACCTGCTGGTATCCATATCCACCAACATGTCTTCATAACTTGCATATCATTAACCGCATTTACGATACCACCCCATGATGCATATGGGAATTTAATACCTAAGCCAAAGAAACTAAGAGTTGCTTCAGTAAGAATAACACCGCCTAAATCCATAGTAGCCATTACAATAAGCATTGGCATAACATTAGGAATAAGATGCTTGAATATTCTCTTACTTGTTCGTATACCCATTGCCTCAGTTGCAACCATGAATTCTTGCTCTCTTAAAGAAAGAATCTGACCACGTACCATTCTTGCAATACTCGTCCAATAGAAAGCTGCAAGTAATAATGCCAATACTAAAATTCTCCATTTTGCAGGGAATTTAATAGTATCCATAAATGTACCTATTATTATAAATAATGGCATTGTAGGAATACAGTTAAATACCTCAACCATTCTCATGATAAGTGTATCAACCCATCTTCCAAAGTATCCTGCTATACCACCTAATATAACACCAATTATCAATTCTAGAGCAACTACAATGAATCCTACTAATAATGAAATACGTCCACCATACATTAGACGAGTCATTAAATCCATACCCATAGTATCTGTTCCTAATATATGTTTTGCTGATGGTGCTGCCTTAGTATCATATACTTCAACTTTTTTTAATCTTCTTACACTATATTGTCCATTAACATTTTTAATATAAAATGTTGTTTCTTTACCATCTATTGTTTTTGATGTAAACTTTTCACTACTATTCTTTAATGCATCTATTAAATCAGTCTTAAAATTCATATCTAAGAACTCTTTTGTAATTGCATTAATTGCATACTTTGATGCCATAGCATACTCTGTTTTATTAGATCCCTCAACCTTATAAAACACTACTATTGGATTCTCTGTATCTCCTTGATATTCAATAGCATACTCTTGTCCACCTGCAACAAATGAAGTAGCATTTTTACATATCATAAGCTCTGCTGCATTTCTAAAATCATAAGGTATGTCTATGTCAGCTTCATTATATACATTAAATATTAAATATGATGCAATACCAATATCATTTAATCTAACTAAATCTTTACCTACAACAGCATATTTCTTTACACCAACTTCAAAATAATTCACATTATTTTTCTTAGCTTTCTTATATGCCTTAAGCATTTTATCATCAACTTTAACATCGCTTGTACTTACTAACTTATCTCCACTTACCTTACCGACTTTCTCTGTCTCACTTAAACTATAACTACCATTGCTATTAGGAATAACAAATATTATTTTATCGTTTACAGTAGGATAAACTGAACTATCTATTTGATATTCTAATACTGCCATACTTAAATCTTGTGGATTATAGTCAAGACCTTCTTTAACTATTACATTCATGCTATCATTAATTGCAGCACCAGCATATTCTTTTTTCATAATATCTTTCTTATGAAAAACCTGTGTTTCACCATAAGGTGAAAATAACGGTCCAACAACTGATAACAATAACATAAATACTAAAATAACAAGTCCTACTATTGCTAATTTATTACGAAAAAACCTTTTTACTACCATCATACTAGGTGACAGTGTCTTAACCCTCTCTAAATTATCAAGAGAGTCATTCTCTATAACATCTTTATCATTATTCATAATACACTCTCCTTCTAATTTACTCTAACACGTGGGTCTACTACCGCATATAGTATATCTGCTATTAAAGTTCCCGCAAGGGTCAATACTGCCATAAACATTAGATAAAACATTGAAAATGGCATATCACCTTGAGTCATTGCCTGAAATCCTGTATAACCTATTCCAGGAATTTGGAACAAGGTCTCAGTTACCATTGCACCTGAGAATAATCCAGGTAATGATGCACCTAGTATAGTTACAATAGGTATCAAAGTATTTCTAAATGCATGCTTATTAACAACAACATTCTCAGCTAATCCTTTTGCTCTAGCTGTACGAATATAATCAGCATTTAATACCTCTAACATATTAGTTCTAGTATATCTCATAAGACTACCTATACCTAATACTGATATCGTAATAACAGGTAATACATAATGCATTGCTGTATCGCCAATTTGACCTAAAGCAGATAGTTGATCATGATTTCTACTAACTGCACCAAATAAATCAAACCATTCTAATTTTACAGCAAATATATACTTAAGAACAGAAGCAAAGAAGAAACCTGGTAGGGATATTCCCAATAATGAAAATACCGTAACTGCATAATCAGTCTTGCTATACTGCTTCCTTGCCGCTGTTATACCTAGCGGTATGGCGACCGCTATCTGAACAAGTAGCGCCGCCAAACCTAGGAAAAATGAATTCCATATTACTTCCTTAAATTTATCAACAACATCTGTGTTATTCCAAATCCAAGACTCACCAAAATCAAGAGTAATTGCTTTTTTTAACCATTTACCGTATCCAACAACAACATTATCTTCAATAGCATATTGTTTCTTTAATCTTTCTTGTATCTCTTTTTTTGATTCTCTACAACCTGGTTTTGCGGATAACATTTGTGCTCTTTGATTAATATATCTATGTGCCATTGGATTCATTATTCCATATAATATCATAGACACAAGAAATAATATTACTGTACTTAATAATAACCTCTTAATAATAAATTTTTTCAAGTATTCCACCTACTTCAATTCTAAATTTTCTATTTCATCAGACCATTTATAGAAAGTAGTAATATCTTTTGGTAAAGTATCAACTTTAATTCTCTCTGTACTATAAATTGACACATTATCTCTTTGATATAATGGCAATTCAACAGCCCAATCTAATACAATATCCAAACATTGTTTATATATTGTCTTTCTATATTCTTTGTTATCACTTAATCTCGCTTTAACAATTAATGCATCTAGTTTCTTATCTGCTATCTTATATTTATTAGAAGCTCCAATTGATGAACTATGATATATTTGATACATATCAGGGTCTTTTGCATCTCCCCAAGCCATTACATATATATCAGCTTCACCATTATCAACTTTATCAAACATTGCTGCAACATCTGACATATCGTTAATTCTTATATTAACCCCCATCTTCTTTAATGTTGCTGCTGCATCTGTAATTACTGCAAATGCAGGGTGCTCACCTTGACCACTACCACCGATAGTTACTTCAAAGTCTAACTTAAGTCCTGCTGGAGCTTTTGTTACTTTATCACCTGATACTGTACATCCTGCTTGTTTAAAGAAACTTAATGCTGCTGTAATAGCCGCTTTTTCTTTATCAGCATCACTCATGCTATCTGAATATATATCTTTACCAGTTGCATCTACTGAGAATGCATTCTTATATTCTGGATCTGATTGCTTAGGTGCTGCCCATGATGTATTAGATATAGGATATTGAATAACACTTGCTGCATCTCCATAATATGAACTAATTGCTTTTTCTCTATATACTCCAAATATTGTCATAAGACCTTTTCTTAAAGCCTTAGATTGATCTGAATCCTTCTTACCACCTACATTAACTCTCTCTGAGTCAATTCCTAAATATCCATAACCATTATTTAATGTAATTACTGTTGTAAGAACATTACCAGTTGCTTTCTTATTACTATTTAGTTCTTTAATTTGCTCTAAAGTATCCTTACTTCCTGATATATCAGCTGCCATATCAATTGTTCCCTTTTGAACACCTGGAATAAGGTCTTTATCTTGTGATTCTTTTAATTGAATCTTTTTAATCTTAGGTTCACCTTTATAATACTTTGGATTAACTTTAAGATATGCTATCTTATTCTCATATTTTTCAAAAATGTATGGTCCTGAACATACCTTAGGTTCACCAATCTTATCTTTTACAGACTTAACATTTCCTCTTGTGAAACCAAATTTATTATTTTCATAATCATATTGACTCTTATCGCCAAAGTAATGCATTGGTTCAATTGAACAATCTAGGCTCATTTCTGTTGTTACATCAAATCCTTCAGTTGTTACTTGAACTTCATAATCATTTATCTTCTTAATTCCTTCAATATTAGGAACTTCTTTACCTTCACCCTTAGCAACTTTCTCTTTAAGTAATGCTGCCTTAGCTTCACTTAATATATCCCCATCAAATAGTCCTTCAACTCCACCAGAATTAATTACAAGTGCTTTTGAAAGAGCCTGATAATCTGTTCCATATAAAGCTACTAAATCATCTGCAATTGTATCTTTAGTTGATTTAGTTGTATCTATTGTCTTACCATTTGGTACATAGTTATTAGCTATAACTTCTACAACATCCTTACAATCCTTAAGAGGTTTCTTATATGTCTTTGTATAATCAGCATATGCATCTGGAGCTTGTAAACCTGATTCTATTTCAGCAATCTCAGCTTGAACTCCAGCTTTCATGATCTCTACTACTTTTGCTTGTAAGTCTTTATTAGTCTTCAATGCTTTTGCAAGATAATCAGCCACTTCCTTATCTGTAACAGATGAAGTAATAGTTGAATTGTATCTATAATTTTCCATACCTACGATTGGTAAAGAAGCAAATGTTGACATTCCATCATATGAAGTATCAGCAGTTACATACCATTGGAAAATAATATCATCTATTGTAGCTTTCTCACCATCACTAAATACGATATCATCTCTCATTTTAATATCATAAGTAGTAGTTACAATCTTACCACCAGCATCTTTATTCTGCTTAACAGTCATATCTGCAGCTGTTTTATACTCATATTTTTTACCATTATATTCTCTTGTAGTACCATTACTACCATCTGTAACTAACATTCCTGCTCTATCATAACAAAATAGATTTGAATAGATTAAATCAAGAACATTTTTATCATATGCAGATGTATAAAACATAGATGAATACTCTCTATTCATTGCATTATTTCCAATTACTAGTGTATCATTCTTGCTACTCTTTCCTCCGCTTGTATTCGCATCTTTCTTACCACAACCTGCTAGTGAACCAACTACCATAGCTAACACTAACACACTCGCTATAAATTTTTTCTTCATAATATCGCGTCCTTCCTTTCTTATACATACACTGCCTTAGCAGTTTTGACCCCCTAAGAAGTCCCCAAATGGTACATTGTGCCATTTTAAGTGTAACAGTTTAGCCACAGGCTTAACTGTTACTGTTATAAGCCCATATATAATCGCCTTTTCAAGGCGAGGGGCTTATAACCATCTGCACACCTCATACGGATGCACGTTACCAAGCAGTAAATGCTTGGTGCTGATATATTACCTTTGTTCAGTACAAATTTTTACACTGTTCTCTATTGTATTTAGAAATTCATAATTATACAATGGAATATTTTGCGTTTTTTCTGTACTATATTGTTACATACAATCATTATTTACATTTATTTACAAATATACCAAACAACTGTTTTATTTTTCTTGACAATCCTGTAAAATACCTCATTTTTACTATAATATATTTGCTTTTTAAACAATGACGATGCAATTATCTTTTGTAAAAACTATGATTGATTTGTAATAAAAATTCATTATTGATAATTGTTTATACGAATTATTTATTTAACTTCTATTATTAATGAAGTGCTAATTAATCAATCATTTTCTCAAGTTCTTTTACTATCTTTTCTATATTACCATCAACAAATGGACTTAATAATCCACAGTCTTCAATTATTTCAGTAAAGAACTTAGTTGCATTTAATTTGCATAGCTTCAAGTAGTCTTTCCAAGCTTTGTCATAATCCTTAGTCATTTTTATCTTAAATTGTAAAGCACATAACTGGGCTAAACAATAATCTATATAATAGAATGGATCATCATATATGTGTAATTGTTTCTGCCAATATCCACCCTTCTCTAAGAATTCATCTCCAGTATAATCAATATGTGGTCTGTACTCTTTCTCAAGTTTTAACCATACTTCTTTTCTCTGTGCAGGTGTCATATCTGGATTCTCATATACTATATGTTGGAATTCATCAACCATACATCCATATGGAATAAATATTATAGCATCCATTAGATGCATTGTCTTATAATCCTCTGCTCTATATCCAAAGAATAATTCCATCCACTTCTCTGCGAAGAATTCCATTGACATTGAATGTATCTCTGCTGTTTCCATTGTGATTTGATTATGTTCCATAATCTCATCATCTCTATTTATATATGATTGGAATGCATGTCCACATTCATGTGTAATAACATCTACATCACCACTTGTTCCATTAAAATTAGCAAATACAAATGGTGTCTTATAATTTGGAAGGCTAGTCATATAACCACCAGCTCTTTTATTCTTTCTTCCAATTACATCTAACATTTCATTATCTAATAAGAAGTTATAGAATTCTTTTGTTTCCGGAGAAAGTTCATTATACATCTTTCTGCCAGCTTCTAAAAGTTCCTGATCATTAACTATTGGTGTTGGATTTCCTTCATTAAAGTATATCCCTTCATCTATATAAGATAGTTTATCTAAACCAAGAATCTCTCTTCTCTTCTCGTGTAGTTTCTCTGCAAATGGAACAATATATTTTTTAACTTGGTCTCTAAATGTCTTAACCATATCTTTATCGTAACAGTTTCTATTCAATCTGTAGTAACCAAGTTCTGTAAAGTTCTCACATCCACCAAGCTTACCTTGTTTTGTTCTACATTTTACTAACTTATCATATATTTCATCAAGCTCTTTCTCATGTGATAAGAAGAACTTACTAAATTCACCATAAGCTTTTTTTCTGACATCTCTATCAGTATCTTCCATATACTTACGTAATCCTGATAAATTAAGTTCTTCATCTCCCCAAGGGATTTTCGCTGATGCTATTAACTTATCATATTCTAAAGTAAGATTATTTTCTTCTTGTTTGTCAGATATCATTTTTTCATTAAATGCTTTTTGTTCTAACTCTGCATTTTTAAATGCTACCTTACCTAACTTTTCTTCAAAATACTCTCTATACTCAGAATCTAATACGAGTTTCTTATATTGTTGCATCTTCTCACTTATAACAGGCATCTTTTCATTATAATATTTCATTTCGCCGTCATAGAATTCATCCGATGTGTCAATACTATTTCTTATAGAAGCTAAAGTATACATTGTAGATATGTTATTATCTTCCTTAGTATACTTCTTATGAACCGCATACTGTTCTTCTGCAGAACTAGCTAACCTAAACTCTTCCATTAATTCATCAATTGTCTTATTAAATTTTTCTGCATCAATTCTTGAATACTTCATTTCATTAAACTTCATTCTGTCAATCTCCCATTCAGTAATAATTTCAATTATAAGAAATATTTCTCTTATAATAATTGCATTGTATACACTCCTTTTTAATAAATATAAATATATACAATATCTAGTGTATTATTATACTCATTTTTTTATAATAATCCTATTAAAATTCTATTAAATATATTAATTTTCTTGTTATATTTACAATATTTGTAATCTCTTGTAATCATCTGTAAATCAATTACATATAATGTTTTACAACAAACACAACAATCTAAATTAAATAACATTTCACCTTATTAAAGCCTTGTTATATCAATGTATATTTATTCATTTTTTTCCTTTGTTTTGTACTTTTATTATTATATTGATTATTAGCTTAATTTCAATTGGTAATTTTTTCCAGTCTTAAGACAATAAAAACTACTAGTCTATAGTTTTTAACCCTTAGACTAGTTTTTTGTTCATTACACTGTTATCTTTTTAATGTATTACTATGTTTATCTAAATAATGCATTCCATTACCACTTGTTTTTCTCATAGGTGCTAATTCTCCTACATCAATTTCTTCTTTCAAATCTGGTTGTGTCATTGGATTTAAGATTTTTGCACAACCTGGGCAATATTCACCATATTTAATCTCTGCTCCACATTTTTTACAAGTAATAAATGTCTTTGAGTTATCCGCTACTTCAACCATACCTTTTCGAAGATAATGATTTAGCTTTGACATTGCAACACCAGTAGCACTAGAAACTTTTAATGCTTCTGTTGAACCATTTTTTTTCAAATAGGCTTTTACAAGTGAATACTCATTTTTAAACTCTAAACCACAATTTTCACAGAAATATCGACAATCATCATCTGCCACTAACCTATTTCCACATTCATAACATTTAAGCGTACTTTTCTTTATATTTATTTTGTTTTCTTGTTCTCCCATATCTGCCTACCTCTTATTTACTTCCTACTATTTCCTTTGATCTAAGAAATATGAACTTCCCTCTTGATGGGCATCATATGTATTCTTATAATAGTTCGAAACAGTCTTATTACTCTTTTTAAATTCAACAATATCTTGTTTCTTTTTATCAAATAAACAATGATATCTTTCCTTATGTCTTGCCTCATCAGCTTGAATACTTACAGACTTACTAGAAATTTGTTTAATGAGTTCTTGCATATGTATTATCTGCTCTTTATACATTTCTTTATTCTCTGTAATATCTATTTTGACACGTTCAAATAATTTTTCAAATCCTGTGTCTAATTGTATTATTTTATTTAAACATTCATCTCTTCTATCAACAAAATTTTTTACATCATCAACGCTAACCTTGTCATTAGAAAAGATTTCTTCTTCCTTAGCTTCTAATTTTTCTAACTTAACTAATACATCTAACTTTCTTTCTAGAGAGCTAACTAGAATATCAACATAATTTCTTGTTTGTTCCATATAAACCTCATTTCTGTCACATTTCTACGTCCTTGTATTCAATATAACTATTCTTTTATCATTATTATTCTTACAACCTTAGGAAGCAGATACCCTCGTTCTTTTGATAACTTCCTTCCAAGTATCTCTCATATCTCTTATAAATCCTAATGCTTCCTCAAGTAATACAGTATCCTTTTTAATATTTGCTTGCAACAATCTTTCATATATACAATCGTATGCAACATCAAAATCTTTAGCAATAGGATAATCAAAATTTAGTGTTGACCTAAATTCAATTATAATATTTTGAGCCTTAATTATATTAGTATGAGCCTTATCAAAATCTTTTTTCTCGATAGCCATTATTGCTATATTACAGAATTTAATAGCTCCTTCGTATAATAATAATGTTAAATCTCCTGGTGATGCTGTACTAATTGCGTTATTTTTATATGCTAATGCTGCATTGTTATTCATTGCCATATCTCCATCTCCTTAATAATCATTTATACATTTATTGCCCAAAGAATCCACTAAGTGAACTACTTTGACTTTGTAACTTAGATAAAGCTACTTCCATTGCTGAGAATTGCTTATAATATCTATCTTCTAAATCTGCTAACTTATCGGTCCAATCACTAATCTGCTTCTCATACTTTGTCTTTTCTGTACTTAACTGTTTGTCATTATAAAACTTCATAGCACTCTTTAAACCTTCTATAGGTTTTGTCTTTTCATTTAGTGCTGAATATATATTTTGGAATATACCAGATAATGCTTTAACAGTTTCATCTGGGTTATCTTGTAATGCTTTTCTTAATTTATCTTCTTTACCTGAAGATGTCTCATCATCTGAGTCACCCCAAATATGTAATAAACCTTTTTCTGTATAATCCTTAGATGTTTGTATTCCAAATGTACTTAAGTTAAATTTCTTACCATCAACTACTACACTTGATTGCATTGCATTTTTCATACTAGATAATAATGAACCAACAGTTGAATCACGTCTAAGAAGAGCTCCTTTTATCTTGCCTTCCCATTTTTCAACTTCTTCGTCTGACATTGATTCTTTCTGTTCCTCTGTAAGAATGTCATAATCTTTAGCTGAATCTGCATAATATAACTCATTCATCTCTTTAATTAGTCCATTATATTCTTTTAGAAGATCCTTAACCATGTTATACATTCCGTCAACATCATTAGAAACTTTTAAGGTAATAACCTCACCTGCACCAGTAGTTCCTTGTAGATCCATTGTTAAACCATTTGCAGTAATAGTATTACTATTACTCTTTAGTAAAGCACCATTTAATATTACTTCACTATCTTTAGCCGTAACAATTGATAACCCTTCTCCACCGGTTACGTCTGTTATATTACTATCTATCTCGTCTAGACCTAATTTAGTTAATGGACTACTTCCATTTGCCTGATTAGATGTTATTGTAAATGAGTTTTCTGCACCACTTGATGCTGAACTAATGAAAAATCTTCCTTGTTTTTCATCAAAATTAGCATTAAGTCCTGCCTCACTTAAGCTACTTACAAAATCCTTTACAGTACTATCTTTAGTAACTTTAAATTCTACTGTTTTAGCTTTATCACCTACACCATTAGTAATAGTAATAACATCGCCTTCAATATTTACACCATTTTCATCTACAGAACCTGTTGTAAAACCTAAATCCACTAATTTGGTACTAGACTTAACATCAGTTATTTTACCGCCAGTTACATATTGTGAACTAGCTAAACTATTTATCTGTAAAGTACTTGTTCCATTAGTAGCTGTACTATCAGCAGTTAGCTTAAGTTTGTTATCATTACTAGTAGTTGCTGCTTTTGTATTAAAAGTACCTTGCAATCTTAGTTTTGATAAGCTTCCTGTATAGAAATCATATATTTTTTTATTAAGTTCTGTCCACTTTTCTTGTTTCCATTCATGCTTGGTCTTTTGATTTTCAACCTTAGTCTTCTTACCTGTCTGGACTTCCATAAGAGATTTAATTATTGCTTCAGTATCCAATCCTGAGACCATACCGGACATTCTTATAGCCATAGTTCTTCCTCTTTTCTCTTGTCATAATTTATTACCTATATATTTATCTCTTATCATCTACAAATAATCCTGCCATTTCCCACATCTTACTAAGCATATCAAGTGTTTCTTCTGCAGGTATTTGTTTAATTACGTCACCTGTTTCATCATCTTTTACACATATAGATATTCTATTGGTATCTTCATGATATTCAAATTCACAATGTGTCTTCTTAGCTCTGTCATTAGCATTCTCAACTGCACTCTTAATCCTCTGATTCATCTTTGATTTTTCATCACCCTCGGCATTTGCTTTATTATTTTCAGTGTTTTTAACTGCCTTAGTTTCTGTCTGTGCAATTGTCTGTACTCCTCTGTCATATTGAAGGTTACTTGTATTGGAAGTGTCAAGCTTAATTATCTCTCTAGGCACTTCTTTATAAGTAGCTCCAATGTTAGATAATACTTCTAAACCCATATCTATTCACCTCCGTGTGATAGCTACATATAATTATACACTTTTAGTTTCTATTCAAAATTGCCTAAGCAATGTTGTTACAAATTATTCCTATGTTTTTTATAATACAACTCTCAATTAAATTACTCTCTCAATTTTCTTAACTCTTTTATCGTCATTTGTATATATCATATTAAGTAAAATAAATAAAAAAGCTGAACATAAGTCCAACTTTTTTACTATTTATCAGTGTATTTAATTATCTTTATTAATTATACTTATAAATGATGTCTTTTTAATGTTAAGAGTTTTTTCTCATTAATTCATGAACATTCTCTCTATTTTAATTAGAATAATTCATCTAGTGCCTCTGCTGTTGTATCTGATTCAACAGCCTCAATATTCGCCTGTTGTATTTGATCATATATCTCTTTTCTATATATAGGCACAGATTTAGGTGCATTTATACCTAGCTTAACCTGCTCTCCCTTAACATCTAATACAACTATCTCTATATCATTATTTATTATAATGGATTCTCCAGCCTTTCTTGAAAGTGCTAGCATATGCTTAGTCTCCTTTCTCTTCCTTAGCTTTTTTAATCACATCATATATAGGGAATTTAATCTGATAATCTTGATTCTCAACTATCACTTGTGAACCCTTTCTCGAATCAGAATTAATAACTAATGGTGCTCTAAGATTAACTGTCATCTTAGTAATATCCTTTGGAACTGACATTGTAAGAAGTATAACTATATTCTCCTCTGTCAACTCTCCCAACTGTTCCCATGATGTATCATTAATAATTGGTTGATAATCTTCCTTTACCGCAAATGGTAATATTACAGGAAATGCGAGTTTCTCTTCATCCATGCTCTGAAGCCAAGATACAGGAGATTTCTTACCATCCTCATTGTTAAACAATAAAGTAAATCTCTTATACTCTTCAAATCCCATAAGTCCTTCTTCAAATGTTATAACCTTGTCCTCAGTTATATCAACCTCACCAAAACATTTTGTCTTAATAAGCATGTATTAATCCTCCATTCTGAAGCGTTATCTTATAAATATGATGATTTCTACTAAGGATTACATTTATTTCCTATAGTATACAAAATTTGCTAAATAAAATCAAGCAAACTATTCTTTGCAATCTTTGCCGATGTTGACAATGATGATTCATATACTGAATTGGCTGATGTTAGGTTAACATAAGTCTCAACCAAATCAACATCAATATTCTCAGATAATAGTTCTTCATACTCTGAATATTGACTAGTAAGACGTTGCTCAACCATCTCAAGTCTTGAATATCTACTTCCTAGATTTGCATTAGCTGTATTTACCTTACTTTGATAACCCTTCATTTTGTCTAATGCTTTTTCAAATGAATTAGTCATCATTTTATTCTTAATTGTTAATTGTGTCTCTAATTGTGTTTTTAATGATGTCAAAGCTTCCTTTTGGGCATTAGTTATGTCTTGACTTGAAAGGAACTTTTCTGCATCACTTATTTGCTTCTCCAAATCATTTACTTCATTTACAATATCAAGTACATTATCAATTGTTCTGGCAAAATTATTACCTACAACATCTGATATATTAGTATTAACTGTCATCTTCTGACCGAAGTTAATCTCATAATCAATATTTCGTTTTTCATATATGTAATTAATAGTATCTTTAGTATCTAAATCTGTAGACGTACAAGTATAATAATGTTCTGGTCTTACATCACCAGCTTCAAATACATTTTTGCTGTATTCTACTTCAATCTTTGCTTCCTTAGTTCTTAAAGTGTTATGTGCTGCATTACTAAGAATAATTTCACCTGTTTCTGGGATGAAGATAGCTACTTTATTTGGTTCCAACGTTGTACGCCCAGCAGTATTATCAGCTCCAGGCGAAATATGAGTATATCCCTTATCTTTTGCTTTTTGTAACACATCACTTACAGCATCTAAATCATAAGCATCTCTATCATTAACTGATTTCTGTATTAAAGTAATTCCCATTTCTTGTAAAGTTTGTGTATTTCCCTTCTTGTCTATTATATTTACTGTTATATCTGGCGTTACAACATCATTACCATCATCATCTTTAATAGATTCATATTTTATTATTTCCAAATTTGGATTATTGGGATCTTTTTCAGTCTTACTTACCTGTAATTTATTATTTTCAATATTCTCAAACCCAGCCTTCAAGTTATTATACCCAAGTTGAATTTTATTAACTATTGTTTCCACTGGAGTATTATTAAATATAGTAGAATCCGGATTTTCCGCATCATAATCATCCAAGCTATAGAATCCCATTACCTTAGATACTTCATCCACAGCTGTTAAATCAAAGTTTTCCTTTATTCTGTATTCTAAATCTATCTCTTTATTTTGGAATGTTAATGACGTATCTGTCTTATATCCTGTAAATACATATCTTCCAGAATAATTGGCATTACCTTCACTATACAACTGTCCTTTTAACTGTTCTAAGTTTTCTGCAACTGTCTTTCTCTCAGAAGTAGCAAGTACATCAGTAGCACCTTGATTAAGATATCCATACATACTTGTCATTATACTATCCATACTATCTAATGCACTTGTAGTTATATCCATCCAAGACATTGCATCTGGAATATTTTTCTCTACATATTGATTAATCTCAGTCATTGTTTGTCTAAGCTTTAATGTTCTTACTGCAATAATTGGGTCATCTGATGGTCTCTGAATCTTTTGACCAGTCGTATATTGCTCATTTAAGGTATTTAAACGACTTTTATTCTTTGAAATATTTGCCATCATATTGTTATTCAACATTTTCGTAGTTACCCTCATATAAGTCGCCTCCTACTCATACATCTAAATTCCAGTTTCATTAATTAATTTCTGATATATTTCATTCATTACATTAAAAACTTTACAAGATAATTCATAAGCTTTTTGGAATCTTATAAGGTCCATTCCTTCTTCATCCAAATCAACACCACTTGTTGATAATCTCATTTTTTCAATTGAATCAACTATATTGCTTTGGTTTTTACTAAGTGTTTTTGCATTTTTAGTTACAACACCTATCTCTGATACAATTGACTGTAAAAATGAGGATGGTGAACCTTGTTTAAACATATTAATATCAGATTTTAAAGCAATCAATTTGTCAATATTTGCTCTATTACTCACACCATCTTCAACAACTTTTCCATCTCCATTTACAACATGTTCAGCAGCTGCAATCTTTCTTGGATCATCCATTATAATATCATTAACTTTGATATTTGAACCTGTCATTTTATAGTAACTTATCTGATCAGAATTAATAATTTTAATCCCATCCTTATCATATATACCAGGTATATCCTCCATTGTCGTTCCTTCTATACCATCCTTATATACAAAGAAGTCTGTATTACTTACCTCACTATATAAATCTTCACCAGTTTTATGTATCTGATTAAATTCACTTGAAAATGTTCTTAAGAACTCATTTATTTGTGCTTGAAAATATAGAACACCTTTACTACTAACTGTTGTACCAACTGATGATGGTTTACCCATCTCTGTTTTAATAGCTGGTGATGTTAAGTTAAAAGTATATTCAAATGTTCCATCACTTCTCTCCATTATTGAAAATCCATCATATGTATACTGATTACCACCAACATTAATTATACCTTGTTCTGGCATATTCATCATTGATATTTGATTAATATTAGTGTTATACATTACAGCCTTATTGGAACCTTCTATAGTGTTAATTACACCATTTAGATTTTCTCCATTATTACCATCTCTAACTTCTAATAAAGCTTTTAATCTTCCTGATGAATTATTACCAGTTATATTTAACTTCTCTCCTGTTGTACTCCATACAACATCATATAATCCATCAACGTCATTTTGATTATCCTTAAGGTCTCTAACCACACATTTTAATTGATTAACTCTATTGGTATCTACCAACACTTGTCCATTAATCTTTACCATATATGTTTTAGAACCCATGTTTAATCCTTCTTTATTAATAGTTCTTTCTTCAACACTTACATCAGCTAAATTAGACAATTTATCTATTAATAAGTTTCTTTGGTCACGTAAATCATTAGCAGTTCCACCGTTCATTTCAAATGTATTTATCTGAACATTTAACTCTGCTATTTCATTTGCAATAGAATTAATCTCTTTAACTTGCACTCTAACTTCACTATTCAAATCAGCTTGTACAGTCTGTAAATTACCATACAAAGTATTAAAATAATCCATTAATGTCTGTGCTTCCATTGCAACTTGCTGTCTCTTGTCCAAATCTGTTGGGTCATTACTTACATTTATCATTGCATTATAAAAATTATCATATATTGTTGTAAAACCTGTCTGATCAAGTTCATTTAGATAATTCTGCATTTCACTTAGATAATATGTTTTTGCTTCATATTCTCCATATATTCCATTACTACGTCTATATTTTACATCATAATAATTATTTCTTACTTGTGTGATATCTGTTGCTATAACGCCTGTGCCAACCATTCCAACTCTAGAATTTGTTTCCATTGCATCTGCTGCCTTAGTTGTTACACTTTGCCTAGTATATCCTTCAGTTTCTACATTAGAAACATTATGAGTTGCTGTATTTAATTGTATCTGGCTAGTATACAAACCAGTCAATGCTATATCAAGTCCAAAAAAAGGTGAACCCATACTATCTCTCCTTTACTTTCTAATTGCCTAATCCTAAAACTAAAGTTTCTAACATACTATTAACTACATTGAAAAATCTAGAGCTTGCATTATATGCATTTTGTGCCTTCATTAATGAAGATAATTCCTCATCTGTTGATACACCCATATAATTATCTCTTTTATCTTGTGCACTATCTACCATTGATTGTTGGCTTTCCATCATCATTTTTACCGACACACCAACATTACCTATATCATCTATCATTGCCTTATAGAAATCTTGGAAATTATAATGTGTCATTTTATCTGGTGATATCTTTGAGAATTCTTCATCCCATATATCAACCAAATCAACAACTACACTGTTATAGCCATATTCACGGTCATTTTCAAGAGTACTTAGTGGCAATTTTGAATAATTACGTATAATCTCTTTATTAACATTTAATTCTGTAATTGTATATAAAGATGCCTTTTTACTAGGATCCTCTTCTGTATATTTTCTTACTTCTATTTCATCTACTATACGGTTTCTATTATTGTCATAAACATATTGTCCATTTTCATCTGTTCTATATACTTTAACCTTAGTCGTTGTATACCTATCTACACCTACACGTTCAAATAATCCTTCTCCCATAGTAGCATCCTCATCCATACCCACAGGTGCATTTTTCTCATCTAATACAGTTATCGTCTCTGTTCTATATCCACCATTTCCATCATCAACTAATACTTGCATTGTTGTATTTGGCGATAATACATTATCAATTGCCTTAGCAATATTTGATACTAAATTATCAAATTGAGTCATTACTGACATCATAGAGGAAGTATCAATTGTATTCATATACTCACGCGTAGCTGTAAGATACCTATTCATAGCATTATCATAAGCTGCAGATGTTGAATAATCACTTTCTTTAGGTTCTACTGGCATATCTAATACGTTGGCTACTCTATCTCCTCTTGCCATTAATAATCCTTTTAAGTAGCCTACATCTGATTTTTGAGTAATATTTGCAAAGTCTTGTTGATTATATACATCCTCTTTATACGCTGGCCAATATGGAGTAACTAAGTCTGATGTAGAATCATTTTTTCTAAGTCCAATCTCTTTAACACCCATACTCGTAATAAAATTACATCCTTCTGCAATTACTGTAACTGCACCATTGGCTTCTTCTCGATAATCTATATCTATTATCTTAGATAACTCATCAAGATACATATTTCTCTGGTCTCTTAAATCATTTGCATTTTCAACTCCAGCTACCTCTATATTAGATATCTTTATATTAAGGTTATATATTTTATTTCCTAAATCATTTACCTTATCTACATTATCTTTTATCTTTGTATTCAAATCTTCTTGGTATTTACATAACTGACTATATATATCTTTAGACCTTGTTAGAAAATCCTGTGCTGCATTTACAACTGTACTTCTAGTAACAAGACTATCTGGTGATTTTGCCAATTCTTGCATTGCTTGCCATAAATCTTCAATAGTAGTTTGATATTCTACACCATTTACTTCACCAAATAGATCCTCAATTTCCATAATTGTCTCATATTGTGCCTGATAGAATCCTTCTCTACCAACCTCTTGCCTATAGGCAGCATCATAGAACTGGTTTCTAATCTGTCTTATTGAATTAACAACTGTACCAGTTCCTATTACAAAATCCTTATTATTCGTAGTTATCTTATTATAATGACTGTCAACCATCATGCTTTGCTGACGAGTGTAGCCTTCCGTGTTGGCATTCATTACATTATGTGCAGACGTATTAAGAGCAGACTGGTTAGTTTGTAATCCAGCCACTGCAGTCCACATACTTGTCATAATATTGCCCATAGAATCACCTCATTCTACTGTTTCGCATCAAAAGCTCTGTCTCCCAAACTACTGACTAAAGCCCCGCTTACATTTGCGCCCTTATCGTAATTGTTGCTCCCTGGCGACATCCATGTGCTCTTAATGACATTCATATTGAATTCTATCATTTCTAGGGATTGTTCTATTAAAGATTGATTATGTTCATTAATATCCATTATCACCTTGACTGTAGATATTAATTCATCATGTAGCTTTGATAAAGCGAACTGATCCTTCGGTTGCTTATCAAGCATCTTAATTATCGTCTTAATATTTAAATTCTTATAGTCTTTATCGAACACAATTGCTATATTTTTAACTATTTCTTCTCTTTTGTTTTCTAAACAATTAATTTTATCTAGATAAAATTGCTCTTGATTAGAAATACTCTGTAGATCTTCAATTTTATTTTTTATTATTGCAACAGTCTTATTTTGTAAAATCGGTATGAACTCCTTATATGCCTCTAACTCCTCCTGTAATACACCTATTAAGTTCTCCATCATGCTTGCCAATATTACGCACCTCCTGCAATTTTCATTCCAACTTTTTTAAATTGGAAATAATCTAACCATAAACAAAATAACGAAGTGTAATTAGAAGTCCTATTACCTTCATTTATACATTCGACCATTTCTACAAATAGCCAATCATACAAATATCTTCGGCAATAATTTCTTCAATCATTACACTTCGTTATTGTTGTAATCAGTTGTTAAACTTTTTAACCGCAGTATTTCTCTAAAAGTTTATCTGCGAAATCTTCGTCACTAACGTTATAAGTACCGTTTGCTAAACGCTCCTTAATGTCATTAACTAAGTCTACCCTGATATCAGATGCCTCTTTAACAGCTTGTTTAGCGACTTGATAGTCCTTCCCTGCTTGAGATATCTCAAGTTTATCGGTTTGTGAAACAGTACCCTTCTTTGACACCTTATTAATTTTACTCACTGATTGCATTTGATTAATTTTGTTGTATGCATCAATCCTCATATTATTTCACTCCATTTCTCCCTTTTAATATTTTAATCATTTATTACTAGCTTCCTTACTATATTTATCGGACGCTTTACATATAACATTATACCAAATTTTCAGAAATTTGCTAGTAAAATATGCAAAAAATTATTATTTTTTTAGATAATTATGATAAGTATTACTTATAAATGTAAATTTAACATTCAATTAATACAATTGTTACCATTAGGTAACCGTTTTCTGCTATTCAACGCACTTTAAACCCTTTTAAAACTATTGGAAATCATGCCCTATTATTTGACATTTTTTACATTTTTAGGTATAATTATTTAACGTTTATTATATAAATTATTTTTCGAAAATAACATAAATTTCTTACAATTTAATTCATGTTTTATATGAGGTGCGGTATGTTTAAAATATTTAACGATTCAAGCATGCCACATAAGAAAATAGATGATAAGTTAACTAGTTTTTGTGAACAGCGTGATATTTCTGAACAGAAGTCTATTGAACTAAGTGAGCGTGCAAAACAAGTTATAAAAAGAATAAAGGAATTAAAAAAGGGTATGAAGATGTTACCAGATGATTTGCCTAATGAATTTCAGAAGGCAATAGATTCTGCTGTAGAGAATATGCAAGAAGAATTAACTAACGAAGCTAAAGATATTGCAGAATCTGCGGATGAAGCACGTGCCGAAGCAGATAATACCCTATATGAATTACGTCGTGAATCAGAACGACTATCCAAGAAAGCACGTAATATAGACTTTATCTGCTCTATTCCACTACTTGGCTCATTAGGCGAAAAGAACTCCTCAGACATACACACAACATTAGATGAAATAATCGAATTATCACACGAAACAAACGAATATTATGAAAGCTTATTATATAGTAAGAATTTAATAAAGGATTATATTAATTCATAAATAACAAAGCAGAGCAAGTTCCTCATGAGTGAGGGACTTGCTCTGCCTTGTTTATCTATTTCTATGTTTTTTTCAATTTATATATACTATAGCTTCATAATATAATATTGACTCTCTTCGTTCCATACTATATACTCATGATTTGTGGCAACTACAACAATGGAGGGGCGAAGCCCCTCCAAAAAAAATAAAAAGTATTATTTCTCTAATATATAAATATATACATAATCTTTAGACATTACCATACCTTCTCTATAAAATAGAAGGAACTTTGATATCTCTATAGGAAGCGTCTTAATAAGATCCTCAACTGCATATGCTAAATTCTTGCCATGTTTCTTAATAACCAAGAATTTATAGAAATTATCAATATTTTTTATCTTAGACTTTTCCTTACCATTTATAAGATATTCTAAATCTCTCTTAATCTCATTAATCTGTACTGTCTCAAATTTATTACTATTATTAACAGGCATATTACATTTAATCTCTGCTATTACATTTATAAGACCTTTATGCTCAACATCATATCCTTCATAATATGGAGAAGTAGTTCTTACACTCTCTTCAATAGCATTTACTTCCTTATCACTTATATCAAATATTTGTTTTAACTTAGATATGTATGAAAGAGTAGTCTTTAAAGTATTAATATTTTCAAGATTAGATACAGCATTTTTCAATAAATCTAAGCTATGATCATCCATATATGAATAATAATCTTTCTTCTCTTTTAGTATAGAAGACCATACTTCATTAAACTGTAACTTTAAAAAATTCTCTCTCTCATATACGTTATATTCTTTTCTTGGAAGTCTCTTTGTTTTAACTTGTGATTCTTTACTAACTACCTCTTCCTTTGGCGTTAACTCTTCTGTATCAGGCAATTTAATTGTTTCTCCCTCACCTGTTATTATAAACTTATATGATCTCTTTGAATAAAATTTTTCAACATAACCTAATGCTTCTAACTTCAACAACTTACTATATACAAGTTGCTGTGTTGAATCTGGTCCATACATCATAACAGCTATCTCTTTAGCTGATAATGCATTCTCACTATTTTTTAATACCTCTAAAATTTTTTTCTCTTTATCAGTCATCACTTGCACCTCAAAAAAACATTACTAGTATACATTATATAACATTTTTCGTGGATGTAAATGTTTTTTTACAAATATTTTCAAGAATTTACATTTTTCTGTTATAAGGAAAATAAGGAGGTATTTTCAGCTTTTTTACCCGCTATCGGAAATGCAATAACAAAAGAACAAAGATCCCTATTTGTTAGGACCTTTGCTCTTTTGTTCTCTTTAAACTTTATATAGATTATAGTCATTATCCATTAAAAATTTCTTATCACCTTTTTCAGCGTCTTTGTCTTTTGAATATTCGTCATCTAACTCTATATAATGAGCCGTGATAACATAAATTTTTTCTTTAAATACGTAATCTCCATCTTCTTTTTCATATAAACTTGCAATATTAATATACACGCTATTACCATTTTCATATCCCTTAAGAACCTTAATTCCCGAACCATCATCATAAAACCAAATTCCGTTTAAATCAGATGTTGGCACTTTAACCTTACCACCTTCAATTTTGTATTTTGAATATTTATAACTTCTAATAGCCGATGACCTAATACTTGTTTTTGATACATGATATATATTACAAGCACTTGAAACACTTCCTATCTCAGTATAATTAGTAGAATTATTATCTCCTGCTGTAATAGGAGGTTTAGGCTGAGCTGTTGGTGCTGTTGGTGTTGACGGTGTTATTGGCTTTTTGGATGGTGTTGCTGTAGGTGATGATTGATTTAAATAATCAAGAATATTATTGGGATTAACAAAATCGCTTCTTTGATTATTATCATCATTATTATTCACTACTTTATCATTCTCTGTTAACAAAATTTCTTCTTTATTATCATCCTTAGTCTTATCTTCTTTATTATTTTTCTCATCTGTTATCTCTGGTTTTTGTGTAGGTTCTACTGTAGCCTCTGCCTCATCTACAATATTCTCATCAGAATTATCTCCTCCGCCTAATAAGAACTTCGATAATTCATCATTATTATCTTTCTTTTCTTTAGTACTTGCAACATTTCCCTTTGGTGACATTTCGCTATAAACCATTGAACCTACCTTAACCATACCTGCTACAATAATTATCGCCAACGATACAATAACAAACATCAACGTTTTAGAATCACTCTTAGAATTTTTTGAGCTATCTTCTCCTTCAATAATTTTCTGACCTAACTGTGCAAATGATATATCATTTTCCTTTTTTTTCATATTTTGTTGCTTACCATTTGATACTGGAGATTTGACAATTGCTGTAGCTGTAGATGATACCTGATTATTTGTCTTGACTGCTTGGGCAGTTACATAATTTGCTTTGTTTACATCTGAACTTGCATTATTACATACAGGTTTTTCAATGTAATCAACCTTATTTTTTGACTGAGCCATGATTTCTCTTTTTTGTATAGTTGCAATCGGCGATTTTAATTTTTTACCTTTTACAACATACTTTGCTCTTTTTAGATACTTACCATAAATTTTCCCCTTAACACTCATAATAATCCCTCACATTTAATATTCTACCAATGTTACATCTTTAGTAACAGTTAATGATGTTATGTATGAACTTGTTCCTTTTATTTTATAACTACCATCTGTAAATGGAACTACCGTATCTTTAATTGCATACATACATCTCTTTTTCGTTGTTCTGTTAACATAAATTGTTATTTTACATACATCCACTCTAATTCCATTTCTATAAGCATACACATTAGAAACTGAAGATTCTGATAAAGCCAATCCCTTAGATACTAACCACATACCATTTAAATCTTTCTTTTGAATGCTAGCGCCATAAGGTTCATTAACATAATTGGTATACTTAACGAATCTACCATCACTTCCCACAGATGCATATGAATACACACATCTATATAAGCCACCTTGTGCTGGTATGCTACATGGTAATGTAAATGTTCCTTCATCTGACGAATCATCTATCAATTCCTCGTCATCCTCTTCATCATCACTATCTGGTTTGATTGTTGCTCTAGGAACATTTGTATTAATAGTTGAATTTTTATTTGTTGTACTATATTGTGTATCATTAGAATTGCCTGTTGTTGTATTACTACTTCCTTGCACAGATGTTTTATTACTATTTGAATCACTCTGTGCTAGTTTTGACGGTGTCGTTTTTTTATTATCTGTATCTGTTGTTCTATTCTCACTTGTTTGAGAGTTTTCTGTTTCATCGCTAGTCACGCTATCTTCTAGTTCATCCAACTTTTCTTGTAATTCCTCTTCAGAAATCTCTGCATATGTTTGAAAACCATCTTCTTCACCATTTTGTTTAACAACTTCTTTCGAGTCTTTCTTATTATTTGACACTAAAGACTTAGAACTGTCTGATGGTTGTGTCAATAAAACAACTAATCCCGTTGCAAATATAACTGCTATTGTAATAAATATAAATACAGACTTTGGTACATTTATCTGTGATTCTTCTTCCAATTTTGCAGAATTATTTTCATTTTTTACATTATTACCATTCTTTCCACCTTTATAAAGTGAATTATTAAACTTTTTTTGAACTGTATTTGAAATATTTTCATAAGCATTAATCAACCTATTATTAGAATTGCCTCTAGGCCTATTATTGTTATTAGGTCTGTTGCTATATTGAACTTGAACATTTTTTTTCATAGAATCTCTATTCCTGTCTGAATTAGACCTATTCACATTATTCTCTCTTATATCCCTAGCATTGTATCTGTTTCTATTATCAGAGCGGACATTTCCATAACTATCACGAGATGAACATCGCACATTATCACGATTTCCATTATTAAAATTTGCATAATCTCTTTTTCTTAAATTATCCATATCTATACCCCTTATCTAGCATCAAAAAACTTATACACCTATTCCTTCTCTTATAATTACAAAACCCTATACTTATTTTTACCATATTTTTGAGATAAAATCAATACTTCTGTAATATTTTCGTAAAATTTAATATATTTTATAGTAATATTTTCATATGCAGCTAACAATTTTTTGACGTTATTTACATATTTTTACAATTAATTACATTTGCTTACATGTAAAAGAATTTTTTGTCTTTTTTTATTAATATTTACTAAATATAATATATTATTTATCTGTAATAATTTAATTATTCGTTATTTTGCATAATTCTATATATGTTTTTTTGTATATTATATACATCAGATGATAGTCATATTTTATTCTTTTTTATCTTTATTAATAAAATAAAACAATAAAAAAAAGATGTTTCCATTCATTATGTAGAAAATAACATTTAATTAATAATTATATTGAAATTATAAGGATTTTAGGATAATATATACAATGGAATTAATGAAAAGAACTTATACGGGAGGAAAATAATGAAAAAGAAAATATTAACACTATTAATTACAACTGTTTTATTAGTATCAGCAACTGGAATATTAATTCCTAATACTATAAGTAAATCAAAAGCATCTGATTCAACTGATGCCACTATTACAACGGAAAAAAATAATAAAGTTAAAGCAACAGATACTAATAATAAGAAGATAAGATATAAAATTATTATGTCTACTAACTATTATACTCCTAAATATTGTAAACAAGGTGTATTACACTACGGTGTAAATGGCTGGCAAGATGTAAAAGAACAAAATATGGAAAGAACAGGATCATTCCAGTATGGAACAGGAGTTTTTACAACTTACTATACTTATGAGACCATAATTACTGTTAATGAAGGTGATACAATAGATTACTGCTTCAAGTTTATTACTTGGCAAGATCGTGAAGGATGGATTAATAACGGAAATAATGATTATCATGTTCAAGTTTTTTCATCCAATGTTCCTTGTTCATATACAGTAGAATATGATAAGACTCCAGAAGAAGCTGCACAAATTTCTAAAATTGAATTATGTTATTCATTAGATAGTTGGAATACTGTTAAATATGATAAAATGGATTATCATTCAATTGTAGTTAATGATAAACCTATGAGAAATTACTTTGATGTTACCGTACATGGTTATGAAACTGATTCATTAGAATATTGTTATAAGATTTATAAAAATAATAGTAATATAGAATGGGATAATAACAACGGTAGTAATTATTACGTACCACAATTAAAAGAAATAGAAGATTAGTTAACAACTAATCTTCTATTTTTTTATCATCTATTATATTACCTTCATCTATATTATCTTGTATTACTTCACGCATGTAACTCCATATTTCTTTAGAACCTTCACCTGTCTTACTATTTCTTTTTAAAATTTGAGATAATTTCACACCATGTTCTCTCCAAGATACACCACCTATAGAATTATTTAACATTAGTGGTTGGAAATTATCTAATGTATGCGCAAATTTAGCTTCCGGTGTTTCATAAGCCTCAAATTCTTCCCACAAATCATATATTTCCTTTGCTTGATCCTCTGGCAAAATATTAAATATTCTATCTGCCGCTTTTACCTCACGTTCTCTCTTATCAAGATTTGCTTCTGCATCAAAAGCATATGTATCTCCAGCATCAATTTCTACAAGATCATGAATAAGAATCATTATAATTACTTTCAAGATATCTACTTCTTCATTGGCATATTCACGCAATAAATATGCCATAAGAGCCATATGCCATGCATGTTCTGCATCATTCTCTTTACGTTCACCCGAGGATATATATGTTTGTCTAAATATATCTTTCGTCTTATCAACTTCAAGAGAAAAATCAAGTTGTTTTCTTAAACGCTCTGTCATATGTCTTCCTCCAACTTCTATAATATTATATTTGCTTTTCCATTAAACAATTATCTATTACAAATCCATTTCCAATATCTTGTACATCTTCTTCTATTTTAGAGAATCCCATATCTGTATAAATTTTAATCCCTTCTTCATTCAATTTATTTAACGTAATGCGAACTCTATCAATATCAGTACCTATACAATTCTTAATTACTTTATCTATTACTAGCTCACAGTAGCCTTTTTCTCTATATTCTTCTAATATATAAAGGTTAGTCAATAATAATTTATTTCCATCCTTTAAAAAAGAAATAAATCCTATAACATTAGAACCATTATTTACCAAATAAAACTCATATCCTTCATTTATCATTTTTCTAGTTACGACATTATCAGATTGATATTTATCAACCATGTATTCAATCTGTTCATCAGATAATATTCCTTTATAATACTCTCTCCAAATAGTGTCAGCCATATCTACTACCTTTGTTACATGAGCAGGATTGGATACTTGTAAAAATTCTACTTTGCGATTTATCTTATGAGAATTTTTTATAATATATTTATCTATAATTGTAGCACATTCCTTAACATGTCTTAGACAAGGTCTAGTCTTATAATATTCATCGTTTCTTGTTGCTGGCATAGTATCAACTTTATTAGATTTAATCTGTTGCATTCCTAACAACTCTCTACATATTATTGTCCCGTTTATTTTCTTAAATTCTTCTGCCATTTGATTTACTAAATCATAATTTTCTTTTTTGCCTTTAATATCTTTCCCATCTATAATACCATTCTCAAGTCCAGCTACTAAAGCCATTCCAGAAACAGCACCACATACTTCCCTCATTCTTCCCATTCCAGCTCCAAAAGAACATGACATTCTTAATGCTGTCTTCTCATCTATTCCATACAAATCACTAAATGCTGCAAAAACAGCTTGTGCACAATTATATCCTTCTTTAAATAATCTCTCTGCCTTATCTACTCTGTTCTCCATTAAAATCCTCCTTTGTACTACACCAAATATATAATTTTCAACCTCTATTTATTGATTATACACTCAAAATATTAGTTTTGCTACACTTTTTTACAAAAATTGTATATAATAATTAAAGGTATTTATTCTAGGGATAATTAGATTATTTAAAATCGTCCCTAGATCAGAAAAAGAAAAGAGGTGAATTATGAGTAATGTATCTGCGATAGCTTTAGGATTGTTGATACCATTTGTGGGGACTACATTAGGTTCTGCAATGGTATTTTTCCTAAAGGGCGAAATGAATAATAAAATACAAAAGTTATTACTAGGATTTGCATCAGGAGTAATGATAGCAGCCTCTGTATGGTCATTACTAATACCTGCCATAGATATGGCCAGCGAACAAAAACAAATTCCATGGGTACCTGCAAGTGTAGGTTTTCTACTAGGTATTGCGTTTTTACTTGCTCTAGACACTTTTATACCCCATTTACATACAAATGAGGAAAAACCTGAAGGTATAAAAGCCAATTTAAAGAAATCAACTATGTTGGTTCTAGCTGTAACTCTTCATAATATTCCTGAGGGTATGGCGGTAGGTGTTGTCTTATCAGGACTTTTATTTGACAAACCATTAATAACCGTCACTGGAGCACTTGCTTTATCTATTGGTATAGCAATTCAGAATTTTCCAGAAGGTGCAATTATATCTATGCCGTTAAAAAATAATAGTGTTAGTAGGGGTAAAGCCTTTTGTTATGGAATGTTATCTGGAATAGTTGAACCTATATTTGGATTAATTACTGTATTAATATCTCATATGATAAAACCTTGGTTACCTGGATTTCTTTCATTTGCCGCAGGAGCTATGATTTACGTAGTAATTGAAGAATTAATACCAGAATCCCAAGATGGTGAACATTCCAATATTGGAACTATTGGTGCTGCTCTAGGTTTTACCCTTATGATGATACTAGACGTAGCACTAGGATAGCCTAATATTATGTAACCATTCAGAGTTCCTCTCGATTTCACTAAGTTCCATCTCGATGTGGCTTCTCGCCAAATAGATTTGCAAAAATATACTTATGAATGCAATCATTCTGATTTTTTGCAAATCTACTTGGCTCTAAATGGTTACTAATTATCTACATCTTTTATAATTTTTCCATCTTCAATTGTAATAATTCTATCTGCTTGTAATGCTATATTCTCATCATGTAATATAACTATTACAGTCTGATTATATTTTCTATTAGTCATTTTTAATAACTCAATTATTTATCTAGTCTTCTTGCATTTTAGCAAGTTTTGCTGCTTGGTCAGCTGCAATTAAATTATCAATTAATTCGAATAAATCTCCGTTTAGAATTTCTTCTAATCTATGTGAAGTAAATTTTATTCTATGATCAGTTACTCTTCCTTGAGGGAAGTTATATGTTCTAATCTTTTCTGAACGATCTCCAGTTCCAACTTGGCTTCTTCTTGCCTCAGCTTCTGCATCTTGAGCCTTTTGCATCTCTAATTCATATAATCTTGAACGAAGTACCTTAAGTGCTTTATCTCTATTCTTCAACTGTGATTTTTCATCTTGGCAAGAAATAACTATACCTGTAGGTATATGTGTAAGTCTTACTGCTGAATCTGTTGTATTGACACATTGTCCACCATTACCTGATGCACGGAATACATCAAATTTACAATCATTCATGTCTAATTGAACATCAACCTCTTCTGCTTCTGGCATTATCGCAACTGTAGCTGTAGATGTATGAATACGTCCACCTGACTCTGTAGTAGGTATTCTTTGAACACGATGTACACCACTTTCATATTTTAACTTTGAATAAGCACCTGTACCATTTATCATGAATACAACTTCTTTAAATCCACCTATTCCATTCTCGCTCATATTCATCATATCTATTTTCCATCTATTACGCTCTGCAAACATAGTATACATTCTGTATAAGTCTGCTGCAAATAAAGCAGCTTCATCACCACCAGCTCCACCTCTAATTTCAACTATAACGTTTTTATCATCATTAGGATCCTTAGGTAATAGTAATATCTTTAACTCTTCTTCTATCTGAACAAGTCTTTCCTTAGACTCTGATAATTCTTCCTTAGCTAACTCCTTAAGTTCTTCATCTGATTCCTCTTCTAAAATTGTAAGACTATCCTCAATATTCTCTTTAGTTTGCTTATATTCTTTATATTTTTCAACAATATCAGATAAATCATTCTGCTCTTTCATAAGCTTTCTAAATTTCTCTTGATCATTTACAACAGTTGGATCATTTAATTCTTCAAGAATTTCATTAAATCTTACAACTAAATCCTCCAATTTATCAAACATTATAATTCCTCCTAAATATTTAACTTCATATCTTTCAAATACAATATATATTTAATCAATGTACTAACCTCGTCTAGCTTTAACAATTCTATCATGTCCTGCATAATCTTTGATTACACATATATCTTCAAAATTATTCTTAATAAGTAATTTGGCAACATCTTTTGCTTGATCAAATCCTATTTCAAAAAATATATGACCATTTGGTTTCAAATAATCTAATGAAGCATCTATAATTCTATTATAGAAATATAATCCATCCTCTTTACCATCTAACGCCATTATTGGCTCAAAACGTCTTACCTCAGGCATTAATCCTTCAATCACCTTAGTCTTAATATATGGAGGGTTAGAAACGATTATATCATAAGTGCCTAATACATTATCAAATAAATCACTTACTACAAAATCTACATCTACTTCATTCTTTTTAGCATTTCTTTTACTTACTTCTATAGCTGCTTCAGATATATCTACCCCAATAGCCTTACTAACTTTACCTAATCTCTTTATACTTGTTATGATGCATCCTGAGCCAGTACACATATCTAGTACTGAGTCTCTTTTATCACAAATCTTAAGTACCTCTTCAACAAGTAATTCTGTCTCCCAACGAGGGATCAATACATCTTCATTTACTTCAAACTGCAATCCCATAAATTCTTGAGTACCTATAATATACTGTAAAGGATAATGTGTCGCACGTTTTACAATAAATTTAATATATTGATTATATGTATCTTCATCTACCTCTCTATCAAATTGACAATAATACTCTCTGCTTGTTATTCCAAGTAGATACTCTATTAACCTTCTCGCATCTATATCAGCATCAGGAATATCATTACTCTCAAGTAATTCCTGTCCTTCTTTACACAATTGTCTAATAGTTATCATCGTTAAAATACCTATCCAATGAAGATAAATCCTCATTGTCCTCATAATAATTTTTATTATCTATCTGATTATTCTGATTATAATTATATGATTGATTATAATCATTAACATTATAATTGTTATTGTCATAATTATTAGGCATAGAATACATATTGTTATACCCAGTTTTCATATCCTGTCCTTGTGTATATGAATTATATAACTCCTCATAACTTACGTCTGAATAATTATTGGAATTATACTCTTGGTCATTACACTTCGTAACTTCGTTATCAGCAACAGCCTGATATGCACTATTTTCCTTACCTTCACTATCTACAAAATACTGTCCATTGTAATCATACTGACTTTGCGCATAATCTGGAACATCATAATTGTATGTCTCATTATTATAATAATCTCTATTTACATCAGTATATCCAAAATTCTGATTATTCATATTATAATTCTGAGATAAATTCTCATCATATAACATTTGACTATCATTAGAAGCAGCATTGTAATCACCTCTACTAGTCACATTATCTTGATAGTTATACATTGAATAATCTTCTTCTTGTATTTCCTCAGGTTCTAATCCAAGATAACTTCTCCAATCAAATACAGCCGATACTGACTCTATAGCTACCTCCATCATATCCTCTGTTGGTTCAACAACAAAGATTTTCTGTATAATTTTCTGTGGAAATTGTAAAAAATCCGCAACAGGATTATCCATACTATTAACCACTAACATTATTTCATATAAAATAGCTGCAACTGCTGGAATAATCATTATTCTTAATGCCATTCTCAACCAAATATCATAAGTTCTTACAAATGAAAATAAAACCACACTTATAAGCATAACATAGAATATAAAATTCATATTACATTCCTTATCATATCTCTGACTACGTCTTACATTTTTAATGGTTAACTCATTACCTTTTCGTAAACAATTAAGTACCTTATGTTGTGCTCCATGATAACAACAAATACGCCTAAAATCTTTATTTAAAGAAAAAATAGCTACATATATAAACACCATTAAAACCCTAATGCTAGCTTCAACTAACATCATCCTAGAAAAATTCGGAGCTAAATTATTACCTATAAGTCCTGAAACATAATATGGCAAAACAATAAAACCTAGTACTGATAAAATCAAGGCAATAGTTATAAAAAATGCCATTTCAACACTCTCATGATATCTGCCTACTATCTTTTTCATTATCTTCTGAAATGCCCTAGGCTCTTCTTCTCCATTATACTCGTGATAATCAGAAGAAAATAGGAATAGCTTTATTCCCAAAACTAGATTATCTATTAATGCAAAAATTCCTCTTAATATTGGTATTTTACTAAAAGGACCTCTTCCCATTATTCCTTTATATACATCATGTATTATTTCAATATCACTATTACCCTTTCTTAGAGCCATAGCATATTGACCTTCATTTTTAGTCATAACACCTTCTACAACTGCTTGACCAGCTATGTCTAATGGCTTTTTTTTCATATACACACATCCTTCTTAAGTGAATACCCAATATCTAAAGCCAATAAGCTTTCTGCTTCTTCGTCCTAATATTCTAACTCTACAGACGTTTACTCAAGTATATTATACTTGTTATCTCAATTATTTCAAAAATAGGCTGAGGAAAACAACCTCAACCTATCTTCATAGCATTATACTTTCTTAATTCATAGTATACTAGTTAGCTGATGTTAAACCATACTTACGGTTAAACTTATCTATAGCACCACGAGCAGCTATAGATTTCTGTTGTCCTGTGTAGAAAGGATGACACTTTGAACAAATTTCAACATGGATGTTCTCCTTAGTTGATCCTGTTACAAACTTGTTACCGCAGTTACAATCTACAGTTGCTTGATAATAATTTGGATGTATTCCTTCTCTCATTACTTTCACCTCTTTACAAATTCCTAATATAAAACTGATATAAATCAAGTTATTCTCAATCAATAGCTATTGTATTATAACATAGCTTTTTTATAAATGCAACAAGAAGTTACACTATTTTTGTTTTCTTTATAATTTCTATAAATTCTTCATTATTTCTTGTCCTAATGAACAAATCAATTATCCTTTCGACTGCCTCATCTGACTTAAGTCCACTCAAAGCTCTATGCATTAAAAATGCTGCTTCCTGTTCACGTTGATTTAATAATAAATCATCTCTTCTTGTACTAGACCTTGCTAAATCAATAGCAGGGAATATTCTCTTTTCAGATAATCCCCTATCAAGAACAAGCTCCATATTACCAGTACCTTTAAATTCCTCAAAAACAACATCATCCATTCTACTTCCAGTCTCAACTAAAGCTGTAGAAAGAATTGTTAAACTTCCTCCCTCTCTCATATTACGAGCAGCACCAAAGAATCTCTTTGGCATATATAATGCAGCTGGATCTAAACCACCAGATAATGTTCTACCACTTGGTTGAACAGTCAAGTTATATGCTCTTGCTAACCTTGTTATACTATCTAATAATACACATACATCTTGCTTATGTTCAACAAGTCTCTTGGCTCTTTCAATAACCATCTCTGATACTCTCTTATGGTTTTCTGGAAGTTCATCAAATGTTGAATAAATAACTTCAACATTTTCTCCTTCAATAGATTCTTTAATGTCTGTAACCTCCTCAGGTCTTTCATCAATTAAAAGAATAATTAACTTCATATCTGGATGATTCTTTGTTATTGACTTTGCAACTTGTTTTAATAATGTAGTCTTACCTGCCTTTGGTGGAGATACAATCATACCTCTTTGACCTTTTCCAATAGGTGAAATCAAATCTACCATTCTCATTGCAATACCAGCCTTAGTAGTTTGTCCACACTCAAGTCTTATCTTCTTATTCGGGAAAATAGGTGTTAAATCTTCAAACTTAGGTCTTCTTTGTGCATCTAATGGTGTAAATCCATTAACTGTCTTTACATATAATAAAGCACTAAATTTCTCATTCTGACTCTTAATCTTAGTATTACCTACTACAATATCACCTGTTTTCAAATTAAATTTGCGAATCTGTGCTGGTGATACATATACATCGTTTTCACCTGGTAAATAATTATCACATCTAATAAATCCATATCCATCCGGTAATACTTCTAATATTCCCTCTTTAGTTTCTCCACTATCTAACTGCTTCTTACTATCATTTAGATCATCTGCTTTAGTAGCATGATTATTATCAATTTTTTTATTATCATTATCATGATTCCTTACTTCTGTTTTCTTTTGCTCTGATTTATTTGATTCTGTCTTTTTAGACTCTGCTTTATTATTATCTACTTTCTTAACAGTATTCTTTTTAACATCCATTTTCTTTGCATCTGTCTTATTTGCGGCTGTCTTATTTGCATCAGCTTTCTTAACATCTGAATTCTTAGACTCTACTTTTTTAGATTTAGTCTTCTCAACATTTTTAGTCCCTGTTTTAGCCTTTTTAGTTGTTTTATTATCTTCGACTTTAGATGTCTCAGTTTTATTTGATTCTACCTTTTTGGCTGAAGCCTTTTGCTTTAATTCTTCAAGCTTGCGATCTACTGATATTAATACATCTATCAATTCTTGTTTTCTCATTGTTGAGACACTTTTTAACCCTCTCTCTTTTGCTATACTCTTTAGCTCAACTAAAGACATACCTTCATAATTCGTCATACTATAATATCTCCTCTTCTATATCTAAACTAAATGTTTGATTTATTCATTATTCTAATTTTACAATTATGGGGTACTAACGATATAATTTTAAAAAATAGAAAATACGCTATCATTAAAGGAATTATTCTTACTTTAATATAATTCTATTAAGAATAAAACTTCTTTAAAAACTACAACCTAAATTATAACTCTTTTTCAAGAAATTTCAAGTATATTTTTTTATTTAACATATTTTAGGTAACTATTTTAATGTCATTTTCCCAGAATGCATAATTAAATACTAAGAGCACAGCAAAGTATTTTGTTTATTATAAATATTTCAAGGACATTTCCTTAAATAATATAAAGAAGACATTCCTTCTATAATGCTAGGAATGTCTCTTTTATAATAATATAGAACGAAAGGCCTTAACCCTCTTACTTATCAATTAAGCTTTCTAGTACCGTCTTATAAATTATTGCAATATGCGCATCAACATAACAGAATTTATTAATTATATACTCATAAGCCTTGTAAAGAAATGCTGTTGATACAACAATAATACTTAATTTCACTACCATAGGATTCAATCCTTGTGAAAGTAAAATCCAAAGTGTTGCTATATAAAATGCAACTACAATTAAAAAAGTACTACTTATACTAAAGGCTGTCATCATTGCATCTGACAATCTATTTTGTTTTTTAATTAACGTCTTCATATCCAAGTGTTTTAAATTATCGTAAATATCCTCATACACTTCATCTTTTACTACTTCATCAATCTCAAAATCATCATTATAAAGCATATTTTGATAGCAGAAAAAATACTTATAATAATTTTTGTCCCCAAATTCTTTACGTATTAGATTCTTAAAAACATTTGCCATAGTATCACACCTTACCCTCATTTATTTTACTCTCCTAAGATATCCCCTCTTATTTGAAAAGTACTTCACTACCTTTTATTATCTCATTCAATGTAAATAAAAATGCTCTTTGATTATCTTTCCATTTAATCTTCTTTATTATTAATACCATTTCCCTATCATTAAATCCATCGTAAACAATTATTCTATTTCCCTTTTTTTTCAAACTATTAATTTTAAATATATCATCTATTTCCTCATACACATTTAATTTGCTGTCTCTATTCTCAATATTAAAACGTGTAAAAAATCGAGTTATATCTAAATTTAAAATATATTCATAATCCTCACTAAACTTTTTATTATTATAGACAACTTTTCCATCTTCTAAACATATAAAGACATCACTTTCAACATTATCTAATATATCCTCATATACATTATATTCACTATCATTATTCTTTGGTATATCATCATATAATTTTTTTTGGTCAGTTTTACTTAAAATAATATTATGAACGCTTATTATACCTATATTATTTCCACCTGAATTTACTATTGGCATTCTATTAACTTTAATAAATTGACTTCTTACATGAGTACTTGAAATCATTTGTATACTGTTAAATTGACATTGTCCCGTCTCAATTATTCTTTCTTCTAATTCAACCATTTTACTTATGTTATTCTCATCTAACACTTTATTTAATAAATATATATTATCAATTCTATTTTCTTCTAATTCTAATTCAGCCCTAAGTAAATCATTTACATAAATAATATCTGAAGCTTCAAATTTCCAGCTTACTCTAGGAACATTAATACTCATATTAGTTGTAAATATTTTTTTGGAGGATTCTTCGAAAAGCATTAGCACATAATGAACATTATCAACCATAATAACATTTAAATTAGCATCAATAATAATTTCTTTATCTATACCTAATTCTTTGGTTGTAAATGTCACTCTTTTATTCAATATAACCGTGCTACTACCTTGTAGTAATTCTTTAGATAATTTATGCTTTTTTCCATCAAATATATCTCGTATATCCTCACAATTTTCTCCAACTATATCAATAGCATATCTATTCACCGCTATTATCTTATTATACTCATACACATACAAAATAGTTGGGAAATCAATGTGATTAACATACTCTTGATATTTCTTTTTGATTTCACCCTTCATATTTATCCTCGTTTCGCCTCATATTTAAATAAAAACTAATTAGTATTAAATCATTACTGACTTGTCTCAAAACTCGTCTCCCTCATGTCAAAATCCCCTACAATCTTGACAATAATAATTATACCATTTTTTTACATTTTTTTAAAGTAAAACATTGTAAAATATTGGTTTTTGTTACATATTTACTAGTGGCATATAGTACAAATATACTAGCACATAACATTTCATCTAGAAAATAAACTATTCCACTAGCATCCAGCCTGTTTAGATGTAATTCTTGAAAATATATCATTCATATGCCTATAATCGCAATAGAATGCTTTTTCACTTGCTTGTATCATTTCTTCTTGACTTACCTTACTAAAATCAACAACGTAACCAGCTCTTCTTGCTAGAACTATTATAAATTCTCGTTGTGTTCTTCCATTTCCTTCTCTAAATGGATGTAACGCATTTATCTCAGATAAATAATAAGCTAATCTTTCGCTCATTTTATTAACATCTTTATAATCTTGAAGATAATTTTCTTTCTTCAAGCGATTAAATATGTCCTCTGCATTTTCTAAAATAAACTGACTATTGCAGAACATATTTCCTTTAGATATATCTACAGTTCTTATTTTTCCTGCCCATGAATATATGTCTCCAAATATGTGCTTATGTATCTTGCACAAATATTTAAAGTTCGGTTCTCCTCGTAATTCACCAGTTTTTAATTGCAATATTCTAAGAGCAGTTATATTTCTTTCTGCTTCTTCTAACTGTTCTTCATTTTTTATTCCAAGCTTATTTTTTAAGATACAAGAATCTTGATAGCAATAACTGTTATCTTGTTCGCATTCATAGAATTTTTTTCCCATAAGCCTTACCTCTTACTATTTAACTGTGTATTTTTTTACTAGTTTTTCAACCATGTCTTGTGCATTTCTTTTCCCCTCTGCACACTGCCTCAACATATTTATTTCCTCTTTTTTTAGTGTCATTCCCTCCATTGCCATTGTGGCTACCACTTGTTTAGTTATTTCTGACACCTTACTCATAACGACCTCCATCTATCTGACTTATGCCTTAATTATACCACATTTACTTTTAGGGTTCTAGGGATAATCTTATTAAGTAAAAGGTTGTAATTGAAAGACCTTTCGGTCACATTCTAGATTAATGATGTTTGCACATAAAATATGTAAATTTAGATACTCGTAATTATGAGGCTACAAGCCGAATAATTGCCATATAACCAAGCGGAGTGAGTTTGCGTATCTTTTACAACTTATCAAACATCATTAATCCAAGAATGTACGAAAGTCTTTTTACAACCTGTACTTAATAAAATTGTCCCCAATAAAACAAGAGGGCACGTAGTGCCCTCGAAAACTCAAAAAGACAAAAAAAACAATAAAATGAACAAAAGCCATCTCCATATGGAGATGGCTTAATCAACCGCTATTCAATATCTAAATCTTTCTCTACTAAAATTACGAAAATTTATATATAGAAAAGGCACACTGAATCGTTTGATTATAATCTTGTTACATTAGTTGCTTGAGGTCCTTTTGCTCCGTTAACAACTTCGAATTCAACCTCTTGTCCGTCTTCTAAAGACTTGAATCCTTCCATGTTAAGTCCTGAATAATGTACGAATACATCATTTCCTTGCTCATCTGAAATAAATCCAAATCCTTTTTGGTTATTAAACCATTTAACTGTACCTTTCATTACAATTCCTCCAACTGAAAAATATTTCTATGTATATAAAACTATGACAAACATATCATACTTTTATAATACACTGCTATCTTATCATTGTTGTAAATAATTGTCAATAATTTTCTTGCATATTTTTCAAATATTTTCCCAATTGACTACCTTTTGCTTAGACTGCCTTCAACTAATGCTACATTATTTTCACCAAATTTCTGCTTTAATTGACTAATTAGCTCTTCACTAGCATTGACATTTTTACCAACGCCTAGTTGTTTCATAACATTTTCCTCAGTACAAACAATAATTATATTATCATTCCCATCAAAACTAGCTATGCTAGCCATTAATTCAGCTTGTTTAGCTTCAAATTCAGCTATATCTTTAAAACGAATATATAGTTTTCGTGGTACTTTATCAAAAGGTATTATTTCTTGGCAAATAAGTTTAGCTGCCTTATCTTCCTCAACAGTAACCTTTCCTCGAATAAACACTTTATTATCTGGAATAATTATATCCTTATACTTTTCATAATCTCTAGGAAATACAATTACTTCCACAGTTCCAACTAAATCTTCAATAGTAACAAATGCCATCATACTATTAGTTCTTGTAGTTTTTACAACCTTATTTGTAATAATACCTCCAATAACATTATTACTATTATCCTCTACTTTAACCTTACCTGTTTCCTCATTAACCTCAAAGTCTAAGGTAACTGCTGAAACATTTTTTCTCCACGTTTTTTCATATTCATCTAATGGATGACCGCTAACATATATACCGAGTACCTCTTTTTCAAATGCTAACATCTCATTTTTATCATACTCTTCTACATCTGGATAGCTTATCTCATATTGTTGTTTTTCTTCTTCACTTACAAAATCAAATAAAGACATTTGCCCTGTAAACTCATTCTTTCTCTCTTGATTTACGCTATCTATAATCTGAACATAAGTCATCATCTTCTGTCGTCTATTTCCTTCAAGACTATCCAATGCACCCGCTTTAATCAAACTTTCTATAGTTCTCTTATTAATCTCTTTACCTGATAAACGTTTAGCCAAATCTTTTAAAGATGAATACTTGCCATTAGCTTGTCTTTCTCTCGTTATAGCATCACTTACTTCTTTACCTAATCCTCTTATTGCTGATAAGCCATAACGTATATTTCCACCTGATACTGAGAAATCCCATTGTCCCTCATTAACATCTGGTGGTAATATCTGTATTCCCATCTGTCTACATGATAAAATATATTCTGATACCTTTGAAGTATTATCTATTACAGATGTCATCAAAGCTGCCATAAACTCAACTGGATAATAACATTTTAAATAAGCTGTCTGATAAGATACTGTTGCATATGCTGCTGCATGAGATTTATTAAATGCATACTTAGCAAAATCCGTCATCTCGTCATATATCTTATTAGCTATTTCTTCACTTATTCCATTGTTAATACAACCTTTAACATTCTCTTCTTCATTACCATATACAAAGTTCTGGCGTTCTTTTTCCATTACGCTAGCTTTCTTTTTTGACATGGCTCTACGAACTAAATCACTTCGGCCATAACTGTATCCTGCTAAGTCCCGAACAATCTGCATAACCTGCTCTTGGTATACAATACATCCATAAGTTGGCTTTAAGATTGGTTCAAGTTGAGGGCACTCATACATTATACTATCTTGATTATTTTTGCCCTTTATATAATCTGGAATAAATGCCATTGGACCTGGTCTATATAACGATATTCCTGCTATAACATCCTCTATACTTGAAGGTTTTAGTTCCTTCATAAAGTTCTTCATTCCCGCGCTTTCTAACTGGAATATACCGTCTGTCTTACCAGTACCAATCATATCATATACATTCTTATCATCATAGTCAATTTGTGACATCTTTAATTCTTTACAATATTTTTCTACTGTGGACTCTCTACTTCTTACTCTCTCATTTACTAATTTTTCTGCATTCTGAATAACAGTAAGGGTTCTTAATCCTAAGAAGTCCATCTTTAAAAGTCCTAATTCTTCTAAAGTCGTCATAACATATTGAGCTATAACGGTTCCATCTGAAGCTTTTGCCAAAGGAACATATTCGTCCACACTCTTCTTACTTATAACAACACCTGCTGCATGCATAGAAGTATGACGTGGCAAACCTTCAAGTCTAAGAGACATATCAATCAACTGTTTTGCCTGAACATCTGATTCATAAAGACTCTTAAGTTCTTTGTTGACTTCTAGAGCCTTAGTTATGTTCATTCCAAGCTCTGCTGGAATCATTTTAGCTACCATATCACAAAAAGAATATGGTAAATCCAATGCTCGTCCAACATCCCTAATAACCATCTTAGCAGCCATAGTTCCAAAGGTTACAATCTGAACAACTTGCTCCTTACCATATTTTCTAACTACATAATCAATAACTTCTTGTCTACGCTCATAACAAAAATCTATATCGATATCGGGCATTGTAAGTCGCTCTGGGTTAAGGAAACGCTCAAACAAAAGATTAAACCTTATTGGATCAATATCTGTTATTTCCAAACAATAAGCAACTATACTTCCCGCTGCAGAACCTCTACCAGGTCCTACCATTATATTATTATCCTTTGCATATTTTATAAAATCCCACACAATTAAAAAGTACTCAACAAACCCCATAGTACTTATTGTATTTATTTCATAATTAAGTCTATCTTCTAACTCACGATAGTTATCCGGATACCTCTTTTTTAAACCATCATGACATAATTTTTCTAAATAAGTTTGTGCTGTGAATCCTTCTGGCACATCAAATTTTGGCAACTTATACTCACCAAATTTTATTTCAACATTACATCTGTTAGCAATTTCATGAGTATTACTTATAGCTTCCTTAGCGTATGGAAATAACTGTTCCATTTCCTCAGGTGATTTTATATAATATTGACCACCTTCATATCTCATTCTATTCTCATCTGTTACTTTTCTCTGAGTTTGAATGCAAAGCAAAATATCATGAGCCGTTGCATCTTCTGCATAAGTATAGTGGGTATCATTAGTAGCAACTAATTTTATACCTAATTCACTGCTCATTCTAAGCAATCCTTGATTAACATCTTGTTGTTTTGGTATTCCATGATCTTGTAACTCTAAGAAAAAATTATTTTCTCCAAATATGTCTCGCAAACGAATTGCAGTTTCTTTTGCTTGGTCATACAATCCTCTTGCTAATTTTGACGCTATCTCTCCACCTAGACATGCACTAAGAGCTATAATTCCCTCACTATACTGTTCTAATACTTCATAATCAACTCTAGGTTTATAATAAAAACCTTCTGTAAAACCTTTAGAAACAATCTTTATTAAATTTTGATAACCAGTATTATTCTCTGCTAATAACACTAAGTGATAATATTTATCCTCACTACTATCTGCTTCTCTATCAAATCTTGAATTAGGAGCTACATATACTTCACAACCAATTATAGGCTTTATCCCTTGCGATAAAGCCTCTTTATAAAAATCAATTGCTCCATACATAACACCGTGGTCTGTAATAGCCACACTGTCCATTCCTAACTCTTTTACTCTAGAAATTAATTCACTTATTTTACTAGCGCCATCTAATAAACTATATTCAGTATGCACATGTAAATGTGTAAAATCCATCTTTTTGTTAACCTCCAAATCAAACACTTATACAGTTTGACTATTTAAATACTTCTCTATACTCTCTATTGCTATTTCCTCATCTACTCCTTCAGCTGTTACAGATACAACTTCACCTGCTGCTAGTCCTAAGCTCATCATACCCATTATGCTCTTAGCATTAACTTTCTTATCCTCACATTCAAGATAGATCTTACTCTCGTATTGACTAGCTACCTGAACTAATTGAGCAACTGGTCTAGCTTCTAATCCGTTTTTAATATTAATTATAACTTTCTTTGTAAGCATACTATTGTTCCTCCTTAATCTGTTCCCTTAAATTATTTGCAATCTGACTTAACTTCCTCAACCTATGATTCACACCTGATTTACCTATCGGTTTACTCAGTAAAGCTCCCAACTCTACCAATGATAAGTCTGGATTCTCTATTCTAAGCCTTGCAATCTCCTCAAGACTTTCATTAAGTTCACCAAATCCTACCTTCTTTTTAATATATAGAATATCCTCAATCTGTCTAGTTGCTGCATTTACAGTCTTGTTAATATTAGCTGTTTCGCAGTTAACTTTTCTATTAATTGAGTTACGCATTTCTTTTAAAATTCTAACATTCTCTAAATTCATAAGCGCCAAAGGTGCTTCCATAACATTTAATATATCTACAATCTGAGAACCTTCTTTTATATAAACTACATAATTTTTCTTCCTAAGAACAATTTTTGCATCTAGATTAAAAACCTTTATAATATCTTGAATTTGCTTTGCCTTTTCTTCTGTTGCAGCTGTTATTTCAAAATGATATGCTTTATTAGGATCACTTATTGAACCTGTTGCCAAAAACACTCCTCTTAAAAAAGCTCTTTTACAACATTGATTCTGAATAACTATATTGTGTGTAACAGATAAATTTTCATTAATTTCACTATTATTATCTAATAACTTAACTGCCTGTAATATCTTCTTTGCAATAATATAATCATTCACTACAACTGTATAAATTGTTCCCTTTTTATATAAACTATTACTTCTAACTCTAACCTCAATAACTGTGTAAAATAAAGAACTAATTAAATTATAATATTTTCTAGCAACCATTATATTCTCTGTATGAATATATACCTTATATCTATTATCTTCTGAAATCTTTATTCTTCCACACATTCCAATTATTCCAGCTAACTCTGCAATCTGACAATGTCTAGATGGCGTCAACTGTTTTGATAGCTCTTCTTTAACTTTTCTTGAAAATGACATCTTTATCCCCCATAATAAGCTACAATAACTTATTGTTTCTTACGTATAACATCCTTCTGAATATCTCTATGCTCCACTTTTAAACCATAATCTAAATTATTTAATGCATTATATAATGCATTTGCTATTGTTACAGATCTATGCTTACCACCTGTGCAACCTATTCCTATAATAAGTTGATTTTTTCCTTCTTCCCTATATCTTGGAATCAAAAATTTAATCATATCTGTTAATTTTTCCATAAATTCTTCTGCACCACTACTATTCATAACATAATCATATACTTCTTTATCATTTCCAGTAAGTGGTTTTAATTCAGCTATATAAAATGGATTTTGCAAAAATCTTACATCAAATACCAAATCTGCATCTGATGGTATACCATACTTAAATCCAAATGAAACAACTGTAATATAGAAATTCTTAAATTCTTGATTATTAACAAATATTTTATCTATCTCTGTCTTTAATTCTCTAACAAGTAGAGTTGATGTATCAATTATATAATCTGCTCTTTCTTTTAAAAAATGTAACATCTGTCGCTCTGTTTCTATAAGATTATTCACTCTACCTTGTCTAGATAAAGGATGATTTCTTCTCGTTTCTTTATATCTCTTAACTAATACATCTGTTCTTGCATCTAAATACAAGATTTCAAAATCATAACCCTCTTCTGTAATCTCATCTAATATTTTATCTAATCCATCTAGTGCGTGACCACTTCTGATATCTACCCCAAGAGCAACTTTAAAAGTTTCAATATGTTTATCTGCTGACAAACATATAAATTTAGGAATTAATGCTATTGGTATATTATCAACACAGAAATATCCTACATCTTCTAACATTTTCAATACTGAACTTTTTCCTGCACCAGACATTCCTGTTACTATAACAATTCGCATTTTATCACCGCCTAAATTCCTTAATATTATAATTATCCTATCATATTACTTTATAACAAAGAGCTACTCGCTACTCTTTCGCGTGAGTAACAACTCAATTTCCTATTAATAATTAAAACTCTCCTAACATACGAACTTCTGGTTCTAAATGAACACCATATTTTTTAAATACTATTGAATCTATATTAGTCATTAAATTTCTAATATCATTAGCAGTTGCATTATCTTTATTTATTACAAAACCACAATGTTTAGTTGATACACATGCTCCTCCAACTGTATATCCTGCCAATCCTGAATCCATAATTAATTTTCCAGCAAAATATCCTTCTGGTCTTTTAAATGTACTTCCAGCACTTGGATATTCCAATGGCTGTTTTTCTTTTCTTCTCATATTTAAATCTAACATTTTATCTCGTATAGCTTTTTCATTGCCCTTAGCAAATCTAAATGTTGCTTCTAACACAATATATTTTTTCTCCATAACTATACTATGCCTATAACTTAAATCCAAATTATCTCTATCTATCGTAATAACGTTACCATCATTATCGATAACTGTCGCCGAGACTATACAATCCTTTATTTCACCGCCGTATGCCCCTGCATTCATAGTAACAGCTCCACCTAGTGTTCCCGGAATTCCTGATGCAAATTCAAATCCTTCCAATTCATTATCTGCAATGACATTAGCTAATTTACTTAATGTAATTCCTGCACCTGCCGTTACTAAACTCATATTTTCATTATCTTCTACTACACTAACATTGTCAAGTGTGTTATAAATGCAAATAATTACCCCTCTATAACCATTATCTCCAACTAAAAGGTTACTTCCCTTTCCAATGACATAATATTCTATATTTTCTTTTTTACATAGATTAATTACTTGCTTTATAGAATCAATTGTTGTTGGTGTTACAAATACATCTGCTGTTCCGCCTACCTTAAATGTAGTATGTTTACTCATTAGCTCATCTAATCTAATATTCTCTTTACCAACAATTTCACTTATTAAATCATAAATCTCTAGTTTATTCATCGCTATCCTCCAGCAAATTGTTCGACTAACCTAACATAAAAGTTCAACCTTAGATTAGCAGTTAACCCTAACAATCTAACACCATTTTAGCACAACCATATATTCCAGCATCATTTCCCAATTTAGCTAATTCAAAAGGTTTACCTCTTAATGGTTCCATCGCATATTTTTCATAATATTTTACTATATTTTCAATTAAAATATTACCTGCTCTTGATACGCCTCCACCTATAACAAATGCTTGTGGATCTACTACACTTGCAATATGTGAACATGCTGTTCCAAGATACATTCCTAATTGATCAACTAATTTAAGACTTACTTGGTCTCTTTCTTTAGCTAAATCAAATATATCTTTTGCTGTTAAATTATCTATATTTCTTAACCTAGTTTCATCATTATTAGATTTCAAATATCTCTTAGCTTCTTTTACAATTCCTGTTGCTGATGCATATTGCTCTAGACAACCTTTTTTACCACATCCACAACAATCTTCTTCATCAAATCTAACTTGAATATGTCCTAATTCTCCTGCTGCTCCATTAGTTCCTGCAAGGATTTTACCATTAAGGATTACTCCTCCACCTACACCTGTTCCAAGTGTAAGCATAACCATATCTGAATAACCACTTTTTCCAGCCATTGAAGCTTCTCCTAAAGCTGCAACATTAGCATCGTTTCCAACTTTAACATTTGAGATTCCTGTAAGTTTTGTTACTTCTTCACCTACTTTAAATATCCCCCATCCTAAGTTTACGCATTTTAATACAACATTATCTCTATTAACAGGGCCAGGCACTCCTATACCTATTCCCACTATGTCTTCTTTTGTTATATTTTTTTCTGTCATTTTATTTTCAATTGCCTTAGCAACATCTATAAGAATATTTTTCCCAGAATCAGTTTTATCTGTTGGTATCTCCCATTTTTCTACCAATGTACATTCCTGCGTAAACAACCCCATTTTAATTGTTGTTCCTCCTATATCCACTCCAAAGCAATGTTTTGACATATTTATTTTCCCTTTCTTTTGGCTTTTCTAGTTTTGCTTTTCTAGTCTAGTTTACTTAAGTCTTTACTTGGTTTGCTTTTCTAGTCCAGTTTACTTAAGTCTTTACTTGGTTTGCTTTTCTAGGGGCGATTTTAGCAAGTTTTATAATCATTTTTTCTAACGCTTTCGCTTCATTGCTTTGCCTAGTGGTACTAAGCTCACACTTCGATTATCATCTTGTGTTCGCTAAGTGCCAAGGCACGCAAATATAGAAAAAATGATTATAAATTTGCTAAAATCTTATCCTAATTAAATTTAAGGTAAAAAATAATATTATCTACTATAATTCAATTTTTTATATAAACTTTATTTAAATTATTCAAATTATAATATTAATATATATATAACTCTATCTAAATTAACATCAATTTTAAAAAATATTTATTCCTAAATTAATATTATTCTTTACTAAATATATATTCTAAAAATAATTATTGTACTTTTATCTTACTATTTTTTCATTTTGCATCATATCTTATTAAATAAAAATAAATATATTTAATCATGTTTTCCTATATTGTTAGTTACTCGATTATATAGTTCTCTTGCAGCGTTATAACCCATTTTCTTTTGTCTATAGTTTACTGCTGCTGATTCTACTATAATTGCAAGATTTCTACCTGGTCTTATAGGTATTTTATGACATACTACTTTATTTCCTAAGAATTCTGTATATTGTTCTTCTAGTCCAAGTCTATCATATTCTTGTTCTTTATCCCATTCTTCTAGCATTATTGCTAAGTTTATTGATTGGGTATTTTTAACGCTTTCAACACCGAATAGTGTCTTAACATCAATTATTCCTATACCTCTAAGTTCTATAAAGTGACGTGTTATATCTGGTGCAGTACCGATTAGGGTATCATCACTTACTTTTTTGATTACTACTACGTCATCTGACACAAGTCTATGTCCACGTTTTATTAGTTCAAGAGCTGCCTCACTTTTACCTATTCCACTTTCTCCCATAATAAGTACACCTTCGCCATATACGTCTACAAGTACACCATGAATAGTAATTTTAGGAGCCATCTCTACATTTAACCATCTAATTACTTCTGCCATAAAAGCTGATGTAGTCATTTCTGTTTTAAGAATTGGTATACTATGTTCTGTTGCAGCAACAATTAAATCTGGCTCAATGTCAAGATTTCTACAGAAAACTACACATGGAATATTATATTCCAACAGTCTTCCCATAATCTCCATATACTTTTCCTTAGTCTGCTTTCTTAAATAAGCATGCTCCACATTACCGATTATTTGAATTCTATCTGAATCAAAATAATCAAAGAATTCAGCTAACTGTAATGCGGGTCTATTAACATCAGTTTGTGTTACCTCAATGCTCTCTAAATCAACATCTGGTGTACAATTAGTTAACTCCATTTTTTCAATTAAACTTGTTAATTTTACTTTATTCATTTTTTTCCTCCATACTCTTATTTATATGTACTCTCAGAATCTATTGAATGTTTATTTTTATTCAATAGACTCCAAGAGTATATTTATTAATGAGTATCTCATCGAACAATATAACTTATTTACCTAAGCTAGCTAATCTTTCTACAACTTGTTCCATCATATTAGTGTACTTGTCAAGTTTAGCCTTTTCCTCATCTACTTTGCTTTGAGGTGCCTTACTAATGAATCTTTCGTTGCTTAACATGCCATTAACTCTCTTAAGTTCACCTTCTAATCTAGTCTTTTCTTTGTTAAGTCTTTCGATTTCCTTTTCTATATCAACTAATTCTGCAAATGGAATATATATAGTTGCCTCAGGAATAACTGCTGATACAGCATCCTTATCTATTCCATCTTTGTTATCTTGAATCTTAACTTCACTAGCATATCCTAATGTTGCAAAGAAACTTCTACTGTTATCAAATATATTTCTAACCTTTTCAGATTCTGATACAACAATCACAGTAGCCTTCTTACTTGGTGGAACATTCATGCTAGTTCTTACATTTCTAATACTCTTAACTGCTGCTTTAATTATCTCAACTGCTTCTTCATCAGTTTCAAAATTATAATCTTCTCTATATTCTGGCCATGAAGAAATCATTATTGATTCTTCTTTATCTTGTAAATTACAGAATATTTCCTCTGTAACAAATGGCATATATGGATGTAATAATTTTAATGAGTTAATCAATACTGTATTCAATGTCCATAATGCAGCTTGTTTTGTGCTATCATTATCATTATACAATCTAGGTTTAACCATTTCAATATACCAATCACAGAATTCTTCCCAAATAAAGTCATAAACCTTCTGTACAGCAATTCCTAGCTCAAATTTATCCATATTAGCTGTTACTTCTTTAGCTAATTTATTTACCTTAGATAAAATCCACTTATCTGCTTGAGTTAAAGTATTTAAGTCTATTTCTTCTGGAACCTCTGCTTTATTAATATTCATCATTATAAATCTTGATGCATTCCATACTTTATTAGCAAAATTTCTTGAAGCTTCAACTCTCTCATCATAGTAACGCATATCGTTACCTGGAGCATTACCAGTAATAAGAGTAAGTCTAAGTGCATCTGCACCATATTTATCTATAACTTCTAATGGGTCAATTCCATTTCCAAGAGATTTACTCATCTTTCTACCTTGTGAATCCCTTACAAGTCCATGGAATAATACAGTGTTAAATGGTTTTTCTCCCATATGCTCATATCCTGAGAATATCATTCTTATAACCCAGAAGAATATGATATCGTATCCTGTTACTAATACATCTGTTGGATAGAAATAATCTAATTCTTCAGTTTTATCTGGCCAACCAAGTGTTGAAAATGGCCATAATGCTGAACTAAACCAAGTATCTAATGTATCTTCATCTTGAGTAAAATGAGTATCACCACACTTAGGACATTTCTCAGGTGCTCCACCTGCTTTAACGATTACTTCTCCACATTTTTCGCAGTAATATGCAGGTATTCTATGTCCCCACCATAACTGTCTAGATATACACCAATCTCTTATATTATCTGTCCAATTGAAGTATGTTTTATCCATTCTTTCAGGTAATAATTTAATATCACCATTTTTCACTGCTTCTGCTGCAGGCTTAATTAATTCGTCCATCTTTACGAACCATTGTTGCTTTATAAATGGTTCAACAGTTGTTCCACATCTATCATGTGTTCCTACGTTATGAACGTGTTTTTCAACTTTAACTAATAATCCTAAATTATCAAGGTCTTTTACCATAGCCTTACGAGCTTCATATCTATCCATTCCAGCATATTTGCCACCTTTATCATTAATAGTAGCATCATCATTCATAACATTTATCTCAGGAAGATTATGTCTCTTACCTACTTCAAAGTCATTAGGGTCATGTGCTGGAGTAATCTTAACAACACCTGTACCAAATTCTTTATCAACATATGAATCTGCAACAACAGGTATTTCTCTATTTACCAATGGCAAAATAACATTTTTACCAATTAAATGTTTATATCTTTCATCATCTGGATGTACTGCAACAGCACTATCTCCAAGTAGTGTCTCTGGTCTTGTTGTTGCTATCTCAACAAATTGATTATCCTCTCCTACGATAGGATATTTTATATGCCAAAAATGTCCTTCTTGCTCTTCATGCTCAACTTCTGCATCTGATATAGATGTTTGACATACTGGACACCAGTTTATTATTCTTGAACCTTTATAAATTAGTCCTTTGTCATGAAGTTTACAGAATGCTTCTTCAACTGCTTTAGAGCATCCTTCATCCATTGTGAATCTTTCTCTATCCCAATCACATGATGATCCTAGTTTTCTTAATTGGCTAGTAATTGTTCCGCCATATTCTTCTTTCCATTGCCATGTTCTTTTTAGGAATCCTTCTCTTCCTAGTTCTTCTTTATCAATTCCTTCTTTTTTTAATTGGTCTATTACTTTTACTTCTGTAGATATACTTGCATGGTCAGTTCCTGAAACCCATAGTGCATTATATCCTTGCATTCTTTTATATCTTGTCAATATATCTTGCATTGTATTATCAAGTGCATGTCCCATATGCAACTTACCTGTTATATTTGGTGGTGGCATTACGATAGTAAATGGTTTTTTACTTCTATCCACCTCAGCATGAAAATATTTCTTATCTATCCACTTTTGATATGTCCTTTCCTCAATATCATGTGGATTATATGTTTTCTCCAAATCCTTCTTCATCTCTCAACCTCCAATATTTTTTCTAGTGTATTTTATTCTAGGGACGATTTTGAATAATAATATATTTTTACGTCGTAAACTTATTATCCACAAGAATAAAAATTATGTAAGGCGTCTCTAGAATAGAAAACGCGATTATTCGCCTAAGGACGAAGAACCGCGTTACCACCTTAATTTATAATATAACTCTATTATGCTATAGATTTTATATCACCTTTATAGCTTTTAACGGGGCTAACCGTTATTTCTTACACAATATATAATCTTCAGAAATAAAACTCCAAAGCTACCTTCAATATATCTATCTTAATGACTCTCAGCTATGTCATTTTCTCTGTAAAGCATCAATATATTTACTCCTCTTTTTCAACGTTTTTACTATTTAAATTACCTATATAATACTAGATTAAATATTCATAATTGTCAAGAAATAGTTTTTTCCAAACCTATTATGCATTTCAAATTTTAATATTAATACTAATATTGTTATCCTCTATATAATTAGTATCATTACACAATCCATAAGCTAAATCATATACCAACTTTGTTCTAAATCCATTATTTCCTTTTTGTATTATTTCTTTAGTGTCTAGTTTGATTTTTGATAGTATAGTCCTAAGCTTTTTATTACTACGTATTAATACTCGCTTTACTATTTTTTCTAATGCATCTGTCTGCTTTATATTTTTCAAATAATCATCAACCCACTGTGGACTTATTTCCTCTCCTGCTAAATAGATTATATATATTATCCAATAATTTATTTTCAATCATATCCATATCAATATATAATTGGATAGGGGGCTTTTTATCTTCTAATAATTCATCTAACATTATACGATTAGTTTTATCAACCTCTAATAGATTTGCTACATACTTCTTCGTTCCGCCACTAGCTATAATTTTATCTATTATAGGTGTAACAATTTTCTTAGAAATCATTGTTTTTATAGATTGTTCAGTAAGAATATATTTCTTACTATATTCTGATAAATTGGTGATTTTCTCGCCAGTTCCTTGATTTATATAATTAATACTTTTTATATATCGTGTTCGAATATTCGCAAATCATTTTTCTATCTGAATTTACCTCAATCTCAAAATCTTTACAATCGCCATATAAAGACTTGGAGAAATAATGTGTATCTGACATAACTCCAATAAGTATATTTTCTATTTAGGGTGATTTTAGAGTGACGGTATAAAAATTTTATATAGTTACTAATATACAAACTTAACTCGAATGCCAGTCTAAAAATAAGCAGAGAACTTGTTTGGACTGGCAAAATTGTATAAAACGTTGAAAAATAAAGGAAAATGCCAGTCTAAAACAGTGTTCAAGTGCACTTTGGACTGGCAAATTTGTATAAAACTGTATAAATCTCGCGAAGCTTTAGTTTAGTCAAGAATTTGTAGGACTTGTTTTTCTATAAATTGTAGTAGACAGATTTTCATTTTTACATTTTCATTAGTAAACAGATTTGAAGATTTATATT
>CAKRYR010000012.1 GCA_934432595.1 uncultured Lachnospiraceae bacterium | reverse complement strand
GATGGTAACGATTGGATTGTAGACATTGACTTGGAAAAGTTCTTTGACACGGTAAACCATGACAAGCTTATGACTATTATAGGCAGAACTATAAAACATGCAAAATCAGTAGCGAAGTTTAAGAAAAGAATGAAAGAACTCACATGCGGTAGCTGGGGCGTTAGCAACAGCTACAAGGTGGAGAAATTAAATCAACTCATCAGAGGTTGGATAAATTACTTTAAAATTGGAAGTATGAAAATTGATGTACCAAGATGGGCAGCATTTAAAATAGCGTATTGCGGAGACAGATATGCAAGACTTGCCCACAACGGATGGATACAAAAGGCTATAAGTATAAAGAGACTAACCTCATTTGGATTAGTCTCAATGTTAGATTACTACACCGAAAGGTGTGTTACTTGTTAAGTTGATTGAACCGCCGTGTACCGAACGGTACGCACGGTGGTGTGAGAGGTAGGGAAATTTAGTTAAATTTCCCTCCTACTCGATTGCCATAATATATTAAAAAGAATACTCTAGTTTATCTTATTCAATGCTGCCTCTATAAATCCCTTAAATAATGGGTGAGGACGATTTGGACGAGATTTAAACTCTGGATGAGCTTGAGTAGCTACAAACCAAGGATGATCTTTTAATTCTATCATTTCTACAATACGTCCGTCTGGTGATAATCCTGAGAAAATCATTCCATTTTTCTTTAAATCTTCACGGTAATAATTATTAACTTCATATCTATGTCTGTGACGTTCAGATATTTCAGTTGTTCCATATAACTTATGTGCAATAGTTCCTTCTTTTAATACACAAGGATAAGCACCGAGTCTTAAAGTTCCACCTAAGTCTTCAACGCCATCTTGCTCTGGCATAAGATGAATTACTGGATGAATTGTAGAAGGATCAAGTTCCGCACTATGGGCATCGGTAAATCCTACAACATTCCTTGCATATTCAACGATAGATAATTGCATTCCTAGACATAGTCCCAAGAAAGGAATCTTATTCTCTCTCGCATATTGAATAGCATATAACTTTCCGTCGATACCTCTATCACCAAATCCACCAGGAACAAGGATACCACTTACATCTGATAATTTTTCTGATACATTTTCAGGTGTAACTTCTTCTGATGGAATCCATTTAATATTAACTGAAGCATTATTTGCTACAGCACCATGTTTAAGTGCCTCAACAACACTAATATATGCATCATGAAGAGAAGTATATTTACCAACTAATGCAACAGTAACTTCTTTTTTAGGATTTTTAAGGGCATATACCATATCCTCCCAATCTTTTATATCTGGTTCTGGACAATCAAGATTAAGACATTTACATACTACATCAGCTAAATGTTCTTTTTCCATTGCAAGTGGAGCTTCGTATAACGTTTCTACATCAAGATTTTGTAATACATGGTTTGATGGAACATTACAAAATAGTGATATTTTGTCTCTTATACTTGCATTTAATGGTTGTTCTGTTCTGCATACTAGAATGTCAGGTTGGATTCCCATTCCTTGAAGCTCTTTTACGCTTGCTTGAGTTGGTTTTGTCTTCATTTCTCCTGATGCACGTAGATAAGGAATAAGGGTAACATGAATTAATATGGCATTTTCTTTTCCTACATCATGTTGGAACTGACGTATTGATTCAAGATATGGTTGACTTTCAATATCTCCGACAGTTCCACCAACTTCTATTATTGCTATATGTGTTTCTTCAGAAGAATCATTTCTATATATTCTACTTTTTATTTCATTAGTTATGTGAGGAATAACTTGGACAGTTCCTCCACCAAAGTCTCCCCTACGTTCTTTTGATAATACTGACCAATATACTTTACCAGTAGTTACATTGGATTTTTTATCAAGATATTCATCTATAAATCTTTCATAGTGTCCAAGGTCTAAGTCAGTCTCGGCACCATCTTCTGTTACAAATACTTCACCATGTTGTATAGGATTCATAGTTCCAGGATCTATATTAATATAAGGGTCGAATTTCTGCATAGTTACCTTGTAGCCTCTTGCTTTAAGGAGTCTTCCAAGGGATGCAGCAGTTATACCTTTACCTAATCCTGATACAACACCACCAGTTACAAATACGTATTTTACAGCCATTTTATTTTCCTCCTATTTTTGTTATGTACTCTCGTAATATTTAATCTGACTAATTTTATAATATATATATAAATTTTAAAATAAAAAAACATTATACTATGAAAAAATATAAAAATCTACTGGAAATATTATACATATTTATCTATAATTAAATAGTGTGATAATTTTGAAGTTTTATTATACACCAATTAAGTCTTTCGGCTAAATTGGTGAAATCTTATAATCTAACATAACATATATGTGGAGATTTTTAAAGTATATTATTTATTTAATAGAAAATTGCGGTAATAGTTCAGACAGCACCAAGCATTTACTGCTTGGTGACGTGCATCCGCGTATAAAATGGAGGTAAGAATATGAGTAAAATTAATGTATTTTTTGCAAATGGACATGAAGAAATAGAAGGATTAACAGTTATTGATATATTAAGAAGAGCAGGATTAGAAGTAGATATAGTATCAATTACTGGTACATTAGAGGTGACAGGTTCACATCATATTACTATTAAGGCTGATAGGTTAATTGATGATGTAGATTTTGATAATGGCGATATGATTGTATTACCAGGTGGACTTCCAGGAACCAATAATCTTGCTGATTGTACTAAATTAACTGAACAAATAGTTAAGTATAATGAAGAAAAGAAGATGCTTGCTGCTATATGTGCCGCACCTAGTGTATTTGGACAATTAGGTATACTTGAAGGAAAGAGTGCTACTTGCTATCCAGGATTTGAAGATAAACTTACAGGAGCTGTTTGTTTAAATAGTGGAGTAGTAAAATGCCAAAACATTATTACTGCTAATGGCATGGGAACTGCAATTGATTTTGCATTAACTATAGTAGAACACTATTTAGGAAAAGGTAAAGCAAGAGATTTAGCTAATACTATTCAATACAAGCATTATGAGAATTAATATTTCTGAATTTGATTTCTTAGAATAATAAGTGATATTATGTTGGGAATTGCCATAAGTGCATTGAATAAGTCGCACATTTCCCAGACTACATCTAGGGAAATAATGGCTCCAACATATATCATTATTATGTATATTATCTTGTAAATATCTAAATGTTTATTTCCAAATAAATATTCAAAACATTTTTCACCAAAAGCAAACCAACCTATTAATGTTGCGAAGGCAAAGGCAATTAAGGATATAGATAAGAAGGTGTCGCCTATTATAGGTATGCTCTGAAAAGAGACGGTGACTAAATCGGTATTATTTATATTATTAAGGTTATAATTACCAGATAAAAATGTAGATACGATTGTCATACCTGTTATAGCACACATAATAACAGTATCCCAGAAAGTAGCACTCATAGATATAAGTGATTGTTCTTTAATTGGATGACTGTCTGCTATAGAGGCAGTTATAGGAGTTGAACCTAGTCCAGCTTCATTTGTAAATAGTCCTCTGCTTACACCATATCGGATAGCTCTAGTTACATTTGATGCTATAAGGCCACCTGCTAGAGCTGTAGGTTTAAATGCAGAATATATTATTAAAGAGATTGAATTTATTAAATAATGTCTATTAATAAATAGAATTGTAAAACATCCCATAATATAAAATAAAGCCATAGAAGGGACAAGTTTGGTACATATATTACTTATAGAATTGAATCCACCTATTATTACAAAACCGCATAAGAGAGCGAAGATAATACCTGTGATATGAGGTGACACATGAAAAATATTTGATATAGACGAACTTATAGAACTAGACTGTGTTGTGCAACCAACGCCAAAGGATGCAAGTATTGTACAAAAAGCAAATATTATTGCAAGAAACTTGTTATGAACTCCATATTCAAGTGCATACATAGGTCCACCATAGTATGTATTATTTTTTTTAATTCTATATTTTATTCCAAGGTAGCATTCTGCATAGGAAGTAGCCATTCCTAAAACCCCAGTTATCCAACACCAAAATACAGCACCAGGACCACCAAGTGCAATAGCAGTAGACACACCTACTATATTGCCAGTTCCTAGTGTGGCAGCTAAGGTAGTGGAAAGAGTTGAAAATGCTGATGTTTTGGAGTTAGAATTATTATTTTTAAAAGACATTTTTATTGATTTAAATATATTTTTTTGAATGAATGTTAGTTTAAAAGTGAAAAATAGATGAATGCCTAGAAGTAATGAAATCATCGGAATTCCCCAAAGAATATTGTTGATTTTATGTAAGAAAGTTTCCATAGTCATCCTCTAATCCTATTTAATATAATATATTTTAAATAAAATATTTTATGACTTTTATTAGAAAATTGCGTTTGTATTTCCTTAATTATTAAATTATTATAACATCCTTCCCATAATTTACCATCTATAATTATTTAATTTATGTAAATAATAGAATTAAGATAGATAATATATAAATTAATATACTGATATTTAAAATATAATTTTATTATATGATATAGCATATTACGAGTAGTAGTAATGAGATATAAGTTAATAAATAATATTATTTTGAAAATAAGTATGAAATAGTTATGTAAAGTTTATCGAGAAGAAATAATTGGAGGTGAAAAATTATGGCATCAAACAATGAAAGTGGTACAAACAAAATGGAAGTACCTCAAGCTAAAGAGGCTATGGACAAATTTAAAATGGAAGTTGCTTCAGAACTTGGAGTACCTTTAAAACAAGGATATAATGGAGATTTAACTTCAAAACAAAACGGTTCTGTTGGTGGAGAAATGGTTAGAAGAATGATTAAAAAACAAGAAGAAGAAATGTCTTCAGGACAATAGTCTATATGAATTATAGAAAATAAGTAGTTATCTTTCTATGACAAGATAGATAAAAATCCCAGTGTATGTAGTATTACATATACTGGGATTGCTTTTGTAAAACAAGATATTATATTTTTATATAGACTGAAGCCATAAAAGTATTATCTTTAGGTTCAAATCTACAGCTACCGTTGTATTTTTCTACTACTTTTTCTACTGAACTAATACCAATACCAGGTTCATTTCGTTTGCTTGATATATATATACCATGTTCTATTTTATAAGAACCATTGAAACTATTATCTATTGTAATTGTAAGTGTATCATATTGTATTCTACTATTAATATTAATATATTTATGTCTATCATCATCAATTCTATTACATGCTTCTATGGCATTTTCAAGTAGATTACCCATTATGATACATAAATCATTATCTTTAACATTTTTTAAATCATTTGGTATAGATAATTGGGTATGTATATCTATGTCTTTATATGTAGATAGAAAGTAAATTAATATAGCATTTACTGCTTGATTTTCGCAATAGTTCATAGACTGTTCAGTAGGTATAGAGGTTAATAAATCATTTAAATATTCGGCTATTTTTTCTTTATTACCTTCGTTGTTATAATGTTGTATTACGGTAAGATGATGTCTTAAATCATGACGTTGAGACTTAATAATTGCAGCATTCTTTTGAAGCATATTATTACGTTCTTCTTGTGCTGCCATTTGTTTTTCCATTAGTTTTATATTATATTCAAGAGCTTTATTTGATTCTTTAAGTAATATAAGTTTTTTGATATAAAGCATGCTATTAAAACCTATTATAATTATAAATAATAGTACGCCGACCATAAAACAACTTGATAAGGTAGAAACAAATCTAAATTTATAATTGATAGCTTCTACAACGGCTGATAATGAAACAATTGAAATTGGAATTATAAAAACTTTAGCTTGCATATTACCTTGTATATATTCAAAAATAATACAACATGCAAATGCTATTAGTATTACAGGCGATAAAAAAATAAATAAATATAAGGATTTATACAACGGATAAATTGTGACTACTTGTCCTATAATTGCTAATATTGCTAAAGAACCTTGTAGTAATTGTAGATGACGTAGGAACTTTTTATGCTTAAAATCAATAAGTGTAATACCAAATTCAATAAGTGGTATAGGTAATATAAAAAATGTACAGAAATCTAACAAATATAATAGGGCTTCATTTGGAATGTAGAATTGAGATAAGTTACATTCACCTACGGAAAATATACCTGTTAATAATGCAAATAAACCTAGCCATATAAATGCGATAGATTTTTTTTCAATTGGTAAAACAATAAAACCTAGTATAATAAGTGTTAAGCTCAAAAAAATATTGATTATAGCTAAGGTAAAAGTAAAACCCATTTTTTGATATAATAAATTGATAATAGATTTATATTCTCCATGGTAAAATGGGTGTATCATTAATGAATTTCTTTTTGTTGGTGCCTTAAAAATAGCCTTGATTTTTATAGTTTTATTTTGTAAAATTGAAGGTGGTAGTTCTACAATTTTAACTTTAGTAGGTGGATCTAATAAAAAATGTGGTTGTGTCCCTTTATCACCATAACTATAGATTAGCTTGTTATTTGCATAAACTTTTAGTGGTGCATATACAGATTTTACATATATATAATTTTTCCTATTTGGACTAATAGGAAAAGTAACGGTAATGGCTTGGTGAGGTTTTAAATTACTGAAATTATAAGGTAATTTATATTTGCTTGTTTTATTATTAATTTTAACACTTACATTACTTACTGTATCTAATGAAGTATTAGAACAGTTGATTTTATGGTAATGGCTAATTGAACTTATAATTAGTGTTAGTGAAATTGTTAAATATATTGTTATTAGAATTATGGATATTATAGATTTATTTTTCTTCATTTTGAATCTCCCTCGCTTTATTAAATAAATAATCTTCGTATGCTTTTTTTGATTGAGACATACTTTCACGTCTGATGTATGCATTACCGCCTTCCTTCATTTCGAATAAGGAAAGCTCTTTATTTAGTGATTTTATATAACCTAAATTTACTAAGTAACTTTTATGACAACGTATAAATGACTGACGAATAAATTGAGATTCTATTTTATCAATTTTTTCATTAATTTCAATAATGTTATTGCCTAATATATGAATCATAAGATTGCGACCTTGTTGCTCAAGATATACTATTCTATTATATGGAATGGAATAATCTTCCCCATTTTTTTTTATAGTAAAACTAGGCGTGTTTTTTATTTTTATATGTGCGATTTCAAGCAAATTAAATATTTGTTTATTATTGATTGGTTTTTCAATGTATTTTACAGCATTAAGTCTATAACTCTCAAGAGCATAGTCGAGACTTGAAGTTGTAAATGCTACTAAGGTATTATCACCAATTTCACGAATAGATTTGATTACGTCTATACCTGTCATTTTATTCATTATTATGTCCATAATAATTAAGTCATAGCTTTCTATATTATAGTTATTTAAAAAATCTTCACCACATTTAAATGTAGTGCATTTAGTTGGAATATTACTGAGATTAATGATTTTTAATAAAAGATTAAGTTCGTCTTGATTGTCTTCACATATTGCTATATTTATTGGATTCATAATTTTGTAGTCCCTCCTTAACTATCCGCGTCTATAAGTTGATATACTTAATAGTATATTCCAATATCACAAATATGTCAATTTGTCAAGTACGAAAAATGACGATAATTGTGAAATTTTTAGATATTTATTATAAAAAAAATATGTTGTATTATAAATATAGCATTAAGAATATGGCATAAAAATGAACACTTAACGGCAGATATGGATAAATATTTAGTGTTTACATAGTACGTGGGAATTGAAAGAGTAAATCAAATGTATCGGAAAATAGAATAATGAGTGCTTGTGTGAATAGTAGAAGGACTAGAAAAAATGATTTTTAATTAAATAAAAATTGCTTACGTACAATTTGTCAGTGAATGAAACAATTAATTAAACTTTTACTATATTATATTTAATTTTTTGCCGTTATTTATTATTTATGATATAGTACTTAGAATGATTTTGGGGTAAGAGTAGAAAGTATTATGGAAATCAGTCTTATACAAGGTAAGGCTGATTTTTTGTTTTTTATAAGAACTTCTTGAAGAAAATTGATAAAGATATTATACTTGTTAGTATTGGATATTAAGAAAAATATTAAAGGAGAAAATATATATGGGAAAATATTTCGGAACAGATGGATTTCGTGGAGAAGCAAACGTAGATTTAAAAGTTACACATGCGTATAAAGTAGGAAGATATTTAGGATATTATTATGGAAAAGATCATAGACCTACAATGGTCATTGGAAAAGATACAAGACGTTCAAGTTATATGTTTGAATATGCATTAGTTGCAGGACTTACTGCGTCTGGTGCAGATGTTAAATTATTACACGTTACTACAACACCAAGTGTTGCATATGTAGTAAAAACAGAAAGTGCTGATTGCGGTATAATGATTTCTGCAAGTCATAATCCATATTATGATAATGGAATTAAAATAATAAATGGAAATGGATGTAAGGTTGAGTCAGAAGTTGAAGAGTTGATAGAACAATACATAGATGGTGATGAGGACTCAATACCACTTGCAACTAAAGATAAGATAGGTAAAACTACAGATTATTCAGTTGGAAGACATAGATACATAGGATATCTTATGTCACTTGCAACTCGTTCATTTAAGAATGTTAAAGTAGGTCTTGATTTGGCAAATGGATCAGCAACAACTGTTGCAAAAGGAGTATTTGATGCACTTGGAGCTAAGACATATGTAATTAATAATGATCCTGATGGAACAAATATAAATGAAAATGCAGGTTCAACACATATTAAGGTTCTTCAAAAATTTGTTAAAGATAATGGGCTAGATGTTGGCTTTGCATATGATGGAGATGCAGATAGATGTTTTGCTGTAGATGATGAGGGTAATATTGTTGATGGAGATATGATAATGTATATTTGTGGACGTTATCTAAAGGAAAGAGGAGAACTAAATAATAATACAGTTGTAACAACTATAATGTCTAATTTAGGTTTATATAAAGCATTTGATGCCTGTGGAATTAATTATGAAAAAACGGCTGTTGGTGATAAATATGTTAATGAATGTATGATGGAAAATGGACATTCAATTGGTGGAGAACAGTCAGGACATATTATATTTAGTAAATATGCAACAACAGGAGATGGTATATTAACTTCTCTTATGGTAATGGAAGTAATGCTTGAAAGTAAGAAAAAAATATCAGAATTGTTGAAAGATTTAAAGATATATCCTCAGGTACTAAAAAATGTAAGAGTTAGGAGTAAGGAAGAGGCTCTTAATGATGAAGAAGTTTTAAAAGTTAGAGATGAAGTGGCTAAAGAACTTGGAGATGATGGTAGAATACTACTTAGAAAGAGTGGAACTGAGCCAGTTGTTCGTATAATGGTTGAGGCAACCTCTGATGAAATATGTGAAGAACATATCGTAAAAGTTGTTGATATATTATCAAGAAGAGGACATATAATAGCTTAGATATTAAAAAAATATAACATATAAAAAGAGCAACACTTTATAGAAGTTAACTATAGGGCGTTGCTCTAATTATATCTCTATCACCATTTCTATTTTTTTCACTAACTATAGATTATAAAGTTTAAAAATTTTAAAATTGTGGTTTTTATTAAGCTTTCTATATTTTTGAAAAGTTATACAATATAACAAATTATAGATTATATGTAGGACTATAAAATTTATATAAATTATTATATTATGTAACATTGAAGATTGTTATAGTGAATTGTTAAGATAAATATTTCAGAAAAATGTTACAGAATTGGTAGCTTGTGTAATGATTGGAATTATTATTGACGAAATAAAAGTGTAAAATATGGTTTAAAGTGTTGTTGTTTTTCTTAGATAAGGATATATTTTAGATTAAGCTTATTAGGAACAATCGTTATTATAGAATAAATAGGAGAAAGACAATATGAGAAATTATATATTAAGAAATGTTATATTTAGTATGTTATTTATTGTATCGGTAGGAAGTGTGTATACGGATACATATGCAGCACAGCTAAGTAACAAATCAGTTTCAATGTACGTTGGTAAGCAAAAGGTTGTAAAGATAAAAGGTAGTTCAATTAAAGACGTAGCTACATCGAATAAAAAGATTGCGATTGTAAATAAAAAAGGTGTAATTAAAGGGGTAGGAAAAGGAACTTGTAGTTTATCATTTAAGGATAAAGAAGACAAGATATATAAATGTAAAGTTAAGGTGTATATGCCTAAGTTAAATAAGAAAAGTGTTACACTGTATGTTAGTGATAAGTTTGATTTAAACCTAATTGGAGCAAGTGGTAATAAAGCTTGGTATAGTGATAATAAGAATATTGTTACAATAAATCAATCTGGTATTATAGAAGGAATGAGAAGTGGTACAACAAAAGTTCATGTAAAAAATAAAGAATATATCTATACATGTACTGTGAATGTAAAATATAAATTTAAGCAATTGAAGAATCAGAAAGTTTCAATTGTAGGTGATTCTATATCAACATATGAAGGATATATACCAAAAGAATATAAAACATATTATTCAAAAGAAAATTTAAGTTCAAAATCAAGTACATGGTGGGATATGCTTTGTAGAGAAACTGGATTAACTCTTTTGAAAAATTGTTCTTGGTCTGGTTCAGGTGTTGCTGGTAACTCAGTGTCAACAACCAATGCATTTGCAGCTTGCTCTAATAAGAGAATAAATGATTTATCAAAAGATGGTATATCACCTGACATTATAATTTGTTATATAGGAATTAATGATTTTGGGAAATGTGTTCCAGAAGGTGATTGGCTTAATACTAAAGCTGAATTAAGTGATAAAAAGAAAATAGATAATTTCAGTGAAGGTTATGCTTTAATGTTGAAAAAAATACATGATAAATATCCTATAGCTAAAGTATTCTGTTGTACATTAGTACCTACAAGATATTATGGTGTGGCTGATTATACATATCAAAATAAGAATGGTATAAGATTACGTAGGTATAATAAAATAATTGAAAAAGTTGCTAAGTATTATGATGATAAGGTTATAGATTTATATAATTGCGGAATTAATACAGATACCTTGCATTTATATACTTTAGAAGGTTTAATACATCCTAACGCTTCTGGAATGAATTTAATTAAAAATAAGATGATAAAAGATTTGAAGAAGTATTATAAATAAGGGGGGACTTGAAATGCAGGGTCTATTGTATAAAGATTTTCTTACTATAAAAGGAAAGATATACATGTGGAGTTTGATTGCTATAGCCGGAGTGGTACTTGTATATAGGATGTTGGTAGAAGACCAAGAAAATGATATGACAGGGTCTAAATCTATGAAATTAGGTATAGATTTAAGAAACAAAAAATGGATATCTATATCCAAAACTAGAAGAACTATTTGGAACAACTAAAGCTGTTATTATAGGTGGAATAATATGGGGAGTGTGGCATTATCCAGCAATTATTAGAGCAATTATTAGACTAAAAAAGAAATAAAAAAGGTCTAGCTTTTATAAAAACAATATGCTATAATAGTTAGACGTGATAAAAAATTGATATCGAAGAAGATACAAGGAGGAAGTTATAAACATGAGTTTACAGGTAGAGATGTTAGAAAAGGGTATGGCAAAACTAACAATTGAGGTATCAGCAGATGAATTCGAGAAGGCTGTTGACAAAGTATATAAGAAAAATAGAAGTAAGATGAACATACAAGGATTCAGAAGAGGTAAAGCTCCTCGTCATATAATTGAAAAAATGTATGGAGCAGAAGTATTCTTTGAAGATGCTGCTAATATGGTAATACCAGAAGCATATGAGAAAGAAGCTATGGCATGTGATGTTGACATAGTATCACAACCTAAGATAGATGTAGAACAAATTGAGAAAGGTAAACCTTTTGTATTTACAGCAACAGTTGCAGTAAAACCAGAAGTAACTCTTGGAGAATATAAAGGAATTAAAGTTGAAAAGAGTGACGTTGAAGTAACTGATGAAGAAGTTAATGCTGAGATAGATGCAGCTAGGGAGCAAAATGCTAGAACTTTAGATGTTACAGATAGAGCAGCAGAAGACAAAGATATAGTAACAATTGACTTTGAAGGATTTGTAGATGGAGAAGCATTCGAAGGAGGAAAAGGAACTGATTATCCACTTACATTAGGATCACATTCATTTATAGATAACTTTGAAGAGCAAATAGTTGGAAAGAACATTGGAGATGAATTTGATGTTAATGTTATTTTCCCAGAAGAATATCATGTAAAAGAATTAGCAAATAAGCCAGCAGTATTTAAAGTAGCATTAAAGGCTATTAAAGCTAAGGAATTACCAGAATTAAATGATGAATTTGCACAAGATGTTTCAGAATTTGATACAGTTGATGAATATAAGGCAGATGTTAAAGCTACAATTCTTAAGAAAAAAGAAGAAGCAGCTAAGAATGCAAAAGAAGATAAAGTAATTGAGACTATTATTGAAAATGCAACAATGGAGATACCTGAACCAATGATAGATACTCAAGTAAGACAAATGGCAGAAGATTTTGCAAGAAGAATTCAAAGCCAAGGGCTAACTTTAGAGCAATATTTCCAATTTATAGGAATGGATGCTAACAAGTTTATGGAAACATTAAGACCACAAGCTCTTAAGAAAATTAACAGCAGACTTGTGTTAGAAGCAGTAGTTAATGCCGAAAATATAGAAGTAAGTGATGAAGAAGTTGATACAGAGATGAATAAACTTGCAGAAGCTTATAAGATGGAATTAGATAAAGTTAAAGAATTATTGGGTGATAGAGAAAAAGAAGCTATTAAAATGGATATAGCTGTTCAAAAGGCAGTTGATTTTGTAACTGACGCAGCAATAGAGGAATAATTAGCGTAGACACTTGTTCGTGACTATCACGCAGATGTTTGCGTAAATATAACGAATATTAGGAGGAATATTGCATGAGTTTAGTACCATACGTCGTTGAACAAACTAATAAAGGAGAAAGATCCTACGACATTTATTCAAGATTATTAAAAGACAGAATTATATTTTTAGGAGAAGAAGTTAATGATGTTACTGCAAGTTTAGTAGTTGCACAGTTATTATTCTTAGAATCTGAAGATCCTAATAAGGACATTAGTTTATATATTAATAGTCCAGGTGGTTCAGTTACAGCAGGAATGGCAATATATGACACAATGCAATATATTAAGTGTGATGTATCTACAATATGTATAGGAATGGCTGCTAGTATGGGTGCTTTCCTTTTAGCAGGTGGTAAGAAAGGTAAGAGATATGCATTACCTAATGCAGAGATTATGATTCATCAACCATCAGGTGGAGCTAAAGGACAAGCAACTGAGATTCAGATTGTAGCTGAGAACATATTAAAGATTAAGAAAAAATTAAATACTATGTTGTCAGAAAATACTGGTCAACCTTATGAAAAGGTTGCAGCTGATACAGAAAGAGATAACTATATGAGCGCAGACGAAGCTAAGGAATATGGTCTAGTAGATGAAGTTATTACTTATAAAAAGTAGTTAATACAAAGCATGCTCAATGACTGGGCATGCTTTGTTTGAATTTTTGAAAAAGAGGTGATTCTGTGGCAAATAAGACATCAGACGAAAAACAAACATTAAGATGTTCATTTTGTAATAAAACGCAAGATCAAGTTAGAAAACTTATTGCAGGTCCTAATGTTTTTATTTGTGATGAATGTATAGATATTTGTGCTGAGATAATTGAAGAAGAATTTTCGGATGATTATGATTCAGAGACAGGTATTAATTTATTGAAACCAAAGGAAATAAAAGATTTTTTAGATGATTATGTTATAGGACAGGATGAAGCAAAAAAAGTACTTTCAGTTGCTGTATATAACCATTATAAGAGAATATTATCTGAAAAAAGTTTGGATGTAGAATTGCAAAAGAGCAATATCCTTATGATTGGTCCAACTGGTTCGGGTAAAACATATTTGGCTCAAACATTAGCAAAATTATTAAATGTTCCATTTGCAATAGCTGATGCTACAGCACTTACAGAGGCTGGTTATGTTGGTGAAGACGTGGAAAATATTTTGCTAAAAATAATTCAAGCAGCAGATTATGATGTTGAAAGAGCTAGTTACGGAATTATTTATATAGATGAAATAGATAAGATAACTCGTAAGAGTGAGAATACTTCTATTACTAGAGATGTTTCAGGTGAAGGTGTTCAACAAGCTTTATTAAAGATACTTGAAGGAACTATAGCAAGTGTACCACCTCAAGGTGGAAGGAAACATCCACATCAAGAGTTTATTCAAATTGATACTACTAACATTTTATTTATATGTGGTGGAGCATTTGATGGCCTTGAGAAGATTATTGAAGCACGTACTGGTAAAAAAGGTATAGGATTTAATGCAGAAATACAAGATGTAAAGAAGAAAAATGTTGGTGAATTGTTTAAGAAAGTTTTACCAGAGGATTTGGTTAAGTTCGGAATTATTCCTGAATTTATAGGACGTATTCCAGTTAATGTTGGTTTAGATTTATTAGATGAAGATGCATTAATTGAGATTTTATCTAAACCAAAGAATGCCATAGTTAAGCAGTATAAGAAATTATTTGAATTAGATGGTGTTGAATTAGAGATAGAGGATGATGCACTTAAGGCAATAGCACATAAAGCTGTTGAGAGAAATATTGGTGCAAGAGGATTAAGATCAATTATTGAGAATGTTATGATGGATTCAATGTTTAGTATACCATCTGATAATACAGTTAAGAAGTGTATTATTACAAAGGATGCTGTTGAAGGAAAAGCAGAGCCTACAATAGTACATGGTGAAGCAGAACCACAGAAGAAGATTATAAAGAGAACTTCTAAGAAAACAACAGGTGGAGAGATTGCATAATTTATGTTTCTATATGGAAATAGAGTGCAAGAGTTATGTTAAAACATTATACCGGCAGTGTATTTTTGCACTGTCGGATTTCTTTAGTAAAGTGAAATATTAGGAGGAACGTTATATGAGTGAAGCAACTAAGAAGATGCCTATTGTGGCTCTTAGAGGTATGACAGTATTACCTAAGATGCTTATTCATTTTGATATAAAGAGAAAAGTAACTGTAAGAGCAATTAACGAGGCAATGTCAGGCGATCAGAAAGTATTATTATTGACACAAATAGATCCTGATACAGATAAACCTAAAAAAGCTGATTTATATGATGTTGGTACAATTGGTGAAATAAAACAGTTAATTAAATTACCTGGCAATGTGGTACGAGTATTAGTAGAAGGATTGGAAAAAGGATACGTTAAAGATATAGAGAGTTATGATCCTTTTATAGTAGGAAAAGTATATACTAAAAAAGATACTAGTTTAAAGGAGTTAAGGAATACTGAGAAGAAAGCAATGCTTAGTTCTCTTAAAGACATAATAGAAGTATATGCAGCTGAAAATACTAAACTTGGAAAAGATATAGTTAAAAAATTACTTGGAATAAAGTCTCTTGAAAATCTTGTTTGGGAAACGGCTAATAAACTACCACTTAATTCAGATGATAGGCAAGAATTACTAGAGGCTGAGGATTTACAGTCTGCATTTACTATATTATCATTTAATATTTCACAGGAAATAGAAGTATTAAGATTTAAAAAGGATTTTCAATTAAGAGTTAAAGATAGTATAGATAAAAATCAAAAAGAATATATACTTCGTGAACAAATGAAGGTAATAAAAGATGAACTTGGGGAAGATAATGGTTCAGATGCCAAGAGATATTATGATGCAATTGATGATTTAGAAGTTGATGAGCATTTAAGAAGATCATTTAGACGAGAAGTAAAAAAATTTGAAAATATGTCTTCTAATTCATCAGAAAATGGTGTTGTTAGAGGATACATTGAAACACTTATATCAATGCCTTGGGATGATATGAGTGTAGATAATCGCAATATAAAAAATGCAATAAAAATACTAAACTCAGCTCATTATGGATTGGAAGATGTTAAAGAAAGAATTATTGAGTTCTTGGCAGTACGACAATTAACTAATAAAGGAGATGCTCCAATAATATGCTTGGTCGGTCCTCCAGGAACAGGTAAGACGTCAATTGCTAGATCCGTAGCAGATGCATTAAAAAAGAAATATGTAAGGATTAGTTTAGGTGGTGTTAAGGATGAATCCGAAATAAGAGGTCATAGAAGGACTTATGTTGGGGCAATGCCGGGGAAAATAGCTAAGGGATTAAAAACAGCTGGTGTTAAAAACCCATTAATGTTGTTAGATGAGATAGATAAAGTAGGTAGCGATTTTAAAGGTGATGTATCTTCTGCATTATTAGAAGTTTTAGATTCAGAGCAGAATAATAAGTTTGTAGATCATTATATTGAATATCCAATAGATTTATCAGAGGTATTATTTATAGCAACTGCAAATGATGCTACTAAAATACCAAGACCATTACTTGATAGAATGGAGATAATTGAAGTAAATAGTTATACTCATAATGAGAAGAAACATATAGCTAGAGATTATTTATTTAAAAAGCAATTAGAGAAAAATGGTTTAACAAAGAAACAATTGACTATAAGTCCTAAGACAATGGATACTATAATTCAAGGATATACTAAAGAGGCAGGAGTCCGTAGTCTTGAAAGGAAACTTGGTGCAATATGTCGTAAAGCAGCTAGGGAGATAGTTGAGAAAAAAGTTGATAAAGTTCGTGTAAATGAGAAGAATATTGAACAATATCTTGGAAGAAAAAAATATACTACAGATATGCGTAATGAACAAGATGATGTAGGTATAGTTAGAGGACTTGCATGGACTAGTGTTGGCGGAGATACCTTGTCTATTGAGGTTGTATGTATGCCTGGAAAAGGTCATTTGAAATGTACTGGTCAATTAGGTGATGTAATGAAAGAATCAGCAGAGACTGGACTTAGTTATATTCGTTCAATTGGCAGGGAGTATGGAATAGAAGATGATTACTTTGAAAAAAATGATATTCATATTCATATACCGGAAGGTGCAGTTCCTAAGGACGGACCATCAGCTGGTATAACAATGGCAACTGCAGTTTTATCAGCGATAACTAACAGAAAGATATATGCTAATTTGGCTATGACAGGTGAAGTAACCCTTAGAGGAAAAGTTTTACCTATTGGTGGCTTAAAAGAAAAATTATTAGCTGCAAAGCAAGCCAATATTACGAAGGTAATTGTGCCAGCTAAGAATGAATGTGATGTGGAAGAATTATCTGATGAAATTATAGGTGGATTAGATATACACTATGTAGATACTATGAGAGAAGTATTAGAATTGGCACTAGTTAATGAAGATTGTCAATAATTGTGTAGATATTATAATGTTTTTATAATGTTATTTGCTTTGAAAGAAAGTAAAATAACATTGGAGGTAGAATTATAGAAGGGAAAAGAAAATATGCATGTTAGTAATGTAACATTAGAAACAGTATGTGGTATTACGTCAACGTTACCAGAAAATGATAAATTAGAGATAGCTTTTGCAGGAAAATCAAATGTCGGAAAATCGTCATTGATTAATGCATTGATGAATAGAAAGTCATTTGCAAGAACATCAGCACAGCCTGGTAAGACTCAAACAATTAATTTTTATAATATAGATGAAAAGTTATATTTTGTAGACTTACCAGGGTATGGTTATGCAAAAGTTTCTATGGAAATAAGGGCAAAATGGGGAAAGTTAATTGAAAAATATTTGATTAATTCAAAAAAATTAAGAATAATATTTTTATTAGTTGATATTAGACATGAACCATCACAAAATGATGTAGATATGTATAATTGGATATTAAATTATGGATTTAATCCAATTATTATAGCTACAAAATTGGATAAAATAAAAAGAAGTCAAATTCAAAAAAATACAAGTATTATTAGAAAAAAACTTAAAGCAGTGGAAAACACACCAATTATTCCATTTTCAGCCTTAACAAAACAAGGTAGAGATGAAATATGGGAATTCATTGAGGATTATATGGAATATGAGGCTTCTTTGGAAAATGGAATGCTTGATGATTCTGAAAATAATGGTGTTGAATAATTTATAGAATATTATAATTCTATGCTAATGATTAGCATGAAGATGCATAAGAAAAAGTTTGTATTGTTGAATAAATATTAGAAAATGTTGATAAAGTAGAGTAGTTGAGGATAGTTATGTGGAGAAAATTTAAGAATAAATATATTGGAGATAAAGATTTTTATAAATATATAATGTATTTGGCTATACCAATGATAATACAAAATGCTATTACTAGTTTTGTTAGTTTTCTTGATAATATGATGGTTGGAAGAATAGGTACAGAGCAGATGACAGGTGTAGCCATTGTAAACCAGTTAATATTTGTTTTTTCAATATGTATATTTGGTGGGGTATCTGGTGCAGGAATATTTGGAACGCAGTATTATGGAAATGGCGATTATAAAGGACAAAAATATGCATTTAGATTTAAGATGTATATTTGTTTATTGATTACAACTATAGCTATATTATTGTTTAAGTTCTATGGCGGAAATTTGATATCACTTTATTTAAATGATAGTGGAGATGTTGGAAATATAGATCTTGCTTTGAAATGTGGTGAGAAATATCTAGCAGTGATAATTATTGGATTAATTCCGTTTGCAATTGCACAGGCTTATATTAATTCTATACGTGAAACAGGACATAGTTTAGTGCCTATGATAGCCGGTGTGGTAGCAGTTGCTGTTAACTTATTATTAGATATTGTATTAATATTTGGTTATCTAGGTTGTCCCAAAATGGGAGTAGTCGGTGCAGCAATAGCAACAGTTATTGCTAGATATGTTGAGTGCATAATTGTCATTTTATGGACTCATTTTAATAAGGATAAGAATAAATTTATTGAAGGGGCATATAAGAGTCCATATATACCAAAGAAAGTTTTTGGAAATATAATTATAAAAGGTACACCTTTAATGGCAAATGAATTGCTATGGGCTACAGGAATGACAGTTATTGTGCAATGTTATGCAGTAAGAGGGCTAGAAGTAGTAGCAGCAGTAAATATATCTAGTACAATAACTAATTTATTTAATATAGTATATATACAACTTGGCTCTTGCATTGCTATTGTTGCAGGTCAGTTATTAGGTGCTGGTAAAGTAAAAAAAGCGAAAGACTCTGTACATAAAATGTTATTTTTCTCTGTAGCATGTTGTGCAGTAGTAGCATTAATGATGATCGCTGTGGGACAATACTTCCCAAATCTATATAAAACTGAGGATGTAATTAAGAAATTAGCAACTAACTTTATTATAGTATCAGCAGCTGTAATGCCTTTATGCGCTTACTCTCATGGAGCTTACTTTACATTACGTTCTGGAGGAAAGACAATTATTACTTTTATATTTGACAGTGTATATACATGGGTAATAATGATACCAGTAGCTTTTATTTTAGCTAACAAAACAGTATTACCTATAACTGTAGTATTTTTCCTAGTACAATTTACAGAAATATTCAAAGTAATAATAGGGCACTTTATGATTCGTAGTGAAATCTGGATCCAAAATATCATTAATTAATACGCCCCATAAAAAAAGACTCTTAGATAAGAGTCTTAAATACGTATGAGTAGATGTCCTGGCTTTTGATTTGCCAGCTAGAACACATCTTAGTTGCTAGTTCCTCAGAAGGAACTGATAAATTCAAATCAATTACTGTGCTATTATCCTCGTTAATACTAAGAGTAACGACATATTCATCTGTACCTGACTTATAGTAATTAGCTATGATTGAATTCTTGTTACGGATAGCTAATTCGTTATCATGAAGATAATTAGCTATATCCTCTTTAATTGCATCAGAAATTTTATTCTCAAAGAAAGAGATGGTTTCACGACCATCCTTTGTAATCTTATATCTTGAAGAATTCTGTAAAGTCTCTGAAGTAATAAACTTTGCATCTATTAACTCTGATAAAACTTGTTGAAAAATAAAATAATTAGTATATTCATTACCTAATATAAAATCAGATAATTGAGAGTTTGTCATAGGTGCATCTACTTTATTTAACATGTATAAAATTATAAGCTTATAAAGCATAAAAGAATCAGTTTGCATAATTTCATATCCTATCTAATAAATTTTAATCACAATACTTACCTTGCCAAGTATCTTGTTCTTTCATTTTATGATTAATTGTATTCATAACGGTTAATTTATCTTTGCTCCATAAAGGTGCAAGAAGAGTTCCTTTTGGACCATCTCCTGTTAATCTGTGTATAACAATTTCCTGTGGTAATCGTTCAATACATTTAATAACTAAGTCTGTATATTCTTCCATAGTTAATATATGCATAGAAGGCATTAGATTTACTAAAGCAGTATTCTTTAAAATGTGGAGTAATTGTAATTTTACACCATGAATGTGTTGTTTAGCAATATAATTAATTGTATCAAGCATATCTTGCTCTGTTTCACCTGGAAGACCAAGAATAAGGTGAACAATTATGTTTACGCCTATTTTATTTAAATCATTTACTGCATTTTCAAATACATTAAGTTTATAGCCACGTTTAATAACTTTAGCAGTTTTTTCATGTATAGTTTGAAGACCTAGTTCAATCCAAACTGGCTTAATTCTATTAATTTCAGCGATTAAATCTAATACATCAGGTCCTAAGCAATCTGGTCGAGTAGCAATAGATATAATTTCTACATCAGAAGATTTAATAGCTTCATAAAATACTTTCCTTAAATAATTAATTGGTGCATAAGTGTTAGTATATGCTTGAAAATAAGCAATATATTTTACTTTATTTAATTTTGCATCCTCAGGTGTAAGACCATCATCAGATACATTATATGAGTCATCACCAACTTTGATGGAACGTTTAACTTTAGTATTAATCAATAATTTAGCTTCTTCAATTTGTTCTGGAATTGATAAATATTTAGAAGCAGCAAATTCTCCTGAACCACCTTGACTACAGAAGATACAACCAGTTGTACCTAGTTTGCCATCTCTATTTGGACAAGTCATCCCTGCATTAAGTGCAAGTTTATACATCTTTGTACCATATGTATTTTTTAAATAATAATCTAAAGAATGATATCTTTTATCATTCCACATTTTCTTATCGTACATTATAGTTCCCCCTGAGTGTTACATTTTCCAATGTCAATGATACCATTATAAGTTCATAAAATCAATAAAAATCATTAATATTCTTGGTGTTTTTCATTTTTTGAGACAGTATATTCTATTGAATTACCATCACTTGTTGCAATAATAGTTCCATTTTCATAAGTAGAGTAATAAGGAATATTTAAACTATTAAGTCTATTTATAACTTCTTTATTAGGCATATTATATTGCTTACCATTACCAACACTGATTATTGCCATACTTGGATTCACTTCTTGAAGAAATCTTAAACTATTGGAAGTGTTTGAACCATGATGATTAAGTAAAAGTACATCAGCTGATAGGTCTATATCTTGGTTAACTAAACTTAATTCCTGTCTTTTTTCCATATCGCCTCCTATAATAAATGAATTATTTGAGTCGGTAATTCTAACTGTTATAGACGAATTATTTATTGATAATTCGTTAGAATCTATTATAGGTGAGATTATAGTAAATTCACCATACCCAAGAGGATATGATTTTAAATAAATAGGTGAGGTAATAGATATATTATTAGCATCTAAAGCTTCTAACATAGCAAGATATGTAGTAGTATTATGAGTTTTTTTAGGTAAGAAAAAAGTATCTATTTTAAAATTATTTATTATATCATACATGCCACCTATGTGATCTTCATGTGCATGGGTTGCAATTACATAATTAAGTTTGGTAATACCTAGATTATTTAAGTAATTTACAATTTTATTGCCAGACAAGCTGTCACCAGCATCAATAAGCATGTTATAATTTTTTGACTGAATTAGTGTACAGTTACTTTGTCCGACATCTATAAAATGAACTTGCATTGTAGCATTTGATTTATCAATAGAATTGATAGATTTATTATTAGCTTTGGAATAAAAAGTTAAGCTAATAATACAAAATACTACTGATAAAATTATACAAAAAATCCTAAGAATATTTCTTTGATATTTCTTTGAAATAGAATTATTTTTCACAATATCCCCTCATCTATAAAATACTTGTAATGAAGTGGTGCTTTTAATTCATCCCTTCGATTATATATTGTACAGTATATATTTTTTAAAATCAATGATTATAAAAAATATATAAAACTAAAAAGTATAAAATAAATATAAATATTACAAAATTATTAAAGAAATATTGCAAGTATATTAAAAATATGATAATATATATATATATATATGTAACTAATTTGGAGAAAATACAGTTTATATCAAATTAGAAAAGGGGACGATTATAATGAAGAGGGTACATAGTATAATGCTTATGATAAGCAGTCTTAGTGTGATAGCTATAACAATATTATATTTACATTTTACAGACACACTTCAATATGTAATTGTCTTTATTAGAAAAGCTATTAATGTATATGATAAGGACATGACATCTATATATAATTTTTCAGGAAATCATATAGAAATTTTAATCGCATTTATTAATATAGTTATAGGTTTAATTGTTATGGGAATATGTTTTAAAAAGTGCTATATAGAAAATGATTTAGAGGAGATGAATTATTAAGCTTTTTTCAAAAATATACCGATAAATATTTTGTAGATTATATTTGATTGGTGGTATTTGATGGAAGAAGTATTAGAGCAGTGTTTAGCTTTTGCAAAAAGTAGAAATAATTCGGTAAAAAAGGTAAATGGATTAAGTTTAGAGGAACAATTAAGGAAGGATATTTTAAAATTTGGACTTAGTATTGCATGTATAGATGGTAAGTTAGATACACAAGAGATTACTATTATTGGGAATATAGTGGGTGTAGAAGTAAATGATGATTTTAAAAGTATATTAGGAGAGGTAGAAGAAGATAAAGGACAATTTTTAAATGAGATTCCATTAAGTTTTGAATATTTTATTCAGATAGATATGAATGAGGGAGATTCAACAGAATGGTTGTACAATACACGTTTTCTTTATAAAACATTTAAAACAATAGGTGCAGTAATTATAGCTTGTAATGGAGCTAGACTAAAAGTGGAAGTGGCAGCATTAAATAGTTTTTGTAAGAATATTATAAAGAAAATAACTGAAATCGAAAGTTTTAGTGGATGCATGAATTTTCAACAGGAGAAGGAGAAAGAACAAGAAAAGAAAGCAGAAACAGCTGATTTAATAGATAAAACTAATGTTTTGCTAGATGATGTAAATAGATTAATCGGATTAAAAAATGTTAAAAAGGAAATGCATAACTTAGTAAATTTATTATTGGTATATAAATATAGAGAAGAAAAGGGTTTTAAAAATCCACCATTGGCAATGCATTTTGTTTTTACGGGAAATCCTGGTACAGGTAAAACGACAATTGCAAGAAAAATTGCTGAAATATATAAAGAATTGGGAATATTATCTATTGGTCAATTAATTGAAGTAGATAGATCTAGTTTGGTTGCAGGATATGTTGGACAAACAGCAGAAAAGGTACATCAAGTTGTAGATAAGGCAAAGGGAGGAGTATTATTTATAGACGAGGCCTATACATTAACAAGTCATTCTGAAAATGATTTTGGACAAGAAGCAATAGATATATTACTTAAATTGATGGAAGATAATAGAGATAAATTTGTAACGATTGTTGCAGGTTATCCTAAAGAGATGGAAGATTTTTTAGAGTCTAACCCAGGTCTTCGTTCAAGGTTTAACAAAAGAATAGAATTTGAAGATTATACAATGGAAGAACTTATGGCAATATTTGAAAAAATGTGTGCTGAATATGATTATAAAATGACTGATTCTGCAAAAGCAGTTTTAGAAAATATATTTAAGGGTATAATAAATAATAAAAATTTTGCGAATGCAAGAGAAGTAAGAAATTATTTCGAAAAGGTTGTAAATAGTCACGCCAATCGAGTGATGCAGGTGGGCATATCTGATAGTAACCAGTTGCAACTTATAGATGATGAAGATTTAAAGGATCTATAAGTTTCTTAAAAGAAATGCATATTTCTTTTACTCAGAAGGGAGAGACTATTATGGGCAATAAGTTAAAACATATTTTTATTGTAGAAGCATCTGATTATTGTAAATGCAATATTGATGATTTGAATGAACAATTAAAAGAAAAAAAAGATTTTGATTATATGCTCTATATGAGGAGTTTTATAGGAAAAGAAACAGATATTGTTAAAAAATGTTGTATGCTATTTAGAAAAGAAAACCTAAGATTTTATGCATGCGGTAATTTTGAGATGGTAGAGGGAATTATCAAAGGATTAGATTCTTTTGAAAATAGAGAAGTTGCCTTTTGTCCTTTAGGAAATAAAAAAGGTATGTTGAAGAATTTTGAAAAAAATTATGTTAATTTTAAAATAGATGCATTAATTAATGGTGAGGTTAAATGTATTGATTATGTAGATGCTGGAGATATATGTATGACAAATTATGCATCAGTTGGAGCAATGTCTAATGCTATAAATGATTTGAATGTATTGAATGGTATTGAGATAGAAGAGAATAAGAATTTTTTTAAGAAGGCTAAAATGTTTGTAAAAATAGCTAAGAATATTTTTATCAGTATGAATGAAAAACTTGAAATAACAATTGATGATGAGAAGAGAGAAGATAGTTACTCATTAGCACATATAGCTAATGGAGCAAGTTTAAGTAATAAATCAAAAGATGAAGAATCTTTAGAAGATGGAGTACTTGAATATATTTTAGTAAAAAAATGTTCTTTATTGAAAAAGCTACAAATAATAAAAAAGATGATAAAAGGTAACTTGACACCAATAGATGATATGGTATATATTGGTTGTTGCAAGAAATTTTCAATTGAGGAAAAACACGGAAAGAACGTAATTATGTCATATGATGGCAGAAGTGAAAAACGTAGTAAATTGGAAGGTAATGTAAAAAACAAAATGGTAAAAATAGTAGTTCCTCAACCAGAGAAAATTTAGCAGTTTGAACAAAAAAGATACTTAAAATTGTACAAATAATACAAAATAAAAGGTTATACGTGTAAAACAATAACAATATTAGGAAATAGCTTTGTTAATATTGTTATTGTTTTTATTTTTATTAATGTGAAAAGTGTTATAAAAGTATAATTTGTAAAAATAAGTAATTTAGAAGGGGAACGTTTGACATTACTAATTTTATAAGTTATTATGTAGTTAGTCGCAGTAAACAAAATTATAGTTTGCAAGTTATTATTATGGGAGGATTAGTATGAATAAGAAGAATAAGTGTATAGCAGGCGTAGTGTCAATGGCATTGGTTGCTACGTTGGTTGGTGGCACAATTTTGGGTGTAAGTGCTAACCAAAGAAAAAGATCTGAGGTAACTGGTCAATCAGTCAGTACAATCAAAGAGTTTGAGGCATCTGGGGTATCTACTTATATAGGTCAAGGTTATGATGTTATATCAAATGGTTATATTAATGCAGGTGATGTAACAAAGACTAACTATATCTTTAATGTTCAAGACACAGAAAATGGAAAAAGTATCAGAGATACTAATATAATTGTTGATTCAGGATCAAATACATATAAGGATTACCAAGTAAAGAGTGATAGTCAATCAGAATTGATCAAGAATTTTGATACAACAATTAATGCAAAATTAGCAGTTGATCAACCATGGTTTCCATTTACTAAGATAACACCATCAATTTCAGCTTCATATGTTAATAATAATGATTATAAGAATTATACTTATTATAAGAAGACTGTAAGAAAATTGGATACAGAGTATGCAACATGGTTAGTTAAAGAAGATGACTATTATGATTATTTAACAGATTCATTTAAGAAAGATGTAGTAAGTATGGATGCACAAGCATTATTTAGTAAATATGGTACTCACTTCTTAAAATCTGTTGAGTTAGGTGGTAGACTTGATTTTACATATGCATTAGAGTCAGATTCTAAGGCAGATGTTGATGATGTTTCAGTACTATTAGATTTAAATGTAGATAATGTACTTTCCAAAATTACAGAAGGTGCTAATAAGATTAAAAATTCAGGAAATAAGAGTACTAAAGCAACCAGTGGTGAAGGTGAAAGTACTGTAAAGAAGGATGCTAATGGTAAGAATTTTGAATTTGAAACAGATATTACACGTAAAATAAAGAATGTAAAAGTTAACTTATATATTACATGTTTTGGTGGAGATAAATTAAATTTCACAACTATTGGTGGAGAAAATGGATACGCAGATGGCAAGGTTGTAGCTGTTAATGGAGACGAGGGAAAAGTTGGTGATTGGTTAGGTTCAGTAGCTGGTAAGCCTGCTCTTATCGGTGTTCCTGCATCTGATGCATTAGTTCCCGTATGGACTTTATTAGATGGAATGTATGCTAATGGAGATATTACTGAAGAAGTATACAATGCTCGTAAGACTGAATTAGAAGAAGCATTTAACCAATATGGAAAAGATAACTTTGAAAAGATTACTAATTCAGATTTTAGAAATGAAGCAGCTTCAGTTCAACCAATCGAAGTTGAAAGTAAGTCAGTAGCTGTTAGAAAAAATACTAACTTTGATAAGAGATATACATTAAAAGACAAAGTTCAAGCTTTACATGAAGAAAGTCCTCTTGGAACAATTGTTCTTGTAAATGCTAAGAAGAATGGTGAAAACTATGCAACTACTAATAAGGGATTAAAGATTAGATTTAGATTAGACCAAGATATTAATGCATTATCATCAGGTACATCTAAATTACGTAATCATAGATTAATTTCATCAAGTTGTATGGGAAGAGTTGAAGGTTATGGTAAAGTATTTGGTACTAAGTTATTTGGTTTAGGAAAAGGCGCTTACTATGTACAAGTTACATATAATGACCAAACTACTGAAAAATTAACAGGCACTAATGTATTAAAGAAAGTTAATAAGAATGATACTATTACATTATTAGATGCAGATAGTTTAGCGGTTGACCAACATGAAGGAATTGATAAGGTTACTGTAGTATTCCTTCATAGTACAAGAGCTAATAATGTACTTGGTGTTGGTTATGAACAAGATTGGATTACTGAGAATGTAATTGATTTTAACTAAGATATAGATCAATATAGGATTTAAGGATTAAGAATTATTGAGGTCTGAGCGTAAAAGCTCAGACCTTTGCTTATTTTAAAGAAAATTGCGTTGCGTTTACTTTGTTCGTTATATGCTCTACTAGTAATTAAGTACTATTTTTTGGAAAATTTCTCCAATATAGACGATATAATATTTGTAGTATTTGAACTGCGTTCCCACTTGCGGGCGAAAGAGTAGCAAGCAACTCTTTTTATATAAATGTAATAATTTAGACTGTTTAGTATTCAGTATTAATAAAAAATTGATAAGGAGAAATGGTTGTGAATAAAAAATTATGTAGGTTATTTCTATTTGTGTGTATATTTTGTCAAATGTATATTATTCAAGATGCATTTGCAGATGATATATTAGGTAGATTTGATTTTAAATCTGAACCTATATATTATGTTAGACCAAAACTTAATAGCATAAATATGTATAATAATCAATTTATAATAACATGGGATGCAATAGAAGAATGTGATGGATATATTATATATAAAAAAGTAAATAAAGATGTATGGAAAGAAGTTGCTCATACGTCAAGTAAGGATGCTACTATGTATTTTGATAAGAGTGTTAATAATGAAGATACATTTTCTTATACTGTAAGTGCCTACAAATATAAGAATAAGAAAAAGTTAGTTAGTAAGAATGATGAGATAGGTTTAAGATATATAGATGCACCTATAATTACAAAGCTAAGTAAATATTATATTAGATGGGAGTCTTGTAAAAATGTAGATGGTTATGAAATTCTATATAGAAATAATAAGAAAGATTCTTGGAAACTTATAGATAGTGTTAAGGACAATACAAATTTTTATAGTATAGCAAGTAAATATGAGAAGAATAAATATTTTACTGTAAGAGCGTTTTATTATTGCAAAAATGGTAGGGTATATAGTGATTTTGAAGATAATATAACTTTAAAAAATAAAAATTATATCGAAAAAAGTTTCTTATTTGAAGGTGATGAAATTCTAAAGGGAAAATTATTAAGAGATTATTCAGATATAACTTATCCAAGAAGGATTAAGTTACTTACAGGGGCAGATATAAAAGTTAATTCAAATAATTTAGATACTGCGTCTAGTATTATAAAAAGGATTGAAAAAAGGGCAAAATACTTTAATGGTTATGATGTTATTTTTATAGCGGTTGGAAGTAATGACTATGATAAAAATGTAGAGGTTGGACATTTAACAGATAATAATAAGAAAACATTCTGTGGGCAACTTAATTATATAGTTAATCAGATACAAAAACAGAATTCAAAAGCAAAAATAGTATTTATTATGCCATTTTATAGAAATGTATATGGTAAAAAAACTAATGTGAATTGTTATGTATTAAATAATAAAATCGGATATTCATTAAATGATTATTGTGATGTTATGGAGCAAGTAGGAAAATATAGGAATGTTAAAGTATTTGACTCAAGAAAATGTGGTGCAATTACAGTGGATAATGTAAAATTTAGAACAGTTAATTTGAAATATCCAACTCCTTTAGCACAAGGTAGAATTGGTTGTAGTATAGCAGATTTTTTAGTTGAAAATGAAATTTTATAATATTCTTAGGATGGTGAATTAGTATATGAAGGATAAAAAGGAAAACTTCTTAAAGGGTATATTGGATAAAATATTAAAAAAGAAAAAAGATAATATAAATGAAGGAGATTTTCTTTTAAATTCAAGACCAATTGACGATGGAGAATGTTATAAAGGCTATAATAAAAATGAGAAATAATAGTTTGTTGATATCATATAAGAACATTATATAAGAAATTTGCAAATGAAAATATTATGTAATTAATAAATACTAAAATTAAATAGAATAAAATATAATAACTCACATAATTTATATAAAGAATTATGTGAGTTTATTTTATGAAAAAAGATATTAATCTAACATTAGGTATGGTAGTTGCTATTTTGTTAATGATAATTAGTGTTTGGGGAAGTAGAGAAAAGCTAAAATCAACATTTACAACAATTAATAATAAGAAATTGCCTATATATTGTGTTAAGACAGATAAGAAGCAGGTGGCACTTTCATTTGATGCAGCTTGGGGAAATGAGGACACAAAGGCAATATTAGATATATTAAAAACCAATAATGTAAAAGTAACATTTTTTATGACAGGTGGATGGGTTGAAAGTTATCCTGAAGATGTAAAAGCTATAGCAAAGGCAGGTCATGATTTAGGAAATCATAGTGAAAACCATAAACAGATGTCAAAATTATCAAGTGAACAATGTAAAGATGAAATAATGCAAGTTCATGAAAAGGTAAAAAAACTTATAGGAAAAAATATGATATTATTTCGTCCTCCCTATGGAGATTACAACGATAATCTTGTAGATACAGTAAATAGTCTAGGGTATCATTGCATACAGTGGGACGTGGATACAATGGTTATAAAAGTAAAGAGTTTTTCATATAGATATTTTAAAGCTTAGAAAAGGATACGATATTATGATTATACACAAATATCGTAATTTAACGCAAGAGGAAAAAATGGATATCTATAGAAAAATAATCCATTGTATTTATGAAAGGAAGATTATACATGAGACGAGAAGCGATTTATGTGAGACAGTCTGTAGACAAGAAAGAGAGCTTATCCATAGAAGGACAGATTGAGTTGTGTCAGAAGAAATCGGTTGATGCATTAGTATTTCAAGATAAGGGGTATAGTGGTAAGAACACTCAAAGACCAGAATTACAGAGATTAATTAGCGAGATAGAACAGAATAAGATTAGTAAAGTTCTAGTATATAAATTAGACCGTATAAGTAGAAATATAACAGATTTCTATAAGCTATATGAAATCATGGAAAAACATAATTGTGAGTTCGAGAGTGTATCAGAAGCATTTGATACCTCTACATCAATGGGACGAGGTATGATGGGTATACTTGCGATATTTGCACAAATAGAGCGTGAGAACATACAGAAAAGAGTTAAGGATAATTATTACTATAGAACTAAGGAAACTGGTTCTTGGGCAGGAGGTCCACCACCATACGGTTTTAGATTAGGAAGAAATGAGTTAAATAAACCTATGCTAATTCCTATTAAAGAAGAAAAAGAAGCTGTAATGGCAATGTATGCATTATATGGTGGTGTAGATAATTGTACCTTAGGAGAAGTTGCAAGATGGTTAAATGATAATGGATATGAGACTAGAAAAAATAGTGCATTTCAAAGTGCAACGGTGTCTAAGATACTTCAAACGCCTATATATGTACAAGCAGATAAGACATTATATGCTTATTTTAAAACTAGAGGAGTTAAATTCCTAAATGATGAGGAAGAATGGGACGGAACAAGAACTTGTCATATTATAGGAAAAAGGGTAAATAATATTAATATTAGAAGTTATTCTGATATGAAAGAACAAAGTGTATATTTAACTAATTTTCCAGGATTTATAAGAAGTATTCAATATATAAATGTACAAAAAAGATTAGGCGAAAATAAGCAAATAGCAAGGGCAAATAAGATAGGAGCATTAGAAGAGTTATCGGGTAAATTAAAATGTAAGAAATGTGGAATGGCAATTAAATCACATAGTGTATCAAGGAGTGATGGTCGACCATATTTAACTTGCTATGGGAAAACAACTTTGCATATATGTGAAGCAACATATAAGGATATAAATTTTTTTGAACTTCAAGATCTGATAGGTAATGAAATACAAAAACAACTTGATAATTTAGAAGAAATATATAAAAAAAAGGAAGAAGAACAAAAAGAACTACAGTTAGAGATTGAGAAAAAGCAAGAAGAGATAGAAAATACTATATTAATGTCAACGCATAGTGAAAGTGCTGCTAAAGCTGTTGCTCCAATATTAGATAGGTTACAAAAGGAATTAGATGAATTAGAACTTAAAAAACAGATTATAGTGGAAAATGTGTGTCATACAGAAGCTTGTTTAGATAGTAATGTAGAGTTAAAAGTTATGAAAGATATAGGTATAGTAAATTACTTAGATATGGGTATGGAACAAAGAAGAGAAATTGTTACTATTCTTATTGATAAAATATATTTAACAGATGATATTAATACTCTAGAAATTGTATGGAAAATTTAAAGAAAAAAATAGCTATAAATTTTTTATGATTTATGGCTATTTTTAATGTTTTCTCCGGTTATTATGTTTTTCATATAACATATAAATTATGAAAATTAAAGAAGAAAGGAGCTGATTAGGATGAAGAAAAAGAGAGTAGTGCAAAGGGAAATGAAATGTTATGTAAAACATTTCAAAGAATGTGTTAGAAGAGTTTTTAAACACATTAAGAATGTATTTTTTCAATACAAGTTGTGTGTATTGGGAATGACCTATATTTGATATTTTAGTGAGATTAACTATCTCCTCTGTTTGTGTAGATTTACAGTTTTAATACATGAACATACTTGGTTAGGTCAGCCAAGGTTTGTGGTTGCAGTTATTAAAAATATAGTAGAAGATGTTATTTGAATAATTAGCGTACCATGTTGTCTGAAATTAATGGAACTGTTATAACGATGATAAAGGATAGTAAAGGAAATTTTAGTCACGAAGTGATGAAATTTTCTTTACTATCCTTGCAAAAATGGAGAATACGGGGAAAAAATTAAAAAAGGGGGATTTTTTATGAAAAAAAGAACTAGAAGTTTAAGACATCAAATGGGACATATAATGACAAATGCAAAAGCATTTGGACAATCTAAACGGAGCTATAGAAAACAAACAAATGAGAAAAAATCTGATAAAATTTTTTCTTATTCTAATTACGATAGTATAAAGCAAACTGCTGAAAGTTTAGTGAAATTTATTAATGAAAATTATTCAGAAATAAAAGAATTAAGACAAATAAAGCAAGTACATATAACAAAATTTTTAGAGAAAAAAGCTGAAACATGTAATGATTCAACACTAGTTAAAATGCAACAACATATCGAATCATTAGCATTATTTGCTCAAAATGCATTTAGAATGAAATTTAATTGGACAGTAGATAGAGTATATTCAAAAAAACAATATCAATATACTAAGAAAGGTAGAGCAATGTCGGTAGAAAATTTTGACAAGTTAGAAAAGTACTTAGAAGAAAACTGTAATAAACAAACTGAAAGTAATACATTATTGCTTATAAGGTTTTGTAGAGCTACAGGACTTAGAGTAGATGAGATAGCACACCAAAGAATAGATGATATACATTTAGATGGTGGAGAATTTGGATATGGATATATTGATGTTACTAATGGTAAACATGGAAGAAAAAGATATGCTAATATAAAATCGGAAGAAGATAGAAAAATTGTAGAGGAAGTTATTTTAAATGCAGATAAAGAGGAAATAGAATATGTGACAATTAGAAGAACAGAAACATTGAAAAATAGATTAACAAATGCAAAGAAAAAAGCTGGCATAGAAGACGACTTAGTTGGATGGCATGGAATAAGGAAATTGCATGCACAAGAGTTTTATGACTATGTAAGGAAGAATATAAGTAGAAGAGATGCAATAGGATTAACAAATCAGCAGTTAGGACATGGGTATGATAGAGGAGAAGAGGCATTAAAAACTTATGTTGGTAATATATGGTAGAGTAGAAAAATAAGTATTAGTATAATTTATAAATTAATAATCTAAAAAAACATAAATTTTTTTAGAAGTATCTTAAATATTTATTAATTATTGTAAAATCGTTGACAATATAATATAAAGAATATAAAATGATTGTGTTAATTAACAAAGGGTGTACACATAAGAAAAAATTATATTTTATATGGAGGGTATATTACAGTGATATTAAAAAGAAAAAGATTTATTAAAAGAATGTCACTATGTTTAGCAGCAATATTAATGTTAGGAAGTTTTGGCGTATATAAAATAACTTCAAAAGCAGATTTAACAGATAAAAATGAAGTAACTAAGAATGATGCCTATGAGAAATTTATTCAGAATTATAGAAAAGAGGGAGTTGAAATTACAATTACATCTTTAGATGAATTGTATGATGAATTTAATAGCTACGATAATGTTAATGAATTAGTGAGAGAAAATGTTTTAGCAAAAGCTTCAGATGAAATAATTATACAATTTTTATTAGAAGAGGAAAAGGAGTTTTATAGGATTAATGAGGAAGTTAAGGATAAGAGTGTTTTTTCAGATTCTTTAGAAGAAAATGTTGAAACAAATCATGGAGATTACCTGAAAGATATAAACATTGAATATTATAAAAAAGGTGAAGATTCATATAAGAAAGTTACAACTATTACTAGTAAATATGGTGGAAAGTTTGAAGTAATTAGCATAGACGGGGCAGAAAATGATAACAATATGAGGGGATTTCGTAAATTTACTAAGATTGGAACACCACGTGATGAACTTACATTTAAGGAATATGGAGATAGGTATTTTACTTATTCTATTAAAAGTTTTGCTACTAAAATGACGACAACTTTTAGGTATACATTAAGTTATGGACGTATTGATGTACGTGACATTGAGGGATTTGCTAGTAGTGCATGTTCACCTATAGAAAAAATTGTAGTTGAGTCACAAAATATTACAAATTCTGTAGCAGATAATATGAATGAAAAGATTAAAGGAAGTGTTATATATGAACTAACAGCAGCTTCAGCATTTTTTGGTGGATATGAGTTTGAACATATAAAAATAAATATGAGTGTGGAAAAATTAGCTGATTCTAAGAGTACATGGAAATGTGGTATGAATATAAGGCAGTGTGCACAAGCTTATGAAGAAATTTTTTAAAAAATAATTATATTATAGGAGGTGTGTCACGATGATAGTAACTTTTACCGAGGTTGTTGTTTTGATATTTATTGTAGCATGGATAATATCAGAAATGATAATTGTTAAAAGTATCAAGAATGAAAAAAAAGATGAATCTTTATGGTTAGCGGTAAATATTATATTACCTATTGTAGGATGTATAATATACAAATTGAGTCATAGACAAACAAGTGAACAGTAAAAGTTAAGTTACTATAATAATTAAGTATAGTAATAGCAATATTGAAAATAGGCATAATTTTTAAAAAGAAGTATGCCTATTTTTTATTTACTTTTATATCCAACGTTGATTCTCTCGATTGGAAAAACTATGGAAGGGAAAACATAATTAATACAGTAGTAAACCATAAACATCTAGGAAATGGTTCAATAATACTGTGTCATAATGGAGCTAAGTATACCGCCCAGGCACTTGATGATATGATAAAAGGATTAAAAGGAAAAGGGTATGAGATAGTACCAATATCTAAGTTGATATATAAGAAGAATTATCAGATGGACCATGAGGGAAGACAGTTTGTGGTAGGAGAGGAAGGGAAAGTCACGCAGTAGGCGTGGCTTTATTTAAAGATATAGAATAAATGTTAATGACATAGGTATATGAAAGATGTATAATGTAGATAAATTGGTATTGAATTACATTAAGGAGAAAAAGGTAATATCTAAATATGATGATGTGGCTATATTTTGGAATGATGTTTTTGAAAAGAAAGATGATGTAGTGCCAACAAGTAGTGGGAGTGGAAAGTCTGAATTTGATCAAGGATTGAGATGGTTAAGTAAGAATGTTAATACGATTCTAGATTTTGGATGTGGTAATGGAACAGTTTTATTTTGGTGTACTAGTTATGGAACTAAAAAACATATTGGAATTGATTTGTCAGAAAAGGCAATATTAGATGCTAAAAGACGAAGTTTGCATATGAAAAATGGAGAATTTCAGTTTATTTGTGGGGAAATTGATGAGTTAAAGCATATTAATACTGGGTCAGTTGAAGCTGTAATATTATCAAATATAGTTGATAATTTATACCCAGAAGATGCAGAAAAATTGCTTATAGAAGTTAAAAGAATATTGGTAGAAAACGGAAAAATCTTTGTAAAACTAAATCCATATATTACAGAGACAGATATTAAAGAAAATAATATAAAAGTTATTGGCAATAATGTGTTGGATGATGGCTTAATATTGTGGAATAATACAACAGAACAATGGCACGATTTTTTTGAACAATATTTTAGTGTATTTAAGCAGTATGATATGCATTATGCAGAATATAAGCAGTATAATAGAATATTTTTACTAACAAAATAGACAATTTCAAATTATAAGACTAAAAGTTGATAAATAGATAATGAATGATTTATAAAAAATCGTAGTATATAATATATTTATATTAAGGTATTAGATATTGTTTTTAACATGGTATGTATACTTGAAAAATGTTATAATTAAGAAAAGGATGTGCTAGTATGATAAATGTGATTATAGATGAGTTTGCGCCTTGTTTGAAAGATGTTAACACTGGAGAGCTTGTTCAAACAGAAGTAATTTGTATTAAGAGAAAGTCTTTTTTAAAGAAATATAATAAGAAAAATGGGTGATATACAAATTTGGAAAAATTAGCTGATGAGAATGAAATTTATGCATTAGTTATAGAGGGGACAGTTGATATTTAAGGATTAATAGCTCTTACACCAAATAAAGATATGAAAGCAGTTTATATTAGTTGGATGTGCACGGCACCACAAAATAATAAAATAATTTCAGAGGATGTAAGATATTTAGGAGTAGGTGGTCATTTATTTGCAATTGCAGCAAAAAAATCACTTGAATATGGATATGATGGATTTATGTATGGATTTGCAGCAAATGAGAACTTAATGAAGCATTATGTTGATAAACTAAATGCTGAAGAGATAGGTATATTACATCCATATCAATTCGCAATAGATGAAGAAAATGCAAAACAAATTATGGAGGTGTATGATTATGTATGGACAGATGAAGAAATATAAAGAAAGTTTAGAGAATATGAATGAACTTATTGTGCTAAGCCAGTGTTCTCAAGAAAAATTAGATTTAAGAGGAATTATGAGTTATGCTAGGAAGCAAGGTAAAAAAGTTATAGAACTTTCAGATAGCGAGAGAAAAATGTTTATAAGCAATTAATAGTTTAGAGCATCGACTAGATGCTCTTTTAATATAATAAAAAACTTTACTTTTGTGTCTAATGATGATTCTCTCGATTGGAAGAACTATGGCGTACAGAGCATTATTAACACAGTAATAAACCATAAACATCTTGGAAATGGTTCAATAATACTGTGTCATAATGGAGCTAAGTATACCGCTAAGGCACTTGATGATATGATAAAAGGATTAAAGGAGAAAGGGTATGAGATAGTACCAATATCTAAGTTGATATATAAGAAGAATTATCAGATGGACCATGAGGGAAGGTCGTTTATTGTTGGATAAAATTTAAAAAGGAGACATAGATAAAAAATTACGATTTGTGAAAAATGTATAAAGAAAAATGGAAATAAATATAAATTAATGGAATGTTATGCTTTGAAATAACTAATGATTATAAAATTTATATGAAATTATTGAATATAAACTAGTAAAAATAACGTGGAAGAAATTAACATAAAATTCCAATATGTACAGATTGAATAAAAAATAACTATTTTTTAGTATGAAACAAGTTTGATTTTTAATAGTATATGATATAAACTATATGTGCGTTGTAAGATAGAGAAATGAGTACTTAACAAATATAGGTAAAGAGTAATTGAGATGTAATAAGATTTATTGATAGGGCTAATTAAAAGGTAAGGAACTAAAATATAATATGTGATTTGAATTTAATAGGGTTCTGTAATATTTTTAAGTAATTTCGACTATTGTTGTATCTAAAGGTTATATAACCGTTGAATTATTTGAAAAATATTTTACAAGAGAAGGAGAATAATGAACAAGTTTTTAAGGAGAATTGTTATGGAAAGAGAAGAAGAAAAAATAGATAAATTACAAAAAAAATTAAATAGTTATGTTGTTGCTATTTCGATACTTATTATAGCAATAATCGGTGTTTCTGTATATGGTATTATCAATAATATGCAAATAAGTATATACGTATCATTTGTATTTTTGTTTTTTTCAGTATTAAATTTGATGGAGTATATAAATGAGAAGAAGATATATTCATTAATTACAGGAATATTATTTACAATATTATTATTATTAAGATTAATATAGGGATATGTTAAACAAATGTACACAATGTAGTTTGTGGTTGCTATAATGTTATTTTTTAAAATATAAGATTATTAGGCATATATGATTTTGTAGAAAAATAGAATCATATATGCCTCTTTTTTTCCCTTTACTTTTGTGTCTAATGATGATCCTCTAGATTGGAAAAACTATGGAAGGGAAAACATAATTAATACAGTAGTAAACCATAAACATCTAGGAAATGGTTCAATAATACTGTGTCATAATGGAGCTAAGTATACCGCCCAGGCACTTGATGATATGATAAAAGGATTAAAAGGAAAAGGGTATGAGATAGTACCAATATCTAAGTTGATATATAAGAAGAATTATCAGATGGACCATGAGGGAAGACAGTTTGTGGTAGGAGAGGAAGGGAAAGTCACGCAGTAGGCGTGGCTTTATTTAAAGATATAGAATAAATGTTAATGACATAGGTATATGAAAGATGTATAATGTAGATAAATTGGTATTGAATTACATTAAGGAGAAAAAGGTAATATCTAAATATGATGATGTGGCTATATTTTGGAATGATGTTTTTGAAAAGAAAGATGATGTAGTGCCAACAAGTAGTGGGAGTGGAAAGTCTGAATTTGATCAAGGATTGAGATGGTTAAGTAAGAATGTTAATACGATTCTAGATTTTGGATGTGGTAATGGAACAGTTTTATTTTGGTGTACTAGTTATGGAACTAAAAAACATATTGGAATTGATTTGTCAGAAAAGGCAATATTAGATGCTAAAAGACGAAGTTTGCATATGAAAAATGGAGAATTTCAGTTTATTTGTGGGGAAATTGATGAGTTAAAGCATATTAATACTGGGTCAGTTGAAGCTGTAATATTATCAAATATAGTTGATAATTTATACCCAGAAGATGCAGAAAAATTGCTTATAGAAGTTAAAAGAATATTGGTAGAAAACGGAAAAATCTTTGTAAAACTAAATCCATATATTACAGAGACAGATATTAAAGAAAATAATATAAAAGTTATTGGCAATAATGTGTTGGATGATGGCTTAATATTGTGGAATAATACAACAGAACAATGGCACGATTTTTTTGAACAATATTTTAGTGTATTTAAGCAGTATGATATGCATTATGCAGAATATAAGCAGTATAATAGAATATTTTTACTAACAAAATAGACAATTTCAAATTATAAGACTAAAAGTTGATAAATAGATAATGAATGATTTATAAAAAATCGTAGTATATAATATATTTATATTAAGGTATTAGATATTGTTTTTAACATGGTATGTATACTTGAAAAATGTTATAATTAAGAAAAGGATGTGCTAGTATGATAAATGTGATTATAGATGAGTTTGCGCCTTGTTTGAAAGATGTTAACACTGGAGAGCTTGTTCAAACAGAAGTAATTTGTATTAAGAGAAAGTCTTTTTTAAAGAAATATAATAAGAAAAATGGGTGATATACAAATTTGGAAAAATTAGCTGATGAGAATGAAATTTATGCATTAGTTATAGAGGGGACAGTTGATATTTAAGGATTAATAGCTCTTACACCAAATAAAGATATGAAAGCAGTTTATATTAGTTGGATGTGCACGGCACCACAAAATAATAAAATAATTTCAGAGGATGTAAGATATTTAGGAGTAGGTGGTCATTTATTTGCAATTGCAGCAAAAAAATCACTTGAATATGGATATGATGGATTTATGTATGGATTTGCAGCAAATGAGAACTTAATGAAGCATTATGTTGATAAACTAAATGCTGAAGAGATAGGTATATTACATCCATATCAATTCGCAATAGATGAAGAAAATGCAAAACAAATTATGGAGGTGTATGATTATGTATGGACAGATGAAGAAATATAAAGAAAGTTTAGAGAATATGAATGAACTTATTGTGCTAAGCCAGTGTTCTCAAGAAAAATTAGATTTAAGAGGAATTATGAGTTATGCTAGGAAGCAAGGTAAAAAAGTTATAGAACTTTCAGATAGCGAGAGAAAAATGTTTATAAGCAATTAATAGTTTAGAGCATCGACTAGATGCTCTTTTAATATAATAAAAAACTTTACTTTTGTGTCTAATGATGATTCTCTCGATTGGAAGAACTATGGCGTACAGAGCATTATTAACACAGTAATAAACCATAAACATCTTGGAAATGGTTCAATAATACTGTGTCATAATGGAGCTAAGTATATTGCCCAGGCTCTTGATGATATGATAAAAGGCTTAAAGGAAAAAGGTTATGAGATAGTACCAATATCTAAGTTGATATATAAGAAGAATTATCAGATGGACCATGAGGGAAGACAGTTTGTAGTTTGGGAATAATAATACGATTTTTGTCTAGTTTAAATGAAAATTTAGACTGGACATTTTTTAAAATTTATATTAACCAAAAAAAGGTTAATAAATACACTTGATTTTGGTTGAAAAATAGGATGTATTGTAAATAGAAACAATTGTAATTTATTTTTTAGGAGGAACGATAGTAATGGGATATTCGAAGTTTGGTGAGTTTATGAGAATACTAAGGATTAAGAAAGGAGAATATTTATGGCACTTGAGTATACGAAGTGATTAAAAAAAAGAATTAAAAAATTTGCCTAGATGAATTTGCTAAAATAGTTAGTTAAACTATTGGCTGTTTGAAAAGTGGGTTTGTCTGAAAGATATAAATATTCCAAAAAATATATAAATTAATGTGTCACGTTTTGACCTCTTAAAACGTCTATATATAGTGTGATGTTGATAGTGTAAAGTAGTTTATGAAAACTTTAGCCGAAAAAATCAGCTCAATTGAACCTTGAAAATTGAAGATATTTGAGTTTGGTGTAAGTGACGCCACCCTTGACGGTACACAAAATAAATGCTCTGCGAAAGAAATCTACTGTAAATTCACGGTAGATATAATGGAGTTTATATTTATTCTTACCATAGTCTTCTTCAAGATGTTCCTTATCAACTTTTTTAAGATTATTTAGATAATAAGGGCATTTAGGGCAATGATAATCTTCTGGAATATTACATTCAGAACGACGATTAATAGGCTTAATGGTTTTGTTATAACGTTCTTTGTAATATTTTATAAGGTCAGTCCAATTCCAATCATGTTGAAGATTAGAAATACGAGAAAGTTCATCAATTTTAAATTTTTGATATTTTGGGGAATGAGAATCATCAAAAGCTCACTGTTTAAGAGGGATATACCTGCAAATAAAATTTACTAACCAACAATTTTGTTGGTAAAGGTATTGAATTAATTGTAATAAATAAAGTATAATGTTCAAGGACAATAACTACTTTGTGTATAAAGTTTTGTTTGGTCGTTAACATTATACTACAAAATGGGAGGTATTGCTCACTTTTTTGCAAACTCCCGAAAATAAAAGGGTTTTTAAGAAAAAATAGGTAGTAAACTTGACACTATTAGATGTTTTAGGAGGTTTATTTTATGGTATTTAGCAGTATTAACTTTATATTTATTTTCCTACCCATATTTTTCATATGCTACTATTTTATGCCAAAGAAAATAAAAGATATTGTGCTGCTCCTAGGCAGTTTGACATTTTACTTTATTGGTACAGTAGGGCATCCAGAACATTTTATAATATTCGTATTAAGTATATTAATGGATTATGCAGTAGGATTATTAATGGATAAGAAGCCAAAATGGAAGAAGTTATATTTGACATTGGCAATAATAGTCCATATAGCATGTTTTGCACTATTTAAATACTATGAATTTGTTGTGTCAGAATTAGAGAATCATTTTACTAATTTTAGAGCTATCTGGGATATCGTCCTCCCGATTGGTATATCTTTTTATACATTTCAGGGAATATCATACATTGTTGATGTGTATAGAGGAACAGTTAAGCCAGAGAAGAGCATTTTAAAATTCGGTGTATATATTGCAATGTTTGAGCAGTTAATTGCTGGACCAATTGTAACATATAGTGAAGTAAAAGATGATTTACACAACAGAAATATAAGATTAAAAGTAGTTTTAGAAGGAATAGGCTATTTTATATTTGGCTTGGGACTTAAAGTATTATTAGCTAATCCTTTAGGAAAACTATGGAGCAATACACAAGCTATAGGATTTGAAAGTATATCTACACCACTTGCTTGGATGGCAATAATAGCTTTTTCATTTCAGATTTATTTTGATTTTTGGGGATATTCATTAATGGCTATAGGACTAGGAAAAATGCTTGGATTTAATTTGCCAAAGAACTTTGATTTCCCATATTTAAGTCTATCAATGACAGAATTTTGGCGTCGTTGGCACATGACATTGGGAAGGTGGTTTAGAGAATACGTATATATTCCTTTGGGCGGAAATAAAGGAAGTAAGATAAAAGTTATACGTAATTTATTTATAGTATGGATGCTTACAGGAATATGGCATGGAGCCGGATATAATTATATACTTTGGGGATTTGTATTATTTTGCTTAATTACAATAGAAAAAATTTTTATTGGTAAATATCTAAATAAATCTCCTATATTAGGACATCTATATATGATACTGTGCATACCTTTGTCTTGGATGGTTTTTGCTATTAATGAAATAACTGATTTAAAAATATTTTTTACTAGGTTATTCCCATTTTTCGGACAGGGGGTATGGTCAGTATTTAGATATGATTATTTGAAATATTTAAAGATATATAGTCCATTTTTGATAGTTGCCTTATTATTGTGTACAAGATTGCCATTTAAATTATTAGATAAAATAAGAGAGAAAAAATGGCTTGTATGGATTATATTAGCAGTAATTTTAATTGCAAGTGTTTACTGCATGTATAGAGGTTTAGATGACCCATTTTTATATTTTATATTTTAATAATATTAAGTTAGTAGAAAGGATTGATAATATGAGAAAGAAAAATATATTAAATATAATTTCAATTATAAGCGTAGTTTCTATTTTGGGAGTGATATTCGTTTGGGGTATAAAGACGCAGTTGAATGATAAAAATGAAAAGATAGTTGATAAAAATGTTGAAGAGGTAAATGTACTAAATACTCCAACAGTTGATAATGAAGATAATGTTATTAAAGAATCAGAAGTGAAAGTAGAAATGACAAATAGTCCAGCAAAATTAGCTATGAATTCATCGGACATTATGGATGAAAATGTGGTAACTATGTCAAAGAAGTCAAAGAGTAAGGCTCTTAATGGTAAAAATTTATTTATTGGAGATTCTAGAACTGTAGGGTTAATGGAATATGGCAAAATAAAAAATGCAGAATTTTTTGCTGATTCGGGTATGAGTGTTTATAATATTTACAAGAAAAAAATAACTGTACCTAAAGTTGGAAGAGTTTCACTTGAAAAATTGTTATCTAAGAAGAAGTATGATAGAATCTATGTGATGATGGGAATAAATGAAGGTGGGTATGATTTTAATAAGACAGTTGGAAAATATAAATCAATGATTAAGTTTATTATGAAGAAACAACCAAAGGCAAAGATTATTATTCAAGCCAATCTTCATGTTACAAAGAAACGTTCAAATTCAGATAAACATATAAATAATAAGAGAATAAATAAATTTAATAAGGCGATTAAAAAAATTGCAGATAATAAAAAAAGATTTTATATAGATGCAAATGTTTTATTTGATGATAAGGCTGGTAATTTAGATAAGAAAAAGACATCAGACCAAGTTCATCCATACGCTAAGTATTATACTAAATGGGGAAAATGGATAGTGAATAAAACAGTAACTATTTAGTTGATGGCCAAATGTTACTGTGATAAGCCCATTTAAAGTCGCTTTTGGGGAGCGAGTGGCTTATCACACACAATCGTTATGTGGATGCACGTCACCAAGCAGTAAATGCTTGGTGCTGGTTGAACTGTTACAATAAAACTGCATATATCCAGGAGGCAGAACAGTGATAGATAAAGAGGAATTTTGTAATAAAATAAAACAATGTGAGGTATCAATGTATTATTTAGCTTATTCTATAGTGAAAAATAAAGATGATGCATCAGATGTGATAAATGAATCAATATTAAAGGCATATGAAAAGCTAGATAAGTTGAAAAATGAAGATGCATTTAAATCGTGGATTCTTAGAATAGTTCATAACACAGCAATTGAACTAATTAGAAAAAACAAAGATGTGGTAAATATAGAAGAAGTTAATAATATATTAGAAGTTGAAGAAAGTAGTGATGTTGAGACAAAATTAACATTGCATGATGCTATAAATAAACTAAAATATCCATATAGAGAAGTAATAATTTTGTTTTATTATGAGGATTTTTCTACAGAAAAAATATCTAAAATAACAAATTCAAATATTTTTACTGTACGGAAACAATTATCACGAGCTAGAAAACAACTTAAGGCAATATTAAAGGAGGAGGATATTTATGGACAATAAAGAGAATAATTATAATAAAGACTTAGTCAAATATATTGATAAAGAATGTGACATAATTAAAGATAATGATATAGATAGAAACTATACATTTGATAAGGTAATCAAAGATATGACTATCAAAGAAAATAGGATAATTCCTAAAGATGTAGCAGATAGAATTGATAAAACTTTATTGGAATTACCTGAAAGAGAAGATAGTGTAAATAATGATGATACTAAGAATAAGTCAAGAAAAGAAAAACATCATTATATGACATATATAGGAATTGCAGCAGCTTGTATAGTATTTGTATTAGTGTTTTTACTTCCAAATGTAAGTATTGCATATGCAAAGACAATGGCAGATATACCAGTACTCGGAGATATTATAAAAGTGGTTACGATAAGAGATTTTAAATACGAGGACAAAAATCATGAAATGGATATTAAAGTTCCAAATGTAGAAGGCGAAGATAAAAATCAAGAATCTGTTGATTATATAAATAAAGATGTAAAGGAACTCACAGATATATTAGTTAAACAGTTCTATGATGACGTTGAAGATATTGGAGATGAAGGACATAGCGCAGTATACGTTGACCATGAAGTAGTAACTAATACAAAAGAATGGTTTACCTTGAGGATTCGTGTACATGAAGCTGCTGGTAGTAGTAACACTTATTATAAATATTATCATATTGATAATAGAGATGGAAAGATTATTTATTTAAAAGATTTATTTAAAGACGACACTTATTCTGAGGTATTAAAAAAAGAAATTATTAGACAAATGAAAGAGCAAATGAAAAAAGATAAAGATTTAAAATATTGGACTGGAGATGATGAAATAGTAGGTGATGTTATAAATATTGATGGTAAACATAACTTTTATTTTGATGAAAAAGGGAGACTTGTAATTCATTTTGACAAATATGAAGTAGCACCAGGATATATGGGGTGTCCAGAATTTACTATTGAAAAATCTAAAATAAAATCTATAATTAAAGATAAATTTATTGAATTCTAGAACTCTAAAATAGGAGGTACATTTTATGTGTACAGCAGCAACGTATAAGACGAAAGATTTCTACTTTGGAAGAACTTTGGATTATGAGTTTTCATATGGAGATGAGGTTACAATAACACCTAGAAATTATCCATTTCATTTTATAGAGCAAGGAGATATAGATAGTCATTATGCTTTAATAGGAATGGCATACGTAACGGAAAATTATCCATTATATTATGAAGCAATAAATGAAAAAGGCTTAGGAATGGCAGGTCTAAACTTTGTTGGAAATGCAGTGTATAGAGATAAAGTTGAGGAAAAAGATAATATTTCTCAATTTGAATTTATACCATGGATATTAGGTAAGTGTGCTACTGTTAAAGAAGCAAGAAAACTAATTGATAATATAAATATATTAAATAGACCCTTTAATGATAAGTTGCCACTTGCACAATTGCATTGGATAATTGCAGACAAAGATGAGGCAATTACAGTAGAGTCTGTAGAAGAAGGAATAAAGGTATATGATAATCCTATTGGAGTTTTGACAAATAATCCACCTTTCGATAAACAGATGTTTCAATTAAATAATTACATGCAGCTTTCTCCTAAGAATTTGGAGAATAATTTTGCACCTTCTATTAACCTAGATGGTTATAGTAGAGGTATGGGGGCAATGGGATTACCAGGAGACTTATCCTCTCAATCTAGATTTGTAAGAGTTGCATTTACAAAAATGAATTCATTTTCAGGAGAAGGAGAGAAAGAGAGTGTAAGTCAATTTTTCCACATATTGAATTCAGTTGATCAACAAAGAGGATGTTGTGATCTTGGAGATGATAAATTTGAGATAACCATATATACTTGTTGTTGTAATATGGACAAAGGTATATATTATTATACAACATATGATAATCATCAAATAACGGCAGTAGATATGCATAAAGAAAATCTAGATGGATTTGAATTAGTAAGATATGCATTAATAAAGGATGAGCAGATTAATTTCCAAAATTAATAATATAAAAGGCAAGGAGATTTTTTAGAGAAGATAAATCTAAGAAATCTTCTTATTTTTTGTAAAAAAATGGGAAAATCTATAATGAAAATTCGAATATTTACGAAATAAAATATGAGGTATTGCAAAAAAATGTTATTTTGTACATTATAAAGCAGTAATAGAATTGCTCCGGCGAGGAGGATTAACATGAAGATTAATAATTTATACGAGATACATTTTAGTCCAACAGGCGGTACCAAGGAAGCTGTGGACGTATTTAGCGCACAATGGAGGAATATACCAAAGTCTATTATTGATTTAGCAGATATGAATGTTGAATTTGATAAGTATGAATTTTATGGTGATGACTTGTGTGTTATTGGTGTACCATCATTTGGGGGAAGAGTTCCTGCAGTTGCTGTACAAAGGATTAGACAACTTAAGGCAAATAACACTCCGGCTATTATAATAGCTTCATATGGTAATAGGGATTATGATGATACTTTAGTAGAATTGAAAGAGGTTGTTGAAAATGTTGGTTTTTGTGTTGTGGCCGCATTAGCTGTTGTTACGCAACATTCAATTTTTCCACAGATTGCAACAGGAAGACCTGATGCTATAGATAAAAGCAAATTGGCAGAAATGGCAATAAAGATTAAGGTGCATATTGAACGTGTTAACGGTTTTAATAAAGCAAAGTTATCTTGTGGAAATAAGCAATATAAAGAATATAAAGGTGTACCTTTGAAACCAGTTACATCTAGTAAATGTATGAAGTGTGGAATATGTGCTAATAATTGTCCAGTAGGGGCAATACCATTAGATAATCCTAAAGTAACAGATAATGAAAAATGTATATCTTGTATGAGATGTGTAAGACGTTGCCCCAAAGGAGCAAGAAAAATATCAGAATTAAAATCATCAATGATTTTAATGAAAATAAAAAAGAAATGCCAAGAAAGAAGAGACATAGAAATATTTGTTAATAAGAATATAGATAAGAATGCGAAGAATGAGGAAATTAAAAAAATAAAAAATGTGGTTTATAGTAATGTTGACGCTAATATGACATTAGAAGGTATAGAACAAATATCTGTTAGTGATTTTGCACTTGAAGATGCAAAGTTAGATAAAAACGATGGAGGAGTTTCAATAACAAATGTAGAAAAGCAGGAGAGTACAGTTAAACTAACAAATGTAGAAAAGCAGGAGAGTACAGTTAAACCAACAAATGTAGAAAAGCAGGAGAGTACAGTTAAACCAACAAATGTAGAAAAGCAGGAGAGTACAGTTAAACCAATAAATGTAGAAAAGCAAGATAATATAGTTAAATCAATAAATACAGAAAAGAAAGATATTATAAAAGAAGAGAAAAAACAAGGCTTACCAAATACTTTGGCAGATATGAAGAATTTATTTAAAAATGAACCGAAACCTTTGAAATCAAAGGAAGAGCCGAAGGAGATTCCAAAGCCAAAGTTACCAACAATGGGATTGAAACCAATATTACCTTCTATAGATTTGAAGGTTGATGATGAGGTTAAGGTAGAAAAGAAGCAAGAAATAGAAGAAAATATACTTCAAGACATTGCTGATATTAAGAGGGAAGTATATGAGCCGGAGGAGATAACAGTTCCTGAAAATATGAAGGATGTCAATTTATCAGATATAGAAAATAATCCATATGAGTTAGATGAGGATTTACTAAATGAGGATAAAATTGAGGATATATTAGAACTGGATGAAATTACAGAAGAGCATAATGAAATGCAAGTTGAAGATCCAAAAGATTTTGTTCTTAACATATCAACGGAATTAAGTGACATTGAAGTTGATGAAGAAAATATAGATAAACCGGAAGAAATTGAAGATGTTTTAGGAGTAATTTTAGAAGATAAATAAAAAATACTAACGAAAAAAAACAATATGCCGAAATATGTAATGATTTTGTTATGAGGTATAAGATGATGGAGGTACGAATATGAGATACGACGAGGATTCATATGATATTTCAAAGCTTATAGGAAAGATGATTAATTCATACAATGGTATGATGGAAGTAATTAATCATATAAATGCAATAATGAATAAAACAAAAATATTATCATTAAATTCATCTATTGAGGCTGCAAGAGCAGGAGCAGCAGGTAGAGGATTCCTTGTAATTGCAACAGAGATTAGTAATTTTTCTAAACAAAGTCAAGATGCTACTAATGAAGGTAGAAAGCATATGAAAGATTTAAATGCTGATATTAATAACGTAGTAGGTGTTCGTACAGCAGATGTAGCTTATGACTTAATGGATAAGATTGATAGAAGTATGTATGAGCGTAAATGTGATATTATTGCTTGGTCAAGATTAAAATCAGTAAAGGAATTAGCAGATAATTTTACTGAAGATAAACAAGAAGATGTAAATGACTTATTACATGAATTTGTTGAAGTGTATGATACATATGACGAAGTAATTGTGGTTGATGCTGATGGTAAAACAATTGCTGCTGGAAATAATAAAGATTTTATTAATAAAAGCTTTGCTCATGAAGAGTGGTTTAAACGTTGCATGAGACAGAATGATGGATATATATCAGATATGCATTATTCAGATTTAAGTAAGAAATATACAATGACATTTAGTTGCCCAATAGTAACTCAAAATGGTAAGAAGGTTGGTGTAATATCATGTAGTTTAAATTGGGAATCTGTATATGACATAATAGATAGAGCTAAGATTGGTGAGACAGGAGAAGTATATGTTATTAATAAGACTGGTGAGGTTATTGCATCTAAGAATAGAATGGATATTTTAAATAGAAATCTTACAGATGCATATTCAGCTGCAAGAGATGTGATTAGTGGAAAAGAATATGGATACGAAATGGAAGATATAAATGGAGAGATAACTGCAATTATTGGTTATGCTCATACAAAAGGATATAAGACTTTTTCTGGAAAGGAATGGTCAGTTGTAGTTAAAGAAGTATTTTAATTTATCATATTTTCCTACCTAAAATAGAGTCATTCAGTTTGATAAGATTCAAATTGAATGACTCATTTGTTTTTTAAATAAAGTAATTTATTAAGACACAAAACTTTTAGAAAATAATTCTTAAAAAAGACACGAAAATATGTTATTATTCTTTTTTATAGTTAGAAAACTAAATTGAAATGGAGATGTAATAAATATGAAGGAAACAAAACCTTATGAGAGGAATGTGTATTATTATGAAACAGATAGGATGGGAATAGTACATCATTCAAATTATATAAAATGGTTTGAGGAAGCTAGAATAGACTTTTTAGAACAAGCAAATTATCCTTTTAAGAGAATTGAGGATGAAGGAATAATGATTCCAGTATTATCTGTAGCTAGTACATATAGAAAACCTATGATATTTGGTGATATTTTTGTAGTTAAAATTATACCTAAATTTTATAATGGAATTAAGTTTTCAATGGAATACGAGGTGAGAAAGAAAGGTTCTGATGAGATATGTACTACAGGTGAGTCATCTCATTGTTTTGTTGATAATAATATGAAACCTATTTTACTAAGAAAAACTAATCCAGAGATGCATAATGTTTTGAAGGATTATTTTCCAGAGAAAAAAAGATAATAAATTAAATTAAAATACTTTAAAATTGTAATAAAATGTTGTATACTGTTAAAAAATGTATGCTCAATAGAGTATAATAATAAATTGTACTAAAAATTTTTAATTTGACATGGAGGAATAACATGAAGAAAAGAGTTATAGCTTTTGTGTTAAGTTTAGTTATGGTAATGACTATGTCACCTATAGTTGCTTTGGCTGATTCAGAAACAGTAGTAACTATTGGAGCAGACTTAACTGATGCACAGAAAGAAACGATGTTTAAGTATTTTGGAGTAGATAAAAATAAGGTTTCGGTTATAGAAGTTACTAATAAGGAAGAAAGAGAATATCTTGAGGGAGTTGCAACAGAAGCTCAGATAGGTAGAAGAACTTTAAGTTGTGCATATATACAACAGGCTGAAGAAGGTAATGGAATAAATGTTAAGATAGCTAATCTTAATATGGTTACATCTTCTATGATAGCAACTACTTTATCTACAGCAGGAATATATGATTGTAATGTTGTAGCAGCTTGTCCTATAGAAGTATCAGGTACAGGTGCATTAACAGGTATTATGAAAGCTTTTGAAACAGTTACAGGTGAAAAGTTAGACGAAGAAAAGAAAGAGTTAGCTACAGAAGAACTTATTACAACTGCTGATTTATCAAAAGAACTTGGTTCTGATGATAAGTCAACAGGAATAATAACAAAAGCTAAGGAAGAAGTAATTAGGGCTGGAACAGATGATGAAGATGAGATTAAAGATATAATCAAAGATACAGCTAAAACATATAATGTAACTTTAACTGATAAGCAGTTAAAGATGATATTAGATGTATTGACAAAGGTTGCTAAGCAAAAATATGATTATAGTAAACTAAAATCAACATTACAAGATATTTCATCAAAAGCCGCACAAGATTTAAATATTAATGTAGACTTTAAGAATGTTGAAAAGGAAGATGTAAAGGGATTCTTTGGAGCAGTAAGTAGTTTCTTTAAATCAGTGGAAAATTTCTTTAAGAGTATGGGAAATTGGTTCGCTGGCTTATTTGGTGGTTCAACAGATAAAGAAGATAAATCTGATGATACTAAAGGAATAGAGGCTACTGATGATAATAAAGATTTAGGAATACTTAATGAAACAGATGAATCAATACTTGGTGATAATGTAATAACTAATTCAACAAATGATAAGGCAGGAGAAAGTACAGAAGAACCAACACAGACAACTGTAGCACCTATACCAAATCCTACAGAGCATGATATTAGTACAGAGATTACATTAGAACCTACAGAAACTGTAGAACAATAGGATAAATAAATTACAAAATATTGGGAAGAGATATGAGTTATATAACTTGTATCTTTTCTTTTTTATTCACTAATAAATTTTTCTTGCAAAAAATGTAAAATATAGTATAATTCATATTAAGTGAATAAGCTAGAGAGGGATTAATATGATTACAAGTGCTTCTAATCAACAGATAAAACATATTGTACAACTTCAGAAAAAGGCGAAGTTGAGAAGTGAATTAGGACAGTTTGTTATTGAAGGAATCAAGATGTATGGGGAGATTCCAAAGAATTGTATTGTTTCAACATATGTAAGTGAGACTTTTTATAGTGAAAAAATGTTAAATAATGATATAGGTGTGGAAAAGTATGAAATAGTATCCGATAAAATCTTTGGTGAAATTTCTGAAACCGTAACTCCACAAGGTATAATGGCTATAGTTAGACAGCCTAAGTATGATTTTGATGACATAATTAATAAAGATAATGCAACATTATTATTTCTAGATAATTTGCGAGACCCAGGTAATTTGGGTACAATTATTAGAACTGCTGAAGGTGCAGGAATAGATGGAGTTGTACTAAGTAAGGAGTCAGTAGATATATATAATCCTAAGGTTATTCGTTCAACTATGGGGGCAATATATAGAGTGCCTTTTATATACGAAGATAATTTAGCTACAAAACTACGAGAAAAATATAAGGTAAACGGCTTTGAATTATATGCAGCACATTTAGAAGGTGCCTCTGAGTATACTAAAGTAGAATATCCTAGAAAAACTGGAATAATAATAGGTAATGAAGCTAATGGTGTAAGTAAAGAGGTAGTAGATGTTTCAGATTGTATGATTAAGATACCTATGGAGGGACAAGTAGAGTCATTAAATGCCGCCATTAGTGCAGCTTTAATAATATATGAGGTTTATAGAAAAAAAAATTTATAGGGAGGTATGTATATGCTTAATGGATATGGCAGTGTTTTTATATGGTTAATAGTATTAGTTGCTATGTTAGTTATTGAAATGGCAACACTAAGTTTAACAACCATATGGTTTGCAGGTGGAGCATTAGTAGCAATTATTGCATCAATGTTTGGAGCAAAAATTAGTCTGCAAGTATTTATTTTCCTTGCAGTGTCACTACTAATACTTTTCTTACTTAGACCATCAGCAGTTAAATACTTTAATGGCAAGAGAACTAAAACCAATGCTAGTAGTTTAATTGGACTTGAGGCAAAAGTATTAGAAACTGTAGATAATGACAATATGACAGGTAAAGCAATTGTCAATGGTCAAGAATGGACTGCTAGAGCAGTTAAAGATGATATGATTATTGAGAAAGGCGAGAAGGCTTCAATAGTTGATATCAAAGGTGTGAAATTAATTTTAAATAATATAAAGGAGGAACAAAACTAATGGCTATAATAGTTTTATTAGTTATTGCAGCTATATTAGTTGCATCATGTGTAAAGGTAGTACCACAGGCTAATGCCTACATTCTAGAAAGATTAGGTGGATACCAAGCAACTTGGGAGGTAGGTATACATTGGAAATGGCCTATTATCGATAGAGTTGCAAAGAAAGTTTTATTAAAGGAGCAAGTTGTAGACTTTGCACCACAACCAGTTATCACTAAAGATAATGTTACAATGAGAATTGATACAGTAGTATTCTATCAGATTACAGATCCTAAGCTATATGCTTATGGTGTTGAAAATCCAATCGTAGCTATTGAAAACTTAACAGCTACAACTCTTCGTAACATAATTGGTGAACTTGAGTTAGATGGGACTCTTACTTCAAGAGAGGTTATTAACTCTAAGATGAGAGCATCACTTGATGTAGCAACTGATCCATGGGGAATTAAGGTTAACCGTGTTGAGTTAAAGAATATTATTCCACCAGCAGCTATTCAAGATGCAATGGAGAAACAGATGAAGGCAGAGCGTGAAAGAAGAGAGGCAATTCTTATTGCAGAAGGTGAGAAGAAATCTACTATCCTTGTTGCAGAAGGTAAGAAAGAAAGTCTTATTCTTGAAGCAGAAGCTGAGAAACAATCAGAGATTCTTCGTGCAGAAGCTAAGAAAGAAGCTACTATTAGAGAAGCAGAAGGTAAAGCTCAAGCTATCCTTCAAATCCAAAAAGCTAACGCTGCAGGTGTTAAATTCTTAAATGAAGCTGCACCAGAAGAAGCAGTAATTAAGTTAAAGAGCTTAGAAGCATTTGCTAAGGCAGCAGATGGTAAAGCAACTAAGATTATCATCCCATCAGAGATTCAATCTGTTGCTGGATTGGTATCTGGGCTAACTGAGGTTGCTAAGAACGAGTAGAAATAAGTGTTGTGTTAGAGTGGATAGATTCTAATGATGAGAGTAGAAGTGGAATGATTAAGTTAAATTTATATAATATACAAAATTATATTGATTATTCAACATATTCTGAATAATTATTTTGCAATATTCTGTAAATATTAATTATCAAGCTAAAAGTGTTAAAGAATATTTAATACTTTTAGCTTGATTTAACATTAGGAAATAGTATAAAATAACATTAGGTAATACTAAAAAATGTGGGGATGTTCGTATAGTTATTAGGAGGGTATTTAATATGTTAAAAAATCGACGTGGCGTTGCATGTATAATAGCGCTATCTTTGTTAGTAGGTCTAGGTTTTTCTATAATTATTTATAATAGTAATTCAAGTAAAGCAGAGAAAATAAATGTTAAGACAGGAGAAGATGATTTAACTATTGAAGAATATGAGATGGATGGTAAGTCAACATATATAGGATATGGCTTTAATGTTGCGAAAAAAGGTGACATAAGGGCTGATCAATTAGTAATTAATCCAATATTTAATCTAGATAATAGTGCAGAAGTAGAAAATAACAGTATAAGAGATACAAGTATTAAAGTAGATGATATATCATCATATATTAGCAATTATTATCAAGGAAGTACAATTGATGAAGTTGTTAAGAACCAAGCTCTAGATATGAATAAAGTTGCAAGAGTTTTGGCAAAGTCTTCATGGATACCATTTAGTGCATCCTATTTAAATTCAGTTTTTGCTGGTTTTGAGAAATCATCTGTATCAAAGAATGTAAGTGAATATACTAGAGATATAAGAACGGTTGAAACAAATAGTATTTCATGGACTTTAAATGAAGAGGAATATTATAATTATTTGACAAATAGTTTTAAAAAAGAGGTTATGACTATGGAACCAAGTAAATTATTTGATAAATATGGTACTCATTTTTTAAGAAGTGTAACAATGGGGGGAAAACTTGAAATTAATTCATCTATTAAAGCTAGCGGTAAAACAGAATTAGAGACAATTAATAAGATATATAGGAAATCATTAGGAAATGAAGATTGTCCAGATAAAATAGAGATAGTTAAAGACTATAGTGCTAATGCAGATATAGATATTACATATCAGAGTGTCGGTGGTATTGGAACAGACTTTAGAGAAAGCTTTAATAAGTTAAGTAAAGAAATACTTAACTATAATGGAAATGAGTCAACATTATATAATTTAACTTTAGATAGTGCATATAAAGTATGGTTACAATCAGTAGATAGACAACCTGCATTAATAGATGTTTCAGACAGTAATTCATTATATCCTATTTGGGAATTAGTTAAGTATTTTCCACAGAATGATAGTTCTATATCAGAGAAAGAAGCTAATAAGAGAATGGAAGAACTAGAGAATGCTTTTGATGAATATGGAAAAGCTCAATATGATAAGGCAGTAGCTAAGTATAACAAGAAATTAGAAAAATTAAAACCCGCTAAGGTAGATACAGAATTAACTGGAATAAAATATGCTAATTTTTATAATAAAGACAGAAAACTATCAGAAAAGAATGCAAAAGTTCATGAAGGATATAGATTAGGAGAATTAGTTGTAACTAATGCGAAGAAAAATGATGATGGACAATATTCATTAAAATCTGGTAAAATTGCTATTGAATACAATATTCAACAAGATTTATATAATTTGCCTGTTGGCACAAGTAACTTTAAGAAACATTATTTAGTTGCTGATTATAATTTTTTAAAGGTTGTAAATGGATACGGTAAAGTGTTTAACAAATTAAAAGATTCCTATGTTGGAAAGGGAGCATATTTCGTACAAGTTGTATACGCTGATCAAACAACAGAATCTTTTAGTGCAAAGAATATATTTAAAAATAAAGAAAATGGAGAGAATGTTACGTTATTAACTGTAGATTCAAAAACTATAGATGCACATAATGGGATTGATAAAGTTAAGGTATTAATGTTGTATGAGACAAGTGCTTATCGTAATGTAATGGTTCCATATGTGTTTGACTGGATGGAAGAGTCGGTAATAGATTTTAGATAATAACTTTTTAGTAATAAATTAGATTAAAGTGTTTTCTGCTATGGATAGTGGAAAGCACTTTAATTTATTATTTAGCGACTATTTGTCATATAATGAATCTAAAACTAGTATAAAATTTAAGAAAATGATTATTAATTCTGTTGCCTTAGTTAATATATTACGATAAAATTAAATAGAGGAGAACTATTTGATTACGTTGATTATTAATCAGAGGTTATCAGGAGGGGTTAGTTATGTTGAAAAAAAGGAAGTTAGCAATATCTATTACTGCTTCGTGTCTAGTTATTATAAGTCTAGTTGTGTTCTGTGTAGTTAAAAATTCAAGTAATGCTTCAAGAAACAGAGAGATAAAAACAGGGGAAAATTTATCAACAATTGCTGAAGTAGAAAACTATACTGGTACAACAAATTCTTCCTTTAATAGGGAAAAGTCTTATATTACCACATATATAGGTTATGGATATAATGTTGCAACAAAGGGATATATACATGAAAATAATGTCAATAAATCGGCTGTAGACAATATGATATTTAATATATCTACTTCTAGTGGAGCAGATAATAATATAAGAGATACCTATGTAAAGATAGACAATTGTTCCAGAACAATTGAAAAGGAAACTATTGATGGTAGAAGTATAGAAGGGTATATGAAAGAATTTAAAGCTAATCTTGCAGCAAAAAAGTTTAGTTTTACAGATAAGCTTAATTGGATACCTTTTGTAAATGATATATATGCAGAAGTTGGTGGAAAATTTAATAGAACATCTTTATCAAGTTCTAAGACAGCTTATATAACAGATACAATGACAAAGAAAACATCAACAGTAACATGGATGCTCGAAGAAAAAGACTATTATAAATATTTAACAGATAATTTTAAAAGAGATGTTATGGAATTAGAGCCAGAAGAATTGTTTTCAAAGTATGGCACACATTTTTTCAGAAGTGTTATTCTAGGTGGTAAGTTAAAATATACGGCTACAATAAAAGCTGATTCTGAAAAAACATTGAATGAAGCAAGTGCAACATTTAAAATTAGTGTTAACAATTCAGAGAATAGTAATAAAGATAAAGTAACACGTAATGGTTACAATTGGTGCACAGAAGAGCCAAAAGATACAGTAAGTTATAATAATGGTAATCAAAATACTAATATGACAATTGACTGTAAAGCATATTGTTATGGTGGATTAGCAACATCATATAATGATAAGTTTAGTGACGCGGCATCTAAAATTGCATCAATTGTACTTAATAAGGTTACAAATGAAAAATCTCAAGAAGAATATAGCTATATGAATAACGAGTATAGTACATGGTTAACTTCAGTAGATAATGCTCCAGCTCTTATAGATGTAATAGATCAATATTCTTTATATCCAATATGGGATTTACTTGATTACTTCCCAGATAATGATCCTACTATATCAGATGAGAAAGTTAAAGAAAGAAAAGAAGAGCTTGAGAAAGTATTTGATGAATATGGATTAGAAAATTATAACAGCATTATTAAAAAGTATGAGAATGAAGTAGAGGATAGTTTATTTACAGAGATTGAATCAGAAGTAACAGGTGTTAGATGCTTATCATCATATGATAAGAGGCAGAAATTGAGTGATGAAAAAGCTGAGATTCATAAAGATTTTAAGTTGGGTAATATGTATGTTACTAATGCTGGTAAGACTAGTGCAGGTAAATGTATGTTAAATGATAGTAGCTTTGAAGTATCATATAAATTAGCTCAAGATCCTTATAATTTACCATTAAGTGAGAGCTTTGCAAAAAAATATGTCAAACATAGTTTAGTAAGTGATATGTCATATTTAGGGAAGGTAAATGGATATGGAAATATATTTAGCTTTTGGAAACAGTTTGCTCCGTTAAAAGGTGGATATTACGTTCAGGTTATTTACAATGATAATCAGACAGATTGTTCTAGTGGTAATAATTTGTTGAAGAAGAAAAATAATGGTGATTCAATAATAATGTATACTTCAAAACCAAGTGAAGTTGAGAAACATGGTGGAGTAAGTGAGATTAAGGTATTGTTCTTATATAAGACACAAGCTATATCAAATGTAACATTTTCACCATCATATAAATGGCTTCAAGAAGGTAGTATAAAATTTCAATAGTAGATAAAACAATTTAGACAAAAACAAGCATCATTTTATAGTAGATTGATAAAAAATTTATTATGGAGTGGTGCTTGTTCTATTGTTTATATAAATTTAAGCCGATAATTGTTATGCAGTAGTGTAAAAACTATTTGAGGTGAGCTTTATATGAAGAAGATTAAGACTTTTTTAAAAAGAAGAGTTTTATTTATAATTTTTGGATTAATCTTTATGGTATTAGCAATTATTGTAGCTATTAAGTTGGCAATAAAGGATAATAAGGTTTATCAAATTAGTAAGGTTGATTATGGTTGGCATGTTTCTTTTAAGGAAACTAACATAAATAATATAAGTTTGGCAGATTATACTTTTAGTGGAGTAGAAAAGGGAGATACGATAATTGCAAAAAAGATACTTAGACAAACTAAAGAAGATAAAAACATTATATATCCAATACTAAATATTAAGACAGAGAATTGTCTTATAGATATTTATTTGAATGGGAAAAAAGTAGTAGATAATTGTAATAATAAAGAAAATGATTATATATCAATAAAAAGAAATTATACCGTTGAATTACCTAATAATTATAATGGTAATGAACTTAAAATAAAATTTAATGTACAGCAAAGTGATGCTAATAGTATATTAAAAAATATAATAATAATGAGTGAAAATGATTATTTTAATTATCAAATAAGAAGCAACTTAACTAATTATATAGTTAGTTCAATAATAATAGTATTGGGACTTATTTTAATTATTGCAGTAATATGTAATCCAAATAGAAGCAATAGACTAATAAGGTTATTATGGATTGGATTAATATTCTTATTGGCAGGGCTTGCAATGTATGCCAAATATAATATTTTAGAATTATTTATAGATAGAAGTAGAATTATAGAAAATGTTGAATTTATAGGTTTGTATTTATGCATGCCATGCATTGTAATGTTATCCTATTATACATTTCAAGAAATGGATAAGAAATTTTTAAGTATCTATAATCTAGTATTATTATTTATGCTTGCATTAACTGTAGGACTAAATAATGTTGGTGCAATATCATATAGAGACACTATGTCAGCGATTACGATAATTATGTATATTACAGGTATTGTATTATTATTCTTAAATTTTAATATATATAAGATGATTGATAGAATTGAAAAAATGTTTATAGGAGGTATGACTATATTCTATTGTCAGAGTATGGTGACGATATTAATTAGCAAAGTCCTTACCTCATATAATTGGAATAAATATAGTCAAATATTTATCATGTTATTAATATTAGAATTTTCTATAACTGTTATAGTTTATTATGTGCATGTAGTAAAAGAATATATGAATAATATTACTGAACAAAGAATTTTATCAACATTGGCATATACAGATCCTTTAACAAGTATTAATAATAGAACTAAATATGAGGAATATTTAGAAGAATTAGTATTTAAAAAATGTGAAAATATAAGTATATTTAGTTTTGATCTTAATAATTTAAAGAAAATTAATGATAGTAATGGACACGAGTCGGGAGATGAATATATTAGGGGATTTGCAAAAACGCTAAAAAAGGTATTCGAAACGCAGGGATTTATTGGAAGAATAGGTGGAGATGAATTCATTGTAATCTTGGAGAAGAAGATAACTGATTATAATAATTATATTGAAAAAATGCAAACTATATTCAGTCAATGTATTGAGAAAGAAAAATTTGAGTTTGAGGCATCATTTGCATATGGTTATGCTAATAATGATATAGATGAAAGTAATGAAATTGAAGCACTAATTAGCTTATCAGATAAAAGAATGTATGAATGCAAAAAAGAACAAAAAATGGGACGTGATGTCTAGGTGATAAATATGACTGGAAAAAAGAAAAATAAAATTAAGACTATATTTTTTACATTTATAACTATAACTATTATAGTTTTGGTAGTTGCTATACTTACTGTAATGGCAGATAGAATACGATCAAGATATCCTAGCATACTTATAACAGACAATGCAAAGTTATATTTTAATAATAAAAAAATTGATAATGGAATATTATCTGGAAAATTGATTAGAAATTATAAGTATGGTTCGGAACTTGTAATTAAATCAAAAATAACTAATAGTACTATTACAAACCCAGTTTTATTTTTTAATAATAATATTAATGCAGGTGTAAGAGTATATGTTGAAAATAAGATGGTTTTTGAACATGGCATGAAAGCACCTAAAAATTCTGTTGTATGTAATGATAATATGAAGATACCATTAATGGAAGATTGTAATAATAAGACTTTAAAAATAGTTTTAAGGTGTACTAATACAGGCGTATTCGCTAAAATTCCAAATATTTATTATATAAATAGTAAGGACGCAGACACAAGAAATGTATTAGGAAATATAGCCTTTGAATTAGTTGGCATTTGTTTGATTTGTGTTGGTATTGTTGCTATAGCGTTATTTGTATTTAATTATGGAATTGAGGTAATAATAAAACCAGTTATGTATGTATCTATAGCTAGTATATGTAGTGGCCTATGGATATTAGCATGTTATCAGCTGTTAAATATATTTGTTGATAGTATTATGGTTGATTTTTATGCAGAATATATAGCTATGTATATTATGTTATTATTTTTTAATTATTACGTGTCAGAAATTACTTGTATACAGAAGGATAAGATTTTTTTGAAAGTTATGAGATATGTATGGGTTATAGATACCATTATAGCTTTTTCGACTCAGATATGTAATATTTGGTATATGAATGATAGTATAATAGGTTTACAGCTTACATGTTTACCAATAATAATATGTTTGATAAGGTATTATGTAAAAAAAGTTCGTGGAAAAAATAAAGGATATGCAGTTTTATATGGTTGCGCATTGATATCTGGTGGAACTTCTATAGTATATTGCATTTCACATATTTTAAAAACTTCAATTAGTTTATTGAATATACTGCCAATATTGTTTTTTTTCTTTGCAATGAGTGGAATTATAAATGTTATTATGGAAATGCAAAAAGAATATTCAAATAGAGCTGAAAAAGAGGCTTTATTGGAATTGGTATATATAGATAAGTTAACAGGATTAAATAATAGGAGGGCATTGGATAAATATGAAAAGCAAATTATTAAGAATATAGATAATACAAAATATATAATATATAGTATAGATTTAAATAGATTAAAATATATTAATGATACATACGGACATGCGGCGGGGGATAATCTAATTATTACGTTTAGTGAGCAATTAAAAGGGGTTGTTGGGGAGGACGATTTTTGTGGTAGAATGGGTGGAGATGAATTTATAGTTATAGTAAATGAAGAAAAATATGAAGGAAAATTAGAAAAGAAATTAAAAGAAAAGGTAGATAATTATAATGAAATAAGTGGAATGGAATATGAACTTAAATATTCTATTGGTAAGGCAAAATATAAGGTGGGTGGAAAAGAGACAATTGATGATTGTATTCGTATGGCTGATTATAACATGTATGAAATGAAGTCAATGTATATGAAAAAAAATATTACAAATATTACAAAAAATGTGCCAGTGGTTTAGAATGGTACATTTTTTTTTGCCCAAAACTATTAAAAAAATATGATGAAATATATTGTAATAAAAGCATTGATAAAGCTAGGAAATAAGGACTAATAGTTTGAAATTAAATTAAATTGATAAATAAAAAATAATGCATAATTATTAATTAAAATGTGTAACATTTTACAAAAAAGTGCATAATATAATGAGAAATATTTCCTAAAAACGTCATAAAAATTACAAAAAGGTTGACAAGTGTGTAATAAATTAATATAATATACAAGTGAGTTGTAATAAAAATGTAACATAAAGGAAGAAAATGTTAATAATTGTAAATTAAAATTTAGAGAGGTAATTATGAAAATGGGAATTATGAGTAATAAGAAGAGAGCAGTAATAACAACTGTAATTTTGAGTTTATTAGTGGGAATATTGATTAATACAGACAGTTGGTATGGAATGCTACAGGATGGGTGTAGTAAGAAGGATATAAATGTAGTTAAAGAAGATGTAGTAAATACAGATAAAGTAGTATACGATGCAGAATTTGTTGATTATGATAATGATGACTATGCAGTATATGATGAAGATTATAATGTAATTGAAGATGAATCAAGTATAGAAAAGATGATTAATATTGGAAATCTTGGTTTAGATAATCAAGGTATGACATTAAAATGCGAAACTACTAGAGAAAATGTAGAAGTACAAGAGGTTGCTTCAAAAACTAAGATGAAGAAAGAGATTGTTGCTTCAGCAGGTGATATGAAGCTTTTAGCTTGTATAATAAATGCAGAAGCAAAGGGAGAACCATATGCAGGTAAATTAGGAGTTGCTAATGTGGTACTTAATAGATTTAGAAATAAAAAATTTCCTAATACGATAAAAAAGGTTATTTATCAAAAACATCAATTTGGACCTGTAAAGAATGGTGCTTTGAATAGAGAATTAAAAAATTATTCTAAGGGTGTATATAAGAAAAACAAAGCTGCTAAGGCTTCACTAAAGGCAGCAAAAGAAGCTCTTAAAGGTAGATATATATTTAATAAATATAATTTTAATTCAAAATATTATTTTAATGGAAAAAGAGCTAGTAGAGCAAGAAAGAATAATATAATTATAAAAAATCATCGTTTTTGGTAAGTATTTATAGAAGGCTTATTATAGAATAAAAAGAGATGACAATTAAGAAAATGAATTGTTATCTCTTTTTTTGTGCATTTTGCTAGGTGAAAAAAATATTAATAAATAAAATTTAGATAAAATGTATAAATAATATTTTAGATACTATTAATTATTACATATTGAAAAATAGTGTATTTTAATGTATATTTATAGATAGATTGTTTGATGGGAAGACTTAAGATATTTGAAGGGAGCGAATTAATATTATGTGGGGAAAGAAAAGGGTTATTGTAGTATGTAGTATAATATGTTTAATGCTAGTAGGAATAATAGTATCTGTAAAGCATTTTGCTAAGGCAGATGAGATGGATAGCATTGTAGTAAATAATGATGACGACAAATCTGAGACAACAACACAAAAGTTAGCAGCTGATGATGTAAAACATGGTGCAATATTACAAACGTGGTGTTGGTCTTTTAATACAATTAAGGAAAAACTACCAGAGATTAAAGCAGCTGGTTATACAGCTATTCAAACGTCTCCAATTCAAGAATGCAGAATAGGAGAGAATAACAATGATTACTCTCTAGATTTTAAAAATTGGTATTATACATATCAACCTGTTGATTTTAAGATTGGTAATTATCAAATAGGAACTAAAGAGGAGTTAAAGGAATTATGTGATGAGGCTAAAAAATATGATATAGCAATTATTGCAGATGTTGTTGTTAATCATATGACTAGTGAGTGGAACTATATAAAACCTAATATGCAAAAGAGAGAGTATTTTAATACTAATCATGGAATTACTAACTGGGAAGATAGACAATGTATAACCAGTATGGCATTATGTGGATTATGGGATTTAAAAACATCAAGTAAAGATGTTCAAAATATTGTAAAGAATTTTTTGAAGGAATGCACAGATATAGGTGTAACTGGATTTAGATATGATTGTGCAAAACATATAGAATTACCTGAAGATAAAGGTTTTGGAAGCGACTTTTGGCCTTATATTACAGATAATGGGGCAAAATTCCAATTAGGAGAAATTTTAAAAGGAAGTACAGCTCGTTATGATGTATATTCAAAATACTTAAATGTAACTGCAGCAGAGTATGGTGAAGTGATGCAAGCTGCACTAAAAGATAGAGATTTCTCTGTAGGAAGAATACTAGATTATAAAGTAGGCATTGATCCTGATGGAGTAGCTACTTGGGTTGAATCTCATGATAATTTTGCAAATGATGAGATGGATTCAGTATGGATGACTGATGAAGATATAAAACTTGGATGGGCATTAATAACAGCTAGGGAAAAAACAACAACTGTATTTTATGATAGACCATTAGGTGCAGGAGGAACTGACTATGATAGTAGATTTCCAGGTCTTACTCAAATAGGAGATGCAGGTTCTGAATTATATAAAGATGATGAGATAGCTGCAGTTAATATATTTAGAAATATCATGGAACATGAAGATGAATATATGAGAAATATATATAATGGTAAGATTCTTATGATAGAAAGAGGAACAAAAGGTGCTGTTATTATAAATCTTAATGATAATGCTGTTGATATTGAATCTGATACTAGATTAGATACTAAGGTATATGATAACCATACAGATGATGGTGGTACATTTGAAGTTAAAGATGGAAAGATTAGAGGTACAATACCAGCAAGAAAGGTTGTAGTATTATATTAGAACAAGGATTTTATTCAAATATAGAGGTTGATTCCCCAGAATAATTTAACATAATAAAAAGATTTAAAGATGACATATGAATAAGTATGTCATCTTTATTAATTATGTATTAAAAATTGAGAATAAAATTGAAATTAGAGCGTATTATGTAATATATTGTTTAATATGGTAATGTATTAGAAAGTATACAATGTTGCAAGACTATATTTGTAGTCTTGAAGGAGGATATAGAATGAAAAAAAATGTTGTAAGAAAGCGAAATGAGAATAGAAAAATTTATTATATATATATGGTTGGATTTATTGCTTTATTGTTTTTATTAGTTTGGGTTTCAGTAAGAGGACAGGAACAAAAGGAAAATAATAGTAAAAAAGTCCAAAAAGAAGAAAAAAATCAAGAAACCCTATCAAAAAATATAAAAAATGTCGAAAACAATTATGATAGTCATATTTTAGAAAGGTATAATGTGGATATTAATTCTAATAATACAATTTCTAAAAATGAAAAAAGTAAAAAAAAGGTTACAACAAAACAAGAAAAGAACTCTAGTAATGCAAAGAAAGTGTATTTGACATTTGATGATGGACCAAGTGAGAATACATTGAAAATTTTGTCAATTCTAGAGAAGTATGATGCAAAGGCAACATTTTTTGTTGTTTATCGTAAAGGCGATAATAATAAAAAACTATATAAACGAATTGTTGATGAGGGTCATACCATAGGAATTCATTCATTTACACATAATTATAAAAATATATATAGTTCTATGAAGGCATTTTGTAAGGATGTAGTATTAATGAGAAAGTATATATATGATGTAACAGGTGTAAAAACTAATTTTTATAGATTCCCTGGGGGAAGTGGTAATTCTGTTTCTAAGGTGGATATTAGGAAATGTATTAAGTTCCTTAATAAAGAATCTATAATTTATTACGACTGGAATGTAGAAAATGGGGACGCGACAGGTAAAAATTTATCTGACAAACAATTGATAAATAATGTAGTTAAAAATGTTAAAACAAAAAATACACCTATTGTTTTAATGCATGATGCAGCAACAAAAAATAGTACAGTAAAGACTTTACCTATTATTATTAAAATATTAAAAAAGCAAGGTTATGAGTTTGCTGGCATCGAAGAGAATACGCCTCGAATACAGCAGAAGAAGTAATTAAAAAATGTATGATTGGAGGGTAAAATATGGGCTCAGTTGGTAATTTCTGGAAGAATTTAAATGGTGGCTCCACTGCAAATGAAAAAGAGGAGTATAAACCAAATATTAAGCCAGAGGATGGTATTAAGACGACTATAACTTCAACTGATGACGAGATAGATAAATTGATTATGTCGTTAGAGGGAAAAGTTAAACAGCCTAATGAGAAGAAAGAAGAAGATAATCCAATTTCATTTAATACTGATTTGTTTAAGAAAATGGCAGAGCAGAAGAAGGACATATTATCTAAAAATGATGCTAACACAGTTGACCAGAATAAAGATACTTTAGATTTGTGTATAGAAAATGAACAAGCAGTACAAAAAAATAAAGAAGAAAGTCAGGTTGATAACGTGATGGAAACAGGGAAAAAAGCAACAATTATAACAAAGAGTACAATTATTGCAGGAAACATTTCAACAGATGATGACTTGATTATAGATGGTTCTGTTTGTGGGGATGTTGACTGTAAAGGAGAATTGACAATTAGTGGTGAAGTTGCAGGTAATGCAATAGCAGCCTCTATTAATATTAAAACTTCAAAATTTGAAGGTGATGTTAGAAGTGATGGAAGAATCGAAATTAATGAAGGAACTGTGGTTTTAGGTAATATTTATGGTGATTCTGCAATAGTTGCAGGTGCTGTAAAAGGTGAAATTATTGTAACTAACGAGGCAAAATTAGAGCCAACAGCTATTGTAAAAGGAAATATACGAGCAAAATCAGTTCAAATTGATCATGGTGCTGTATTACAAGGTTTCTGTGAACTTGCTTACGAAAGTATGGATTTAGATGATTTCTTTGGTGAAGTCTCTTCGGATAAAAATATTGATGAGGTAGATGAAGAGGTTGAGACAGAGTTAGATGAAGAAATACAACAGGCACCTATTATTGAGACGACTATGGAGAATATTGAGGAGGATGAGCCACAAGTTACCATAGAAGAGGTACCTGAAGAAGTGGAAGAAGAGGAGCCTTTGCTTGTTGATGTAGGTGAGGACTTAGAAGAGAATAAAGAAGAATTTATGAAGGAAATGGAAAATAATTATTCCAATTTTATGGATCAATTAAAGATAGATTCAGATAATTAGAGTTATAATAATAATTAATTGTTATGAATATATAAAGGTAATAGGTATTTGAATAAGAAATTGAACTTCCAAAGATATAATTAATAAAGATAAAATGCTATCATTATAAGAGTGATGATAGCATTTTTCTATTGATTATATTATATAAAGATGATAAAATAACCTTTGTATGTAAAGTGTTAAGTAAGATAAAGGAAGGTATATTAGTATGGCTGAATATAAGAGAGTTTTACTTAAGCTAAGTGGTGAAGCACTAGCTGGGGATAAAAAAACTGGCTTTGATGAAGAAGTATGCCGTGTTGTTGCAAAACAAGTTAAGCAGCTTATTGATAGAAATATTCAAGTTGCAATTGTTATAGGTGGTGGCAATTTCTGGCGAGGAAGAACAAGCAAAAATATTGAAAGAACTAAGGCAGATCAAATTGGTATGTTAGCAACAATTATGAATTGTGTATATGTATCAGAGGTATTTAGATCTGAAGGAATGGGTACGCAGGTTATGACTCCATTTGAATGTGGTAATATAACTAAATTATATGCAAAAGATGATGTAATGGAATCTTTAAATAGTGGTAAAATTGTATTTTTTGCAGGTGGAACAGGTCATCCATATTTTTCAACAGATACTGCAACAGTTCTTAGAGCTATTGAGATTGAGGCAGATGCAATTTTATTAGCAAAGGCAATTGATGGTGTATATGATAGCGATCCTGCTATTAATCCAAAAGCTAAGAAATATGATACTATTTCTATTGAGGAAGTACTTGATAAGAAACTAGCTGTAATTGATTTATCAGCAACAATTATGTGCTTAGAAAATAAAATGCCAATGCTTATTTTTGGCTTAAATGAAGAAAACAGTATAGTTAATTCTGTAGTTGGAGAATTTAATGGTACTCGTGTAACAGTTTAGCTATATATTATTTTTAGATAAAAAAATATTAAATATGATTAAGAAAAAATGATAATTAAAAAGAATATTAAGATAGGAGAATTGTTATGATATCACAATATGAAGAAAAAATGACAAAATCAGTTGATAATTTAGGAGAAGAGTTTGCCAATATTAGAGCAGGACGTGCTAATCCACATATTCTTGATAAAATTCAAGTAGATTATTATGGTCAGCCATCAGGTCTTCAAGCTGTTGCTAATATATCAGTTCCAGAGGCTAGAATTATTCAAATTCAACCTTGGGATGCAAGTCTAATTAAAGAAATTGAAAAAGCAATATTAGCTTCAGATATAGGAATTACTCCAACTAATGATGGTAAAGTAATCAGATTAGTTTTCCCAGAATTAACCGAGGAAAGAAGAAAAGATTTAGTTAAGGATATTAAGAAAAAAGGCGAGAATGCTAAAGTCGCTATTAGAAATATTAGAAGAGATGCTAATGATGCTATTAAGAAACAAAATAAGGTTAATGAATTATCAGATGATGAAGCTAAAGTTTTAGAAGAGAAAGTTCAAAAATTAACTGACAAGTTTATTGCTGAAGTAGACTCTATGATTTCTGCTAAGTCTGATGAGATTTTGACTGTTTAGAGTTTGCGGTTCTAGTGGAGTTTACTGAGGGCTTTAGTAGGGTTTGCGGTTCTAGTGGAGTTTACTGAGGGCTTTAGTAGGGTTTGCGGTTCTAGTGGAGTTTACTGAGGGCTTTAGT
>CAKRYR010000011.1 GCA_934432595.1 uncultured Lachnospiraceae bacterium | reverse complement strand
ATATAATAATAACACAAATCGGTGCTTTCTTCTTTATTTTTCTATTTAATTTTCCTACAAAAATTTTACCCTAGCGTGTGACAGAGCCTTTAATGAAAAAATCAAGAAGTAAAGAAGAAAAACTAAAATTAATTGAAGATTTTAAAGCAAGTGGATTATCGTAAGCGTCAAATCAGCCACCTAAGATAAATTCCATACTTCCTATAGCGGCTAAGAATGAGATTCGTGCAGGAAGATTACCGATATTGAATACTGACAGCTTATTTCTCAATATAAGAAGAATATTTTCCATCATATAGTTGACATGAAGAAAATTTAATGCGAATATAATATATAGTCACATAAAATACAATATTTTACTATTTTTGCAATAAAATGTAATTATGACAAAATATATAAAAGACTAGAATAATCAGTATCTGATTGGAGGAATAATGTTGGAAATTTTAAAATCAATAATTTTTGGTATTGTAGAGGGTATTACCGAGTGGCTTCCTATAAGTAGTACAGGACATATGATTCTTCTTAATGAAATAATGCCACTTAAGGTATCTGATGAATTTTACAGTATGTTTCAAGTAGTGATACAACTTGGTGCTATACTTGCAGTTGTTCTTCTTTTTTGGAGCCAGTTGTGGCCATTTGGAAAGAAGAATAACAAAGAACCACTTGCACAGAGTGGTGTCGGTGCTTATGTGAAGTGGGATATCTTCAAGTTATGGTTTCACATTTTTGTATCATGTGTACCTGCCGCTATAATTGGTATACTTTTTGATGAACAGTTTGAAGCTTGGTTCTACAATTATACAACGGTTGCTGTTATGCTTATAATCTTTGGTATTGCATTTATTATTATTGAAACTATGCATCATGGAAAGGAGCCTAAGGTTAGCCAGCTTGCCGGTATCACGTATAAGCTTGCTTTTTATATCGGACTTTTTCAGCTTATAGCTGCTATATTCCCTGGTACTTCTCGTTCAGGTGCAACTATAGTTGGTGCACTTATACTTGGTGTTTCAAGAACAGCAGCTGCTGAATATACTTTCTTCCTTGCTGTTCCTGTTATGTTTGGTGCTAGTCTTCTTAAAGGTGCGAAGTTCCTTTTACATAACTCTATGACATCTATGGAAGGTGTAATTCTTCTTGTTGGTATGCTAGTAGCATTTGTTGTATCTTTAGTAGTTATAAAGTTTCTTATGGGATATATCAAGAAACACGACTTTAAAGTATTCGGATGGTATAGAATTATACTTGGTATAATAGTGCTTATATGTGGATTCACTGGGATTATTGGCGCTTAATAGGAAAAAATGATTGTAGATGATGAATTGAAAAAAGAGACTGAAAGAGGCTAAGGTGGAAAATACAAATAAGGTGCATGGGTATTTACAGAAAATATTTGAATCATTTGAGAGGGAGAGAACTAGTATGAATTTAAACGATTTTATTGAGAAAAATGGAAAAAAATGGTATAATTAGATTAATAATAGAGTAATTATTCATCAAATGGCTGAATGATATATGATTTATTCTATAATTAAGAGTTTGTATGTAGATGAATATAAGGTAGAAGTAAAACTTTAAGGGAGATTACTTCTACTTTTTTGTGTAATTACTGGAGGCGTGTTATGGTAATATTAGAAGAAAAATCATCAAAGAAATATACTGCAATTATAGATTTACTAAAAAGTATGTTTAGTGCTTTATATTATATTGATTTAGAGGAGAATTCTTTAGAGGAACTTGTACATTATGAGGATTTTGAATATTCATTCGATGATAAAGAAAATGTCAAATTTATATTGGAGACAATAGTTGATAATTTCGTAGCGAAAGAGTATAGGTCAGTTATGCACATTTTTGTAGATATAGATACAGTTGTTACACGACTTGGTGATAAATCTATTATTATTCAGGAGTTTATTTCAACAAAGGGGGATTTGGTTAGATGTTGTTTTATTTCAGAAGGGCGAAGTGAAGATGGAAAGAGAAATAAAGTATTTTGTGGTTTTAGAAAACTTTTTGATGAGAATGCAGTTTTGCAAGAACTAGCTCAGCAGGAAAAAATTGAGATTGCACTTGCTGAAGTTGAGAAAATAAATGAAACTTTGCGTGATGAGATGGAGATAGCGGATGTTCTTAGTAAGGATTATACAGATGTTATGTTGATTGATATGGAAAATGATACATCTACAACAATTAAGATAGCTGGAAAGATATATCCAGAAAATGAACGTAAAATTAGATGTTCTTATAATGAAACATGGGATAATTATATATCCAAATATGTTATAGATGAGGATAAGGAAGAATTACGGGCAGCTGTTGCTACTGATGTGGTACAACGAGAATTGGAAAAAAGTGATGAATATATATGTAGTTATCGTGTGCGTTATGATGATACAGGAATTCATCATTTTCAAGTTACATTTATGAGAATGTATTCTTGGAGAACAGCAGAAGGTTTTATTATTCTAGGAATTAGAAATGTTGATTTAGTAGTTGAACAAGAGCAGAGACATATAAAGATGCAGGAGATGGCACTAAAGGCGGCATATGAAGCAGCAGAGGCGGCTAATAAAGCTAAAACAGAGTTTTTATCAAATATGTCCCATGATATTCGTACGCCAATGAATGGAATTATAGGTATGGCCAATATTGCTTTAGCTCACATAGATGATAAAGAACGTGTTCAGGATTGTCTACAAAAGATTACAAAGGCAAGTAATCATATGCTTAGCTTAATAAATGAAGTATTAGATATGAGTAAAATAGAGTCAGGTAAGGTTGATTTAGTTGAAGAGAAGTTTAATCTTTCAGAATTATTTGATAATCTTGTTATTATGACTAATTCATTAATTACAGAGCATCAACATGAATTCTCTGTTAATATTTCAGGTGTAATCCATGAGGCAGTTGTAGGTGATAGCTTCCGTATACAGAAGATTTTTATGAATCTTATAAGCAATGCGGCAAAATTCACACATGATGGTGGGAAAATAAGCCTTTCTGTAATGGAAAAACCTTGTAATCAGGAAAAAGTGGGATGTTATGAATTTATATTTGAAGATAATGGTATTGGTATGAGTGAGGAGTTTATGGAAAAATTATTTGAACCATTTGTCAGAGCTACAGATAGAAGGGTAAGTAAGATTCAGGGAACAGGACTTGGTATGGCAATTAGCCGAAACATTGCTCGTATGATGGGGGGCGATATTACGGTGGAAAGCAAGCTAGGAGTTGGTTCACGCTTTATAGTTACAATATATCTAAAGCTTCAGGATGTTAAACAAGGACAGTTTGACCGATTTAAAAACTTAGATGTACTTGTAATAGATGATAATTTAGAAACTTTAAAGTCTTGTTGTAAGATATTGAATGATTTTGGAATGAAGGTAGATAGTGCTCTTACAACACAAGAAGCTATTGAACAAATTAACCTTCATAATGAAAAAAATAGAGATTATTTTGCTTGCATCTTAGACTGGAGAATGCCAGATAATGATGGAATTGAAAATATAAAAGAGATTAGAAGAACAATTGGAGATGATGTACCAATTATTATAGCAGAATATGATTGGTCAGATATAGAACAAGATGCAAGAGCAGTTGGTGTCAATGGCTTTATAAATAAACCACTATTCCGTTCTAGATTGGTAAATACTTTTGATACTCTTGTGGAAGAAGAGGAACAAAAAGACATTGCCCCACCATTTGTTGAACTAGAAGATATGGACCTTTCAAATTATCGTGCTTTACTAGTAGAAGATAATGAAATAAATGCGGAAATTGCAACAGAAATTTTAGAAATGACAGGACTAGTTATTGAACATTGTTGGAATGGTGCAGAAGCTGTAGATAAGATACTAGAGTGTGATGATGGACATTACAATATTATATTTATGGATATTCAAATGCCTAAAATGAACGGTTATGATGCAACAAAAGCAATACGAGCTATGAATCGAGATTATTGCAAGAAGGTACCGATTATTGCTATGACAGCAAATGCATTTGCAGATGATGTACAAGATTCTAAAAATGCTGGTATGAATGAACATATTGCTAAACCGATTGATTTGAAGATACTATCTAGGGCATTAGAAAAATGGCTTAAATAAGGAAAAAGTATATGTATAAAAGACCTCCTTTAGGGTAGATTAAAACCTAAAGGGGGTTTTGTTATGATTTAAAATACATAAAATGTGAAAAAAATGATATATAACCCTCATAAAATGTGATAGGTATACAAAAATAGGCTAATAAAATGTGATAGATAACCTTGAGAAAGCTCATTTTATGTGATACAATTTAAATTAGGAGGGATAATGATGTATTTGAAGCGAAAAATAGATGAATACTTGATTAAGTGGAAATCAGATCCTACACATAAGCCGTTGATAGTAAAAGGAGCTCGACAGATTGGGAAAACAGAGTCAATTATGCATTTTGCAAGTGAAAATTACAGTAATATTGTATATATAAATTTTGTGTTGGATAAAAAGTATAGGGCGATAGTAAGCGATGGATATGATGTAGAAACTGTCATAAAGAATATTACTCTTGCTGATCCATCGATTAATTTTATAGAGAATGAAACTATTATTATTTTTGATGAAATTCAAGAATATCCAGATGTAGCAACTACTTTAAAGGCATTTAAACTTGATGGAAGATATGATGTTATCTGTAGTGGTTCAATGCTTGGGATTAATTATAAAAAGATACACAGTAACAGTGTTGGATATAAATCTGACTATGAAATGTATTCCATGGATTTTGAGGAATTTTTGTGGGCAAAAGGTTATCATGAGAATCAGATAAGAGATATATATAATCATATGGTGGGAAATATACCATTTAGTGATACAGAATTATCTGTATATAGGTCTTTGTTCCTTGATTATTGTGTCTTGGGAGGAATGCCTAATGTAGTAAAAGGATATATTGAAACGGGAACTTTCTCTGGTTCATTAGAGATTCAACAACAAATTAGATTAGATTATGAAGAAGATGTTAGGAAATATGCCGAAGGTTTGGAACAAACAAAAATTATTAGAGTTTATAGAAGTGTTCCTTCTCAATTAGCTAAAGAAAATAAGAAGTTCCAATTTAATAAGATAGATAAGAATGCTCGCTCTCGTGAATATACAGGATGCATTGAGTGGTTAATTGATGCGGGAGTAATTATGGAATGTAATTGTTTGCTTTTCCCAGAATTACCGTTGAAGGGAAATTTAGATGAATCAAAATACAAATTATATTATCCAGATACAGGATTATTGGTATCTGCATTGGATGAAGAGGCTCAGGAAGATCTTAGGATAAATAAAAACTTGGGTGTTTACAAGGGAGCTTTATATGAAAATTTTGTTGCAGAGGCTTTCATAAAACAGGGATTGGGGCTTTTTTATTACAAAAAAGAAAATTCTACACTGGAAGAAGATTTTTTTGTACGCTCAAAAAATGAGCTTATTCCGGTAGAGGTTAAAGCTAATAATGATAGGTCAAAGTCATTAGCATCATTGATAAAAAATAAAAATTACAGTGATATAAAACATGGAATAAAACTAGGAGATTTTAATGTTGGTAAGGCAAATGGGATATATACCTTTCCGTATTTTTGTGCGTTTATGATTAAGGAATATTTGAAAACTTGGAAGTAGAAGAATGAATTCCAAAAGATTTTTATATTCCGCAATATATCGATAACATTCTGCAATATATCAAAATAAAGTTGATATATTGTGGAATGTTACTATGTTGATAAAACTGTCAGCTTCTACGATGCAGGCTCAGAAGGCTTTTACCATGGGTTAGTACTTGGTTTAGTTGCTTTGATGGATAATTTGAATGTACAATCACTTAAAAGAACATTTATAGATAAATAGTTTGAAATTGAATATATAAATGTATAGTATAAAAGACCTCCTTTAGGAAAAACTAATTCCTAAAGGAGGGTTTTAACTATGAAGGAACAAAATAAAATTAATTTAGATTATGATTATAATACAGAATATGGTGATGGGGATATTCCAAAACCAGATAAGAATAGTACAAAAGATGATGTTAAGATTATTGAGTACGATAGAACAGAAAATGTAATACCTGATGAAGTACCAAGAAGGGATGGCCCAGGGGGAAATTAATAAAACAAGTATTTGCATACTAGAATTAAAAAAGTGCAAATATTGCATTTTATACATTTGACAAAAATGCAATATTTGCATTAAAATATAATTGGAGGTGTAAATATGGGAGAGCTAAAAGAGTTAAGAAATGAAAAGAAATTGACCCAGCAACAGGTGGCAGATTTAGTAGGAGTTTCTTTGCGTTCGTATATATCATATGAAAATGATGAAAGAAAAGCAGGAACATTAAAATATAACTATATTTTAGATAAGTTATTAGAGATAAATCCTATTGATGAAGAACACGGAATTATTGAGATTGATGATATAAAACGAAAATGTAAAGAGGTATTTGATAAATATGATGTAAGTTTTTGTTATCTTTTTGGTTCATATGCGAAATCAAAAGCAACACCTACAAGTGATGTGGATCTTCTTATTTCGGCGAATGTTAAAGGATTAAAATACTATGGTCTGGTAGAAGAAATTAGAACAGTATTGCATAAGAAAGTGGATGTTTTAGATATCGATCAGTTAAAAGATAATTTTGAGTTAACACAAGAAATATTAAGGGATGGGATAAAGATATATGGATAATATTAAGAATGATAAGTACTATATTCATAAAATTATACAGGATTTGCAGTTTATAGTAAAACATATGTATAATATTGATGCAGATGAATTGAATGCAAATGAGGTATTATTAGATTCTATGCTATTTCGTATGATACAAATTTCTGAAAATGCAAAGAAACTATCTGATGAGTATAAACAAGGGAAAAGCTACATACCATGGAATTCTTTATATGGTTTAAGAAATAGAATAGTACATGATTATGGGAATGTTGATTTAAAGATTGTTTATGAAACATTAAAAAATGATATTCCAGAATTGCTAGAAATGATTGAAATTTAGTTAGAAGGGTATTTGATATGCAAGAGATAAAAAATATTACAATTATATAAAAAAAAAGAAAAGTTGTCCTTAATATAAGTACAATTCTTTATGTTCTTATGGTAGGGAATAATGCAGAGATACATATATCTGGCGATAAAGTATACGAGACAAGAATGACTCTAGGAGGGCTTGAAAAGTTACCACTTAAGAAGCTTATAGGAAGTTACTTTAGAAGCTTGTTCAACATTTAAAGGTCACTGTGGATGTATACTTTTTATCACAAAGTTATTAGAGTGTGTCATGTACCAGCGAAGGATATTCAGGATATACAAGTGCAACTGCAACATTTACATGTAACAAAGATGCATCACATTCAAGTAGTGTTAGCTGTTCTATAACAAGTTTATTGTATATCTCAAAGGAATATGTTTATTGACTTTTGAATATTGCGTTGTTTATAATAGCAATATGTTAATTAGTTGTTAGTGGGGAAATAGAAAAATATAGTCATATGTAAATAAAGAAATAAGAAAATTTTTTTTATAACTTATGATAGATTAAAAAACTATTATGTAAAGAAAAATTTATTGACCAAAAGGAATCCTCTGGACCTATTTATACTCAGGTTGATAATGCATATAATTATGTTTTAAGGCATATTGTTGAAGCATGGGGAATGGGATTACTGAGAATTATAAATAGATGTGCAATTCTTTTGAATTATAAATTAGAGAGGTATAGATAAAGTTATGTTAAATCAATTTTCAAGAACACAGTTACTTATAGGCGAAGAAGCCATAGAGAAAATGAGTAACTCAAGAGTTGCAGTATTTGGAATAGGTGGAGTAGGTGGATATGTATGTGAAGCACTTGTACGAAGTGGAGTAGGTGCATTTGACCTTATAGATGATGATAAAGTATGCTTAACTAATCTTAATAGACAGATTATAGCTACAAGAAAAACTGTAGGAAAATATAAGGTAGATGTAATGAAAGAGAGAATGTTGGATATCAATCCTAAGGTTGATGTAAGAGTTCATAAATGCTTTTTCTTACCTGAGAATGCAGATGATTTTCCGTTTGAAGAATATGATTATGTAGTAGATGCAGTAGATACCGTTACTGCTAAGTTAGAGATTATAGTTAGAGCAAAGAGTCTAAATATACCTGTAATTAGTGCAATGGGTGCAGGGAATAAATTAGATGCAAGTAGATTTAAAGTGGCGGATATATATAAAACTCAGATGGACCCACTTGCTAAAGTTATGCGTCGTGAATTAAAGAAACGTAACATTAAGCATCTGAAAGTAGTGTATTCTGATGAACAACCAATTAAGCCACTAGAAGATATGTCTATAAGTTGTCGTACTAATTGTATATGCCCACCTGGTGCGGCTCATAAATGTACAGAAAGAAGAGATATACCAGGAAGCACAGCATTTACCCCTGCAGTTGCAGGACTTATAATGGCTGGTGAGATAGTAAAGGATTTATCAGAGATGAATAATTAGAATAGTTGAGTAAAAAATAGAAGACCTTATTAAGAAAATAATGCTTAAATGAGGTTTGCTATTTTTATATCTAATTTATATTTGTATAAACTATAGTAAACGAAAGTTTTATGGGGAAAGGTGTGTAAAATGTTTTTTAAATGGTTTAATATAATACTAGGTTTTTCAAGTTTAATATATTTTATAATGTATGCTTTATTAGCTGGATTAACCAATAAATTTACTTATGTATGGCTATTGATAGCAATAGTGTGCATAGTGTTAGGAATAAAAAGCAAATTAGTTCTTAATATGTGGGGAAAATTACATATTGCTGTAAGAATTATAATAATTAGTTTGGTTAGCGTGGTTTCAGTATTAATCATCAGTGTACTAGCGATAGTTATAGTTTCAGGAGCATCTGTACCTGATAAAGGAGCAGATTATGTAATAGTATTAGGTGCAAAGGTAAGAGGAGATGTACCTTCTCATAACTTAGTTACTCGTCTGCACAAAGCGTGTCAGTACCTTGAAGAAAATAAGAATACTAAAGTTATTGTATCTGGTGGTAAAGGACCAGGAGAAAATATAACTGAAGCAGAAGCAATGAAAAGATATTTGATAAATAAAGAAATAAAAGAAGAAAGAATCATTATGGAAGATAAGTCTGTTAATACAGATGAAAACATTAAATTTAGTAAAGAATTAATATCTGATAAAGATAGTAAAGTTGTAATAGTTACTAATAATTTTCATGTATATAGAAGTATAAAGATTGCCAAAAAACAAGGATTAAATAATATAAAAGGTTTGGGCTCAAGTATAAGATGGTATACAGTTCCCAACTTATACTTGAGAGAGGCAATTGCAGTAATAAAATATTATGTTTGTGGACAGATATGATAAAAAAGTAAAGGTAAGCGATTAAAACAAGATAAGAAAATGTGGTAAAACCCTTGGAAATAATCCTTGACAACTTATACCCATTTGGGGTTATAATCTTATTATAACTAAATAATATTAAACCGATGAAGTGGAGATAAAAATAAACAGGGCACTTACAGAGAGTTGGGATTGCTGAGAACCAATAGAAAGCTATTTATTAAATGGACCACGGAGGGCGTAGTCAAAGGAAATTATTATTTCTGAGTATTCTACGACGTGAGGGCATACGTAAGTTGCCAGGAATATGTTAGTATTCTGATGAGTGTGTGGATTCCATAAAGCAAGGTGGCACCGCGGTAGGATTTTATAATAAATGATATTACCGTCCTTGGCGAAAGAGTATTCTTTTGCCAAGGGCGTTTTTATTTAAATAAAAACGTTCCACTTAGGATGCACGATTTCCATCAGAAATTTTTGAATAAAATTTTTAAAAGAAATGGAGATGTTAACTATGATTAAAGAAGCAATTGCAAAGGTAACACAAAAGGAAGATTTAACTAATGAGATGATGACAGAGGTTATGAATGAGATAATGGAAGGTGTTGCAACAGATGCACAAAAAGCATCATTTTTAACAGCACTTAACATGAAAGGTGAAACAATTGAAGAGATAACAGCAGCGGCAAAGGTTATGAGAGAACATTGTGAGAGATTTTTAAATGATATGGATGTTCTTGAAATAGTTGGTACAGGTGGAGATGGATCTAATTCTATTAATATATCTACACTTGCATCAATAGTAGCATCATCAGTAGGAATTCCAGTTGCTAAGCATGGCAATAGAGCTGCATCAAGTAAATGTGGAACTGCAGATTGTTTAGAAGCATTAGGAGTTAAGATAGATTTAGAGCCAGAGAGAAGTAAAGAGATATTAAATGAGTTAAATATTTGTTTCTTATTTGCACAAAAATATCATACAGCAATGAGATATGTAGGTGGCGTTAGAAAAGAAATGGGAATTAGAACTCTTTTCAATTGTTTAGGACCCCTTGCCAATCCAGCAGGTGCTAGTATGCAACTATTAGGTGTATATGGAAAAGCTTTAGTTGAACCATTAGCAAGGGTATTGGCTAATCTAGGTGTTAAGAGCACAATGGTTGTTTATGGTGAAGATAAAATGGATGAGATATCCTTAAGTGCACCTACATTTGTATGTGAATATATTAATGGAGAATTTAAAACATATGAAATAAAACCAGAGGATTATGGATTTACTAGATGTAAAAAAGAAGACTTAGAAGGTGGAACACCACAGGAAAATGCTGATATAGTAAGAAGAATTTTACAAGGTGAACAAGGACCAAAGACAGATATAGTATTGTTAAATGCAGGAGCTGCAATTCATATTGCAAAAGGTTGTTCTATTGAAGAAGGTATAGCTATTGCAAGGGATGCAATTGATAGTGGTAAGGCATACAAACAACTTGAGAAATTTATAGAATCAAGTAATAATGATTAATTATATTAGTTGTTTTCATTGAATTATAGTTGCATATTTTTGGAGGGTACATATGAATATTTTAGAAGAAATATCATCTAAGAGAATTGAAGATGTTAATAAACAAAAGAAAATTATATCATTAGAAAAGATAAAAGAACAGGCTGAGAAAATAGCACAGGCTGAATATAAAAAGACTGGAAAATATTTATTTCCATTTAAAGCTGCTATATCAAAACCAGGAATAAACTTTATCTGTGAGGTAAAGAAGGCATCTCCTTCTAAGGGAATTATTGCTGAAGATTTTCCATATGTTCATATTGCTAAAGAATATGAAGCAGCAGGGGCAGCAGTTATATCAGTATTAACAGAACCACATTATTTTCAAGGAAATGATAGTTATCTAAAAGAAATAACAGATACAGTGTCCATTCCAGCAATAAGGAAAGATTTTATAGTAGATGAATATCAGATATACGAAGCTAAAATATTAGGCGCGTCAGCAATATTACTCATATGTTCTTTGTTAGATGATGATAGATTGAAACACTACCTTGATATAGCTCATAGATTAGGCCTTTCAGCGTTAGTTGAAACTCATGATGAAGAAGAGGTAAATAGAGCTATAAAAATAGGCGCAACTATAATAGGAGTTAACAATAGAGATTTAAAGACTTTTAATGTTGATATTAATAATAGTGTGAGATTACGTAAAATGGTACCAAAAGACATTGTATTTGTATCAGAAAGTGGAATTAAGACTTCAGAAGATATTGAAGTTTTAAGGAAAAATGGAACAAATGCAGTATTGATTGGTGAAACATTAATGAAATGTAAAGATAAGAAAAGCATGTTATTAGAGTTAGCAGGAGGGGAAACATTAGATTAATATGGAGAAGAAAACAGTTAAACAAGAAAGTAATCCACATAAAAATACTACAAAAATCAAAATTTGTGGATTAAAACGCAAAAAAGACATAGAGATTGTGAATAAATATAGACCAGATTATATTGGATTTGTATTTGCAGAAAGTAAAAGAAAAGTTATTAAAGAGCAAGCTATGGAATTAAGAAAAATACTTAATTCAGATATTTTGGCAGTAGGGGTATTTGTAAATGAAGATATAGATAAGATTGTGGATTTAGTAGAGGATAAGGTAATTGATTTGATTCAGTTACATGGTGATGAAGATAAAGAGTATATTATCAAGTTAAGAGAAGCTTTATCAACTAAGCAAATTGATGCTAAAATAATTAAGGCTATCAGAGTTGAGTCAGGGGATAATGTTAAAGAAATTTTGATGAGGAATGATTTATTAGATTATATTTTATTCGATACATATTCTTCAAAAGAATATGGAGGTACAGGACAAGCTTTTGATTGGAATATACTTAAGGACATAAAGCAACCATTTTTCTTGGCAGGTGGTCTTAATTCTGAGAATGTCAATGATGCAATTAAGACATGTAATCCTTATGTAGTGGATGTAAGTAGCGCTGTGGAAACAGATGGTTATAAGGATGAAGAAAAGATAAAAGAATTCATAACCAAGATAAAAGTTAAAGAAAATGGAATGTGAGGTTTAATGTAAGGAGGAAAATAAATGGCAAAAGGAAGATATGGAATACATGGTGGACAGTACATACCTGAGACATTAATGAATGAGGTAATTAAGCTAGAAGAAGCTTATGAATTTTATAAGAAAGATGAGGATTTTAATAAAGAGTTAGATAAATTATTAAGAGAATATGCTGGTAGACCATCGTTATTATATTATGCAGAAAAAATGACTAAAGATTTAGGTGGAGCTAAGATATATTTTAAGAGAGAAGATTTAAACCATACAGGTTCACATAAGATAAACAATGTATTAGGACAAGTTTTACTTGCTAAGAAGATGGGAAAGACAAGGGTTATAGCAGAAACTGGTGCTGGACAACATGGTGTTGCAACTGCAACAGCAGCAGCACTTTTAGGTATGGAATGTGAAATATTTATGGGAAAAGAAGATACGATTCGTCAAGCTTTAAATGTATATCGTATGGAACTTCTTGGTGCAAAAGTGAATGTCGTTGAAACAGGTACACAGACGCTTAAGGATGCGGTAAACGAATGTATGAGAGAATGGACAAAAAGAGTAGATGATACTTTATATGTACTAGGTTCAGTTATGGGACCACATCCATTTCCAATGATAGTCAGAGATTTTCAAAGTGTGATAAGCAGAGAAGCAAGAGCACAGATTCTAGAAAAAGAGGGTAAATTACCTGATGTAGTAATGGCTTGCGTAGGTGGTGGAAGTAATGCTATGGGAATGTTTTATGAGTTTATAAATGATGAGTCTGTAAAGTTGATTGGATGTGAGGCAGCAGGTAAGGGTATACACACTGAAGAAACAGCAGCAACAATCGCTACTGGAACGGAAGGAGTATTCCATGGAATGAAGTCGTATTTTTGTCAAGACAAATATGGTCAGATTGCTCCAGTATATTCTATATCAGCAGGTCTTGACTATCCAGGAATTGGACCTGAACATGCTAATCTTCATGATACAGGAAGGGCAACATATGTACCTGTAACAGATGAAGAAGCAGTTCAAGCATTTGAATATATAGCAAAAACAGAGGGAATAGTTGCAGCTATAGAAAGTTCTCATGCAGTGGCACATCTTATGAAAATAGCACCAACTATGGATAAGGACCAGATAATAATATGTTGTCTATCAGGACGTGGAGATAAAGATGTGGCAGCAATAGCAAGATATAGAGGAGTTGATTTGCATGATTAAGATAAAAGAAGCATTTGAAAATAAAAAAGCATTTGTAGGTTTCCTAACAGCAGGAGACCCTTCACTAGAAAAAACAGAAGAATATATTATTGAGATGGAGAAAGCAGGAGCTTCATTAATTGAGATAGGTATACCTTTTTCAGACCCAATAGCAGAAGGACCAGTAATACAAGCTGCCAACGTAAGAGCTTTATCAGCAGAAGGTGGATGTACTACAGATATGATATTTGAAATGGTTAATAGAGTAAGTAAGAAAGTATCTATACCATTAGTATTTTTAACTTATCTTAATCCTGTCTTTAAATATGGTTATGATACGTTTTGTAAAAAGTGTAGCGAGATAGGAGTAAGTGGCTTAATTATTCCTGATATGCCATTTGAAGAGAAATCTGAACTTGCTCCAATTGCAGAAAAATATGGTGTTGATATAGTTTCACTTATTGCGCCAACTAGTGCTGATAGAATTAGTATGATTGCAAAAGAGGCCAAAGGTTACATATATCTTGTATCATCTATGGGTGTTACTGGAATGAGAAAAGAAATTACAACAGACATAGCAGGAATTGTATCACATATAAGAGAAGTAACAGATACACCAGTTGCAGTAGGTTTTGGTATAAATACACCTGAGCAAGCCACAAAATACGCCAACTTGTCAGATGGAGTTATCGTAGGAAGTGCTATTGTAAAAATAATAGCTGAACATGGTGAAAATGCAGGTAAGTACATATATGAATATGTGAAATCTATGGTTGATGCAATATCATAATTAATAGTGAAATATTATCTTTATCTAAATGTAATATATATTATTTTTTGACGATAATATTACTGATTGACGTGACTTTAAAGGAGAAAAGAATATGACTATTAATTTATTTAAGGATATTAGAGCAACAATAGAGAATAGAAAGAAAAATATATTATTTTTATTATCCTTGTTAGCGATACTGATTAATTTTGTACTGATGTTGACACATGAGGCGTGGAGAGATGAGGCTCAAGCTTGGCTTATTTCACGAGACTTATCTCCTATAGAAATGATAAGGCAAATGTCATATGAGGGACATCCTGTTTTGTGGTATTTTATTCTTGCACCTTTTTCTAAGCTAGGATTCCCTTATATAACTATTAATATAATAAGTTTTATTATTATGTCAGTTTGTATTCTATTAATTGCTTATAAGTCCCCTTTTGATTTATTTACAAAAATATGTATTATTTTTAGTGAGATGTGCATATATCATTATGCGGTTGTAAGTCGAAGTTACTGTTTATGTGCGCTATTTATTATATTAATTGCAATACATTATGCAAAGCGTTTTGAACATCCTATATATTTTAGCATACTTTTAGCCTTTCTGCTCCAAACCCATATTATTATGGCAGGTATGGTGTTCATTATTGCTGTTGTACATTTTATAGATGTGATTTATAAATATACACATGAAAAAAATTGCAAAAAAGCAAAATTTCTAAGTACTAATATTATTGGACTTGTAATTGTATTTTTAAGTGGAGTTTTTCTATTAATTGAGCTAATAAATGTAGGTAATGCGTCTGATGCAGGGCAATTGCAAACAATAGCTGATACTAATATTATTTATACTATTAAAAATTGTTTATCAACCTTGTATGAATATGGAATAGTTATATTTAGTTCAAATGTACATATAATGGTTGTTCTTATAGTCTCTATTGCAGTATTGTTATTTACAAATAGAATTAATAAAAAGATTGTTATTATAGGTTTGTTTTCAGTCGCATGGCAATTATTTATTTATCAAATGTGGCCAGCGTCAACTCAAAGATTAATAACTTGGCTTTATATACTTTTATGGGTATTATGGGTATCTTATGATGCTGATTTAATGGGGCAAATTATTGATAGATGCTTTGCAAAGTTGAAAACCAATAGAAAGTTTACATATGTCTGTATTATAATTATAGCATTTATGATTATTATGCCTTTTGAAAAGTTGACAAAAGATTATACCCAAGAATACTCAGATGCTAAGGATACAGCTAAGTTTATAGAACAATTACCTAAAGAAGCTGTAATTTATGAAAATACAGAAGATTTTTGTAACTCGGTAATTCCGTATCTTAAAACAAAGCAAATAATTAATCCTTTTAATGGAAAGAAAGCAAGTTATTGCGATAGAAATAAGAATAAAGCTCATAGTTGCAACGTAGATGAATTTCTAGATATGTGTAGGAAAAAAAATCCGAATAAAAATGAAATATATCTTTTATGTTCTGATGAAAGTAATAGCATTGAAAACGTTGAAGAAATATTATCTAATTCTCAAATTGTATATAGATCTATTGGTTTTGTGCAAGTGGAGAATTATAAGTTATATAAGATTAAAATAAGGTAAATATTATCTTATATTAACCCCAAATTTTGGAAAAAATTTAATTTGTTGTTGACATGTAACAAAAATAGGTGTATGATATTGTTTATAAGGCAATGGCGTCTTTGAGGGATACAGTCCTCAAAGGCGCTTTTTTCGTGTTAAGGAGGATTAATTATGGAAAAGGTTTCAGAGATTTTTGGAAGTAAAGTATTTGATGACAGAGTAATGAAAGCGAATCTTTCCTCAGATGTATATAAGTCTTTAAAAAAGACTATTGATGAAGGAACAACACTTGATTTATCTGTAGCAAATGCAGTAGCAGACGCAATGAAGACTTGGGCAGTGGCACAGGGAGCAACACACTATACACATTGGTTCCAACCACTAACAGGTGTAACAGCTGAAAAGCATGATAGTTTTATATCACCTTCACCAGATGGAAGAATAATAATGGAATTCTCCGGAAAGGAATTAATTAAAGGAGAGCCAGATGCTTCATCATTCCCATCAGGAGGATTAAGAGCAACATTTGAAGCAAGAGGATATACAGCATGGGATCCAACATCTTATGCATTTATTAAAGATAGAACACTATGTATACCTACAGCATTTTGTTCATATGGTGGAGAAGCGCTAGATAAGAAAACTCCATTGCTTCGTTCAATGGAAGCTTTGAATCGTCAAGCACTTAGAGTATTACATTTATTTGGAAATGATGATGTAAAATGCGTTCGTACATCAGTAGGACCAGAGCAAGAATATTTCTTAGTAACAAAGGAAATGTATGAACAACGTAAAGATTTAATATATACAGGACGTACACTATTTGGTTCAAAACCTCCAAAAGGACAGGAATTGGATGACCATTACTTTGGAGTAATTAAACCAAGAGTAGCTAAATTTATGGAAGAGTTAAATAAAGAATTATGGAAACTTGGAATTCTTGCAAAGACTGAACATAATGAAGTTGCTCCAGCACAACATGAGTTAGCACCAATATATACAACAACTAACATAGCAGCAGACCACAACCAATTAACAATGGAGATAATGCAAAAGGTTGCATCTAAACATGGACTTGTATGCTTATTACATGAAAAACCATTTGCAGGTGTAAACGGAAGTGGTAAACATAATAACTGGTCATTAGCTACAGATACAGGAGTAAACTTACTTTCACCAGGTGAAACACCTTATGAAAATGCACAATTTTTATTATTCCTATGTGCAGTAATTAAGGCGGTAGATGATTATCAAGATTTACTTCGTATATCAGTTGCAACAGCAGGTAATGATCATAGACTTGGAGCAAATGAAGCTCCACCAGCAGTTGTATCAATATTCCTTGGAGATGAGCTTACAGCAATACTTGAGGCAATAGAAAAAGATGAGCCATATAAGGGAACAAAGGCAACAACTATGAAACTTGGTGTTGATGTATTGCCTAAGTTCGCAAGAGATAATACAGACCGTAACCGTACATCACCATTTGCATTTACAGGTAATAAGTTTGAATTCAGAATGTTAGGTTCATCAAATAGTATTTCTTGTGCAAATATTATGTTAAACAGTGCAGTAGCAGAATCATTAAAGATTTATGCTGACCGTCTAGAAGGAGCAGAAGATTTTGAAACTGCATTACACGAAATGATTCAAAAAACAATTAAAGATCATAAACATATATTATTTAATGGTAATGGATACGATGATGCTTGGATTAAAGAAGCAACAGAAAAGAGAGGACTTGTAAATTATCGTACTACACCAGATTGTATGCCACATTTACTTGATAAGAAAAATGTAGAAATGTTAACAGCACATAAAGTATTTACAAAAGCTGAATTAGAATCAAGATGTGACATAATGTTAGAAAATTATTGTAAATCAGTTACAATTGAAGCTTTAACTATGGTAGATATGGCAAGAAAACAAATCTTACCAGCAGTTGAAAAATATGTTAGAGAGTTAGCAAAAACTGTTATAGCAAAGAAAGAAGTATGTGCTGATATTGTAAATGATTATGAGAAAGATTTGATAGCTAAATTATCAACTTTATCATCTGAAATTGTAAAGAGAACTGATGCTCTAGAAAAAGCAATTGAAGAATTAGTAAATGTATCAGACATTAAAGAAGAATCATATGGAATTCGTGATAATCTTCTTAATAAGATGGCTGAGTTACGTGAGGTTGCTGATGAGGCTGAGATATTTACTGCTCAAGAATATTGGCCATTCCCAACTTATGGCGAATTATTATTTGGTGTTAAATAAGCTTATTGAATTTATCTTGGTATGACATAAAAAGGATGAAGTACTTTGGCGAGTACTTCATCCCAATAAAGTAGTATAACAAAAACAAAATAATAAATATAAAAAGAATTTATTTATTGATTTAATATAAGTTCAATCTCATATCAAATCATAAGTGTTATTGTAAAGCATATTTATGAAAATTATATGAAGAGAAAATAAAATTATAAATGGAGTAGAATTTATATAAGAAGTTTAATACTGATATTTTAGTTAATAGGAAACAAAAGAAAAACGTAAAATTAGGATTGAAAAGAGGTAGAGATATATGACAGTTGAATTTTGGTTTTTAATAGGAGCGGCTCTTGTTTTCTGGATGCAAGCAGGATTCGCAATGGTAGAGACAGGTTTTACAAGGGCAAAAAATGCCGGTAACATTATAATGAAGAACTTAATGGACTTTTGTATTGGTACTGTAGTATTTTCACTTTTAGGATACACTCTAATGATGGGTGAAGATACATTGTTCGGATTAATAGGTTTACCAAATATGGATTTATTTGCAAACTTCAAAGCATTTATAGCAAGTCCAGCAGATGGCGGATTTACAGGTGCTTCAACATTCGTATTTAATCTTGTATTTTGTGCGACAGCAGCTACTATCGTATCAGGTGCAATGGCAGAGCGTACAAAATTCTCAGCATATTGTATTTATTCAGGAATTATTTCATTATTAATATATCCAATTGAAGCTCACTGGATATGGGGTGGCGGTTGGCTTTCAAAACTAGGATTCCATGATTATGCAGGTTCATGTGCAATTCATATGGTTGGTGGTATAGCAGCACTTGTAGGTGCAATAATACTTGGACCACGTATTGGAAAATATGTAAGAGATGAAAAAGGTAAAGTTACAAAAGTCAATGCAATTCCAGGACACTCAATTCCACTTGGTGCATTAGGAGTATTTATCCTTTGGTTAGGCTGGTATGGATTTAACGGTGCAGCAGCAACTTCAGCATCAGAGTTAGCATCGATATTCTTAACAACAACAATTGCACCAGCAGTTGCTACATGTGTAACTATGGTATTTACTTGGATAAAGAATGGTAAGCCAGATGTATCAATGTGTTTGAATGCTTCATTAGCAGGTCTTGTTGGTGTTACAGCAGGTTGTGCAGCATTAGATGCTATTGGTTCAGGAGTAGTTGGTGTTGTATCAGGTATATTAGTTGTTGTTGTAGTTGAATTCCTTGATTTGAAATTACATATTGATGATCCAGTTGGTGCAGTAGGTGTACATATGGCAAATGGTATTTGGGGTACATTAGCAGTTGGTTTATTAGCTAACCCAGATGCTCCAGCAGGACTTAAAGGTTTATTCTATACAGGTTCATTTAAACAACTTGGAATTCAAGCTCTAGGAGTAGTTGCAGTAGCAGCATATACAACAGTATTTATGCTAATTACATTTGTATTAATTAAGAAATTCCATGGTTTACGTGCAACTGAAGAAGAGGAATTAGTAGGACTTGACCGTATGGAACATGGTCTTCCAAGTTCATATGCAGACTTTATGCCAGCTGTTGAACAGTATTCAGAGTTTGAGGATTCAGAACCTATTGTTGTATCAGGAGATACTCCAGTAGCTGAAGCTGTTCCAGTTAAAAAAGTTCCATCATTTAATGAAGATGGACAGAAGTTTACTAAGATTGAAATAATCTTCAAAGAAGAAAGATTACAGAAGTTAAAGAAAGCTATGAATAAATTAGGTATTACTGGTATGACTGTATCACACGTTATGGGATACGGACAACAAAAAGGTAAACCAGAGTATTATAGAGGTGTAGCTGTAGAAACTAACTTTATGCCAAAAGTTCAAGTTGATATAGTTGTAAGTAAAATACCAGTAGCAGATGTTATTGAGACAGCTAAGAAAGCACTTTATACAGGTCATATTGGAGATGGTAAGATCTTCGTATATGATGTTGAAAATGTAGTAAAAGTAAGAACTGGTGAAGAGGGCTATGACGCACTTCAAGATGTAGAATAATTTCGGAGGTTAATGTATGTGTTCAATTATGGCATATTGTGATGAAAATGGTAACGTTGAAAAATTTAAAGCAGGTTTTGATACAACTATTTCAAGGGGACCTGATGATACTAGGATAATAGAAACTGGCAAAGGAATATTTGGGTTTCATAGGTTAGCTATTATGGGATTACATCCAGAGGGCATGCAACCCTTTGAATTAGATGGTAATTATGTAATCTGTAATGGTGAAATATATGGCTTTGAAGAAATAAAAAATGAATTAATTGAAAAAGGTTATTCATTTGTAAGCCAAAGTGACTGTGAAATATTACTTCCTATGTATAAAGAATACGGTGTAGAAATGTTTGCAAAGTTAGATGCAGAATTTGCACTTGTTATATATGATAGTGAAAATGAAGAATATATCGCAGCAAGAGATCCTATTGGAATCCGTCCATTATATTATGGATATGATGAAAATGGAGCAATAATGTTTGCAAGTGAACCTAAAAACCTAGTATCGCTTACAGAAGAAATACGACCATTTCCACCAGGACATTACTATAAAGAAGGAAAATTTACTTGCTATAGAGATGTTACTGACGTAAAAGAAGTGTGCCATGATGATTTAGAAACAGTATGCAAAAACATTCATGATAAATTAGTGGCAGGAGTAGATAAAAGACTAATTGCTGATGCTAAAGTAGGTTTCTTGCTTTCTGGTGGTTTGGATTCATCATTGGTTTGTGCAATAGCTGCAAAGCAAAGTAAACAACCTATTAGAACATTTGCAATTGGTATGAGTGAAGATGCGATAGATTTAAAATATGCTAAGCAAGTTGCAGATTATATAGGGAGTGATCATACTGAGGTCATTATTTCTCAGAAGGATGTAATTGACTCCTTAGAGACTGTAATTCAGTTACTTGGAACATATGATATAACCACTATACGTGCTAGTATAGGAATGTATTTAGTTTGTAAGGCGATACATGAACAGACAGATATAAGAGTATTATTAACTGGAGAGATATCTGATGAATTATTTGGATACAAATATACTGACTTTGCACCAAATGCAGAGGAATTCCAGAAGGAAGCAACAAAGCGAATAAAAGAATTGCATATGTATGATGTGCTTCGTGCAGATAGATGCATATCAGTCAATTCTTTAGAGGCAAGAGTACCATTTGGTGATTTGGACTTTGCAGAATATGTAATGTCTATCGATCCAGAAATGAAGTTAAATAAATATGGAAAAGGAAAGTATTTATTACGTCATGCATTTGAAGGAGATTACTTACCATTTGACATATTATTTAGAGAAAAAGCAGCATTTTCAGATGCCGTAGGACATTCTATGGTAGATTACTTAAAGGCTTATGCAGAAGGCAAATATACAATTGATGAATATGAAGAAAAACGTCAGAAATATAATTTTGCACAGCCATTTACTAAAGAATCATTATTGTATAGAGAAATATTTGAAAAATATTATCCTGGTCAAGCAGGTATGGTAGCTGACTTCTGGATGCCAAATAAAGAGTGGGAAGGATGTAACGTAGACGATCCATCTGCTCGTGTATTATCAAATTATGGTGATAGTGGAATCTAAGATTAAGAGTTTTTTATTGAAGGGCACTGCGTGCCCTTCTTGTTTTTTTACAAATTACTAATTTGTAATATTTCCTTCACTAAAAAACTATAAATTTTAGTAAATTATCGAAAAAAATACGAAAATTAAGCACTTTTATACAAAAAAAATATAAAAAAATGGTATTTTTTGTGCAGACTTATGTGAGATATAGTGATATACTATATGGGTAAACCCCAATACATTATATAGTTTTTGCTACACCCCATAGTAACAAAAATACCTTCTCCGAAGAGGACAGTCTCAGTGACTTGTCCTCTTTATTTGGTTTAAAGATAAAAAAAATGGAAAAAATTAAAAGGTTTCGGAATGGTAAGAAAAACTCTAGAAAAAGAAAATGGTTTTTAATTAGGATAAAGATTTATAAGTTTATCTTGAAAAATAACAGAAAAGAGTTGTATATTTATGGGAAATATTATAAAATATATGTATATGTCTATAAAAAATAGTAAGAATATGGAACCTTTAGGTTTTAGATAAACAGGAAATTCTATATAACAATTAAAGGAGAATGTCACATGGATTTTGGCTTGAATTTTAATCAGTTGTCTAGAAGTGAAAAATTACAAATGTATATTAGTAATATGACACCGGTGCTTAATAAAAAAGCATTGTTTAGTGATGGAACAAAAATGTTTCGTAATCCACCAGAACCAATGCCAGGAGAGAATGTTACCATTAAGATAAGAACAGAACGTGAGAACGTAGATGTAGTTTATTTGATATGGAATGGCCGACGAATGGTTATGGACAGATTTAAAAATAATAAGAAATTTGATTATTATGAGAGAACTATTCAGGTCGGAGAGACTAATATAGAATATTATTTTGAAATAACTTCAGGAAGAAGAACATTTTATTATAATAAGGTAGGTGTAACAACAGATGTTCAACCTTATTATAATTTTACTATAATGCCAGGATTTAAGACACCAGATTGGGCTAAGGGAGCTGTTATGTATCAGATATATACAGACCGTTTTTGTCAAGGAAGTAGTACGAACAATGTTGTAGATAGAGAGTATAATTATATAGAGGATTATGTTTCTGAGGTCAAGGATTGGAATAAATATCCTGCAGCTATGGGTGTTAGAGAATTCTATGGTGGCGATATACAAGGAATTATGTCTAAATTAGATTATTTAGCAGATTTAGGAATAGAGGTAATATATCTAAACCCTATGTTTGTATCGCCTTCTAATCATAAATATGATATACAAGATTATGATAATATAGATCCACATTTTGGAGTTATTGTTAAAGATGGTGGAGAACCTTTAGTAGAAGGTGACCATGATAATAAAAATGCTTCTAAATATATAACTAGAGTTACAAGTAGAGAAAATTTAGATGCATCGAATGAGCTTTTTGCTGAATTTGTAAGTAAAGCTCATGAAAAGGGAATAAGGGTAATTCTAGATGGTGTATTTAATCATTGTGGTTCATTTAATAAATGGTTAGATAGAGAGAGAATATATGAAGGACAAGAGGGCTATGATTTAGGTGCATATGTAAGCTATGATAGTCCATATCATACATTCTTTAAGTTTTGTCAAGGTAATTGGCCATATAATGGTCAATATTATGGATGGTGGGGACATGATACTCTTCCAAAATTAAACTATGAAGAGTCACCTAAGTTATATGAATATGTAATGAAGATAGCACGTAAATGGGTTTCGCCACCATATAATGTTGATGGTTGGAGACTTGACGTAGCAGCTGATTTAGGATATTCAAGTGAGTTTAATCATAAATTTTGGAGAGACTTTAGAAAAAATGTAAAGGAAGCTAATCCAGAGGCAATAATCATAGCTGAGCATTATGGAGACCCTAATAGTTGGTTACAAGGTAATGAATGGGATACTGTAATGAACTATGATGCATTTATGGAACCATTAACTTGGTTTTTAACTGGAGTTGAAAAACATAGTGATGAGTATAGAGGTGACTTATTAGGTAATCATGAGGCTTTCTTTGGAGCTATGAGACACCATATGTCAAGGTTCAACACACAGTCTCTTCTTGTTGCAATGAATGAATTGTCTAATCATGACCATTCAAGATTTTTAACAAGAACTAATCGTAAAGTTGGCAGAACAGGTTCACTAGGACCAGAAGCGGCTAATGAAGGTATAAATAAAGGTGTTTTAAAAGAAGCAGTTGTTATTCAAATGACATGGCCTGGAGCACCTACATTATACTATGGAGATGAGGCCGGTGTATGTGGATGGACAGATCCAGATAATAGAAGAACTTATCCTTGGGGAAGAGAAGATAAGGATTTGATAAATGTTCATAAGGAATTAATTCGTATTCACAAAGATTATCAAGCACTTAAGACAGGTTCTATTATATTTTTAGGTGGAGGACCTATGTACTTAAGTTATGGACGTTTTGATGAAAATGATAAAATCGTAGTAGCAGTAAATAATCATAATGATACATTGACTATGGACATAAATGTGTGGCAGATGGGAATAGAAGATAATGAGAGGTTAGGAAGATTGATATTAACAACAGAAGAAGGATATGATTTAAGTGCTCAGGTATATCAGTCTCAAAATGGTGTGCTAACACTTACGTTACCAGCTTATTCTGGCGTTATTATAAAAAATATAGAGGAGTACTAATATTAAAGAGAGATTGTGATGAGTAAGTATAAAACAATGGCTTACATGACAATTATTGCTATGCTTGAGATATTATTGGTATTTAGTATAACAGTATATCATCAAAGAAGTAGTAAGAAATGTCTAGTAGGAATAAATAAGGGCAGTGAGATTGAATTAAATAAAAGCAATAAAAAGAATTCAGAGAGCAAGGAAAAGAAAGATAGTAGTAATATATCAAAAGGTAAGGAAAAGGCAAATAAGAAAAAAACAGTTAAAGACGTAGAAATAGTAGATGAGGAAATACCTATGAGTGATGAGCCATTAGATGTAATGGCTTTGGAGGATTTATTTGAAAAGGCGTTAATTATAGGAGATTCTAGAATTACATCTATGTATTATAGACTTCATTGTGAAGTGGGAACCTTTGCTTTTGATGCAGCTGCATCTTCTAAAAATTTGAAAGATAAGAAGCTTTCAAGTAATAAAAATATAAAAGAAAATGCTTATAGTATAGTTGAAGTTAAAAGAAATAAGTATAAGAAAATATATTTGTCTATTGGGTTAAATGATGTTAGAAATATAAGTGTTGTTGAGTATTATAAAAATATGGAGAGATATGTTTCCTATGTAAAAAAACATCAGCCTAAGAGCAAAGTATATATATGTTCAATAATTTATATATCAGAAGATAAAGCGGGTAAAGACAATGCTACAAATAAAAAGATTGATAAGTATAATAAACAGTTAAAACAAATTGCTATGGAAACAGATTCAAAATATATAGATATGAATTCTAAAATGAAAAGTAGCAATAATGCTATTAAGAAAAGATATACTATAGATGGTATTAATTTAAACACAGAAGGGTGCAGTATGATGAGTAAGATTTTGCTTAATAATCAATAGGAAAAATAAATAAAAATCAAAATATAATTTTGTAAAATATTAACAGAAATATATATTTGTATTGATAATTATATGAAAATGGTATATACTATATATAACATATTAAAAGCAATTGAATTTGCATTATATGTTTAAAATTAAAAATGTTAGTTTCCTGGAATGTGCGACAGCCTTGTTATTTTGAACCTACATTATATTAATAGGGAATCCGATATTTATAAAGAGATGACATGCCTTCACTTATGCGAGGACTTCAGAACTTTATGTGTGGAAACCCACCTAGCTTGAGCTAGGAGTCAAAATACAAGAATCGGCATTTTGGGTAATTACTAAAGATGAAAAGGGCAGCATAGCTGCCTTTTTTTATTTCATAGGAAATTGCGTCGCATTTCCTATGAAATAAAACACTTCGTGAGGATGCGCAGCTCGCGAAAGGGAAATTTGAACTGCGTTCCCACTTGCACGGTTCAGAGTCGCAAGCGACTCTTTGTTCACTAATAAGAAATGAGGATTAATATGGGAAAGATAAAGATAGTATTGATTATAGTTTTATTAGTTGCTGGTATAGGAATTATGTTGTATCCTGCATATAGCAAGAAAAAAACAGCAGACAAACAAGAAGTTATGATGACTGATTTAAAGAAAAAAATAGAAGAAAATAAATTAAATAAAAAAGATAGTAATGAATCTATAAGTGATAATACAGAAAATAGTAAGAAAAATACATATGATCCAGATTTAGTGCGAGAAGAAGTTAAAAAACTTGAAATAGAAGAAAATGAGAAGAATGTAAATAATAGCAATTCAGATGAACTTTTAAAGAATCAGCAAGTCATAGGTATAATTAATATTCCTACAATAGATATAGAATTTCCTATAGTAGAGGGAAGTAATAGAGCTAACATCGCTGTAGCCATAGGACATATGAAGGGAACATCTGTCTTAGGCGGTGAAGGAAACTGCGTATTGGCAGGACATCATGGTGGAATATATGGTGTGTTCTTTAAAAATTTGGAGAAATTAAAAAAAGATGATAAAGTGGTATTGACAGATGAATATGGAAAGAGTTATACTTATAAAGTAAGTAAAAGCTTTAAAGTAAAGCCAACAGATGTTTATGTAACAGATAATCTTGAAGGTTATAATCTAACATTGCTTACTTGCCAAGATAATGGAAAGAATAGATTGATTGTTAGATGTAAACTTGAAAATTAGAGATTATTAACACTTAAAAAACACTTTGTAAAAATTTTTTAAAAAAAATAAAAAAAAGGTGTTGACACATTAAAAAAAATAGTGTATTATATAAACATAGAAAATAATTGAATACAAAAAAACAGTTGATACTTTTCAACGACAAAGGCAAACCATATCGAAAGAATGGGACGCAAAACTAAAGGGTCTTTAAAATGACAGCCAGTTACCGAATTCGGAAAGTTTTTTTATATTCAAATATTTTATTAATTTGATCCCCTTTTAATAACTTCCAAATATATTAAACTACCCAAGTAGAGCGGTCCACAATGTGGGCCGTTTTACATTGCAAAAAAATACGAGTCTAATGTTTAGAAATAATATCTATAAGGTAGTGCTTAAGACATTAATATCAAAATATAAAAACATCTCTAAAATTGATATACATTTATAAGCTATACTTCTAGTATTTGTTAGGAAAAGTAATAAGTAAAAAGCCCCAGTTTTGTTTACAAAAAAAGGAATATAAAGTATAATATTTATATAGGAATTACAACAAAAAAGTAGTTCCCTTGTTTATTCCTTTCTGTTATCAATGTAGTGTTTTTGGCTATATGATAAGTGGAAAAGTATAAATGGTTGCCGGTGGTAATTTGTTGGTCACATAAGTGACAGATACTCGGTGTAAGAGTTTGTAGAGACAAACTTTTATGCTAATAATGCAAGGAAACAACCAGGTTAACCCCGCTAGCCACAAAGCGAGGCTGAAAACAGGTACCTATCCCCATATTCGATAGGATAAGGTTAACCCCGCTAGCCATAAAGCGAGGCTGAAAACAGGATCTTGGCCCTATATAGTCAAGAAGGTTAACCACGTTTTCCTCAAAAAGCGAGGCTGAAAATAGGGAGCCTGCCTCAAGAAAAGCAGGCATTTACTTTTTAAGTAAATAATTCGCTACTTGATGTTGCGTTCTTAAAGAAGTATTAAACCGAAATTAGTCATAGGAGAGATGATAATATGAGAAAAATGCGCAAGAAAATTGCTTTCAGTTCTATTTTTGTGTTGTCACTTGCATTAATGACTTTAGCAATGCCTTATATAACGAAGATAGCACATAAATCTTCAGCTAGTTCCGATCCTGAGATTGGTACAATAAGCTATTATAAGGCGGACTTATTTGATTATGAATCATCAAAAAGAAGTAGTAATGGAAACTTTTTATTAGGAGAAGACGAAATTAATAATGATTCAGCTTTATTCTTATTTAATCAGGACAATTATTACGTAAAGGCAGAAGATTTCGGTCAAGAAGTAGTACCAAGACCAAGCGAACACAATTCATGGATTAGTGCATATAAGTATAAAGTTGTTCAAGGACTAGTTGAGAATTCTTTGAATGAAGATGGCACAGTACGTCTTGCTAATAACAGGATTGCAGTATCTGGCAATCAAGCGGTTAATTTGTTCCAGACAGAAGATGTTAATACTTATATGGGTTCATATAGTTTCCCGTTTGAAAACATAGGCAATGGATATTTGCAATACGATAGTAGCAAGAACCATGTTCAAGTAACCAAGGAATTGGGTGAGGATGGGTTACTAAAGATGGAAAGATACGACATGGCATCTAACATAGGATTCATGCCTTTTAATAAATTGGATACTTCAAAAGGTTCAGATGAGAATGGTCATTACGCTTTGTCAGGGAGTAAAAATTACTATTTTGGTATGAAGTTAGAACTCCCATTTGTAAAACCTAAAGATGGCAAAGTTAAGACATTTAATGGCTCAGAAGAAGATATGGTATTTTCTTTTTCAGGTGATGATGATCTTTGGGTATTTGTAGATGGTAATTTAGTATTAGATTTGGGAGGAGTACACGACGCAGTGTCGGGTACAATAAACTTTGCAACTGGTAAAGTTGAAACTAAAGGTAACCATTTTGATGAAACGTCAGGTAAATATAATAATACAGTTTCATCAGTAGCTATGGATAATCCATATATTAATTCACTTACTGTAGGAAGACATACATTACAAGTATTTTTCCTTGAGAGAGGTGGAGCAGTATCTAATTGTAAGATTACTTTTAGATTACAGGAAGATCAAACACCAGAAGAGACACCGAAACCAACTGAAGAGATTGTAGGACCTACTAAAGTGCCAGAGCCGGAGGTTACACCTGTTCCAGTAGTAACTGAGCAACCAGTGGTGACTGAAAAACCAGTAGTTACTGAGCAACCAGTGGTGACTGAAAAACCAGTAGTTACTGAGCAACCAGTGGTAACAGAAACTCCAGTAGTAACTGAGCAACCAGTAGTAACTGAGCAACCAGTAGTGACTGAAACTCCAGTTGTGACAAAACAACCAGAGGTAGTAGCTACTGAAGTACCAGTAATAACACCTACTGATAATGCAGGAGAGGTTCCAAAAGTTGAGACAACGGAGAATCCAACTGTTGCACCAACTGAGAAAGTTGTTGATACTTCAGAAGATACATCATATAACAAGAATGGTGATATTATTGATAAACCTGAAGTAGATAAGGATGACGTTCAGGATGTTGAAAGTGATAATGACTTGAGTAATAACAGACCAAAGGCTGATGTTACTAATAGCAGTAAGGATAAAGGATCTAAAGGATTTACATTATTTGATAGTAATACACCTTTAGGATTCTTACCAAAAACAGGTACAGTATCTGAAGTTGTTTTCTACGTAGTAGGTGCATTGCTTGTAGTTGTTGCTGTAGTCATGGTTGTAGTGACAATTCGTAAGAAGAGAAAGTAGTCAGTAGATGATTATTGTGTCTTAGGAATATGCAGTGGACGATATGAGTTAGAGTTTCTACTTACAGACAATTTCAGTAAAGCTACATTATTGAAAGTAGCGTTATAAGGTGAGGGCACTCCTTAGGGGGTGCCTTGCTTTATTAATAAATATATTGACGTGGGCAATAATAAATATATAATTGTATTTAATGGAGTGTAAGAATGGTTAAGTTAGAGAATGGAGAACAGATATATGAAAGATGGATTTGTTAAAGTTGCATCAGCAACACCTAGAATAAGAGTTGCTGATTGTGAGTATAATGCTGATAGGATAATAGAGTTAATAAAAAAAAGTGAGGAGGAAAATGTTAATTTAGTTACTTTTCCTGAACTTTGTATAACTGGGTATACATGTGGGGATTTATTTCATCAAGAATTATTATTATCAAGTGCAATTAAAGAATTAAAAAGAATTGTAAAATCAACGGTTTGTTTGAAAATTACATGTGTGGTAGGAATGCCATATATGATAAAAAATAAATTATATAATGTTGCAGTTGTTATTGAAAAGGGTGTAATTAAGGGAATTGTACCAAAAACATATATCGCTAATTATGCTGAATTTTATGAGAAGAGATATTTTGAATCAGGAGAGAGCGTAGATGTTGATTCAGCAGATATTTGTTTTAATGAATTGTCTGATTTGGGAACATTTTCATGTAAAACAAAACAAATCTTCCAAGATACCCATATGAAAGAATTCTCTTTTGCGATAGAAATATGTGAGGATTTGTGGGCAGTTAATCCACCAAGTAATAATCATGCCCTTGCTGGAGCTAATATTATATTAAATTTATCAGCTAGCGATGAAATGGTTGGGAAGAAGAACTACAGACGAGAACTAGTTAAGGGACAGTCAGCTCGTTTAATTGCAGGATATATATATGCATCAGCAGGAAATGGTGAATCTACAACAGATGTTGTATATAGTGGGCACAATATTATATCTGAGAATGGAACGATTTTGGCTGAGGCAGAATTATTTGAAAATGAATTAATTATTTCAGAAATAGATTGTAAGAGATTGATTAATGATAGAAGGCGTAATAGCAGTTTTGAAAATACCATAGATAAAGATTATAAAATTGTTAAAATTGGACAGAGAGAAGAGCTTGTTAAGTTAACTCGTTATATAGATAAGGCACCATTTGTACCTGCTAATAAACAATTTAGAGATGAGAGATGTAAGGAAATTCTTGATATACAGATGATGGGATTAGTAAAACGCCTAGAGCATACTAATTGCCAAAACGTAGTTATAGGTATATCTGGTGGATTAGATTCTACATTAGCTTTATTAGTCGCTGTAAGAGCATTTGATAGATTACAGATTCCACATGAAAATATTAGGGCAATAACTATGCCTTGTTTTGGAACAACAGATAGAACTTATAATAATGCAATAGAATTATCAAGAGAATTAGGTGCAACTATAAAAGAGATTAATATACAAAATGCTGTAAAAGTTCATTTTCAAGATATAGAGCAAGATATTAATAATCATGATATAACATATGAAAATGGACAAGCACGCGAGAGAACACAGATATTAATGGATATAGCCAATAAATGTGGTGGAATGGTTATTGGAACAGGAGATATGTCTGAGTTGGCACTTGGTTGGGCAACATATAATGGCGACCATATGTCTATGTATGGGGTGAATTGCTCAGTTCCTAAGACGTTGGTTAGGTATCTAGTTGCTTATTATGCAGAAAATACGAAAAATTCAACTTTGTCGAAAGTTCTATTAGATATACTAGATACGCCAGTAAGTCCAGAGCTTTTACCACCTTCTGATGGTAAAATTGCACAGAAAACAGAGGATATTGTAGGTACATACGAACTACATGACTTTTTCTTATATAACATATTAAGATATGGTTTTGAACCAAGAAAGGTATATAGGCTTGCTAAGATAGCATTTGCTGACGAATATAGTGATAAAGTTATATTTAAATGGTTAAATACTTTTTATAGAAGATTTTTTGCACAGCAATTTAAACGTTCATGTATTCCTGATGGACCAAAGGTTGGTAGTATAACTCTATCTCCTAGAGGAGAGCTTAGAATGCCAAGTGATGCATGTTCTACTATATGGTTAAAACAATTAGAGGAGATTGGGCAGGAACTTGAAAAAGAGGAGGTATAGCTATGTCTAATGTTGAGTATTGGGACCTTGAAGACTATTTAGAAGAAGTGAAATTCTTAATGACAGAGTATGAGGTTCTAACTGAAGAGATTATATTGGATTGGGAGAAAAAAACAAGAAAATGGGTAGACAGTAATATCGATGGAAAAAATATTCGTAAGAGACGTGAAGATGAAATACTTGTAATAGTAAAGGATGAGAATATTTTTTGGGATATAGCATTAAAGTATAATAATTATTATAGAAGAGGTAAAGAAAAAGAATATTGGGATAGTTTTAGTTTGATAAAAGGATATTAATTATTAAAGCTACAGTTTAGTTATTTATTTCATAGGAAATTGCATTGCATTTCCTATGAAATAAAACACGACCTGGGGATGCACAGCTCGCGGAAGGGGAATTTGAACTACGTTCCCACTCGCACACAAAAGAGTCGCAAGCGACTCTTTGTTCTAAAAAATGAATGCTATTATTGAACTATAAATACATAAAATAAGGAAATTTTGTTAAAAATTTCCTTATTTTATTGACATTTTATAAAAATAATGGTCTACTATTATAATAGATGAATTGAAATTATTGAAAGGAATGGGGGATGGATTTGAAGAAATATAGCGAATTAACGAGAGAAGAATTGTTAGATTTAAAAGGTAAATTAGAGAAAGAATACAAAGAGGCACAGGCTAAAGGACTTAATTTAGATATGTCTAGAGGTAAGCCTTGTACTGCACAGTTAGATTTATCTATGCCAATGATAGAAACATTAGTTGGAACAGAACTTACTTGTGAGCAAGGTGTAGACTGCCGTAACTATGGAGTATTAGAAGGCATTAATGAAGCTAAGAGATTACTTAGTGCTATGATAGAATGCCCAATTGAGAATATTATTATATATGGTAACTCAAGTTTAAATGTTATGTATGATACTGTTGCTAGGTCTATGACTCATGGTGTAATGGGAAGTACTCCATGGATGAAGCTAGATGGTAATGTTAAATTCTTATGTCCTGCTCCAGGATATGATAGACATTTTGCAATTTGTGAATTTTTTAATATAGAGATGATAACAGTTCCTATGACACCAGAAGGACCAGATATGGATATGGTAGAACGTCTTGTAAGTGAAGATGATATGATAAAGGGAATATGGTGTGTTCCAAAGTACTCTAATCCACAAGGAATTACATATTCTGATGATACAGTACGAAGATTTGCAAGACTAAAACCTAAGGCAAAGGATTTTAGAATATATTGGGATAATGCATATGGAATCCATCATTTATATGATGATGACCAAGATTATTTAATAGAAATATTACATGAATGCGAGAAAGTTGGCAATCCAGATTTAGTATTCAAGTTCTGTTCAACTTCAAAGGTAACATTTCCAGGTTCAGGTGTTGCTGCAATATCAGCATCTAAGGGAAATCTTGATTTTATTAGAAAGCAGATGGCTGTACAGACAATAGGTTATGATAAAGTAAATCAATTAAGACATAGTAGATTTTTTAAAGATTTTGCTGGTATGGTTCAGCATATGAGAAAACATGCAAATATTTTAAGACCAAAATTTGAGGTTGTATTGGATATGCTTGAACAAGAATTAGGAGACTTAGGAGTAGGTGAATGGACTAAACCTAAGGGAGGATATTTTATATCTTTTGAAACACTTGAAGGATGTGCCAAGCAAGTAGTAAAGATGTGTCAAGAAGCAGGAGTTAAGATGACACCTGCAGGAGCAACATACCCATACGGTAAGGACCCTCATAATAGCAATATTAGAATTGCTCCAACATTTCCTAACTTAGAAGAGTTAATAGAAGCTACAAAGATATTTATACTTTGTGTTAAGCTAGTAAGTGTCGATAAATTAATTAGTCAATAGATTAAGATAATAATCTCGGAGAGGTAATTATGGAAGAAAATAAAAGTAAAGATGCAGATTTTGACTTTGAAATTGATGAAGGTAATGAGACAAAAGTAGAAGATGAAGGTGTTGAAAAAGTAAGAGTTGAGGATAGTTCTGCAGAGAATAAAGAAAAAGAAGATATAATATTTGAGAGTAGTGATGATAGTCAGTCAGATGTACATGATTATTTAGAGGTAGATGAAGATTTAGATAATGATGAGGATTTGGATGAGGACTTTGAGATAATAGAGTCAGATGAAGAATTAAATGAACAAATAAATTCTTACCGTAAGAGGAAAAGATTAAAACTAGTTATAATCTCAATATTGGTTTTAATCGTGTGTTCTGCAGGTTGTTATTTCTTTATACAACAGAGGGCATTATTAGATAAGTTTGATGCTTCTTTGCATGATAATCAGTATACTTTAGCAAAGAATATTTATAGTGAATTTATGGATTCTCAAAAGTCAGAGGCAGATACAATGGTTGCAGCAAAAGTAGAGGAGATATATTCAAGATATTATAAGGGTACAATAGACTTAGAAAAAGCTGAGTCTGAACTTGATTCATTGAGTAAGATAAAGTCAGGTGCAAGAGAAGAGATAAGAAACATGAGAGATCTATTTACTGTAATTGTTAGTTCACAAGAGAATTTTGAAAAGGGAAAAGAGGCTTATGACGCTGGAGAACTTAAGAAAAGCATCATTTATTTTGGTAAGGTAATACAAAAAGATGCTAAGTATAAAGAGGCTCAGAATAGATTGAAGAAAATATCTGCAGAGTATAGAAAAGGGCAGATTGCTAAGGCAGAAGAGCATGCAAACGATGAGGATTATAATAGTGCTATTAAAATAATGTACGACTATCTTAAATTAATTGCAAATGACAAGATTGCACAAAAACAGTTACAAGTTTATAAAAGTGCCAAGCTAGACCTTAATATATCAGATATAGAAGATACTGTAGATTTGTATACTAAGAAAAATGATTATGTTAGTGCAATAAAGATTGTTAAAAATGCTATTACTGAGTATGGTGAGGATAAGAGATTAACCACTTTATTTACATCTTTAAAGAAAGATATATATAAGGAAGTAGACAGCTATATTGAATCTGATAGGTATACAACAGCAGTTTCAATTTTGAAAAGTTATTCTAAAGTTGTAAAGGATGATTCAAAGGCTACTGAATTGATAAATAAATATAGCAATAAAGTAAGCACTGGTGTATATCTTTCTAAGATGAAGCCAAAGAGCCAAGAAGGAAAGAGCTATGTAATAACAGAACTTCAGGATTATAAAGATGCAAATGGACAGAAATATGAAGATGTTCTTGAGGTTGTAGGATATCGTAATCTTGAAAGTTGCGGTAATAGAGTTATTGAGAATAATGGATATACCAAATTAACTGGTACTATAGGTTATGTTAGTAGCAAGGATGTTAAGTACTATAAAGAAGGAGAAGGAAGAGTCATTATATATGGTGATGGAAAGAAGTTATTTACATCAGATATTATGACAGAAAAGACTAAGAATCAGAAAGTAGATATTAATATAAAGGGATACAAGAGCATAAAATTTGCATGGGAACCTATCAATTCTAAGAATGTTAAAATGTACTCGATAGTATTAGGAGATTTTAAATTTACTAAATAAAATCTAATTAGACCCATAGGATTAGATATAGTATTGAATATTGAATGTAGCAGTTCGGCCGATGACTGAACTGTTACTGTTAAATACCACTTCAAAACAGTTTGAAGTGGTATTTTTGGGTAATTTTTACATTTTTCTTGGAAAATTAGGAAAAAAATTTACAATTTCGACATAAATTTTTACAAAAAACATATTAACATATGGAAAAGACTGTGTTATAATGTTAAACGGTGACTAAAGTCGAGTCTTACTGTATTTTATATCCAATGCAGTTAGATATCTTTAACACGACTTAGTAAAATATGGTTAAAGTATGTTTGTTAGATTAATGGAAGTTGCAACTAGTACTTTAATCAATAATAAATTTATATAAATTTAGGAGGTAACTTTAAATGGCAAAATGGGTATATTTGTTTAAAGAAGGTAACGCTGATATGAGAAACCTTCTTGGTGGAAAAGGTGCTAACCTTGCTGAAATGACATGTTTAGGTTTACCAATCCCTCAAGGTTTCACTGTTACAACAGAGGCTTGTACAGATTATTATAACAGCGGAAAGAAGATTACTGAAGAAATTCAAGGACAAATCTTCGATGCATTGGCTGAATTGGAAAAAATGCAAGGAAAGAAATTTGGGGATAATGAAGATCCATTACTAGTATCAGTTCGTTCAGGAGCTAGAGCTTCTATGCCTGGTATGATGGATACAATTCTTAACTTAGGTTTGAATGACGTAGCAGTTGAAGGATTTGCTAAGAAGACTGGTAATCCAAGATTCGCATACGATTCATATAGAAGATTTATACAAATGTTCTCAGACGTAGTTATGGAAATGAGCAAATCTTTCTTTGAAGGAATCTTAGATGAAATCAAAGAAGCTAAAGGTGCTAAATATGATACAGACTTAACTGCTGAGGATTTAAAAGAAGTTATAGCTAGATATAAGGCTATATACAAAGAGAAAATGGGAGAAGAATTCCCACAAGATCCTAAGGTTCAATTAATGGAAGCTGTTAAAGCAGTATTCCGTTCATGGGATAACCCAAGAGCTATCGTTTACAGAAGAATGAATGATATTCCAGGTGACTGGGGTACAGCTGTTAACGTTCAAGCAATGGTATTTGGTAACATGGGTGAGACATCAGGTACTGGTGTTGCATTTACTCGTAACCCATCTACAGGTGCTAAAGGAATCTATGGTGAGTACCTAATCAATGCACAAGGTGAAGACGTTGTTGCTGGTATTAGAACTCCTCAACCAATTTCAAAACTTGAAGAAGATCTTCCAGAATGCTACAAGCAATTCATGGAAATCGCTCATAAATTAGAGGACCACTACAGAGATATGCAAGATATGGAATTTACTATCCAAGAAGGTAAATTATATTTCTTACAAACTCGTAATGGTAAGAGAACTGCTCCAGCAGCTCTTCAAATCGCTTGCGATTTAGTTGACGAAGGAATGATCACTCCAGAGGAAGCTGTACTTAGAATTGAAGCTAAGTCATTAGATCAATTACTTCACCCAACATTTGATGTAGATGCATTAAAAGCAGGAGAAGTTATCGGATCAGCTCTTCCAGCATCACCAGGTGCAGCAGCAGGTAAGGTTTACTTTACGGCTGATGACGCTAAGGTAGCTGGAGAAAGAGGAGAAAGAGTTATCCTTGTACGTCTTGAGACTTCACCAGAAGATATCGAAGGTATGCACGCAGCTGAAGGTATCTTAACAGTTCGTGGTGGTATGACATCTCACGCAGCAGTTGTTGCTCGTGGTATGGGTACTTGCTGTGTATCTGGTTGTGGAGATATCAAGATTGATGAAGAGGCTAAGTACTTTGAACTTGGTGGACATACTTATCATGAAGGAGATTATATCTCACTTGATGGTACAACTGGTAAGATTTACAACGGAGATATTAAGACAGTTGAAGCTTCTATCGGTGGAAACTTCGGTAGAATCATGGCTTGGGCTGATGAATATAGAACATTAATGGTTAGAACTAACGCTGATACTCCAGAGGATACAGCTAACGCTGTTAAATTAGGAGCAGAAGGAATCGGTCTTTGCCGTACAGAGCATATGTTCTTCGGTGAGAACAGAATTCCTAAGTTCAGAAGAATGATTCTTTCAGATACAGTTGAGCAAAGAGAAGAAGCTCTTAAGGCAATCGGTGAATTCCAAAAGGCTGACTTCAAGGCTATGTATGAAACTCTAGAAGGTAGACCAATGACAGTTCGTTACTTAGATCCACCTCTACATGAGTTCGTTCCAACTGAAGACGAAGATATCGCTGCATTAGCTAAAGATATGGGTCTTACTGTAGAAGAAGTTAAAACTAAATGTGACGCTTTACATGAATTCAACCCAATGATGGGACACAGAGGATGCCGTCTTGCTGTAACTTATCCAGAGATTGCTAAGATGCAAACTAGAGCAGTTATGGAAGCAGCTATCGAAGTTAAGAATGAAAAAGGATACGATATCGTTCCTGAAATTATGATTCCACTTGTTGGAGAAAAGAAAGAATTAAAATTTGTTAAAGATGTAGTTGTAGAAGTAGCAGAGCAAGTTAAGAAGGAAAAAGGATCAGACATCGAATATCATATTGGTACTATGATTGAAATCCCTCGTGCAGCATTAACTGCAAACGAAATAGCTGAAGAAGCTGAGTTCTTCTCATTTGGTACTAACGACTTAACTCAAATGACATTTGGTTTCTCTCGTGATGACGCTGGTAAGTTCTTAGATTCTTACTACAAAGCTAAAATCTATGAGTCAGATCCATTTGCAAGATTAGACCAAAATGGTGTTGGACAATTAGTTAAGATGGCAGCTGAAAAAGGTCGTGCTACAAGACCAAACATTAAGTTAGGTATCTGTGGAGAGCACGGTGGAGATCCATCATCAGTTGAATTCTGCCACAAAGTAGGATTAAACTATGTATCATGTTCACCATTCCGTGTACCTATTGCAAGACTTGCAGCAGCTCAAGCAGCATTAAACAATAAATAATTGTTAGGCAATGAATTGTTGTTGAGTAATAAACAATTGTACGTAATGTATTATTGGTTTATATATGTTCAGCCCCGCTTTATGCGGGGCTGAACATTATAATATCTATAGAGTCTATTATAATATCTATAGAGTCTATTATGCTATCTAGAATGTCTATTATGCTATCTAGAATGTCTATTATGTTATCTAGAATGTCTATTATGTTATATATAGTATCTATTATATTAGGTATAGTGTCTATTATAATTTCTATAGTTTCTATTGTAATTCAATTTGATTCGAGTTTGGGGGCAGGTATTGGTCTTTGAACAGCAGAATCTATCAAATTTGGTCAAATCAATGAAATTCTATGATATTTTAATTAAATGCCAGTCCAAAAGTGGGCTAAGAGCAAGTTTGGACTGGCAAAAATACATAACAACAATGAAAAACAATGAAAAATGGTTTAAATGCCAGTCCAAAAGTGGGATAAGGGCAAGTTTGGACTGGCAAAAATACACAAAAACAATGAAAAACAATGAAAAATGGTTCAAATGCCAGTCCAAAAGTGGGCTAAGAGCAAGTTTGGACTGGCAAAAATACACAAAAACAATGAAAAACAATGAAAAATGGTTCAAATGCCAGTCCAAAAGTGAGTTGAAGGCAAGTTTGGACTGGCAAAAATACAAAAAAACAATTTTAAAAGTTATATGAGATGAAGGAGGGAGACTATTTGGATAAGCTTATTCAAAAGAAAATAGAAGAAAATAAGCAGAAATTAGAGGAGGTAGAGAAAAAATTAAGTAATGCGCCTATTGGAAGTTTGAAAATACAGAAAAAAAGGGGAAAAGATGCTTATTACCATCAATTTAAGAATAAAAATACTGGCGAATTTGAAAAAAAATTTATAGGTGTAAATGAAAAACAGTTAGTAAGTGACTTGGCTGAAAAGAGTTATTTTAAAAAGGTAAAACCTTTAGTGGAAAAGCGAATTCAATTGTTGGAAAATATCCAGAAGATGCAGTATAATCAAAATGAAATTAATAGTGTCTATGATGATTTATCTGATAGAAGAAGAGAGTTAATTACGCCTATCTCAATTAGTCCCAAAGAACAAATAAGAAGATGGGAAAATGAGAATTATGAAACTAATAATAAATATGAAGAGAATATGATATTTGAAACTGATAGAGGAGAGATGGTTCGTTCTAAATCAGAGCTTATTATTGCAAATATATTAAATCAGAACAAGAATTTATTATACAAATACGAACGACCTTTGGAATTAATAATTAATGGTAAAGTACAGGTCTTTTATCCAGATTTTACAATTTTAAATATTAATACAGGAAAAATCACTTATTGGGAGCACGCAGGTCTAATGGATGATCCTACATATTCAAGTCAATTTGTTAATAAGATAAATAATTATCTTGACAATGATATTGTATTAGGAAACAATCTGGTCGTTACATATGAAACAAAAAATAATCCCCTAAATATAAAATACGTAAGAAAAAATATAGAATGTATATTAAACTAATATGATAAGAGCAAATACATTAGAGTAATTAAGTATTATAAAAAAAATTGGTATAAATGGGAGCTGAAGAAGAAATTTAGAGATGGTATTTAATACATTCAAAAAGCAAGAAAAAGCGTATTAGTAACGCTTTGTCTAGTTATTTTTATCTTTAGATAGAGAAGTTACTTGGTGTAAAAATGATATTAATTAGTTATAACATAAACAAAGATAAAATATTGATAATATTATGATAAGTATTGCAAGTAGGTTCATATGATACAAATTAGACCTGTTTCAGATTTTTAAGAGATGGTATTGAAGCAGATTTAGTTATGGCTTTTTTTGACAGAGTCATAGGTATGTGTATTTTATTAATAAATTCTAAATAACTTCTAAATTACGATTTAAGATTTATTTTGAGAAGTTTGGCGTTTTAATTAATGATTTGATCAGAAAAAAATTCATATAGAAAAGATTTATGATAAATTTGTATGTTTTAGCTAACTTTAGAGTCCATTTTATGTGAATGTTGAACAATTGTATTTTTTGAAAGCTTGGCTAAAATGTACAAATTTTATTTTTTCTTATGATTTGACTATTGAGGAGAATGTTGGTAGTATGGTCGTTGTAAAGTAATAAAATTTGTTATGAAAGGAAAAGGGGCGTTTTTAAAATGAAATTGAATAAGGTGTTATTAGGTGTTGTAGGTAGTGCATTAGTATTGGGAACAGTAGTCGTTGTTGCACCAAAGGCTACAGATAAGGTAAGTGCAAGTGAACCAGAGGTTGCAGTCGAAGTTAATCAGGAAGAAGCTAACGAGAAAATAGTTGTAACAGAGACAAATATTGACGAGAATACCGAAACATTTAAATACAGAATTAATTATGAAAGAACTATTCAAAGTGGACAGAATGCTATACGTGGAGATAGAACATTAGTATACAGTATTAATGATGGCGAGGAAAGAGAAGAAAAGATGCACAAGGATATGTGTGAAGGAGATGTATATAAATGGTTCTGTGACGTTCAAGTTAGTAAGGGAGATGTTGTTAAATATAAGGTAGTTACAACATATGATGATGGAACTAATTCATTTCCTATGGAAGAAGGAAATGGAACTGTGACTGTTGAAGAAAGCAATGTTCAAGAATAAATTTCAGAATATAAGTGAAGTAAAGATCTAATTAAATCAAATATTTAAATTAAATAATAAGAATATAGGAAGTTGCGTTATATGTTTATTGTTGTTATTTTTTTCTTAAGTAGAATAGGGGTATATTTTTTAAACAGATCCATTGGGTTATTACAACGGGTAATTATGTTGATGATATGAATGCTGAGATGAAGGCATCGAAGACAATAAAAAATTAAATTCTAGTGGTATAGTTTTGGCTTATATGTAGTGCATTAAACCAGTTAGATATAAAAATGAGAAAGCTTATAAGGTAATTAAAAGCTTTCTCATTTGTTATTTTTTCCCCATTCTAAGTTATTTTATTAGTTGATGTGAGTATAATTAAGTGAAATTAAAATTATTCACGAGAATTAAAAATATAGTCACTTTAACTTTATCGGTAGTGATATTAAATATATTTGAGAGTATTTTCAAAATTGAACATTTTTCATATATAAAAATGTGGATATTATTTTTAATATTTGACTATTGAATTTGCCGATAATATGATAAAATATGTGGGAAGTACAATATTTAATAATATTAGACATGAGAAATTAAGAAAATATAATCTGGATAACAGTAAGCATATATAATAATTTAGAAGAAGAGGTATGTAATTGTGACAAGGGCAAAATACGAAGCTAGAATACATCATATAGTGTCACTTATAGGAGGGTTCCTAGGTGCATATGCAATAATTTCAAGAACGAGTAATTTTGGTTCGGCAGAGACAACCAATATGATAGCAATAGTAATAGGACTAATGGATAATAATTTGGAGGCTTATATTTTTAGACTATTAGCATTAGTCTTATATATTTCTGCCATTATTTTTACTGTTGCATTACCGAAGATATGCAAGGTGAATATGCAATATTTAAGTATGGTAATTGATGCTATAGGGATGATAATATTGGCATTTATTCCGACAGATATTAATCCTATAATTGCATTATTTCCAGTATTTTTTATGTCAGCATTTCAGTGGAATTCATTTCCTAAGGCCAATGAATATTTCTGTTCAACTATATTTTCAACTAATAATTTGAGACAGATGATTATCGGTTTCACAGAGTATCTTGCTAATAAGAAACCAGAACATTTAGCTAGGGGAAAATTCTTCGGCGCAACCTTACTATATTATCATCTTGGAGTTGCATATGCATTTATAGTAACTAAGACATGGGGAATTAAGGCTTCGGTGGCGGGAATTATACCTGTAATTGTGGCTACTACAATGCTTATAATGTATGAAAAGAAAATAAAGAATATATAATATAAAAAATCCATTTAGGTGGATTTTTTGTTTATAGGGATAGTATTGGCAATAGTTTTTATATTGAAGTTGAAGGACAAGGAGAAAGCATTGAGAGAGAGGTAAAAGAGCATAAATATTTTAAAAAGTAAAGGAGTAAGATAACCAAGAGTAATGACATTAGTATTACTGGTGGTACAACAACGGTAAATAGTGTTGGAGGTAATGGATTATATACTACTACTGGTAACATAACAGTTGGAGAGAGCGGAATAATTGATGTTACGTCAACTGCTAGTGCAATAAGTTCAGCAGGAACAGTTAATATTGAACTAAATAATAAGAATACATCAGAAACTATAAGTGGAATTTATGTTAAGAATAATTATAATCTTGAACTTGAAAACGGGAAAATTGTTTGTAATCTTAATAAGAATTGTCAAGCAGATACAAAGAAAAAGGCAGAGTAGCACGTCATCATTATCATTAGATGGTATAATAACAGATACTTTGAAACAGAACTACGGATCAATATTGACATCAGTAGGAACTGTATCAGTTACATTGTCAGATTACAGTATTGCAAATTAAGCATATTAAAAAAGTAATGTAGAAACGTGAGAATATGATATTTGACAAAAAATTCACAAATAAAGGTAAAATACAGTTGAATACTGTAAATATTTATAAATAATTGTTCGATAAATGCATATGAGGTGTCATCATATTTATTATTTATTGTAAGTATTATTATGTGATAAATGATAGATATGTGTGTATAAAGTTAATAAGTATGACATGATTAAGGTGACAATTAAGAAGAAAAATTGCTTTATATAGGAGGCTCAAAAGTATATGAATGAAGAAAAACAGACAGCAGAGAACGAAGAAATTATCCAAGAGAAAGTTGGTGATAATGGTTCAAAACCTAAGAAGGAAAAAGTACATTGGAAAAAACAGTTGTTAATATTATTACTTTTGTTAATAACATGTACATCTTTAGGAGTGGCGTATTGGGCAGTATTTGTAAGAAATAACAATCCAGAACAAGATGAACCTAAAATTCTTGAGCCAGATGTTGCACCTGGAGAGAAAGAGAAAAATGCAGAATCTATGGGAGATGAAGGTGACAAAAAGCTTGACCAACCAAAAGGTGGCGGAGCAGTAAGTATAACTTATTCAAAAGATGTAACTATTGATTTATCAGACAAAATAGTAAGCTTATTATTTGGTAATCCTGCAAGGTCAAACCAATCAATGGTATTACAAATAGTTATTCAAGATAATGTAGTAGTACAATCAGATACATTATCTCCAGGTTATCAAGTAAAGAAGTTAGACTTAAAGACAGACATAGGTTTAAAACCTGGTATATATAAAGGAAAATTTAATGTGTTATATTATGACTCAGATACTGGTAAGAAAGCTGTAGTAAATACAGAAATACCAGTAGACATCGATGTACAGCAGTAAATGGATTATAAAATATAAATAATAAATGTATTGATGTATAAGATGAAGATAAAAAATTTATATTAGTATATTTAATACATTCCATTAGAAAATATAATAATCAACTTTATTGTTAATTATTTCCTATTATTTTGAATTATGATATAATATACCTATAGGGCGATAATTTAGTATATTTATATGAATATACTAGGCTGTTTTTTATTTGATAATAATTTAGTGAAGATATATTAAGATAGGATAGGGAGTATGTAAGTGATGCCATTGTAATACCATTTATAATGGCATTTTGTGGTATAATTTTTTATTTATATTAAAATGTACTTTTGGCACCTTAATCTTAGTTATAGAATGTACTTAATTAAGAGGAGTTGTATATATGAAGAAGAGTATAGTAATGATTGTATGCTTTGTTCAAGTGCTGGTGGCAAGCATATCCATTGCAAATATAGCATATGGAGATACAGAGCTACCAACATATAAAAAAATAGTTAAAGGCAAGGTAGTTGACTCAACAGATAATAAGAAAGTCTATAGCGTGGACGTGACATGGGGGGCTATGAATTTTACATATACACGTATAATAACCCCTGTTTGGAATGAACAAACTAAGGATTATGATCAACAAACCAATGCAAAATGGTCGGCAGTAGGCAATTATATACAATTTACTAATCATTCTAACACAGAGGTAACTGCATCTATGTCATATAAAAAAGCTAGTGGTTATAGCAGTCTAAATGGAACATTTAGTAAGGGAAGATTAGTATTACCTTCGGCATTAGGTAAGTCTATGAATGCTACAGAATTAACTGGTAGATGTGACTTTACTCTGTCAGGACGGCTAGATGGAGATTTAAGTACCTTTAGAGAAATAGGTAAGATTAAAGTGGTAATTAATTAACATTCAGCTATCAGCTGAATAGTTACATAATTTATTAGGACAGAGGGAAGGTGTGCAACGATATGAAGAGGGTTATATCTATATTGTTAATGATAGTTATAATATTGGTAAACGCCACAGTAGTATTAGCTGATACTGGAACAAGTTCTAAGAAAATAAGCGGAAAAAATGAAAAAGTAGTTATAGATGTTGAAGGAGAATATACATCACAACCTGAAACTATATACAGTGTGGAGATAAGTTGGGGAAATATGGAATTTCAATATGAGTTAAATGGTTCATATAATCCATCTACACATAATTACAATAGTACTAGTTCGGATATATGGAATATAGGTGCTAAGGGTAATATTATAACAGTAAAGAATCATTCGAATATTGATATCTCTGCCACTTTGAATTATAGTAAAACATTAAACACTGTTACTGGTACATTTAAAGATTCAACTGCTGGGGGAAAGGTAAAAAACACTTTAAAAGCTAAGACAGCTATAGGGACGCAAAGAGCAAATCCACCTAGCGATTCAGCGTATTTGCAACTAAATGGTAATCCAGGAGAAAATTATAAAAACAGTAATGGAATAGTGTTAGGAGAAATAACAGTTAAGATAAGTTAATGGGGATAGTAAATAGAGATTTATATCTACTATATGATAGATAGCTTCTGAAATAAAACAAAATACAAGAGAGGAGTATTATGTTATGAAGAAGTTGATTGGAATATTATTAACGTGCGTCTTGGTTGTGGGATATAGTATGGTTGCCTTGGCGGCTAAAACAACTAATGGTAATATAGATACACTTTCTAATGCTGGTAGATCACCAACGGAGACATCTACAAAAGATGTAACTGGAATATATGTGAAGTCATCACCAGGAATAGTGTATTGTGTTGATATAACATGGGGAAGTATGCAATTTACTTACAATGCTAGTGAGGTATGGAATCCAGACACACATAAGTATACTTCTAGTGGAGCATGGACTGTAGCAATTGATAATGTAGACAATCAAATTAAGGTTGTAAATCATTCAAATACAGATATAGTAGCTCAATTAGAATATACACAGATTGTAACATCTGTTTCAGGTAAGTTTACAGATGAAACAGGACGAGTTGAAAGAACTACAGCAAAAGTTACTACAGCTGAGGGAAAAACAACAACACAACCACCGTGGAATGATGCGTATCTTCATTTAAATGGTAATCCAGGAACCGAATTTAAGAATCAGGCAGATAAGAGACTTGGTCAAGTAGTTATTACGATAACTTAGATAAATAAAGGTAAGATTTAGAAAGGTTTTAGTAAAATAAAATAGAGAAATGGAGGAGTATTATATGAAAAAGAAATTGGCATTAGTTTTAACAATGATTTTGGTATTTAGTAATAGTATGGTGGTATTTGGAGCGTCGCCAGTAACGGCTACAGGTGGAAGTGATGGTCACGATGTTACAGCTACATATGATGCAACATCGTCGGGTACACCTGCGTATAGTGTAGATATTAGTTGGGGAGATTTAAAATTTACATATACTAATAGTGGTTCATGGGATACAACTAATCACAATTATGGAACAAGTGGTAGCTGGGATCATACTACAAAAGATTCAACTAATACTATAACAGTGACTAATAATTCAAATGTGAAGGTGAAACCTTCTTTTAGTATTGCTAATTATAATTTGTTGCCAGTAGGAGTTACTTTAAATATTAAAAAAGATAATGATACAATTATAGCAAGTGCGAAAAAGGATGCTCCAGTAACAACTGATTCTGGTGAAGTAGTTAATACAGCTGCAGATGGTTCATCAACAGGAGATGCATTAAAGCGTGAAGCCTTTGTAACATTAACTGGTAATCCAACTACTACTTTTCAAACTGGAAAAATTGCTAGCGTTACGGTTACTATTAATGAAGCACCTTAAAATAGTATAATTAATTGATATAGGAATTGTGATTTACAAGATATAGTTTTTAACTATGTCTTGTAAATTAATGTATACATTTATTCTATTTTAATATATAGAGGGAATAGTTTATGGGAGAGTAGATATGAAGTCTAAACTCTAGGAAATATTACTGTTTTATAATAGAACAGGGTATTTGTAGTAGGTAATATATAAGTAATCATTATATATATCATTAGAAAATATAATAAGTAAAAATCAAATATCCACCCAATCTATTGTAAAAATATGGTATAATGATAATAAGGGCGATAGTTTAATATATGATATTATACTGTCGTTCTTTTCGTTTAATTATTTTATTTACATAATGTAAAATAGATGTGAGTTAAACTAGGCGTTATATAGAAAATTAGAGTTTAAAGCGAATTAAATATGAGTAGAAAAACTGATAAGTGGAGTAGATTATTTTATTATTTTTAACTATTAGGGACTTAGGGATTAGAAAAGTATTAGGCTGGGAAATAAAACCTAGGAGAGAATGAATAATGAAAGGATTGCTTTTATTTATTAAAAATAATCGAATTATCTATAAGGCAAGCATCGTAAGTATTCTTATATTGATGCTTATTTCTGTTATGCAAATAAATCCAAATAATGAGAATAAAACAATATCAGGAACTCCTTTGGAGGCAAATTATACTATATGTTTTGATGCATCAAGTGGTGATTTTTCTATAAAAGGAAAGTCAAAACCAGATGTAGATAAAATAATAAGTTCATTAGGAATAATAGACCTAGAAAAAATTGGTTTAGTTTCCAGCGCAGGTTATTTTCTTTCTTTTAATAATGTAAAGTTTTCTACTACAGCTCCTATAGCTTTAGAAATAAAAAACGGTGATGTGTGTATTAGTTTAGCGGGGGAAAATAAGATAAGTTCGTCATATAGTGCTGAAGGAGATGGTTTTTATGGAATTACTACAACAGGAAAGATAACATTTTATGGTGATTCATCCAGTATACTAGAAGTTAATGCTTATAATTGGGATGAGAATGGTAATAAAGATTGTGCTGCGATAGCAGCAAATGGTACAGACGCTGATGGAAATGCAATAGAAGGAAAGGTAAATATACAAGGGGCAACTGTTAAAGCTAATGGACATGGTTGTAACGGTAAAGGAATATATGCAAGAAGTTCTATTGCAATTTATGGCGCAAATGTTACGGCTTCTGGTGGTAACAGTTCTCACGCTTCTGGTTTAAGTGCAGAAGAAATATCTATAACTGGTGGAATAGTTGTAACAAAAGGTGGTGCCAAAGCCATAGGGGTAAGTGCAGTAGATAAATTAATCTTAGACAAAGGTGGAGATATGTCTACAGAACTTATAGAAGGAAGCACTGTATATGCAGATACATATACACATTCTGATATTATAGATTATCCTTCGATAAATAGCTTAGCATCATATAAGTACATAAAGATAGGAGAAGTCCCAACATATTATTATAAGTATACTAATAATAAATTATATAAGGTTTCAAAAGATTCAACAGTAACGGAATTAAATTCTACTACTTGGCCAACAGGATGTTCTGTAACAGAGGATGGCAAATTAGAGTTGAATGGATTCAACTTTGTTACAACAGCTAATAAAGTTATTTATATAGTTGGTAAGGCTAACGTATTAGTAAGTGGAACTAATACAATAAGAAGTGTTTGTAATACTGTTGATGATAGTTATGGAATATATTCTGATAGTATAATTAATATAACAAGTACGGAAGGAAAATTAAATGTAAAAGGTGGTAAGTCAGCAATCGCTGTTGATTCTACTACTGGCAGGTGTAATGTCAATGGTCGTGTAGATGCAAGTACAACGGTGGATGGGGCATTATCACCTATTAAAGATAGTGAATTTAATAGTCATTATGCAGAATATAAACATGTTGAGATTGTACCTAAAGTTATATCTGTCGACATAACTTGGGGGGACATGGATTTTAAGTATAGTGAGTCAGATTTGAATGAAAAATGGAGTAATAACACTCCAGATGGAGATAAGATAATTGTAGCAAATAAAGGTAGTAATGTACCAGTAACAGCAAGCATAGAATATATTCCAAATAGTAAATATACAGAAATTACTGGAAATATATTACAAAGCAAAGATCCAGCTGCCGAATATAAAAACAATACAACTGTCATTGTAGGAAGTAGCATAGATGCTTACTTATCATTAGATGGTATTTTATCTTCAAGTACAACATCAAAAACTACTATAGGCAAAGTAACAGTAACTATTAGTGAATAATTACCAGCCCCTAGAATAAAAGTCCAATAGAGTAACTTTATTTTCGGGAAAAAAGTAAATGAAAAAAGCACTCCTTTGTGTTAAAATTGGTTTTTGGTGAAATCAATAATAAAGGATGTGCTTTTTATGTATAATAGTATACAACATTTTGTAGAGAATGACACTACTAAAATAAAAAAATTTTTTAAATAGGTAATAAATGGTGAGAAGGATTTAGCAGATTTATCTAATGATGTGTTAGAAATGACAACTAACTTAGCAAAAAATATGGTATGTGAGATGATAAACGAGTTAGATGATGCCATTAGAAATTCAGCTAATCGCAAGAAAAATACCCTAAAAATATTGTAAAAAAAAGTCATATATATTATAATAAATAACTGTGGTAATTTTTAAAATTACCACAGTTATTTATTCAAAAAACATTAGGAGGATAAGAGTATGGAGAGAAAACTTGCATGGGACAAATATGATGAAAAAGCTCTTAAAAAAGTAAATGAACTTGCAGACGGATATAAGCAATTCTTAGATGCAGGAAAAACAGAAAGAGAATGTGTAGCAGAAGCAGTAGCACAAGCTAAGGCAAAAGGATATACAGACTTAAATGAAGCGATAGCTTCAGGAAAGAAACTACAAGCTGGAGATAAAGTTTATGCAATATGCATGAACAAAGCAGTAGCACTATTTAATATAGGAACTAAGCCTTTATCAGAAGGTATGACTATATTAGGTGCACATATAGATTCACCAAGACTAGATTTAAAACAAAATCCATTATATGAAGATACAGGATTTGCACTACTAGACACTCACTACTATGGTGGCGTAAAGAAATATCAATGGGTTACATTACCACTAGCTATACATGGTGTTGTATCTAAGAAAGATGGAACAAATGTTAACGTAGTAATTGGTGAAGATGATAACGATCCAGTATTCTGTATTACTGATTTATTAATTCATTTATCAGGTAAGCAATTAGAGAAGAAAGCTGCTATAGTTATAGAAGGTGAAGCACTTGATTTACTATTTGCAAGTATGCCACTTAAAGAAGATGAGAATGAATCAAAAGATGAGAAGGAAGAGAAGATTAAAGATAAAGTTGCAGCTCATGCAATGAAACTTCTTACTGATAAATATGGTTTTGAAGAAGAAGACTTCTTATCAGCAGAGTTTGAAATAGTTCCTGCAGGACGTGCAAGAGACTGTGGAATTGACTCAAGCATGGTTATGGCTTATGGACAAGATGATAGAGTATGTGCATACACTTCACTTGTAGCTATGTTAGAAGTAGACAAAGTTGAGAAGACTACTTGCTGTCTATTAGTTGATAAAGAAGAGATAGGTAGTGTAGGTGCTACAGGAATGCAATCAAGATTCTTTGAGAATACAGTTGCAGAATTAATTGATAGAGTAGAAGGATACAATGATTTAACATATAGAAGATGCTTATCTAATTCAAAGATGCTTTCATCAGATGTTAGTGCAGCATATGACCCTAACTTTGGAGAAGCATTTGAGAAAAAGAACACAGCATTCTTTGGTAAAGGAATGGTATTTAATAAATATACTGGAGCTAGAGGTAAATCAGGTTCAAATGATGCTAATGCAGAATACTTTGCAGAAATCAGAAGAATACTTGATGATAACGATGTATCATTCCAAACAGCTGAACTTGGTAAAGTAGACTTCGGTGGTGGCGGAACAATCGCTTACATCATGGCATTATACGGAATGAACGTAATAGATGCAGGAATTGCAGTACTTAACATGCATGCACCTTGGGAAATAACAAGCAAAGCGGACTTATATGAAACTAAGAATGGTTATGTAGCATTCTTGAAGGAAGCATAGAAAACAACTAAACATGAGTATAACTTATACAAAGTATATTAAATAAAACACGACTTTTTTTAAATATTATGATATACATAAAATTTAAAATGTGATATTTAAAGTTATTAAGAAGAGCTAGAAAAAAGTCCCTAAAACAAAATCCCCAAAATAAAAATCTAAACCCCCTTGAAAAATTAGTCGAATTAAACTATAATGCTTATGTTGTATAGAGATTAATAGGACAATATGATTATTTGATATTAAGAAAAGAGGGTTTTACATGGATACATCATATATGTTTTTACTGGATTTAGCATTGATATTAATCAGTACAAAAATACTAGGATTAGTAACAAGAAGATTCCAAATGCCACAAGTAGTAGGGGCACTATTAGCAGGACTACTGTTAGGACCTGCAATGCTAAACGTTATAACAGAGACTGAATTTATCGCAGATACGGCAGAAATCGGTGTAATTGTTTTAATGTTCTGTGCAGGACTAGAAACAGACGTTAAAGAACTAAAGAAAAGTGGAAAAGCTGCATTTATAATTGCCCTATGTGGTGTAATAGTTCCATTACTTGGAGGATTTGCAGTAGGACATTATTATACATCTACAGGCAAGATTGTATCTAATGCACAATGTAGTGAATTATTACAAAACATATTCCTTGGTGTAATTTTAACGGCAACATCCGTAAGCATCACAGTTGAAACATTAAGAGAGATGGGCAAACTTAAAACACCAGCAGGTAATGCCATATTAGGAGCAGCCATAATAGATGATATATTAGGAATAATAGCATTGACAATTGTAATGAGCTTAGCAGATAGCTCTGTTAATGTATTTATAGTATTAGCTAAGATTGTTGGATTCTTTATATTCCTTGGAGTAGTAGGAATTGTATTATATTTTGTATACAAAAAATGGCTTTGTAAGAGAAGATTAGGCAAACAAAGATATGCAATAGGAGTATTTGTAATGTGCTTACTATTATCTTATATTGCAGAGAGTGGTTTTGGAGTGGCAGATATTACAGGTGCTTTCTTTGCAGGATTAATGATATCATGCTCACAAAGAACATCCTTTATTGAGACACGTTTTTCGGTATTATCTTATTTGTACCTATCACCTTTATTCTTTGCAAGTATAGGTTTGAAGGTTGAATTAAAGGAAATGACTACTACATTAATAATATTTACAGTAATACTTGGAATCATTGCTATATTAACTAAGGTGGTAGGATGTGGTTTAGGTGCATCGCTTTGTAAATATTCACCTAAGGAAAGTCTACAGATAGGTGTTGGAATGATATCTAGAGGTGAAGTTGCTCTTATAGTTGCAAGTAAAGGTGCAGTCAAAGGATTGATTTCAGACGATCTTTTAGGTCCAGTTGTAATAGTAGTTGTTGTGACGACAATAATAACTCCTATTTTACTTAAATTAGTATTTTTATCTAAGAATAAGGAAAAGACTGCATAGACTTATCATAATTTTAATTATGATAAAAAAGATATGATAGATTATTTGTATATTCTGTCATATCTTTTTTATTTGATAGAAATTGTATTGATTTTTTTATTCAATATTAGAACTGACAGTCCAAAAGGCATGAAAAGAAGAGTTTGTACTGTCAAAACAATAGATATAAACATTTCATTATCGGCTGAAATGTTACCTTTGTTTTAATAAACTATAAAGGAATTCTATTAAAATGTCGATATGGAAAGAGTATTGGGTGAATAAGATGGACGGAGGTAAAGAGCAATGAATATGAGCGATATTATACACTCATCACAGAAAAATGATGTATCTGATATTCATTTGACTGTTGGTAAGGGTGTTACATGTAGACAGTATGGTAAGTTAAAGAGAATGAATTTGAACGTAACTGATGAAGAATTAGAGAAAATTATATTGGATATGTGTAATGAGGAACAGTTAGCATATTTTGAGAAAGGTAATGACCTAGACTTTGCGTTTCAGACAGAGAAAGGAACACGTACCCGTGTTAATATTTATAGACAAAAGGGAAAAGTAGCTGCCTGTCTAAGAATTATGGGAAATAAGATCCCTAAACTTGAAGAGATGAATTTACCTCAGAAAACATTAGCAAACATTGCAAGTAATCCTAGAGGACTTGTTTTAGTTACAGGGCCAACAGGTTCTGGTAAATCTACAACACTTGCAGCTATGATTGATTATATTAATAGAACTAGAAGTGAACATATACTTACAATAGAAGACCCTATTGAGTACGTATATACAGAAGCTAAATCTATAATTCATCAAAGAGAAGTTGGTAATGATGTTAAGGACTTTGCGGCAGCACTTCGTTCAGCACTAAGAGAAGATCCTGATATTATCTTACTAGGTGAGATGCGTGACTATGAGACCATTTCATCTGCAGTAACAGCAGCAGAAACAGGTCACTTGGTTTTTGGAACACTACATACAGTTTCCGCAGCAGACTCAATCAGTAGAATTATAGACGTTTTCCCTCCACATTCACAAAACCAGATCAGAACACAGTTATCTAGTGTTTTGAAAGGTGTTATTTCACAACAGCTTATTCCATTAAAAGAGGGAAACGGACGTGTGGCGGCAACAGAAATCTTAGTAGGTAATGATGCTGTTGGTAACTTAATTAGACAAGATAAGGCACACCAACTTGACTCTACAATGCAAGCAGGTGCAGCAGTAGGTATGCATACACTTAATTCTGATCTTGAACGACTTGTAAGAGAAGGGACTATTACTAAGGAAGCAGCGATTAAATGTTCAAGTAATCCACAGAACTTAAGAATGTAATATATAAGATTAAAGAATTATTTTTAGATGAATAAAAGCACTGTTTAATGATGCAAGTTATTAAATAGTGCTTATTTAAACAGGAGGATATATATGTACAAGAAGAACAAAGTACCTAGAATAAATATATTTAATCCTGTATTATGGATAAAGAGTTATTTTATAACGAGAAAATGTAAATTTAAATATGAAAAAATAAATATGGGAAAATTGAAACCACCATATGTTATATTATCTACCCATGGTTCAATCATGGATTATTTTATTGCTCAGAGAATCACATTTCCTCAGTCTATTTATAATATATGTGATGACGCAGATATAGATAATTATAGGTGGTTTATTTGCCATATGGGCGGATGGTACAATAATAGGTATAGTGAGGATGATGTAAAGCTTAATGATATAAAGAAAGCTATTAAAAGAAATAAAATTGTAGTATTATACCCTGAGGTTAATATGTCTATTGATGGGGCAACAGGCATATTATCTGATAATTTAGCTAGTATGCTTAAAAAATTGAATGTGCCAGTTGTAATCTTGAATAATCAAGGTAGCTATTTACATAAACCTATGTGGAATAATACAGTGTCGTGGAATAATATTCAATCCCAGTTGATACAAATATGTAATAAGGATGAAATAGAGATAATCAGTGTAGATGATTTACATAGAAGAATAGAGGATAATTTTAGGTATGATGATTATGCATGGCAGAGAAATCAGAGAATACCATTAAGTAATAAAAATAGATGTATGGGTTTGGAAAAGGTATTATATAAATGTCCTCAATGTCTTGAAGAGAATAAGATTGTGTCTAAAGGAGATAAGATATATTGTGCCTCTTGTGGTAAACAGTGGTTTATGACGGATTATGGTGATATGAGGGCAATACTTGACGATAATGAATATACTAGAATACATGATTGGTTTGAATATGAGAGGGATTGTGTTAGGGAAGAGATAATATCAGGAAAATATAGCTTGGTAAGTAAGGTTCGCGTTGAAGAAATGAACAGTCAAAATAAAGTTCTCTTGTCAGAGGCAGGTATTTTGTGGCATAATAGTGAAGGATTTGTTTTGAAATATAATGGTGGGGGGAAGGAAGAAGAAATAATCAAATCGTCTAGCGAGATGTATTCGTGTTATTTGGGATTTGATTATAAAGGAAAAGGACCCTTTATAGAATTACTAATAGATGATAAGAGGTATTATATATATCCTCAAGATAATTCTAGTGTTGTTAAGATTATGTTAGCAACTGAAGAAATATATAAACTAAATATAAGGTCAGGTGTAGTGGAGGATAAGAGTAATGAAGAGGCAATTACGGTAGAAGTTGAAGAACTTATTGAAAATGAAGATATTATTGAAGAAGAGAATAAAGGCAAGGTTATTGCTGTAGAATATATAGATGATAAAATAGTGACTAGTGAGCAAGCACAGGCTATTAGGGAGCAGGCTCAGACGGTTGAGACAAATGAGGTGTCATAATTATATGAAGAAGTTAAAGTGGCTAATGTTTTATATAGTATTTATTATGAGCGTATGCATTTTGAAGAGTGAAAATGTATATGCTGATGGTGATGACCAAAAGGCTAAGAACTTAACTGAGTTTAGACAAATTGTATATAAGGATATGCTTGAAAGGAAAGAGAAAATAGTTATTGATTATTATGGAAAAGATTATAAGAGCATATTTCAAAGTTTCAAAAATGAAGAATTTTTAAATTATATTGGAACATTAGATGATGTAAGAACATCAGATGATTTTGATTATATGGTCCATAACATTAGTTATATAAAGACAGGAATGAAGTATGGCTCAGGTTCGAGTGCTCAGTTCACTATTAATATTACTTGGAGGGAGTCATTAGGAGAGCTTCAGTATGTTAATTTACGTGTTGCAGATATAATAAAAAAATGTAATATTGAAAATATTGATAGTGTTTATGAGAGAATAAAAGTGTTACATGATTATATAGTTGAGAATGTTGAATATGATGTTTCTTTGAAAAATGAGAATGCGTATTGTGCAATTAAAGAGGGTTCGTCTACATGTCAGGGATATAGCTTATTATTTTATAAGTTATTAGCTGAAGCAGGTATAAAGAGTAGATATATTACTGGTACAGGGATTAGCTCAAAAGATACAGGACCTCATGGCTGGAACATAGTAAAAATAGGTGGAGTATGGTATAACGTAGATGTTACTTGGGATGACCCGGTATATCTTAATGGTAGTGGGACAAATAAAGAGGTAAGCTATGAGTATTTCTTAAAAGGAAGTAGATCTTTTGATGATTCGCATAAGAGGGATGAGCAATTTTTAGCAAAAGAATTTACATCAAAGCATCCTACATCAGGTGCTGATTTTGATAAAAAAGATGATGTAAAGATAAGTGAGATTGTTGAGGAAGGCAGCACAGAGATTACTCCAATACAAGAAGAGGAAGTAGAAGAGGAAGATAGTAATAATATATTAGATAGATTAGGACTATTCTTTAGTGGTTTATTACGAGAAAAAGATCATATACCGACTTATTTAGCTAAGTCTTTTAAAGAATTAGACGAGCAGAGTAGGGGAATTATAATCGCTTTACTTGCTATCATTGTTATTGTAATTTTATTTAAAATATTTAAAAGTAGCAAGGAATGTAATGATAATGACAGTTTTGATGAAAATAGTTTAAGGAAATCCGTTAATAGTATGATGGATAGCCAAAATAATAAAAAGGAACCTGTTAATACAAATGTTAACAATAAGCCTATGAATACTAATATTAATAAGCAACCTATTAATACAAATGTTAATAATGCGCCTGTTAATTCTATTTCAAATAGTAACAATGTGCCTACTGATAATATATCAAGTACAACTAGGGTGGATAATATTGATAATAGTCCTTTAAATGCTGATACAAAGGACAATAACAGAAGAAAAATATATAATAATGATATGACAGATACAGCTTTCATTATTACATTTTCAGATTCCACAGATGAGGATAATTAATGAATAAAATATAAAAAATCTAAAATATTAATAAAGTTAGTGCGAGTTAAGAATTATGATGTTATAATAGGTCTAGTGAGTTAAGAAACAACAGGTTAAGGTTTAATTGAGGAGAGGATTATTTTGAAAAAGGGAACAGTTTTTACTAATATGGTAATGTTTATTAGTATTAGTAGTATGTATCTTGGTGTTGTATATACAGCTAGTCATAATATTACAACATTGATTTCTTTAGCAGTGCTAACTATTATTTCTCTAGTAATTTTAGTTATGTGCTTTTCAGGATTAAATAAAATATCAGATATGACAGGAGCTTTTAAGAAAGTAAGAAAGAAAATATTAAACTTGCATGTACAAGATCCGGAGTATGTCTGGGAAGCTTTATCTGGAGAGCAGTTCGCATTTAAGAATTCAATATTAGATAGTGAATTAAATAATTTTAAGAAGGAAATGAGCAGATTAGAAGATGAGGGCTCTATATATTGTCAGGCAGATATTAAAGACTATATTAATGAAGATAATTTGTTTGTAAAGGTAAGGAAGACTTTACTTGATAGCATGCCTAAAGTTATATGCATTATAGGTATTGTGGGTATACTGTTTTCATTATTATTTTCAACAAATTACATGTCATATGATGTGCATAGTCTATTAGATGCTTGTATTGAACCAGCATTAATTATTTTAGGATATACATGTTTCTTATCAGGTATGTTTTTGCTTATATATAAGAATATTTTAGCTAATATGAGATGCGAGTGTAGTTTATTTATAAGTGATTTTTATAAATTTGTCGTTCCTTGTGCTAAGAATGATATGGCAAATAATATTTTATATTTACAACAGCTTCAAATGCAAAATACAGAGAAAATATCTGAGAATTTTATGGAAATAGTTTCTGATAATCTTAACAATACTGTAGTAAGACAGAGTGAAAAATATAATGAACTTTCAATACAATTAGAGACTATGAATGGTATATTAAATAGATTTAATGATGGTGTAGATGCTTTGGCACTTAATATTAAAGATTTAATGGAAAATGAGAGAGTATTGTCAAAAGCACAGATAGATGTGTTGAAGGATTGTTTAGAACAGCTTGAAAAGAAGGTTGATGCAGTACAGACTGTAGCAGAGGAGAAACCTGCTAAGAAGACTACCAGAAAGAGAGCGACTAAGACTAAGAAATCGGAAGAGGAAGCTAAGGCAGAGACTGCAGGAGAAAATAAAGATGAGTCAGTAGAGGCAGCACCTGTTAGAAAGAAGAGAGGTCGTAAGTCTAAGGCAGAGAAGGAAGCTGAATTAAGAGCGGCTATGGAGTTAGCAAAGAAAGAAGCTGAGAGTAAGAAGGCTGAGGAGGCTCTAGCAGTCGAAGAGAAGCCAGAGGAAAAGCCAGTGGAAGAAGTAGTTGAAGAGAAGACAGAAGAAAAGCCAGTTGAAGAGGTAGTTGAAGAGAAGACAGTTGAGGATAATCAAGAATTAGAAATTACAATTCCAGAAATGGCGATAGAAGACATAGTGTTAGATGATGATAAGGTTGTAGCATTTAATGCAGATATTAAGCAACAGAAGATGGAAGAAATTAAGTTAGATGAATAAAAATAAGATAGCTAGTATGGATTACTAGCTATCTCTATTTAATTAAAATGCATATTTGTTCTTGAGGGTTTTCTCTGTCCACATATACATTGTCCTACGAAGTTTCCTAATACTTTTCCACAGCGAGGACATTTCCAAGAGTCAGGAGGTAAGCTTCCTGACATATTTTTATTATTTGGAGATGGTGTAGGTCTATTTCCACCGCCAAAAGGTGGATTACCCATTCTGTTATTTATCATAGGATTCCCCATGTTGTTTGGCTGCATATTCATTCCATTTGGTGGTGGGGTAGGACGATTGTTGCCGCCTCCCATCATATTTGGTCGATTATTTATAGGAGAATTACCCATTGGTGGATTACCCATTGGTCGATTATTTATAGGAGAATTACCAATTGGTGGATTACCCATAGGTCCTCTATTCATTGAATTGTTACCACCGTTATTCTTGCTATTATTACCATTTCCAAAACTATTGAAAAAGTCATTATTATTAGGTGAGTTTACATTACTAGCACCTAAATTTTTTGACATTGACATCATCATAGGCTTATTCAAATTAATGTTTTGATGGTTATCATTAGCATTATTATTTGGTCCATTATATGCGGGAATTCCGACACTTGAGTTACCTTCAACTTTGCGATGTCCGCATATACATATTTTCATCATATTATTGTTTGATTTACCACAGGATGGACAAGTCCATGTTCCACTGTTATTATTATTCATTGAACTATTATTCATAGGATTTTTACCCATAGGACTGTTCCCCATAGGTGAATTAAACATAGATCCGTTGTTCATAGAGCCATTATTCATAGGATTATTTGTTCCCATAGGATTATTAGATGGCATCTTTGGAACAATGCCTGTATTTAACATCATTGAGTCTTGTGGTGATTGTAATATACGTTTATCTATATTATTTGGATTCATGCCAGATATAGCAGGCATATTATCCATTGGTCTTCTTTTTCCACAGCTACACATATTTATGAAGGCAGAGTTAGTTTTTCCACACTTAGTACATTTCCAAGCTTCACTGTTTTGTGAATTACCAAATCCATTATCTTGGTTCTTTGAGAATTTAATTTGACTTACATCCTCTGAAACAGTAAAGTTTACTCCACCATTTTTTGATTGTGACATATTGCCAAATCCATTATAAGCACCTTGATTTGGAGCCTGATTTTGGTTAAATCCAATAGGTGCGTTTTCAGCATTTTTATTGCCGCCATAAGGTAGAGAAAATGCTGAGTCATTAGTGTTAGCAGAAGTAGCTAATGTATCTCTCTTGGCGTTATTTATACTGTTATTATTATTGTTAAATACTGAATTTGGATTAGAAAATGCTTTATTAGCATTATTTGCAACTGGCATAGTGTTAGGCATACTTGAAGAAGTATTATTTATAACATCAGCCATATAATCACAAGAAACCATATTTATAGAAACTGATTCGGCAAGCTGGAATACTTTAACGCATTCTGGATGGCATTGGAATTGTTTTAACATAAAAGGCTCATTAAACGCAACAATAAAAACGATATCGAAGTCTGAAGCACTGTAATTAAGACCCACTTCTAGAGATATCATGTCGTTTATTTTATTATTTAAGCTAAGTAATCCTTCCCTCAATAGGTTTAGGTTAGCCTGTTTATTCTGATCGTCTTTTATTTTCCATAAAACAATACGTTTAACCATTCCCCACACAGCCTTCCCCATCAATTATTTTATAGCATATTATTATTTTATCATAAATGGAAGATATATGCAACATTTTACAGTTAGTTTCCACTAAAAATTGTAAATAAAATCCATTAATAATTGTGCATTTTGTATAAATAATACACTATCTATGGAATCGTCATTTATCATTAAAAATGAAATAGTAAATTAGTTGTGTTATATGGAAAAATAAGGTATAATATTCCAATATATATATGATTTTAGGGTTTTTATCGAAAGAAAAGGAGTATTTTCGTGGAAAAAAAGGTAATAGCAGATAATAATGTGCCTATTTTTTATTATGAAAATGAGGCATTACATAGATTTTGCCTTACATTATATGTTAAGGCAGGGATTTTATATGAGGCTAACAATGAGATAGGTATAACACATTGTTGGGAGCATATGATTTTTAGAAATATTAATAGAGTACTTGGTGGAGAAATGAAACAAAGGCTAGATAAGATGGGAGCATATTTTAATGGATGTACCTTTAAGGAATTTGTTGAAATAAAGATAATTGCAGCCAAGGAACATTTCTCAGAATGTGCAGATATTATATCCAAAGTTTTTGATGATATAGATATCTCAAAAGAAGAATATAATATTGAGTGTAAACGTATTAAATCGGAGATAAGGGAAGATGATGAGAAGAAGTCTATAGATTATATGGCTCAGAAGATGGTATGGAAGGATACTTGTCTAGAGAAGTCTATAGCAGGTAAGAAATCTACACTTTCTAATATCACTATGGAGAGAGTGAGAGAGTACGCTAAGGAGATATTGACGGCTAATAATATATTTATATATGTAACAGGTGCTATAAATGATGATAATATTGCTGAGCTTTCAGATAAAGTTGGAAAATATAAGTTAAGAGAAGAAGAACAAATAAAAGATAATAGAGCTCCTGTTCCAGAGAGTTTTTATCATAGAAATGGTAAGGTTAAGATAAAGAAGGGAGATTATTGTAGTATAAGATATTCCTTTGATTATGATGCAGAGACAATATCTAAGTCTCATATAGACTTATTATATGATATATTGTTTGATGGAGAGTGTTCGAAAATACATGAGGAATTATCTGAAAAGACGGGATATGTATATAGTTATTCTTCAGCAATTGAACAGTATAGTAATATAGGAAATATGTATTTTTCATATGAGATTGATGAGAAGAATTTACTTAAATCTATAGACAGAGTTGTTAAATTACTTAAGAGATTGAAAAAAGGGGTTGGCGAAGAACTACAATTTGTTAAACCTAATTATGTTGATAATGGAGATATGGACTTGGATGAACCAGAGAAATTAAATTGGATTATGGGATATGAAGGACACATATTAGAACAAGACTTTTTAGATATTAACAGTAGAAAAGAGTTATATAAGAAGGTAACATGCGATGATATAACACGATTGGCTAATGAGATATTTCAATTGGATAATCTGGTAGTGTCTATTAAGGTAAATAAATCAGATATAAAAGTTAAGGATGTAAAAAAGATACTAGCTAAGCTTTAGACCTAGCTAGTATTTTTTAAAATTTAATAGAAGATTATGTTGTATTTCCTAGGTTCTATAATATTAGGCATTAATTATGCTTTCTATAGTTTACCAGTTGAACCAAATCCACCTTTGCCGCGTACTGTCTCTGATAATTCATCAACTGGGTTAAATATTCCTTTTAAGAAAGGCGTTATTACAAGTTGCGCTATTCTTTCACCTGGTTCTATACTTACCGGAACTGTATTATGGTTATGTAGTGCAACCATAATTTCACCTCTATAATCAGCATCTACTACACCGACTTTGTTGGCAGGAGCTAGACCCTTCTTTGAGGCAAGTCCACTACGTGCATATATTAGGCCTGCATAGCCAATAGGAATCTCCATAGCTATTCCAGTATGGATAAGTATTGTTTCGCCCGGCTCAAAGCTAATTGGTGCGTCTAAAAGCGCATATAAATCTGCACCAGCTGAGAATTCTGAACCATAAGTTGGAATAACAGCCTTGTCATCTAATTTTTTTATATTAATAGTTTCTGATATCATGTAATATAAACCTCCAAATAATGTAATTTAACTTATAAATCCTAGATTCATAAGTTATTAAGTTGTTATATCGAACTCTGTATGAATTGTATCATCCCATAAAGTAAGTTTACCTGTTTTCATTGTTTCTTTTACCATAATTGTACGTTGATTAGATGAACCTTTGAAACGTAAATTACTGTTCTTTAGATCTTCGATAAATTTTCCATCAACAATTATATCAATGTAAGATAATAATTGTTTTGTCTCTGGATAGTTATTGTACATTTTATCTAGTAAGTCTTCTTCAAAATCATAGCCTGTAAATACCCATAAGGATTTCTCTGGATAAGTTTCTTTGAATCTTTTTACTAGAGGAAGTATTCCCTTTTGATTAATTGGTTCAAAGGGTTCTCCACCAAGTATAGTTAAGCCTTCTACGTATTCATCTTTACAATAATTAATTATTGTATTAATAGTTTCTTCTGTAAAAGGTTTGCCATAATTAAAATCCCATGCTACTTTATTGAAACAGTTTTTACAATGGTGTGTACATCCACTTACAAAAAGAGAAACACGAACACCAGGTCCATTTGCTACATCATATTGTTTTATATCTGCATAGTTCATTTTTTTTCTCCTTTGTCGATAAATATTTATGAACATTATAACACCATGTTTTGTAAAATTAAAGTTTTATTGAGTTTAAATTTATAAAATATGAAGTATTGTTTTTGACTTATATATAGAAAACTATTATGTTTTAGGTAAGAGAGGGTCTAAAATGACATCATATGGAGGTAGAAATGAGGAAAAATTTAGCTAGAATATGTATATTTATAGGTATTATTATTATGCTTGGTAGTATGAGTGCGTGTAAGAAAGAAGAGGAAACTACTAAACCTAAAGCTACTATGGAACCATACAAATTTTATCTTGAGTGGAAATCGGAGATATTTGAAAATTTTGGATTTAATAATTTGTTTGCTCCAGCAGATGTTTATCATGAGTATTGTGAAAAAGGTAAAACTTATGCATACGGCGAGTTTTATACAGATGAATTTAATAAGTTTACTTATTTCTTCGAAAGGATTTACACAATTCTTTGGGGAGAAGTAAGAGATATTAAAAAGGTATTAACCGAAAAAGATGGCGTGTATTCATTTGAAGATAAGTGTTTGATCCCTAAAAAGAAAGATAAAGATGATTTTTCAGATAATGTTGAATATACAGATGAGCATATGAAAGTTACAGTAAAATATGACAGTAATGAAAATAAGGTTAGTTTTAAATGCCAAAAGTTAGATAAGACAAGTGATAAAAAGGAAGAAAAGAAAGAAGATAAAGATAAAAAATAAAACATAATAATACAGGAGTTTGTCATTAGACAAGCTCCTGTATTTATATTATATATGCAATACTCTTGAATTAATTTCTTTTGTCTTTCCAACGTTCCAGAAGTTTTCTCCTAAGTAGCCACAAGTTCTTCTAGTTACGTTCATTTTGCTGTGATCTTTGTTTCCACAGTTTGGACATTCCCATTCAAGGTCATCATTTATTTTGATTTCTCCATCAAATCCACATACATGACAGTAATCTGATTTAGTGTTGAATTCAGCATATTGGATGTTATCATATATGAATTTAACCATTGTTTCAAGTGCCTCTAAGTTGTGACGCATATTTGGAATCTCAATATAAGAGATAGCACCACCTGATGAAATTGTTTGGAATTGACTTTCAAATTTAAATTTATCAAATGCATCAATTTTTTCTCTAACATCAACATGGTAAGAGTTAGTATAGTAACCTTTATCAGTTACATCCTTAATTGTACCAAAACGTTCTTTATCAATTCTTGCAAATCTGTAGCATAATGACTCTGCTGGTGTTCCATAAAGTGCGAAACCAATATTAGTTTCATCTTTCCATCTATCTGTAGTCTCACGTAATTTGTTCATTAATTTAAGAGCAAATTCTTCGCCTTCTGGAGTAGTGTGACTTACACCACGCATAAGTTTTGTTGTTTCATATACACCGATGTAACCAAGTGAGATAGAAGAGTAACCACCATATAATAATTTGTCTATCTTTTCACCTTTATCAAGTCTTGCTATTGCACCATATTGCCAATGAATTGGGCTTACATCTGATGAAACACCCTTAAGTGAATTATGTCTATACATAAGTGCTTCAAAGCAAAGCTCAAGTCTTTCATCTAATAGTGACCAGAATTTTTCTTCATTACCTTTTGCAAGTATAGCAATCTGAGGTAAGTTAAGACTTACAACACCTTGGTTGAAACGACCTTCAAATTTATATTCGCCATTTTCATCTTTCCAAGGAGCTAAGAAACTTCTACATCCCATACAGCTAAATACATTACCTTCATAATTTTCACGCATCTTCTTAGCTGAAATATAGTCAGGATATAATCTCTTAGATGAACATTTAACAGCTAGCTTAGTGATGTAGTCATATTTACCACCTTTTAAGCAGTTATTTTCATCTAGAACATATATTAATTTAGGGAATGCAGGAGTAACATATACACCTTTTTCATTCTTGATTCCTTCATAACGTTGACGAAGTATTTCTTCTATAATTAAAGCATTCTCTTCGATATATTCATCATCTTTATCTAGGTATAAGAATAATGTAACAAATGGAGATTGACCATTTGTAGTCATAAGAGTGTTGATTTGGTATTGAATAGTTTGTACACCAGATTTTAATTCATCACGGAGACGATCCATAGCCATACTCTTAAGTGTAGCATCATCCACTTTACCTCTATATTTTTTATTTAAAGCATTGAAGAATTTGTTGTAACTTTTACGTAGGTATTTACCTAAATGTCTAATATCAACTGATTGACCACCATATTGGCTACTTGCAACAGCAGCAATAACTTGTGTCATAACTGTACATGCAACTTGGAAACTCTTAGGGCTTTCAATTAATTTACCATTCATTACAGTACCATTGTCTAATATATCTTTGATGTTAATTAAACAGCAGTTAAATATAGGTTGTAAGAAATAGTCTGCATCATGGAAGTGTATTGCACCTTCTTCATGAGCTTTTGAAATTTTTTCTGGAAGAAGTAGACGTTTTGTTAAGTCTTTTGATACTTCACCAGCAATTAAGTCTCTTTGAGTTGAAGCAACAACAGCATTTTTATTTGAATTTTCTTCCATAACATCTTTATTGCTGTTTTGAATAAGACTTAGAATTGATTCATCTGTTGTATTTGCCTTACGTACAAGTTCTCTTGAGTAACGATATATTATGTATTTTTTTGCTAGAGCAAATTTCTCCTCAGCCATTAATTTTTGCTCGATAATGTCTTGGATATCTTCAACCAACATTCTTTGGCGTCCTTTTCCCTCTATAGATTCAATAATTGAGTCTATTACATTATCATCAACCTGTTCACATGTTTCAACTTCTGCATTTGCCTTTTTGATAGCTACGGCTATCTTACTACGATCATATTGTACTGTTGAACCATCACGTTTAATTACTTTCATATTTTTGCTCTCCTTAAATGTTAATTTTTTATTATTTTATTTTATATAAAAAAGTTGTAATATGGGATTAGTAAATATAAAATCTAGTTTACAACATATAGTTCATTGTGATATTTGTTAAATACTGGAATTATATTACAAATTATTCTATATCCCTTTCACAAGACTAATTATATCATCATTTTTTATATTTGTCTACTAGATATTGTGTTTTGCTTTTGAGAAAGTCATATATATAGTACAATAGATAATTGTGAATGTATTGTGAAATGGATGGCGAAATTACGAAATTATAGGATTATTTATTAGTTGTACTTATAATATTCAAAAGGTTATTAGGAAAATAGTACTACGAAAATCAATATACAAGAAAAAGAAGTAATAGTATTATTGTCTGAATATTGCGAATTTGAGAAACTAATATATAATGTGTTTTGAAATTTTTTTAGACACAATAATTCCATGCAATGGATGATAATCCTTTAGATGCCTGTACTTTTAGTGCCTTTTTCTTAGAATTACATAGTGTATATTTAATTGTATCTACACCTGTGTTAAGCATAAAAGTAAGAACTACTTGTCCTTTACTAGGAGAAGTGATTTTTAAATATCTATATGATTTGGCTAAAAAATATAAAAGAAAGATAAAAGTATGATAAAAAATTAACTTTAGCTAAAAAAAGTGTGCATTTTGCAAATTTATGTGATATAATGAAATCCGTTAGGCAAAATTATATATAAAAGAGAATTTTAAGTTGAGGTAGTTTTTTAAGATTCTTTTGTTTTTACATTAATAGAAATTGATAGTTTTAGTGGTAGAATATTGAAGGGATGTGCAGTTTCTTGAAGAAATTAATTTTAGTAACGTCACCACCTGCATGTGGTAAGACATTTGTTTCAAAACAGATATCAAAAGCATTGGATCATATTGTGTATTTGGACAAAGATACACTTATTGGTTTATCTAAGCAAATATTTGTTGTTGCTAATGAAGAGTACAATAGAAGTTCAGACTTCTTTGAAAAGCATATTCGTAATTATGAGTATGATGTTATTGTTGATTTAGCATTAGAAGCATTAGATTATGATAGTAAAGTATTGATTAATGCACCATTTACTAGAGAAATTAGAGATAAAGAATATATGCGTGGTTTAAAAGCTAAGGTGCAAGAAAAAGGTGCAGAGCTTGTTATTATATGGGTTGAGACAGATATTGAAGTATGTCATCAACGTATGATAAACAGAAATTCAGATAGAGATTCTTGGAAACTTGAGAATTGGGATGAATATATCTCAGGATGTAATTTTGAAAGACCTGAAGAAATTAATGATCCTACATGTGTAGATGATATCCTTATATTTGAGAATTCATCAGAAGAAGAGTTCAAGAATTCTATAGATGATATAGTTAAAAAAATAAATGAAGATTAATATTTAGGCAGTTCAGTTGTTGAACTGCCTATTATTTATTCCATAGGAAATTACTCTGTTCGCAACTGCGTTCCCACTCGCGTGCGAAAGAGTCGCAAGCGACTCTTTGTTCTCATAAGTAACAATTTAGATTATCTTTCATAATATATATAAAAAATAAATTAGGAGTTTGATATGGTTTATAATAAGAATAATATGTGTAATTCTTGTAAAACAGAACCTTATAAACAGAATTGTCAATGCTTAGACGAATTACCGTTAGCTATTGCCTATGTTCCTTGGCAAAAATGGGAAAATGTTATGTGTCCAAAAGATGGAACGGAACATGGAACTATTTTTGCAGATTTAGTTTTACCCTTTTATGGATGTAATTTTAGAGGTAGGAGGTAGCTATGGATAGAAAATATAATATTAATAATAAGGAAGATTTAATGTCCATTATTACACAAGTAAGCTTTGCATTAGATGATATAAAGTTATATTTGGATACACATCCTTGTGATAATGAGGCTTTACAAGCTTATAAAGACTATAGAGAAATAAGAAAAGTAGCTTGGGATGAATATACTAAGAATTATGGTCCTCTTTCTGCCTATGATGTTGATGTTGATAATTATTGGAGCTGGGTTAATAGCCCATGGCCTTGGGAAGGAGTGTGTTAGTATATGTGGAATTATGAAAAAAGATTACAGCATCCTGTAAATATAAAAGAAAATAATCCTATGATGGCTAAAGTTATAATCAGTCAATTTGGAGGACTGAACTGTAAAAGGTTATACAATTGCTGAAACCCTTATAAATAAAGGGTTTTTAGATATTGCTTTTATGATAGCAAAGATAGAAATCTAGACTTTTTTCAGATTTGTTATAAACAATTTTATCACATATACTGTTGATAGCTTCCTTTTTTTCGAGTTCTGTTGTGGAATTACTAACTAAAATATCATATACTGATTTGATATTATTTCTCATATTTGTATCATTATCATTAGCATTTACTTTAGTTTGACATTTTTCATATCGTTCTTGTAATTCTTCACGTTCTTTTATTAATAATTCTTTATTAGATTTATATTCATCAATAGTATCAATACCATTCATATAAGCATCTTTAATTCTTTTTTCTTTAGTGTCTAGTGATTTAATAGCTTTTTCAATTTCTTCAAGTTCATTTATATTATTATCAGTATCATCTATTATAGTGTATTCAAGTTCTACATCTGATGTTAGTTCCTTAAGTTGATTAATTATAGTTTCTTTTGCTATATCAACTTTTAACATATGAGATTGATTGCAGACTCCTTTTGAGTATCTATAACATTGTAGAAAATTAGCACGACCACTAGATGCTAAAGTAGCACCACAATTAGAACATTTAATAATTCCTTTTACCCAATTATCAGTAGGAGTTGAACGATTATATGCTTTTCTATGGTTAGTTTGTAATCTTTGTTGTACTATATCAAATAATTCTTGCTCTATAATTGGTTCGTGTGTATTCTTAACAAATATTACATCTTCATCTTTATCATTAATTCTTATTCTATAGTTTTTCCTTTTCTCTTTGCTCCAACGAGTGTGACCTGCATAAGTAACATTTTGAAGAATATATTTAATTGTTCTATTTTCAAATAAATTACCACGTTGAGTTCTATAACCCATTTGATTAACATTCTTAGCAATTTCAAGCATAGATGTTTTTTCGACAGCATAAGCATTGAATATATATTTTATTATTTTACTTTCTTCTTCATTAATAGTAAGTTTACCATCTTTTACATGATATCCTAATATATAACCACCATTTCTTTGTCCTAACATAGCTTTTTGCGTCATACCACGTTTTACTTCTTCTGATAATCTGATAGAGTAGTATTCATCCATCCATTCTATAATACGTTCGATAAGTCCACCATATACATCGTTAGGCATAGGTTCAGACACACTAATTACATCTATACCATTTTTCTTAAGCATAGATTTATAAACAATACTTTCTTCTTGGTTTCTTGCAAATCGGCTAAATTTCCAAACTAGAATTGTATCAAAAGGACAATCTTTTTGTTTTGACAATGCAATCATTTCTTGAAATTGTGGTCTTTTACTTGCCTTAGTTCCACTTATACCAATATCCTCAAATACATCTGTTAGTAGCATATTGTTATTTTTAGCATATTCTTTTATAAGTCTTTTTTGTGCATCTGGACTATATTCATCTTGACTATCAGTTGATACACGAATATAAGCTACTGCTGTTTTCATATTATCACTCCTCATTATATTATAAAAGCCTACACACTAATTATGCATAGGCTTTGTTGAATTTATTTATTCTGAAATTAGTTTTACATATTTCATTTCAATTTTTGGAATTTCATCTGAATTACCTAAAACTCTAGTTAATTTTTCAGTTCCTTTAAATGTACCAAATAATTCAATAACATCATCATCTAATAACTTAGGTTTCTTATCAATTCTTTTATCTGCGACGTAATATTCTACATCATCTATATAATATCCATCGCCATCTACATCTACAAGAACTCTGTAGTATTTAGTATTATCTAAGAAACCACCATCTATAGTTTGTTCTATTTTTCCTTTGACTTTGAATTTATCACCTTTGTAATCATCAGGATTTCTCATTAAGTCTTTGTATTTAGCAGTTTTACAAGATTTAATAAATTCATTCTTTTCTTTCTCTAATTCAGCTTTTGTCTTAGCTTTCTTAGTAGGATTTGGAGTTTCTTCCTTTTTATCTTTCTTTTCTCGCTTTGGTGCTTTAGTAGTTTCAACTTTTTTATCAGTATCTTTAGTTTTAGTTGTTTCACCACTTCCATTACTGCACATTGATAATAAAACCATTGATATAAAGATTACAAGAATTATCCTTTTAACTCTACTAGGTTGTTTCTTTCTACAATTAGGGCATATCTTAGCATAAATATCTATTTCAGACTTGCAATGCTTACATACCTTTGTAGTTTTCCCATTGGTTGGTAATAAAATCCAATCTTTAATTTTCTTTAAAAAGTTCATTTTGTTTTCTTCTCCCTTTCTTTAGTTAAAATTCCTTTGCTATGTTACCATAAATTAACAAAAACTTCAATAAAATCATCAAAAAACTTGAAATAAATTAAGATATTGACAATTTATGTAAGCAAGAGTATACTAATATCACAGTAACCGAACAAATGTTTGAAAAAGTATGAAAGGGTATAAAAATGAGTAAAAATGATTTACAGATTATAATTGAACAGTTATCAGATTTTGACAAAGAAAGACTTAAAGCCTATATAATTAATCTTTCTTTGACTGACTCTTTAAAAACTGAATATAATCAATCACATTTTCTTGTTGACTAGAACTAAGTGATTCTATTAAAGTCAATATTTCATTTGTACTGGTATCAGATTTTTTATTCATTGGAACATCAAAACCCATAAGCCAAGTAATGTCAACATTAAGAGCCATACTTAAAATTGCTAATTTATCTTGATTAGGTTCTGTTTTACCAGATACATATTGACTTAGGTCTTGTTTAGTTAGCTTTACATTATATTGCTTACAATACGGTTCAGCTTTATTAAGAATATCTACTTGCTTCATATTATTCTTATTCATATATTCTTTTAATCTGATAGAAGTATTATTTGCTTTCTTTATTGTATTCATAAATTCACCTTTTTAATGTTTACTATTTATTTATTCTTGCTTTAATATAGCACATTTTTGATAAAAAGGAAATATAAAACTTAAAAAAAGTAAAAAAAATTGAACTTTTTTATTGACAATATTTTACAGTCATGTTATTATATAGTTAGTCCAAAACATTGGACATTGAAAAATACATCAGAAAGGTGGTGTCATAATGAAATACAACTACAACAAGTTGCGTGGTAAGATAAAAGAAGTTTTTGGTACACAACAAGAACTATGTAAGCAATTACATTGTTCAGAACGCACTCTATCCTATAAGTTATCTAATAAATTAAGATGGAAACAAGATGAAATACTTAATGTTATTCAACTGTTAGGATTGAATATTGAAGATATACCAAAATATTTTTTTGACTACGAAGTCCAAAATATTTGACTTTTAGAAAGGAGAGCAATATGGAAGATACAAGAAGAACAAGAGAATTATTAGAACTCATTAGAGAGCAAAATTCCTTACTTGCAGAAATGAACAAGAATTTAGAACAAATCGCAAGCAAGGAAAAATCTTACAGAGAAGCGAAAACAAAAACATTACCATCTGTTTTATGAATTTAGCCAATTATGGTAATGTTCGAGCATTTCTAATACACCAATTTCAACCCAAGCACGACGGTTGAATTCGTGTTCTTCTCCAACATCTTTAAAGTTATGTTTAGATTCAGCTTCAATAACTTTTTGATGTATAGAAGAATGAATTGTTGAACTGTTTTGATGTACGTATTCTCTAAAATCATCAAAATTTTTCATTACTACACCTCCAATCTTACAAAGATATGGAGATTATATCACAGAAATCAAATTAAAAGAAAGGATGAATTAACTATGATGTTAGAACAAACAATTACAACTTTAGAAATCGCAGAAATGATGGGAGTACAACATTGTGACATTTTAAGAAAGTTAGAGGGTAGAAAAGATAGAAAGGGTTATATTCAAATTCTTAACGAAAGCCATTTGGCTTTGGTTGATTATTTCCAAGAAAGCAGTTATGTAGACACAAAAGGAGAACCAAGAAAATGCTACAAAGTAACAAAAATGGGATGTGATTTCCTAGCAAATAAGTTTACTGGAGAAAAGGGTGTAATTTTTACTGCTAAATATGTAAAGAGATTTGCAGAAATGAAAACTGCTATTCAAGAGAATTTACTTGATGGAGTATCAGATGAATTAAAAGCAATCATAATGCAGGACAAAAGAATAACTGCTTTTGAAGGTAGAGTTGAGAAGTTAGAGAACACAATGAATATTGATTATGAGCAACAACAAGTATTAAACAACTTAGTTAGTAGAACAGTTATTGAAGTGTTAGGTGGTAAAGATAGCAATGCTTACAAGGAAATAGGAAAGAAAGTATTCGCAGAGTGCAACAGAGATTACAAGAACTATTTCAAAGTTAATGCAAGAGTTAATACACCAAGACTTAAATTTGAAGATGCTAAGAATTACATAGAGAACTGGCAACCTTGCAACAATACAAAGATACTTATTAAAAACTGTAACTCACAAATGGAGTTATTTGCAGATTAGAAATGTAATCTGATGCACTGATTTGGTGCATTGGGATGGGGGTAGCAAAACGCGACACCCTTAAACATAGCATTCTAAAGTCGGTTATATCTACTTTAGAAATACAGACAAGCAACAATAACATACAGTGTATAAAGGATTTTAGGTGGTAAGTATGTTAAAGACTAGAGTATTTATAGCAAAAGTAGAGAGTATAGATGATGAAAGAGATTATATGGATTGGGATAGTTTAAGTGAAAAAGAACAAGAAGAAATGAGAATTAAGTTAAATGTTCAGTATTTGAAGTCAATAGGGGCAAAAAATATACAAGTAAAGGAGAAATGATTTATGGAAAAAGAAAGAAGAGAAGCAACTTTAAATGTACTAGCAAATATGATGAAGAAACCAGTTATGACAGTGTTAGCAGAGGCAAAGATGGCTGGAGCAATATTAAATAAGAGTACTCCAAAAAAGAATATCTATATTGATTTAGATAAGTATGAGAATTACTTAAATAAGTTAATCAATGAGGAAATGAAAGTAGTTAACAATTACCAATAATCAAAAGGAGTGTTAATATGATGCACATTCAAAAAGGAGATTTAGTAAGAGTTAGAGAAGATTTAGAGTATGGTATGGGAGTTGTAGAAGAACAACTTGAATATAGGGGTAAGGAATTTGAAGTTCAATTTGAAGTCGGATATGGGCTGTTACTTATGAATAATCCGTTTGCCTGGAAACCTTCAGATTTAGAACTAATAAGGAAAGGAGTGAATTAGATGTTCGGACAAGGATATGCATTAGGAGCAATAGTTACTGCAATAGGTTTGATAGCTTTTAAGAAATTTAATGATATTTCAAAGGAGGATTAGGATGAATAAGAAAAAACTTTTAACAAGTGGAGTGCTGTGGGCATACGGATTAGCTTGCGTAACTGTAAACCAAAAGGATAAAGAATGCAAGAATGTGTTAGCAAACTCAGTTCAAACGCAAGCACCTGTAGTTATTCAAGATGATTCTGTTAGATGCATAGAAACAGAAGATGGATTCAGAAAGTTAACTAGGGTTATTGATATGACAGAAGAACCAACAATAACACCTACAGTAGAACCTACAAAGAAACCTGTAGTTAGTAAAAAAAATAATGCTAGTGAGCCTACAAAGAAACCCACTAGCAAACAACAAAATAAAACAACAACTAAATTATATACCAATATTCCTTTAAGTGCAAGGTTTCAAACTTATATTGATAAAAAGTGTAAGTCGTATGGCATAAGCACTAACGTTGTTATGGGGTGTATTAGGACCGAGAGCCATTTCCAAACCCAAATAATGGGAGATAATGGCAAGGCTTATGGTTTGATGCAAGTTCAAAAGCAATGGCACAAGGCAAGAATGAAAAAAGTCGGTGCTACAAACCTTCTGGATCCGTATGACAATGTAGCAGTTGGAATTGATTATTTAGCAGAGTTATACAAAATCTACGATGGCAATTGGCACAAGGCTTTAATGGCTTACAATGGTGGACATGCTTATTGCAAGAAAAGAGTAAGAGCAGGATTAGTTAATAGTCCTTATTCAAGAAGAGTAATGAATTATGCAGAAGATTTCAAGAAAGAGAGGAATGATTAGTTATGCCAAAAATAGTTAAGTTCAATGTTATAGATTTAGAAACTAAAGACGTAATATCCAATATTGCATCAGATGAAGTATGCGAGAAACTTAATATTTGTCGCAGATACTTAACTTATTGCGTTAATGAAAATAAAGTTGCTAAGGGTAGATATAAAATTGAGAAATTTGAACCAAATATTGATGATAAGATTAATAGTCTTTCGTTTGAAGATTTAAAGAATTGGGATAAGATTTGCAAGCCATTAAATAAGGCTTTGAAGAAAATCAACAAGCAGATTCCAATTACTTGTGAGTTACTTGTGAGAGTTTATAGGAAGTGATTTATATGAATTATTTAGAAAGGAATAACGAATCCTAGGTAGACCTAGGTTGGTGCATAGTGAATTGTGATTTTGTACCGTAAAGTTTAGTAATCGTGGCTATAAGATTTTAATTGGAAACTATTAAAGTCGTATGAGAGCAAACTAAAAAATTATCCATACTACAGAGATTTCGTAGTGTGGTGTTATGAAACATTTTCTAACTAGTGAAGAATTAGTAACTAGACAATCATTGCCTTTAGAAGTAAAGGTAGAAATGACAAAAAGAAGAATTGAAGAGTTTATAAATGAATTTGGGATTAATGGAGTATATATAAGCTTTAGTGGTGGTATTGATAGTACAGTTCTATTACATATAGCAAGGCAAGTTAATAGTGATATAAAAGCAGTATTTCTTGATACCTGGCTTGAATATCCACAGATAAGACAATTTGTTAAGCAATATGAAAACGTAGATGTTATAAAACCACAGAAAAGTATGAAACAGATAATTAATGAGAGTGGTTGGTGTTTTCCTAGTAAAGATGTTGCAGAGTGTATTGAGGCATATAGAAGAGGATTAAAATGGGCAGAAAATAAGCTAAATGGATTAGACAGTAAAGGACAAAAGAGTGAATTTAGACAACAGTATAAGAAATGGTTACCACTTGCAGAGAGTGATATAAAGATTTCTCATAAATGTTGTATTGAAATGAAAGAAAAGCCAGTTAAGAAGTATGAAAAAGAAACAGATAGAAAACCAATTGTAGGTTTAATGGCAGAAGAAAGTGCTAGAAGAAAAGAAGCTTATTTGAGAACTGGATGTAATAGTTTTAATAGTAATAGACCAATGAGTAAGCCTATAGGGTTCTGGATTAAACAAGATATACTTAAATATTTATTTGTTAATGATATATCAATTGCAGAACCTTATGGGAAAATAGTTGAACAAGGCCAGAGAAGTTTATGTAAAGATTGTAAATTAACTACTACAGGTGAAAGTAGAACTGGATGTATGTTTTGTCCTATCGGATGCCATTTAGATAATTTTGCAAAATTCAAACGATTAAAAAAGTTCAATCCTAAACTATATGATTACTGCATGGAAGAACTAGGAGAAAAGAAACTATTGGATTTTATATATAAACATTATGTAAAGAAAGGTTAGGTGTTCAAATGATAGGTAATATTAGAAGAGTTGATAAAGAAGGTAGAATATCACTGCCAAAGGATTACAGAGATTATTTAGGGATTGATAACCTTGAAAAAGTAGAGATTATATGTGAGGAAGATAGGCTAATTATTAGAAAAACAGAAAGGGGGAATGAGTAATGGCACAGTTTATTATTTCAATTATTCTTGCTTTATTTGCAGGAGTAGGGATTGTAGCAATATTAGCTTACTTTGCTAATAGAAAAGAGCAGAAAGAGTTTAGAAAGTGGCTTGATAAAGTTGACAAAGAATCAAGAGAAAGAGAGGTAAAGAAGAATGGGAAAGGTAGAAGTTCCTTTGAATTTTTTAATTAATTTAATTGAAGATGGTACTAGATACCAAATATTAAGTGAGTATGTTGAGAATTGTAATGATGTCATAAATGATGATGTTGTTAGAACGATATTAGGCATCAAAAAAAATGCAAAGTTGGAGAAGAAAGATGTGTAGATTATGCAGACAAGAACCATGTAACCCACATTGCCCAAATGCAGAAGAAGAAATATATACTTGTGCAGTATGTAAAGATGAGATTTTAGCTGGCAGATACGCAGTTGTAGGTGATGAGTATATATGTGATGATTGCCTATTTGATATGAATGGGGAAGATTTGGCTGAAAGATTAGGAATTATGGAAACTATATAAAAGGAGAACGGAAGATGAAGTGTGAATTATATAATGACAATTTTCAGAATTTTAAGAGATATGGCATACAAAAGGCACAATTAGTTATAGCTGATATTCCTTATAATGTTGGAAATAATTTTTATGGAAGTAATCCATCTTGGTACATAGGGGGAGATAACAAAAATGGAGAAAGTAAATTAGCAGGAAAAGCAGCATTTAATACTGATTTTAATTTTAACATTGCTGAGTATTTTCATTTTTGCAATAGATTACTAAAGAAAGAAGATACTAGTAAGCAACAAAGGGGCAGAAGTTCAAATAGTCCTTGTATGATTGTATTTTGTGCATTTGAGCAAATACCATTAGTTATTAAATATGCTGAAAAACATGGATTTAAACATAATATTCCACTTGTATTCTGTAAGAATTATTCAGCACAAGTATTAAAAGCTAATATGCGAATAGTTGGTGCTACAGAATATGCTTTAGTGTTATATCGTGATAAATTACCTAAGTTTAGGAATATTGGTGCAGATGGTAAAGGACATATGGTTTTTAATTGGTTTGAGTGGAAAAGAGATAATTCTAAAGATTATCCAAAGATACACCCTGCACAGAAGCCAGTAAATGTTCTTAAAAGACTTATTGAGATATTTACAGATGAAGGGGATGTAGTAATCGACCCTTGTGCAGGAAGTGGGAGTTCTGGAAGAGCTTGCCTTGAAACTAATAGAAATTTCTATGGTTTTGAGATTTGCAAAGATTTTTATAAACGAGCAAAAGAAGAAATGCTTGTTTTACCTAAAGATAATCAAATGAGCATTTTTGATATGAATTTAAACTAAAGGAGAGATAATATATGAGTAAAATCAAAGGCTATAAAGCATTTGATAAAGATTTAAAATGTAGAGATTTTCAATATGAGATTGGTGGGGAATATAAAGAAAAAGGAGATATTAGGTGTTGTGCTAGTGGCTTCCATTTTTGTAATAATCCATTTGATGTACTAGACTATTACCCTTTAATAGATGATGATGGAGAATTTTCAAGATTTGCAAAAGTAGAAGGTTCGGGCAAAATTGATAGGAATGAAAATAAGGTTTGTGTATCAAATATTAAAGTTATTGAAGAATTGAAATTAAAAGATTTTATAAATAATGGAGTTGAATTTATCCAAAATCAAACAAAAGATTTAGCTGATTGCGAATTAGATGATAGTGGCAACTCTGCAAAGATAGGTTCAAGTGGGTACTCTGCAAAGATAGGTTCAAGTGGGTACTCTGCACAGATAGGTTCAAGTGGGTACTCTGCACAGATAGGTTCAAGTGGGGACTATGCACAGATAGGTTCAAGTGGCAACTCTGCACAGATAGGTTCAAGTGGGGACTATGCAAAGATAGGTTCAAGTGGGTACTCTGCAAAGATAGGTTCAAGTGGGTACTCTGCACAGATAGGTTCAAGTGGGTACTCTGCACAGATAGGTTCAAGTGGGGACTATGCACAGATAGGTTCAAGTGGCAACTCTGCACAGATAGGTTCAAGTGGGGACTATGCAAAGATAGGTTCAAGTGGGGACTATGCACAGATAGGTTCAAGTGGGTACTCTGCACAGATAAATAGTTCAGGTAACTATTCAGTAGTTATGTGTGCGGGTTATAAATCAAAAGCAAGAGCCAAAAAAGGAAGTTGGATTACTTTAGCTGAATGGAAATATGATAATGAAGAAAATATATATATTCCTATATGTGTAAAAACTGAACAAGTAGATGGAGAAATAATTAAAGAAGATACGTATTATACATTAAAAAAAGGTAAATTTGAAGAAGTATAAAGGAGAGATACAATGACAGAAATAGTAGAACAAAAGAAAACATTTACAGTAGCTTTAACAGAGAAGTTGGATGTAGTGCAAGAAGCATTACCAAAAGATTTTAATAAGACTAGATTCGTACAGAATGCATTAGCTTTAGTTAATGAGAACACTAATTTACAGAGGTATTCACAACAACAAATAATGAGTGGACTTTTAAAGGGTGCTTATTTGGGATTAGATTTCTACAGTAAAGAAGCCTATTTAATTCCTTATGGTAACCAACTTAATTATCAGACAAGCTATTTAGGTGCTAAGAAACTTGCTAAAAAGTATTCTATTAGACCAATTAAAGAAATAGATGCAAAGATAGTTCGTGATGGAGATCACTTTGAAGAAACTGTACTAGGTGGTAAGAGTTCATTTGAGTTCAGACCAAAACCATTTAACAAAGGCGAGATAGTTGGTGCATTTGCTTATGTAATTTATGAAGATGGTGGAATTGTAGTTGATACTATGAATATTGATGAACTAGAAACGACTAGAAAACATAGTAAGGCATCAAATAGTATGGCTTGGAAAGATTTTACAACAGAAATGTATCGCAAGACAGTTTTAAGAAGATTATGTAAATACATAGAACTTGATTTTGAGAACGTATCACAAGTTGATGAATTTATGGATGATGTTGTTGATACACCTAAAGAAGAAGTTCCAGATGTATTTGATGTTGAATGTGAGGTAGTTGAAGATGTTGTTGAATAGTGCAAATTATTTCAGCAAGGAAGCTAACAAACATTATATGAGTGTCTCCCAGTATAAAAGCTGGGTAGGCACATATAAGGAAGAAGGTTGTGAAGAGCGAACACTTGCAGAAATAAATGAAAAGTGGGTAAGAGATAAGACAACTGCATTATTAGTGGGTAGTTATGTAGATGCTTATTTTGAAGGTAGTTTGGATAAGTTTAAAATAGAAAATCCTAGTATATTCAAGAAAAATGGGGAATTAAAAGCAGAATATACAAGGGCAGATGAAGTTATTAAAAGATGTGTTCGTGATGATTTATTTATGAAATATATGAGCGGTCAAAAACAAGTAATTATGACTGCAACTATGTTTGGGGCAGATTGGAAGATTAAAATAGATAGCTACTTGGAAGGTAAAGCCATAGTTGATTTAAAGTGTATGGAGAGCCTAAGAAAAAGGTTTTGGCATTCTGAAATAAACGGATACACAAGCTTTATTGAAGAATATGGCTATGACATTCAAGGTGCTATTTATCAAGAAGTAGTTTATAGAAATACTGGAAAAAGATTGCCATTCTTTATTGCAGCAGTTAGTAAAGAAAAAGAACCTGATATGGAAATAATATGGATTCCAAATGAGATTTTAAAAGAAAGATTGCGAGAAGTAGAAGAAAATATGCCTAGTATTTTAGCAGTAAAAAATGGGGATGCAAAACCTACTAGATGTGAAAATTGCGATTACTGTAGAAGTACAAAAATATTAAAAAAGCCAATTCATTTTTCTGAATTATTCGGAGAAATGGAGTAACAAAAGTAACTTGTAAACCTAAATCTTGTCTTTGCACTTTTTACATATCACACACAAGCAAATCAAGATTAAATTTTAAAGAAATGAGGTGTTGATTTTGAAGTATGAATTAATATTAGATGGTATAATGCCAAACTTAAATGATTACCTTCAAGGCGAGAGAATTGCAATTAGAAAAAATGGCAAATTCACTACAAAAGGTAACGTTTTAAAGCAAGAATATCAAAGAAAAGTAGTTGCAGAAGTTCGTAGGCAATTGATGGGAATTCATATCGAAAAACCTGTAGAAATTAAGTATACATATTTCGAGCCAAATAAGAAGAGAGACTTAGATAATATATCTGCTTTTGCTCATAAAGTAATACAAGATGGACTTGTTAAAGGTGGATTATTAGCAAATGATGATTGGAAGAATATTGTAGGTTTTTCAGACGATTTTTTCGTTGATAAAGATAATCCAAGAATAGAAGTAACAATTAGAGAGGTAGATGATTAAATGGGATTAGCAAGTAAAGGTTTTTGGTGTAAGGTTTGGGATATTAAGGATAATGGCAAATTCACAGCTCTTAAGATTTCTACATCAAAGAAAGTAAATGATGAATATGTTAAAGATTTTAATGGCTATGTTAGAGCAATAGGTCATGCACACAATAAAGCCAAAGAAATCAAAGCAGGAGATAGCATCCACGTTACAGAATTTGAATTAACTAATAACTATGTCAAAGAACGTAACATTACTTACACAAATGTAGCAGTATTTGAAATTGATGAAATTAAAGGTAGTAATCAGTCACAACAGAGCCAACAAGAAACAGAATGGCAAAAGATTGATAATGTAAACCAAGAGCAAATGCCTTGGGAATAACTCAAATTTCAATTTTAAGGACTTTTTATTGCATAGGTATAGTCTTATATGCCTATGTGGTAAAAAATCCGATATGGAGCAAACTAATAAGAATTTGACTACAGAGGAGAGATTAGCTTGGCAAAAAGTAGAATGTTTTCAAAAAGGCTTATGGAAAGTGCAAGATTCTTAAAAATGCCTGCAAGTACACAATGTTTATATTTTCATTTAGGACTTAATGCAGATGATGATGGTATTGTTGAAGCATATAATGTGATGAAGTTAGTAGGAGCGACAGAAGATGATTTAAAAGTGCTAGTTTCAAAAGGATTTGTAATAGTTTTAAATGAAGATTTAGTGACATATATAACTGATTGGACAGAAAATAATAATATAAGGGCAGATAGGAAAATTGATAGTATTTATAAGGATTTATTGTTGCAAGTAGTTCCTGATGCTAAGTTGCAAGAAAAGAAACAAAGGGCAGATGTTAAGAAGAAAATCTTAGAAAGTGGACAACCAATGGACAACCAATGGACAACCAATGGACGTCCAATGGTCTGCATAGGTAAGGATAGGTTAGATAAGGATAATATAGATATATATAATGATTCTTTTATTACCGAAAAGGCAGAGAAAAAACCAAAAACAAATTATCAAGAAATCGTAGATAAGTACAATGAAATCTGCAAATCTTTCGCTAAGGTTATGAAATTAACAGATGCAAGAAAGAAATCTATTAAAGCAAGACTTGATACATATAGCAAAGAGGAAATTATTAAGGTTTTTGAAAAGGCAGAGAAATCTAAATTCCTTAAAGGGGCTAACAACAGGAATTGGAAAGCTGACTTTGATTGGTTAATGTCTGATAGGAATATGGCTAAGGTGCTTGAGGGTAAATATGATAATTGTAATGCTCTTAAAGATAATAGTGCTACAGTAACAAGTTCAAATACAAATACAGACAGAAATACAAATACAGACAGAAATACATATACAGACAGAAATACATATACACCAAAAACAACAAATAGATTTAATAATTTTGAGCAAAGGCAATATTTAGATGACGAACTAGATGCTCTAGAAAGAAAATTGCTAAGTAGATAGTTCCATAAAAACATAATTTTACTTTATTTGGTAGTAGATGTAAAAATCTAAAAATAGTAAAATAGTCCTAGAAGTTTTAGTACGGAAACACATTATTGCCTTTGCGAAAGGAGTGATATTAGTGAAAGATAGTAGTAAGACATATTCAGTCTATGATTTAATCGAAGATAAAGAAATTCTTAGCCACGTTTTTGCAAAAGAAGTTAGCGAAACAATCGGCATAAAAGTCAGGGATGTTTACAATTACTCACATAATGGAACGAACTACAGAAGAAGATATAGAATTACTCGAAATGAGAATGCACCTATTGATACACGTCCAGAAGAGGAAATTGAATTTGAGTTCCAATGGGAGCAGATTTGTAATTTCCTTAACCCTCACAGATTTCAGAAAAAGGGGGAAAAATAATGGGAATGAGCAAAAGGAAGATTCAAGAGTACACAAACGCAAGAAATGATGGAATGGAATTTGCCTTAAAAATCATTGAGGAAAAGGGAATAGATGGACTAAAGGAAGAAATGAAGTTTAGAAAGTCAATACCACTTCCAACACAAGTTACAAAAGAAATTTTCTTAGATGCAATGATGCAATTTAAGGATAATACAGTTGATTTAATTAAACTTGTAGCTACGTGTGCTTTAGATAGAGAATTTGAATTTAATGCAGAACAGTTAGACAGATTTAACAAGAGATTTGATTTGCTGATGGAGTGCTTAGATGATGCTGATAATGTATTACCTCAGGAAATGTTAGAAAATCTCAAAGAAGAAACAGAGTATAACTTAGTTCTCAAACGTACATTCAAAATTAGGCACAAGGGGGATTGACATGAAGAATTATATATTAGGTTTAATGAGTGGGATTCTAGCAGTAATTTTATTAAATCCATTATCAGAGTTATTACTACAATGGATAGAAGAGTTCAAAACAGTTCCAACGTTGAAAATATTAAGAGCAAATGCAGAAATAAACAGCTTAATGAAGTTACAAGAAATACAGTTACAAGATTTACAAGAAGCTTATGAACGTGATTTTAAAGATGATGAAGAAGAGGAGTGATTTTATGACAGTAACAGGTTACATAATTTTAAGTTTAGTATTTTTAGCAATTTGGTTTATTAATCGTCCTGAAAAGGAAAAGACAATGAAAGATATTAAAAAGCCTAATTTAGACAGTATGGAGCGAATGGCAGTAAATGATATATGCAAGATGTATAGAGATAGCATAAAGAAATTGGAAGGAGATATTAGATAATGAGAAAATCAGATTTGAAGAATGGAATGGTAGTTGAACTTAGAAATGAGAAAAGGTTTTTAATTGTTAATGATATAGGTATTGGTAAAGATTCATATATCAACCTTGATGGATATTTTGGATATGGTGAAAACTTAAATGATGTTCGTGGAAATAGCACATTTGACATTACAAAAATATATAAAACAGAAGGAGTTACTTTTAATAATTTATTTGATAATGAGAGATTAAGTTTAATTTGGGAACGTGAAGAAAAATCAAAACTATCTGAAGAGGATAAAAAAGTTATCAAAAAAGGTCTAAAAAAGATACAAGAAGAATGTAAGAAACATACATCTTGTGATAGTTGTATATTTAGTATATTTAATGATAATGAACAGTGCTTACTTGATAGAATAGATAGTTTAGAAATAGACAAGTTATTTGAAGAATAGGAGGAAATTTAAAATGAAAATATTAAAAGGAAAAGAACAAGAATACAAAGATTGGTATAAAAAAAATAGTGACCCTTATAGCAGAGCTTGTTTTACATATGCAGAAAGATGGGCAGAGCTATTAGAAAAAGAAATTGAAGAATCTGATAAAGATATAAAAGAAGTTATGAAACAATATGCAAATAAATATAGTCACGATGCAGATGTAGAAGGTATAACAGGTTTTATGTATGGAGTGGCAGTACAAATTCTTTCATTGTGTTGGGAATATGGAGAAGAACTAAGAAAATGGCACAACAAAGAATATGACTACGAAGGCGAAGGTGTAGTTAATCCTGCAATATTAACAGTAGGAAAGTAAGTAGCATTTGTTGAAAGGAGTAATTGAATATGAAAAAGAAAATTATATGTTTAGTAATGGTAGTAGTTTTAATTTTGAGTTGTTGTGTTGGTTGCACAGAGGCAAAAAATGTATCGTATAACATATCACAAGAAGCAGACAATTTCAATGTGGTTCGTAGATTAACAGTATTAAACGCAAGAACGGACAAGCCTATGTTTGAATTAATTGGAGCATTCAGCATTAAGACAGATAAAGTAGATGAACAATTAGAAGTTATTTGCGAAGTAGAAAATGGAGTATACAAGAAGCACTTTATTAGACTAAATGAATGGACTATGTACGTAGTTGAAGATTTGTATGGAGCAAAAGTTAATAAGTATAAGTATGAGGTAAATTATATGCCAGAGAAGATAATTCCATACACTGTAACACAAAAGAAATAGTTTAGATTAATGAGGGGAGTATTAAGGGAGAAAGAGGTGTGCAGAATGAGTAATAAGATAAAAAAAGAGATAAAAAATAAATGGGTGAGTGTTAAAGGGCTTATATTAAGAAAAAATTTTATGAAAGAAACAAGCATTAGTTGCATCATAACAAATGATAGATTAGGTAAATTTTTAACTATTGGTAATGATGAAATTATGTTTGAGATATCATTTGAGAAGATAGAAGATTATTTGAAGTAGGTGTGCAGAATGAGTGATGAAGAAATTGTAAAAGTAGTTAATAAACTGGTAGGAGAGATAAACCCTATTGCAGATAGTAGTTATGATTTAAAAATATTGAATAACATAATGCTTATGGGAAGTGTTATTGATACATTAGTTTGCAATATTGGAAATGTGACGTATTCGAACCGAGATAGTCAATTTGCTAGTATTCAAGAATGCACTTTAAAAGGAAAAGAAATCTTAACTACTATTAATGCAAACATAAATGAATATTTAAAGGAGTGTACAGAATGAGTAGATTAACAGACAGAAAATTAATAGATGATGGGATTGTAGGTTGTGTAGATAACAATAAAAACAAATGCAATGACAACTGTATGTATGGACTTTGTAAATGGGTTAAGAAATGTTTATTAAAATTAAAAGAATATGAAGATTTAGAAGAACAAGGATTGCTTTTGAAGTTGCCTTGCAAAATTGGTGATATTATTTATGAAGTTGACGAAGCGATTTTGTTAGATGATGTTATTGAACCAATCAAGTGTAAAGTAACTTTTATTTTATTACAAACTGAAATTCATATAGATGTTGAAGTAATTGAAGGTCATAGAATAGGCTCTAGATACACCTTTGAAGTTGAAGATTTTGAAAAAACAGTATTTCTAACCAAAGAAGAAGCAGAAAAAGCATTGAAAAGATTGGAAGGTGAAGAGTGATGTTAAAGCCTAAAGTAGATATGAGAAAATTTGAAGAATTTGGTTTTAAAAAATGCAAAGGAATGGCAGACATTGAATGTTATTATTTGTGTGTTTCAAGAGGGTGCAAAATGCTTTTTGTTAGTCCTGTAGTATTTGATGTGCAAAATTGGAATAACGATGACCCTAGAATACATAAAAAAGTAAACTGTAGGTATAGAGATAATAGAACATATTTGGATATGATATATGAATTAATAAAATTAGATATGTTAGAAAGTGTATTGCCATAAATAGAAAGAGGTGTAGAATGAGATTAATAGATGCAGACAAGCTAATAGAAGATATTTTAAATAGTATACCTACAGGAAGTGCGAGAGGTGTATTTAGAGCATTTATAGAAGAACAACCAACAGCATTTGATGTTGAGAAAGTTGTGGAACAGATTGAAGAAATTGGAGATAGATTTTGCAATTCCGTAAAATGTAATAAAAATTGTGCTGATTGCGAACATGGGTGCTTAATGGGGGGAATTACAGAAGCAATTAAGGGAGGTGGAATAGATGAGTAGATTAAAATTAGAAATGATATTTCAATATATAAAAATGAATTTTGGAGGGTTTATGGCA
>CAKRYR010000010.1 GCA_934432595.1 uncultured Lachnospiraceae bacterium | reverse complement strand
TTGCTCAAATTTTTTGCAAACTCCTGAAAATAAAAGATTTTTTAAGAAAAAAGAGGTAGTAAACTTTACACTACCAAGATGATAAAGGAGGATAAACTGATGAAACGAAAGCTAGTAGTTATATCAATTTTTTTGGCAGTTGTTGTAGCCTTCGCTTTTGGGATTTTTAAGCTTAAAGAGAATAAGATAAATGCATCAGATACAAAGATTGTAGTTTTCCATTATCAGAGAAATGACAAAATATATGATGATTGGAATGTATGGCTTTGGGAAAAAGATGGAAAAGAGATAGGGGAAAGCAAATTCACTGGGATGGATGAGTATGGAGCTTACGCGGTTGCAGAATGTGATTCCAGAATTGATAAGTTAGGCTTTTCGGTAAGATGTTCAAGTGCAGGAAATCCTTGGGACAAAAAAGATTATCCCGAAGATAGATATGTTGCATTAAGCAGTATTACTCAGAGCACAGTGCATGTATATCTTAAGAGTGGTAAGGCTGAATACACCGTTAAAGGTGATAACCAACAGGTTATTGTGAAAGCAGAAATGTATGGTAAAGATAGAATATTATTTGAAATATCAGAAGCTAAGAAAAGTGCAATTGATTTGAAATTCGTTTTACGAGATAATAATGGAAAACAAATTGATGTAGCTAAAGTTGAACTATTAGATAATTATAAACAAGGTTATATCTATGTGGATGGCGGATTAGATATGTTGAGCACATATACAATAAATAATGGAGTTGGATCTGTTGTCGATGTTGAAATGGTTGACTATTATTCGTGCAAAGAATTTCAAGAAGAATGTGTTTATAAAGAGAACGATTTAGGTGTCACATTAAGCAGTGGCAGTACTAAGTTTAGAGTATGGGCACCAACAGCAGAAAGTTTATCACTTAATTTATATAAAACTGGTAACGAAAGAAAAAATGATTTGATTAAGTCATATGATATGAAGAAAGATAAAGGTGGTACATGGCTTATTGAATTACCAGAGAATCTAGAAGGTTATTATTATACATATACTGTCAAGTATGATAAAAGCTTTAGAAAATATTATGAGAAGAAGTATGGTATTGATGCGGATGATCCAAAAGGTTTTGAAGCTGTAGACCCTTATGCTAGATCGGCTGGTGTAAATGGCACAAAAGGTATGATTATAGATGTAGATAAAACATCTCCAAATGGTTGGAACCAAGATAAAAATCATACTGTTAAGAAAATTACAGACGCTAATATATATGAAGTTTCTGTAAGAGATACTTCTACTGATGAAAACTCAGGTATAAAGAATAAGGGCAAGTATATTTCATTCCTTGAACATGGAACTAAAACCGCTAAGGGGGTTCCAACAGGAGTTGACCATATTAAGAGTATGGGAATTAATATGGTACAAATTATGCCAATATATGATTTTGCAACTGTTGATGAAAATAAAGGTATCGTAAATGATAATTATAATTGGGGATATGATCCTGCAAACTTCAATGTTCCAGAAGGTTCATTTTCAACAAATCCAGCAGATGGAAGAACTCGTGTAATGGAATTAAAGGAAATGATACAAGAATTCCATAATGAAGGAATTGGAGTAATAATGGATGTTGTATATAATCATACATATTATGATTATCCATTTGGTTTTTCAGTATTGGTACCTGGATATTTCCATAGACCTAATTCAAATACTTCAGGATGTGGAAATGATACTGCAACAGAGAGAACTATGGTAACAAAATATATTGTTGATTCTATAGTATATTGGGCAAAACAATATCATTTAGATGGATTTAGATTTGATTTAATGGGACTTATTGATATTGATACGATGAATAAGGCTAGGGAAGAGCTTGATGCAATGAATGAAGATATTATTTTATATGGTGAAGGTTGGTACATGGATAGTACAAATAGAACTAGAGATGTATATCTTTGTAATCAAAATAATAGCAGATTTACTGATCAATTAGGATATTTTTGTGATACTATAAGAAGTGGTATACGTGGTGGAAATGACAACAATAGTAAAGGATTTGTTCAAGGAAATACATCTTCTGATGAGACAATTGCTTATTCAGCAAAAGGTTATGCAATATGGTCAGAAAATGAGCCATATCAATTAATAAATTACGTATCATGTCATGATAATTATACTTTGTGGGATAAATTATGTGTTACTGGGAAGAATGAGACACAGGATAATTTAATTAAGCAAAATAAACTAGCAGCTGCTATAGTTCAAACAGCACAAGGTACACCATTAATGTTACAAGGTGAAGAATTTTTACGTACAAAAGAGAGTGAAGATGGCCAAAAATATGAGAATACATATAATAAACCAGATAGTGTTAATAAAGTAGACTATTCAAGACTTGAAGAATATAGTTATGTAACAGACTATTATAGAGGACTTATAAAGTTTAGAAAAAATCATCCATCTTTAAGAATGTTTAGAAAAAGCACTGTGGATCAAAAATTCCATTGGCTTGATAATTCTCCAATATATAGAAGTGGTGTAATTGCTTATCAGTTAGATAAAGTTGAAGGAGAAGTGGCAGATAATATAATAGTAATATATAATGCAAATAAATCTCAAGAGACTGTATATCTTCCATCGGGTGATTGGAAAGTATGTGTTAATGGATCAAAAGCAGGTGTTGATGTGCTTGATACGGTGAGAGGTTCGGTAAAAGTTTCACCAATCTCATGTTATGTACTTGTAAAAGGAGAAACAAAGGATCCATCAGTAAAGTAGAAATATTGATATAATAATTTGGGCTGACATTTTATGTCAGCCCAAAACTAGTATAGTATCAAAATAATACATATATATTCTATAATTATCAGCTAATTAGGAGCGTATTTTATCAAGAACATACTAAAAATAATAGACTAAAACGATGAACTTTGTAAATATGTGGAAAATATAATTAGCTGTAAATTTTAGATTATGTATTATTGTGGTCTATCATTATATAATATGGTATAATTTGAAAAGTGTGACTAATACTTTTAGAAAGATATTGAGTATGATGCAAAACATATGTAATATTATTGATTCAATTGATTAGATTATTTAAATGGAGGTAAGAATGGAACTTAATGTTGGAGATGTAATTAAGATGAAAAAGAAACATCCTTGTGGAAGTAATGAATGGGAAATATTACGAGTAGGAGCTGATTTTAGGCTTAAATGTATGGGATGTGAACATCAAGTAATGTTACCTAGGATTAAAGTAGAAAAATATATTATAAAATAGCAAAAAAGACTTGCGTTACATAGAGGAATATGGTATCATATCAAATTGTGATATGTAAAAAGCCTTGCTCTCATTAAGTGAGGGCCAGAGACCAAAAGGAGGTGCAAGCAACTATGAACAAATATGAATTAGCTTTAGTTGTTAATGCAAAAATCGAAGATGAAGCAAGAGTAGCAACCGTTGATAAGGTAAAGAGTATTATCGAACAATTTGGCGGTACAATTACTAACGTTGATGAATGGGGTAAGAAGAAATTAGCTTACGAAATTCAAAAAATGAAAGAAGGATTCTACTATTTTATTCAGTTCGATTCTGATGCAAGCTGTCCAGCAGAAGTTGAACAAAGAGTTCGTATTATGGAGAGTGTTATCAGATTTTTATGCATTAGACAAGACGCATAAGAAGAAAGGGGTAACCTGATATGAATAAGATAATATTAATGGGTCGTTTAACTAGAGACCCTGAAGTAAGATACTCACAAGGAGAAAATTCTTTAGCAATAGCAAGATTTTCGCTTGCTGTAGATAGACGTTTTAAGAGACAAGGAGAACCAGATGCAGATTTCTTTAATTGCACAGCATTTGGTAAACAGGCAGAATTTGTTGAAAAGTATTTGAAACAAGGTACTAAGATATTATTATCAGGAAGAGTTCAGAATGATAATTATACTAACAAAGAAGGACAAAAGGTATACAGTGTGCAAATTATTGCAGAAGAGATAGAATTTGCTGAGAGTAAAGCAGCAGCTTCAGGTGGAGGTAATTCTTTTAATCAAGATTTCAGACCAGATGCGCCAGAACCAAATCAAGCGGCAGATGGATTTATGAATATTCCTACAGGATTAGAAGAAGAGTTACCATTTAGTTAGAATTAGACGTAGTAAGTAAGCGAATAGGAGGTAATATTATGCCATATAATAAAAATGATAAAGGCGATAGAGCAGATTCTCCAATGAAGAGAAGAGGCGGCCGTAGAAGAAAAAAAGTTTGTGTATTTTGTGCAGATAATGATTCAGCAATTATCGATTACAAAGATGTAAATAAATTAAGAAAATATGTTTCTGAAAGAGGTAAGATTTTACCAAGAAGAATTACAGGAAACTGTGCAAAACACCAAAGAGCTCTTACAGTTGCAATTAAGAGAGCTAGACATATAGCATTAATGCCATATACAGTTGATTAATCATAATGCCATAGGTTTATAACCTATGGCATCTTTTTATAAAAATTTAATATTGATAATAGAGACTTATCAATTATTAGTTTTATTTAATTATAAAATTTAAAACATTTGGGATATAATTATATTATAAGGATACCAAAAGGGGAAAATTGATGTAATATTTATACAACGATATACAAATAATGTAAATAAAAGTCCTTTAATTTGGTAATTTTTGTAAAAATTAAATATTTTTTAATTAATAAAAATACACTTTAAATAAAAAAATGTACGTGTTATAATCTTAGTGTTATAGTTATCTTAAAGGAGGATTAATAATGAAAAAAAGGGTTCATGCAATTGTATTGGTAATTGCCATGATTTTTTCTATGTTTGGAAGTGTCACATTTAATGTAGAAGAAGCAAAAGCTGATACTACAGTCAAAATCAAATTCCATTATAGTAGGGAAGATAAAAATTATGAAGGTTGGAATCTATGGACATGGTCAGATAAAAATCAACCATTAACTTTTGATGAGACAGAAGAAAATGGTGTATGTGCAACAGGTACATATAGTGCTTCAACAAAGGAAGTAGGATTTATAGTAAGGCTTTCAGAACCAGATAATGAATGGGCTGGAAAGGATGTTGAGGCAAATAGATTTGTTGACTTGAGTATTGTTATGGGTGGAACCGTTAACGTGTATATAACTTCTGGAAAAGAAGAAGTGACAGTTAACTATGATGAAGCTGATGTGGCAAAAGGTGATATTATTAAATCAGCTTCCGTTACAGAGGATGCATTGGATAGTGTTAATTTTGAATTAGCTCAAGCAGCAGAAAATGGGAAACTACAAACAACATTTAAAGTATTTAGTACAAAAGGATCAGAAGTAAAAGTTAAATCGACAACATTGAATTCAGATAATAAAACAGGTGTTATCAAACTTGCAAATCCTATTTCATTAATGAATACATATATTGTTAAGGCAAGCAATGGAATAGAAGTAGATATTACTTCACCAGATTATTATTTAACACAAGATTTTGTTAATAAATACACATACGATGGTGATGATTTAGGAGCTACATACACGGCTGCTAAGACAACATTTAAATTATGGGCTCCAACAGCACATAGAGTAAAAGTGATTTTATTTAAAAGTGGTTCAGATAAAACAGATGATAAAGATAAAGAAGTATTTATGACTCTTGGAGAAAAGGGTGTATGGACAGCTGATGTTGAAGGTGATTTAAAAAATACATATTATATGTATAAAGTAACAACTCCTCAAGGTTCTGTTACAGCATCAGATCCATATGCTAAATCAGCTGGAGTAAATGGAGTAAAGAGTATGGTTGTTGATTTGTCATCAACTAATCCAGAAGGCTGGGATAAAGATAAGAATAAGACACAAAAAAGTATTACAGATGCTGATATCTATGAATTACATGTTAGAGATTTTTCATCACATGAAGATTCTGGAATAACTAATAAAGGTAAATTCTTAGCATTTACAGAGAAAGGAACAAAGACAAGCAAAGGTAATAAATCAGGTATTGATTATTTGTCAGATTTAGGAGTTAATTATGTTCACCTTATGCCAACATATGATTTTGGTTCAGTAGATGAGAATACATGTGAAGGATATAATTGGGGATATGATCCAGTAAACTATAATGTCCCAGAAGGTTCATATTCATCTAATCCTGCAGATGGTAATACAAGAGTAAATGAATATAAGCAAATGGTTCAATCATTACATGATAAAAATATTGGTGTAATAATGGATGTTGTTTATAATCATGTATATAAAACAGATGAGTTTTGTTTTAACAAGATTATGAACGGATATTTCTCAAGACCAAATTCAAATGCATCAGGATGTGGCAATGATACTGCAACTGAAAGAGCAATGGTAAGAAAATATATCGTTGATTCAGTTAAGTATTGGGCAACAGAGTATCATATAGATGGATTTAGATTTGATCTTATGGGTCTCATTGATGTAGAGACTATGAAAGCAGTAAGAGAAGCATTAAACGAAATTAATCCTGAAATTATCATATATGGTGAAGGATGGTCTATGGATACAAAGACTGTTCAAGATGTTCAATTAGCTACACAAGCTAATGCAAGTCAATTAGAAGGTATTGCATTTTTTAGTGATGGTATTAGAGATGCAATAAAGGGAAGTTCACAAGAAGGAAATGAAACAACAAAAGGTTATGTTAATGGCGGAGCTTCTGAGGATAATAAGAACAAAATTGCTAATGGATTTAAAGGAAGAGCAGATTGGACAAATATTCCAAGTCAAGTAATAAATTATGCATCATGTCATGATAACTATGCATTATGGGATAAATTATGTCAGTCAAATGCAGATGCTAGTGAAGCAGATAGAATTAAGATGAATAAGATGGCAGCTGCAATAATATATACTTCACAAGGTGTACCATTTACAATGCAAGGTGAAGAGCTATTAAGAAGTAAAAAGAATGATGATGGAACATATAATGGTAATAGTTATAATTCTCCAGATTCAGTTAATGCAATAGATTATAATAAAGCAAGTGAATATAAAGATGTATATAAATATTATAAGGGATTAATTGAATTTAGAAAAAATCATGCAGCGCTAAGATTAACAAAATTTGAAGATGTTGCTGATAATGTAGAAGAAATTAGTGGCTTAGAAGAAAATGTTCTTGCATATAGTATAAAGAAATGCAATAAGGAAATTTCAGATGGAATAGTTGTAATATATAATCCTAATAATGAAGACACTACAGTTAAGCTTCCTTCAGGAAATTGGAAATTATGCATTAATGGAGATAAAGCGGGAACTAAGAAAATAAAGACATTTAGAAGAAGTGCTAAGGTAAAAGCTAATTCATGTTATGTATTAGTAAAGGGAAAAACTAGTATAGCTGGCTCTGATTCAACAGTAAGTAAGAAGAAAGTACAAAAGGATCCAAATGTAATTAGAGCTGAAAGAGAAAGCATGGATGATGATTTATTGTTTACAGTATTAGCAATAGTATTTGGTTTAATATTGGTGGCTGGAATAGTTATATACAATTCAGTATTTAAGGATAAGCTTTTAACACGAGAAGAAATAGAATTTTTAAATAATCATAAGAGTGAAGAAGAAAAAAGTGTTGTAGAATATGAGGAGAATGATTATCAAAAAACTATTTATAATATAGAGAATATTGATAATAAACCGCAATACGCGTCAAGTTTAAGTGATTTATTAGAAATGAATGATTTTAAATTTGAAGATGAACAACACGATTTTTAGAATCTTTAATAATAATAATTAATTTGAATGGAATAATTATGAGGAAACTGAGAAATTGGTTTCCTCTTTTTTCTTGACTAATTATGGCATAGAGTATATTCTACATTTATATGGAATAATATACTAGGAGTTTAACTATGGATGAGAAAAAAGTAAAAATTTTAATTACTATATGTGGAATATTATTTTCAATAATAGTAATAGCTTTTGTGCTTGGTTTTAATAAAAGTGAGGGCACAAACAATAACAACGATGATAAGAAAAATAAGGAAGAAAGAATAGAAAAATATGATAAATATAAAGGGATTATAGTTAAAATTGATGATACAAAGAAAAATATAACATTACGTGATTATGATAATGTGGAAGAAATAGAGATTAAATATGCAGAGGGGTGTGAAGTTAAAAATAAGTATGGCAAAGATATTTATTATGATAAGTTAAAGATTGGGGATGTTGTAATAGTAGGTTATGACGGAAGTTATGATAAACTTAAATATATTTATTTAGATAGTTCAGTGTTACAGTATAAAGAATTAAAGAAATATACTTTAGATGATGAAACACATTATATTAAATTGGAAGATAAAAAATATAGGTTAAAAAAAGAAACTTTTGTGTATAGTAATTATAAAGAATCTACTATTTATGATTTAGATGAAAATGATATAATATCATTAAATATTAAAGGAAAAGATATTTTATCTGTTGTTGTAGAGAAAAGTCATGGTTATGTAGAATTAGCTAATTACGATTCTTTCCTTGGATATAGTTTAGTTGTAAATGATGATGTCTCATATGAGATAAAAGAGAATTTAAAGGTATCTGTACCAGAAGGAAAGAATACATTTACAATTAAAAATGATAGGTTAACTGGAACAATTACAGAATATATTTCGCCTTATTATAATAAAATTATTGACATTAAATCAATAAAATATGAAGAGAAAAAAGAAGGAAAGGTAAAGTTTTATATAGAACCTAAAAATGCAAGATTATACATTAATGGAAAATCATATTATTATGATGAGGAAATTCTGCTTGATTATGGTAAATATAAATATACTGTAGAATCAACAGGATATAATTCATATGCAGGTTTACTATTAATTAATGCAGATGAAAAGATAGTTTCGGTTTATTTAAAAGAAAAAGTATCAACAAAAGAGCCTGAAACGTCTGAAAAAAAAGATCATGAAGATAAGGATTCTGATGAGGAAACGGCTACACCAAAAGTAAGTGCTACGGCTTCTTCTTGATAAACCAATTATATTTTAGTAAAATATATGATATAATTAATAAATACTTGACTAAGTAACTTATTTATAGTATATTCACAATGATGGGAAAGTGTTTGCCCATGATTAATTAATACTTTAAGGAGGACAATATGGAGTATAGGAGAACTTATGAAGATTGGTTAAATAATGATTATTTTGATGAGGCAACAAAAGAAGAATTAAGAAGTATTGCTTCAGATGAGAATGAGATAAAAGAAAGATTTTATACAGATTTGGCATTTGGTACAGCAGGCCTTAGAGGAATAATAGGTTCTGGTACAAATAGAATGAATATATATACAGTTAGAAAAGCAACACAAGGACTTGCAAATTATATTTTAAAAGTTGGAGCAGCAGATAGAGGTGTTGCAATTGCTTATGATTCAAGAAATATGTCACCAGAATTTGCGGATGAGGCAGCTTTATGCTTGAACGCAAATGGAATTAAAGCATATGTTTATGATTCATTAAGACCTACACCACAACTTTCATATGCAGTAAGGGAATTGAATTGTATAGCAGGTATTAATATTACTGCAAGTCATAATCCTGCTGAATATAATGGGTACAAGGTTTATTGGGAAGATGGTGCACAAATTACACCACCTCATGATGAAAATATTATGGCAGAGGTAAAGGCTGTAGTAGATTATTCAAAAGTTAAAACTATGGATAAAGACGAGGCGATAGCTAAGGGACTATATGAGGTTATAGACCATGAATTAGATGATAGATATATTGATACTCTTAAGAAACTTGTTATTCATCAAGATTGTATTGATAAATATGGTAAGGATTTAAAGATTGTATATACTCCTTTAAATGGTACAGGTAATGTTCCAGTTAGACGTGTTTTAAAAGAATTAGGATTTGAAAATGTCTATGTAGTTAAGGAACAAGAGATGCCTGATGGTAATTTTACAACAGTAAATTATCCTAATCCGGAGTCTAAGGAAGCATTTAAAATGGCATTAGACCTTGCAAAAGAGAAAGATGCTGATTTGGTTCTTGCAACAGACCCTGATGCAGATAGACTAGGTGTATATGTTAAAGATTCTAAGACAGGTGAATATATAGCTTTAACAGGGAATATGTCTGGTTCATTATTAGCAGAATATGAATTGTCACAGATAAAGGCAAGTAAAGGTTTACCAGAAGATGGAGTTGTAATAAAGACTATAGTAACATCTAATTTAGTAGATGAAATTGCAAAATATTATAATGTTAAGTTAATAGAAGTTCTAACGGGATTTAAGTATATAGGACAACAAATATTAGGTTTTGAGCAAACAGGAGTTGGACAATATTTGTTTGGATTTGAAGAAAGTTATGGATGCTTAATAGGTACACATGCTAGAGATAAGGATGCTATTGTTGCAACTATGGCTTTGTGTGAAGCAGCTGCATACTATAAGAGTCTAGGTAAGACATTATGGGATGCAATGGTTGATATGTATGATAAGTATGGATATTATATAGATGACGTTGTTTCAATTACTTTAAGTGGAATAGAAGGGTTACAGAAAATACAAGATATTCTTTCTTCATTAAGAAAGAATCCTCCTGCTAAAATTGGTAAGTATGATGTGTTAAAGGTTAGAGATTATGATGCGGATACTGTTAAGGATACAAAAACAGGAGAAGTGAAATCAACAGGATTGCCTAAATCAAATGTATTATATTATGAATTATCTAATAATGCTTGGGCGTGTGTAAGACCTTCAGGAACAGAACCAAAAATTAAGATATATTTTGGTGTTGTAGGTAAATCTTTAGAGGATGCGAATGAGGTTTCAGCTGAATTTAAGGAACAGATGATGGAATATTTAAAACCAATGGTGTAATGTAAATAAATAAGAAGTCTCTTGTTTAAAAGAGGCTTCTTATTTATTCTAATTATTTGTTATTTTGTAAAGTATGCTTCTGCTAGTTTAACAAGCATCTCTTGATCTTTAACACCAATAAGTTCTCTTGCTGAATGCATTGCAAGCATTGGCATACCTAAATCTACAGTTTTCATTGGTAGCCATGTTGATGAGATGGAACCGAGTGTAGAACCACCTAAAGCATCTGAACGGTTAACGTATTTCTGATAATCTATGTTATTATTTTTACATAATTGTTCTATAGTTGCTAATGCTTCTATATCAGATGCATATCTTTGTGTAGTATCTATTTTTAGAACTACACCACCATTAAGAACAGCAATGTTGGTTGGGTCACTTTTTGCTGAGTAATTTGGGTGAAGTGCGTGGGCAACATCCATAGATATACAAAAGCTTTTTGGTATTATATTGTAGGCATCAACTTGTGATTTACCTAATCCAGCAAATATTTTAGTTAGTAGGATATTAGATACCATTGAATCTGCACCTTGTTTTGTACTACTTCCTACTTCTTCATTATCAAACAAACCAATTATATTAATATTACTATTCTCATTGTTCTTAGACGCAATTAAACCATTTATTAGGGCTAATGAGGATGTCAAATTATCTAATCTTGGAGAAGAGATAAATTCATTATTTATACCTAGAGTTGTACCATTTTCATAAAGATAAACATATAAATCAAAATCAATAATTTCTTCTGGTTTAACATGTAATTCTTCAGCAATGATATTAAGAAAATAATCATCATTATTAAGCGTATCATTAATCATTCCTAGGATAGGCAGCATATGAGTTTGTTTATTAAGTTCAACGCCTTTGTTAATATCACGGTTTAGATGTATTGCAAGGTTTGGAATTGTAAGTAAAGGTCTTGCAAAGTCTATTAGTGTAGTCTTTGGATTAAAAACATCATCACTCTTTAATACAACCTTACCTGCTAGCGATAAAGGACGATCAAGCCAAGTATTGAGTATAACACCACCATAAGTTTCGGTATTGACTTTAAGGTATCCTTTTTCTAATAGAATAGGATTTGGCTTTACTCTGAAACATGGTTGATCTGTGTGTGCATTTGCCATGCGTACAGATGACATCTCATCAATAGTCTTGCCAGTTGTAAATGCTAATAAAGTTGTACCATATTGGTTTATATAATAACCTGCATTTGGTTCTAGTGACCAGTTTTGGCTAGGATCTAATTCCTTAAAACCTGCATCTTTTAACATTGAGCTACTGTATTCTACAACATGAAAAGGTGAAGGTGAATTGCTTATATAATCTAATAATTGTTTTGTATAGTTCATAATAATCCTCCGTTCAAAAGTGTTTTAATGTATTCTTTTGAATATATATATTATATGTAAAAAGAATGATATTTATTTAATAAAGAATACATCCAATATATGTTAACGCAAATTATAGTAGAATTCAATTAAAATTAGAATTTTTAATTAGATATAATAATAAATATATTTATTAAGATGATAACAGAATGGAGATACTTAGTGAATAGAAAGAAAATTATTTTATTATTTTTTTTAATTGTAATTGTAATAAATATGGGATGCGGGAGGAAAATTTCAAGGGAAAAGGAAAAGAATATTGAATTTACAATAGTACAACAAGGAGATGTACCAGAGGAATTGCAAAAAATTATTGCTCAAAAGAGGGAAGAAAAATTCCATTTATCATATAAAGATGATGATGAGATGTATATATGCATTGGATATGGTAAACAAGATACTGGAGGATATAGCATCAATGTGAAGGAAGTTTATTTAACAAAGGATGCTTTATGTGTTGATACGATACTTATAGGACCTAAAGAAAATGATTTAGTATTAAAGGCACCATCATATCCGTATGTAGTTATTAAAACAGGGTATTTGAATAGAAAGATATTATACGATGATTAGTTAAACTGTTAGTATATAATAAATTTATAAAAATTTAAACATTAAATATTAAAAACGTGAATATGCTCAAATTAATTAGCTTAATTTTAACTGTTTTTGTATAAAATTTTGAAAAATGGAACATACTGTATAATAAATAGCAAAAAATTATTACTTAATTTGACGAAAAAAGAAAAAAATTGTGCAATTTTTTGTTAATAATGGACAATTACTAGTTGTGCTAATTTGACATAATTTTTTTAAAAAGGTATAGTAATAATAGTCTAGAAGAATGGAGTGAAGATTATTATGAGGCAAGCAGACGTAAACCAAGTACGTAAAGTACTAGGAAACTACGTTGGTCAAAAAGTAAGAGTCAGAGCTAATATGGGTAGACACAGATATAATGTTTCTGAAGGTATTATTACAGAGACATATCCTAGTATTTTTACAATTAAAGTTGCGAATGATGAAACAAAAAATATTAGGAATAAATTTGTTTCATATAGTTATACAGATGTACTAACAAAAGATGTACAGTTAACTATTTGTAACTAGACCATCGTGGAGGAGATTTGTGCGATACTTAGTATTTTAGACTTAGTATGATAATATAATGGGTAGTGTATTATTGTATGATTTATGTGGATTTGGTTCACGTAGATAGCTAAGTATGGATAATAAAAGACTAATATGTAATTGTTTATGAATAATTACATATTGGTCTTTTATTATTTAATAGACGAAGAAATTGCGTCGCATTTCTTGCGACTCTTTGTTCTAGTAAATTTCTAAAGAATATTTGTAAGGGACTCTCTACTGTAGTCATAATTATGAAAAGATATACATATATTATTTATAAAGAGTAATGGTGAGGTTTAAAAATGAATATAGTTACTGATAATATAAATATAAATAAAATTATGAACTCAAATGTATATCAAATAACTCTTGATGATGATTTTATAGTAAGTGATACAAAGCCAGATATTGATAAAATAATTAGAGAGCAAGGAGAAGTTATAATTGATGAGTTTAAAATGCATAATGAGAAATTAGAGGTACGAGGTAGATTAAAGTGTACAATATTATATGTGAGTGAGTATGAAAATGGAACAATACATAGTATAACGGAAATGCTTTCGTTTAATGAAATTGTAAATTTGCCAGATGTGGAAAATAATACAAATATAAGTTTAAAGGGAAACCTAGATGATTTATCTGTTGGTATAATTAATTCAAGAAAAATAAGTATAAAAGGATTAGTTACATTGTATATAAAGGAAGAGGTAATTGAAGCAAAAAAAGCGGTCGTGGGAATAGAAGAATGTGATGATGTTCAAACATTAGAAAGACAAATGGGTTATTCAAGGCTGGTTGTTAATAAGAAGGATATATTTAGAATAAAAGAGGAAATACAGTTACAATCAAGTAAAAATAACATATTAGAAATATTATATTCTGATGTAAGGATAATAAATTGTGATACTAGATTATTAAATGAGAAAATCGGTATTAAAGGAGAATTGTCAGTTTTTATTATATATAAGACGGAAGATGATGAATACGAGTGTTTAGAAAAGGAAATACCTTATTCGGGAGAGGTTGAAGTAAGCGGAATAGATGAGAATATGATTGACGATATTGAGGAAAAACTTGTGGAAAAAGACATAAATGTTAAACCAGACGATGATGGTGAAAAAAGAATTATAGATGTAGATGTAATGTTAGATTTAGGAATAAAAATATATAATGAAGAATATTTGAATATTTTACAAGATATATATTCAATACAAAGGAAGTTAATGCCAATAATTGATAAAGTTGAATGTATGAAGTTATTGCTAAAAAATAATACAGCATTTCGTGTAAATGAAAAGATAAATTTGAAAGAACAGAATCGAGATATATTACAGGTGTGTAATAGTGTTGCGAATATTAAAATGGATGATATTAATATCGTTGAGAATGGGATTGGGATAGAAGGAATAATAGAAATTAATATACTTTATATATCAAATAATAACGAAAAACCTTTAAATTCATTACAAGAAATTATTCCGTTTTCACATATTATAGAAGTTAAGGGGATAAATAAGGATTGCATATATGATGTTAAGCCATATATAGAACAGATAGGAATTGCAATGCTAACAGGAAATGATATTGAGATTAAAGCAGGAATTAATTTAGATACAATTGTATTTGAAAATGTAAAAGAAAATATAATTAGCGATATTGAGATGAAGGATTTTACAAAAGAAGAGATGAACAGTATGTGTTCAATGATAGGATATCTTGTGAAAGATGGAGACAATTTATGGACAGTGGCAAAAAAATTCTATACAACTGTGGATATGTTGAGAGAAATAAATAAAATTGTGGATAAAGACATAAAAAAAGGAGATAAATTGTTGATAGTTAAGAAATGTTAAAGAATGTCTTATGTAAGGAATGTGGTTATAAATTAAGGACAGCAAATAAAAAAGCTCTATGGGATATTTCCAAAGAGCTTTTAATTCTTATTATATGAAAATTTTGAAAATGTTATTTTTAATTTTCTTCATTAGTATTAATTCCATCACGCCATTTCTCGAGTTTTTCTATAGCGGTATCAAGGGTGTTTTGACATATATCTGGGAGCTTTCCACCCCAAGTTTTAGTTGCTTGCTCAAAACCTTTTTTAACAGCTGCAATCATTTTATCTGCTTGTTCTGGATCGTTACCGGATAAAGCTTGGGCAAATGATACAAGTCTATCAGAAGTTTGTTTTACACCCCAATAGCCATCTTCAGAAATATCTTCTTTTGCCTGAGATATTGTATCTGGATCAGCAGTAAAATTACCACTTCTTAATATTGAAAACATTTCTTGTGAGTTGTTATAGGTTATTCCTTGTTTATTAAACATTTTTTTAACAAGACTATATAGTTGATTGGTTCTTTGTTCAGAATCAGCTTTTAACTTAGCAATAAGTTCTGTATCTGGTTTTTGTTTGCCGGACACATTTGTTTCTGATGATTTTTCATATACAACAGCAGTGTCATCTTTTTTATTTACTTTTGTATTTTCTGTAGTTGATTTTGTTGTGTCAGTTTCCTTTTCTGTAGTTTTTGAAGTTTTATTATTATATGTTGTTGAAACTACATTGCTATAGGTACTTATTGTCGTATCCATATATAACCCTCCTTGGTGAAAAAATTGTATTAAATACAAATCCATTGTACTTATTATTTTATCGGATAATATTAGTGTTTGATTAATAAGAATATATTGAAAAAAAATAATAGAAATGCTAAAGTAAATTACAAGGAATTTTTGGAAAATGAAAGAACTATTATGAGGTGAATAAATGAAAAAGTTAGAATTAAAAGCATATGCGAAGATAAATCTTGGATTAGATGTTTTAGGAAAAAGAGAAGATGGTTATCATGAGGTTAAAATGATTATGCAGACCGTTGATTTGTATGATGTATTGATGATGGAGGTTATAGAAGAAGATAATATAGAGTTAGAGACTAATATAGATAGCTTAGAAACTGACGAAGGAAATTTGGTATATAAGGCAATAAAACTTATGAAGGAAGAATATAATGTACAAAAAGGAGTAAGGGCCAAATTAAAAAAAAATATTCCTATTGCTGCAGGGATGGCTGGAGGAAGTACAGATTGTGCAGCTGCAATAAAAGGAATGAATCAGTTGTTTGAACTTAATTTACCTGAAAGCAAGTTAAGAGAATTAGGAAAAAGATTAGGAGCAGATGTACCATACTGTATAATGGGAGGAACAGTTTTAGCAGAAGGAATAGGTGAGATTTTGACTCCTCTTAATAGAATTAAAGGGGATTATGTGGTAATAGCAAAACCAGATATAGCTGTTTCAACAAAATATGTGTATGATAATTTAAATTTAAATGAAGGAGCATATCACCCTAATATAGATTATATGTTAGATTGTATAGAAAATGATAATAAACGAGATCTATTCTTTAATATGGGAAATATTCTCGAGAGCGTTACGGTTAATAAATACGGTGTTATAAATGAAATAAAGGAAAGTTTAATACAGGCGGGGGCAATAAATTCATTAATGAGTGGAAGCGGTCCAACTGTATTTGCTATGTTTAATGATATACAAACTGCTCAACTTGCTTGCGATGAAGTAAAAAAACATTTTGTTTTAGATAAAGCTTTAGTTACAACATTGTATTAGTACTACTTAAGAGCAAAGTGGTTTTTAAAAAAATTATAGATGGCGGATTTATAATGAATTGTAGTAGTTTTATCATTAATAATATAGTTATATTCGTCTGAAGTAAGGACTTTGCTAAGTTTGTCTTTAGATTCGGAAGGTAGTACAGAATAGGTGCAATCTATGAAACATAATGAAGGGTAAAGCACACACCACCAATTTTTACCTACAGCATCACCGAGCTCTACACAGACTGATTCGTATTCTCCTTCAGGCAATGTCATATCACCATATTGCTTGATTGGGAAAAAACGGGTTGACATAGTTGTCTTAACCGAGTAAGATGAATTGTGCTTAATTAATTCACGTTTTGCAATATGATTAATTAAAGGTAGATTTTTGTAAATTATTTTACGAGCAGAAGATATATTATCTACATTATAAAGAATAGGTTCTAGTTCTTGTACTATGGCATTTTTTATATGTAATTTTAGTGATTGATCGTATTCAGTATTACTATTGCCAATTACATGAAAGCGAATTATTTTTTTAGATATATCTTTTTGTAAATCGTTGTAATTAGTGTTTGTAGTCTTCGTGCATTTAGAATATACAAGTAGTGTGGTTATTATTAGAATAAGGTATGTAATATATTTTTTCATATATGAACTCCTTTCAATTATTATGGGGATAATTGAAGTATGGACATTAATCAAATATAATATACATATGTTTGAAGAGAATTATATTTTATGGTATAATTAAAAGGTAAAATATTACAATCGTTGTCTAAAAACAAGTTGGTTATATATAGGAAGGTACGTTATGAAAAAGAAAATTTATATATGGACAGGTACCATATTTTTAATAGTTATTTTTGTAGCAGTAGTTGCTATAAAGTTTTATTACAAGTCACATGCAGAGGCTAGCCAAAATAATGGGGATACTAAGGCAATGTGGAATACTGAGGATGGGAATGATGATAATAATGGGACCAATAAAGATGAAGATAAGTTAGAAAAAGTTGTAGATACTAATCTTAACTCAATAACAGTGTTAGTTAACAAGGAATATACAGTGGCAGAAAACTATGTACCTAAGGATTTAGTTGAACCAAATATAAAATTTAGTTTTAATTATAAAGATGAAAAAAGAAAGTTAAGAAAAGTCGCAGCGGATAATTTAGAGATACTATTTCAGGAGGCCAAGAGTGCGGGATATGAATTAGAAGGTGTATCTGGATATAGATCTTATAAGCGTCAGAAAACAATTTATGAATACAATTTATTAAAAAATGGTTTTGAATATACGCAAATATATTCAGCTATGGCAGGTACAAGCGAGCATCAAACTGGATTAGCAATTGACATATCTTGTCCAACAATGAATGGTATATTAACGGATAAGTTTGGAGAAACTAAAGAAGGTAAATGGGTGGCAGAAAATAGTTACAAATATGGATTTATTGTAAGATATCCAAAAAACAAGAGCAATATTACAGGATACGGATACGAACCATGGCATATTCGGTATGTTGGAACGGAGTTAGCAAAATACTTATTTGATCATAATATTACTTTAGATGAATATTATGATTATAAATTAGATGCTAATATAGTAGATAGGAATGCTTATGCATATTATGATTATTTATTAACTATGGAAAGCGGTGGATATAAGGAATTATCGGCTGCTGTATTAGATGATGTTGTTGATAAGAATAATGTTGATATGTCAAATAGTAAACCATCTAAAGATAGTAATAATATTGATAATAATTATGATGACAGTTACGATGATAATTATGATGATGATTATGTAGATGATGATAATTATGATGATGATAATGACGATAATTATAATGATGGTGGAGGAGATACACCAGATGATCCAAGTGATATGTTTGACAATCCAGCTACAGTGAGTCCAACTAAGAAACCAGAGAGCACAAAACCACCAGTAGCAACTATAAAACCAGAGATTACAAAACCACCAGTAGCGACTAAGGAACCAGAAGTTGATGATGGAACAACGCCAAGTGAAACAGATAGTCCAACTGAGGATTAGATAAAATAGGTTTTATTAAATAATAAATTATAGAATTGAGGAATGAGAAGTATGATTAAATTTATAATGGCAGTTACGTATTTATTATTGGTAGGTATCGTTAGTTTACCATTATATTTAGTTGTTAATATTATTGGTAAGTTTAACGAAAGAAAAAAGGTTGAAGTATCACAAAAGATAGTGGCACATTTCTTTAAAATAATGTTAGCAATATGTGGTGTTAAAGTAGATGCAAGAGGTCTGGAAAACGTTCCAAAGGATGAAGCGGTTGTATTTATGGCTAATCATAGAGGATACTTTGATATTTTATCAGTATATGCAACTGTTCCAACCTTGGTTGGATTTATATCTAAGAAAGAGATTAAGAAAATACCTAGTGTAGGTGTATGGATGAAGTATATAAATTGTTTATTCCTTGATAGAGATGATAAAAGAGAAGGACTTAAGACAATATTAGAAGCAATAGATAAAGTAAAGAATGGATATTCTATGTTTATTATGCCAGAGGGTAGTAGAAGTAAAACATATGAGATGCTACCATTTAAAAAAGGAAGTTTTAAGATTGCAGAAAAAGCAAATTGTAAGATTTTACCCGTTGCAATTGCAAATTCTGCAGAGGTATTTGAAAAGCAATTCCCTAGAATTAAGTCTAATACAATAATTATTGAATATGGTAAACCAATAGATCTTCCAAGTATGGATAAAGAAGAACGTAAAGAGATAGATGTTATAACTAGGGAAACAATTCAAGAAATGCTTGACAAAATAAAGTAAGATGTTTAAACTACATTTGTGTATGTATATACATTAAGTAATAGAAATAATTACCGGTATAGCATATTGCTATACCGGATTTTTATGGTAGCGGAGGAATAAAAATGCCAGTATTATTAAAAGTTTTATTAATAGTTATTGCAGTTATAGTTGTAGCATTTATAGTACTTGCTATAGTTGGAAGTAGATTGCAAAAGAAACAAGATGCATCTCAGGAGCAAATGAAAGCAGCAGCACAGACAATATCGATGCTTGTAATTGATAAAAAGATGATGAAGCTAAAAGATGCTAATTTACCTAAGATTGTTTTAGAACAAACACCAAAGTATCTTAGAGGCTCAAAAGTTCCTGTTGTTAAAGCAAAAGCTGGTCCACAGATATTGAATCTTATATGTGATGCAAAGATATTTGATTCAGTTCCAGTTAAAACAGAAGTTAAAGTTGTTGTTAGTGGAATTTACATAATGGAAATTAAAGGTTCACGTGCAAAACAAGAACCAGCACCTGTTAAAAAAGGCTTTTTTGCAAGATTTAAAAAGAATAAGTAAGAATAACCCCACAAGCTTATAATTAGTTTGTGGGGCATTTATTTTCTAAAAGAAAATTTTATTAAATTGTTTTTAGTCCTTAAAGTTTTGGTGTTACTTTAAGACTTATATTACAGTTACTTACATGAGAATAATTAATACTTAAATTATATTGAATATTAATATCAATTAAATTTTCTTCATGTTTAGCATCAATTTTTGAATTAGACAATCCAATTACAAGTGAACCAAATGGAGTGTTATAATAAGTAACAGTATCTTTACCTGGTTCAAATAACATATTAACACTTGCAGGTCCACTTTTAGTAAGACTAATCTTATCATCTGATATAATCATTTTATTCTTAGTAACTTCTAGTTCAGAATCATCTATATACTCGTCATATAAAATATAATGTTTGTTATTTTTATAATAATAGTTTCCAGAAGTAACAACTTCTATTGGTTCATCATCTTGGGCTTCAAGTTGGAGGCCTGAGATTGATATTAGTACATCCTTAGTCATAAAATAATACCTTTCTTTAAAAAAATTACATATAAGATTCAATATTATTGATGTCACGTATCTCTTCGACATGACAAGTAAGTATTTTATTAGCAAAGGCCTTAAATTGTTCAGCACCATCGCTAACATAAAATCGATGCTTAACTTCAGAATCATCTTTTTTAAGCAGATTATTTTTTCTTAAAATATTTTTTAATGCAATAGCTGTTTCATAAGCTGGATTTACCAAATTAATGTCATTGCCGAGTACCTTTTGTATCTCGCTGCGTAATAATGGATAATGAGTACAACCTAATACAAGGGTATCGATATGTTCACTTAATAATCGTTTTGTATAACGTCTAATCATCTCATCTGTGATACTGTCTTCAATCATACCTTCTTCTACTAAAGGTACAAATAATGGACAAGGTTCGTTATCTACAAATACATCTTTATCATAAGCTTCTATATATTTGTTATATATTTTACTATTGGTAGTACCTACTGTTCCTATGACACCGATACGTTTATTTTTGGTTGTTAAGTATGCAGCTTTTGCACCAGGTTTTACTACACCGATAATAGGAATATCTATTTCATGCTTTAGTGTCTCGAGGGCAAATGCTGATGCAGTATTACATGCTATAACAATTGCTTTTACATTATTCTTCATTAAAAAATGAACAATTTGTCTAGAGTAAGTTGTTACAGTTTCTTGTGATTTGTTACCATATGGAACACGAGCTGTATCCCCAAAATAAATTATTGATTCATTGGGTAATTGTCTTGTGATTTCACGTACAACTGTAAGTCCACCAACACCAGAGTCAAATACACCAATAGGTGAATTATTGCTCATGGAAAATCCTCCTTTATTCAAACCTTCTAAGGCCAGATTGAATTAATTTTTCTATTAACTGTGATTTAGATATTCCTTTTGCTTCCCAAAGCATTGGATACATACTTATAGATGTAAATCCAGGTAGTGTATTAATTTCGTTAAATACTATTTCATTAGTATCTTTTTCAAGAAAGAAATCAACTCTAGATAAGCTATATCCATCTAATGCTGTAAATATTTGAATAGCATATTCACGTATTTTATTCTCTACACCAGCTGGTAATTCTGGAGAAACATCTTCTATAGATTCTGCAGAATTATATTTTGCATTATAATCGTAGAAGTCGGCAGCTGCAACAATCTCTCCAACACCTGATGCAATAGGATGTGTTCCTCCTAGAACACCACATTCTAATTCACGTCCAATTATTGTTTCCTCTATCAATACTTTGCGGTCATGTAGAAGAGCTTCCTTAAGACCAGTAATTAATTCTTCACGGTTATATGCTTTCGATATTCCTCTTGAGGAACCAGCATTAGCTGGTTTAATAAATACAGGATAAGGAAGAGTATCTTCAACCTTATTTACGCAGGCATCTATATCATCCATTTCACGTTTAAGAACGCTGACATATTTTGCTTGACGAATACCTAGTTTTTCAACAATTATTTTAGTAAATAATTTATCCATAGATACTCCTGAGGATACTACACCACATCCAACATATGGAATATGAGCAAGTTCAAATAAACCTTGGATAGTACCATCTTCACCATTAAGGCCATGAAGTACAGGTAATGCAACATCAATATATTTAGAGGTTACATTTGTGCCTTCTATAAATAATATACCATGGTGAGTAGTATCTGGTGAAATAATAGCAGTTGTCTTTGAATTAAGCCATGTACCACTTGTTATTTCTTCTATGTTATTAACTTTAAGCCAGTGTCCTTCTTTTGTTATTCCAACTATGACTACATCATATATGTCAGTATTAATATTTGCTATAACATTGGCGGCTGATACAAGAGAAACGTCATGTTCTGATGAACGGCTACCAAAAATAACTGCAACTGTTGTTTTATTCATAATTTACCTCATTTCTGCACCAATTATAATGTACTAAAGTTTGTAAGATGGTGCATTCACAAACCAACATATTAATTCTACACTTAATAAAGTAATTATTCAATAATAAAATCGTTGTTTCTATAGATTAATTTCAATTTATTTACATTGACATTAAAAGTCGGAACGTGATATACTTTTGAAAGTGTCTGTATATGATGAATTTGATATGGACAGAAGTAGGGGAATGAAGAATTCAATGGGATATAAATAATAAGATAAAGTATTAAAAGTTAATTTTAATAATCTTAATCTTAACAATAAAGTTAATTTGGAAGGTTAAAAGGTGTAATTATGACAAATATAAAATTTGAGGATCTATGTATAAATGACTTAATTTTAAGAGCAATTACGGATATGGGATTTGAAAATCCAAGTCCTATTCAAGCAAATGCAATCCCTATAGCTTTAGAAGGTAAAGATATAATTGGGCAAGCACAAACTGGTACAGGTAAAACAGCAACATTTGGTATACCATTATTGCAAAAGATTAATCCTGACGTTAAGAAATTACAAGCAGTTGTTTTATGCCCAACAAGAGAACTAGCAATTCAAGTTTCAGATGAATTCCATAAAATATCAAAATATATGCATGGTGTAAAGATTATTCCTATATATGGTGGGCAAGATATTGTAAGACAAATAAAAGCACTAAAGGCAGGAGCTCAAGTTGTAATAGGAACACCAGGTAGAGTGATGGACCATATGCGTAGAAAAACAGTGAAGTTTAATAAAGTTCATACACTTGTATTAGATGAAGCTGATGAAATGTTAAATATGGGATTTAGAGAAGATATTGAGGAAATACTTGATAAAGTACCAGAAGAAAGACAGACTCTATTATTTTCAGCTACTATGCCAAGAGAAATACTTGATATCGCAAAAACATATCAGAAAAATCCAGAAGTAATTAAAGTAGTTAAGAAGGAATTAACAGTACCCAAAATAGAACAATATTATTATGAAGTAGAGTCATATAATAAAGTTGAGGCAATATCTAGATTATTAGATAAGTATACTCCAAAGCTTTCACTAGTATTTTGTAATACAAAAAAGCAAGTTGATGACTTGGCAGAAGCTTTAAAGGATAGAGGATATTTTGCAGAAGGTCTACATGGCGACCTTAAGCAAATTCAAAGAGATAGGGTTATGCAAGCTTTTAGAAATGGTTCAACAGATATATTAGTTGCAACAGATGTTGCTGCAAGAGGTATAGATGTAGATGACGTTGAGGCGGTATTTAATTATGATGTTCCTCAGGATGATGAATATTATGTTCATAGAATTGGTAGAACAGGAAGAGCTGGACGTACAGGAAGAGCATTTACACTAGTTGTAGGAAGAGATATATATAAATTAAAAGAAATAATGAAGTATTGTAAGACTACAATAAAGAAAGAAAGTCTACCAACTAATTCTGAGGTTAGTAAGATGAAGATTAGAAAGTTATTAGCTAAGTCAAATGAAGTTGTAGTTAATAAAGATTTGAGAAAAATATATGATAATATTGATGAATGGATTCAAGATAATGATGTAGATTATAGAGATATGGTTGCTGCTCTTATTCAGATGAATATTGGTGATATGAGCGACCAAGAGGACATTAATTCTAGCACAAAGTATTATGAGAAGAATAATAAAAAGATGGTTAGACTATTTATAAATGTTGGACGCAAACAAAATATTAAACCAAAGGATATACTCGGAGCTATAGCAGGTGAATCAGGAATACCAGGTAAATCAGTTGGAAGTATAGATATGTTCGACAAATACACCTTCGTTGATGTTCCTGGCAAATATGCAAAGAACGTCCTTAGAAGTATGAAACGTACCAAAATCAAAGGTCGTACCATCAATATAGAAACTGCTAATAAAAAGTAATTATTCTAGTAAATAGCGTGTATTTTATGTTCGAGAAAGTTATTTTTATATTTACAAACATATTGAAGTATTAGGAACAATCGCAGAACAAGAACGCACAACAATCAAACAGCGTCAAGCAGAGGGGATTGCAGCAGCCAAACAGAACGGAAAACGTCTTGGACGTCCCGCACTCACATTTCCCGAAAACTGGAATGAAGTCTATTCCTCTTGGAAAGCGGGAGAGATTACTGCAAAGACCGCAATGGAACAGACAAATACCAAAAGAACAAGCTTTTATAAGCTTGTAAACATGACTGAAAACAATCAAATTTCGGGACACATTTTTAAAAGACACATTTTCTTGCTTTTAGGATTTTCAAAAAGGCAGCAGGACACGCAAAGGACACAGGAAATATAAAAAATCAGCAGAAGCAGCAAAAAAAGAGGAAACCACTTTCGTGATTCCCTCCCTTTAAAAGGTTTATTTTATGCGATTTTCCGATAGAATTATTCTCCGAAGTATCTCTTAAGAAGACCTGCGAATGCTTTTCCGTGTCTAGCTTCGTCTCTTGCCATTTCATGAACTGTATCATGAATTGCATCAAGGTTAGCAGCTTTAGCACGTTTTGCAAGATCAGTCTTACCTGCAGTTGCTCCGTTTTCAGCTTCAACTCTCATTTGAAGATTCTTCTTAGTGCTGTCTGTTACAACTTCACCTAATAATTCTGCAAATTTTGCAGCATGCTCAGCTTCTTCCCAAGCAGCTTTTTCCCAATATAAACCGATCTCTGGATATCCTTCTCTGTGAGCAACTCTTGCCATAGCAAGGTACATACCAACTTCTGTACATTCTCCGTTAAAGTTTGCTCTTAAGTCATCTATTATATCTTGGCTTACTCCTTGAGCTACACCTACAACGTGCTCAGCAGCCCATGTCATATCTCCTGATTGTGCAGTAAATTTCTCTGCTGGTGCTTTACATTGTGGACAAAATTCTGGAGCTGAATCTCCTTCATGAACGTATCCACATACTTGACATACATATTTCATATTCTAACATCTCCTTATATATTTTTTAGAAAATTATCTCATAAATGAAACTTTTATTTCCACTCAGAATTATAATAAAAAATAAAAAAAAAGACAACATTTTTTACAAAAATTCACAAAAATTCACAATCGTAGATTGGAGTATAATAAAAAAGAAATAGAAGATGTAATAGAGAGAGTGAAATTAAAAGATCTTATTTCTATGCAAAAAGGGAAAATTGGTGATAATGGCAGGTCTATATCAGGTGGAGAAAAACAAAGGATAGGACTTGCAAGAGTATTGTTTAGAAAACCTAAAATAATAATTTTTGATGAACCAACATTAGCATTGGATCCAATAACAAGAGATATAATAATAAATATATTTGTTGTAATGTCTTCTTTTTCTATTGTATTTTAAAATGCTTTAATTTATAATATTAAAGCATATGTTAATTAACAACAAATATGATGACTAATATAAAGAACTTTTTATTAACATTAAATAGAGGAGGATGCATTTATGGCAAAGAAACCATATTATATTTCAACAGCAATTGCGTATACTTCAGGTAAGCCACATATAGGTAATACATATGAGGTAGTTCTTGCTGATAGTATAGCAAGATTTAAGAGACAACAAGGATATGATGTTTATTTCCAAACAGGAACAGATGAACATGGACAAAAGATAGAGATTAAAGCTGAGGAAGCAGGGGTTACACCTAAGGAATTCGTTGATAATGTAGCAAGTGGAATTAAGGATATATGGGATTTAATGAATACTTCATATGATAAATTTATTAGAACAACAGATGAGTATCATGAGAAACAAGTTCAGAAGATATTTAAGAAGTTATATGATCAAGGAGACATATATAAAGGATATTATGAAGGAATGTATTGTACACCTTGTGAGTCTTTCTTTACAGCAAGTCAATTAGTTGATGGTAAATGTCCAGATTGTGGACGTGAGTGTCAAGTTGCTAAGGAAGAAGCTTATTTCTTAAAGTTAGGAAAATATACTGATAAGTTAGTTAAGCATATTAATGATAATCCAGGATTTATTCAACCAGAATCAAGAAAGAATGAAATGATGAATAACTTTATTTTAGCTGGATTACAAGATTTGTGTGTATCAAGAACTTCATTTAAATGGGGTATACCAGTAAGCTTTGATGATAAACATGTTACTTATGTATGGATAGATGCATTAAGTAACTATATCACAGGTTTGGGATATGATGTAGATGGTGAAAGTGGTCTTAATTTTGAGAAGTTTTGGCCAGCAGATTTACATCTTATAGGTAAAGATATACTTAGATTTCATACTATATATTGGCCTATTATGCTTATGGCATTAGATTTACCTTTACCAAAGCAAATCTTTGGACATCCTTGGTTATTACAAGGTGATGGTAAAATGAGTAAGTCTAAGGGAAATGTAATATATGCAGATGACTTGGTTAAGTTCTTTGGTGTAGATGCAGTTAGATATTTTGTACTTCATGAGATGCCATTTGAAAATGATGGTGTAATTACATGGGAGCTTTTAGTTGAAAGAATTAACTCAGATTTGGCAAATACATTAGGTAATTTAGTAAATAGAACTATTTCTATGTCAAATAAATATTTTGGTGGTGTTATTACTAATACTAATGTGGTTGAAGATGTTGATTATAATCTAAAAGAAGTTGTAACTGCTACAGTTGGTAAGGTAATTGCTAAGATGGATAAGTTAAGAGTGGCAGATGCTATTTCAGAGATATTTACATTATTTAAGAGATGTAATAAGTATATAGATGAAACAACTCCTTGGATATTGGCAAAGGATGAAGCAACACATGGAAGACTAAATACAGTATTGTATAACTTAGTTGAAAGTATCTGTATAGGTGCTAATTTACTTGAAGCATTTATGCCAGATACATCTAAGAAGATACTTGCACAATTAAATACTTCTACTAGAGAGCTTGAAGATTTAGATAAGTTTGGGTTATATCCATCAGGAATTTCTGTAGTTAGTAAGCCAGAGATTTTATTTGCAAGATTAGATATGGATGAAGTGTTAGCTAAAGTAGAAGAGATGAAAGCTACTAATAATGAAAGTAATGGTGCAGATAAAAAAGAAGAAGAGAATGTTATTGATATAGAAGCAAAACCAGAGATTACATTTGATGATTTTATGGGAATGCAATTTCAAGTTGGAGAAATAATTGAGTGTAAAGAAGTTCCTAAGTCTAAGAAATTATTATGTTCACAAGTTAGGATAGGAAGTCAAGTTAAGCAAATAGTATCAGGTATAAAAGCTTGGTATTCACCAGAAGAGATGGTTGGTAAGAAGGTTATGGTTCTTGTTAATCTTAAACCAGCTAAGCTTGCAGGTGTTGTATCAGAAGGTATGTTATTATGTGCTGAGGACGATAAAGGAAATGTTTGTTTAATGACTCCAGAAAAAAATATGCCAGCAGGAGCGGAGATAAGATAATGATTTATAGTGAGAAGTTTTATGTAGGCTTTAGTGATTGTAATAGAGAGCTTAAGATTACCAATTCATCAATGCTTAAGTTATTTGAAAATGTTGCATGTATGCATAGTACATCTATAGGTGATGGTATAAAGAATTCGTTAGGTAGATGGTTCCTTACAGCTTACCATGTAAAGGTTCATAATAGACCAGATAATGAGGATAGAGTTAAGGTTAGTACTTGGAGCCGTAATATAAAAGGTGGAGTGGCTTCAAGAGAGTTTGAAGTTTATAATTCTAATGGAGAGCTTGCAGTAACTGCTACTTCTAATTGGGTTCGTATAAGTGCAGATGATTTAAGACCAGAGAGAATAACGGATGAATTAGCTAATAAGTATGATAGTGAGACAGAGCGTACTAATTTTGGTTCTCCTTGGATAAGGAAGCTAAGAGAGTGTAATGATTATGCATTTGAGAAAGAAGTTACTATTCCACGTAATTTTATTGATGCACATAATCATATGAACAATGTATTTTATCTAGAACTTGCTAATTTGATTTTACCTGAAGAGGTATATCAACAAGGTGAATGTAATGAATTTGAGATTATGTATCGTAAGGCAATAGAATATGGAGAGACTATTAAATGCAGATATAGTGAAACAGAGGATTCATATGTTATTGCACTTAAATCTCAGGATGGTTCTGAGTTAAAGGCTATTATTAAATTATATAAGTAGTTTTTGGGTTTTGGAGGGGCTTCGCCCCTCCTTTTGTTATAGGAGCCACAAGTCATAGTTATGGAATTTAGGTTATTGACGTAGAACATTCCGATGTTTTATTAGGTTTGATATGATATCTCGCGGGCGCAAAACTCACTCATTTGATATAACAATTATTCGGCGTTGCCTTATAATTACGATAAATTAATAGCTATATATTTTAATTGTGCAGGCACATTAAATATATAGCTATTAATTATCTATAAAGCTAGCGCTTTATGTTATATCTTCATTTCGTTCAAACATTGCTGCTCGATAGCATATAAACAAACCTATAAAACAAGAAATGTTACCTACGTCAATAAATATAATTCCATAATCTATGAGTTGTGGCTATTGCTCCGCGGGAGGGATATATTAATGCCTATGTATTTGAGAGTAAAGAAATCTTAGTTGATGAATATGGTTATTTTAATCATGAGGATAAGATGATATATATGGATAGGTTGTTTAATAATTTTGATATTACAAAAGATTTAATAGAATTTGATAACTAGAAATTTTTTTCGAGGAGGGCTTCGTTATGGCATGAAAAATAGTAATACTATAAAAGAATAACCTTGGGGTGTCATACTGACACCCCGAGGTTATTCTTTTTTTTTACAACGAGGGGTATAGCTCGTGAAGTAACTTTACTATTGTTGGTTCTAGGTTGAATTCTTTTATTATGCCGCAGCGAGTTATTAATTTGGCATTACTAGCATTCATTTGTTTGTTTAGTTCGTGCTGGCAACAAGGGACAGATAATATTATTTGCGCATTCCAACATATTGCGTTAAATAAAGCATAATCTGTCGCAGTGTCACAAGCATATAGTGTAACAACCATATCTACATCTGCTGGATGTTTATATGAGTTAGTGTTACCAAGTTTAAACTCTAGGCTAGAGTATCCATATAAAATCTATGATGTTAATAGTCTTAGATTTGTAGTTTTTTAATGAGTCTTCGACTATTTCGATAAACTTGTTTATTTGTTTGTATTTATCATACTTTGAATTTACTATTTTGCCTTCTTTTGTGAATAGTTACTTAATATTTTCTTTTTGAAGAACCAATTACTAGTGAAGTTATAGCTATGATAAATGCTACTACAGCATATATTATCCAAGTACTTGCATTAGCATAGTCATCTGTTTTAGGTGAGTCATCTAATTCAGAAGCATTTTTTGTTTCTTTGATTTGAACTTTTTCTAGTTTTTGTGTAGGTTCTTGTTTTTTAGTAGTCTCTGTAGCAATCTTTTTAATAACAGTTTCTTTATTAGAAGCTACATCTGTTGCAGTAAATTCAACTATATTTGCATTATAGTTAATTGTTCCTTCAGCAGTAGCAGAAGCATCATCACATTTAAATTGTGTTGTTGTACTAATTTCTGATAACTTGAAGTCTGCTTCTATGTTAGCTGTTACCTTAAGTACTGTTTTTACAGATATACCTGATATAACAGCTTTTTCATCTGGTTTCAATGTGATTGTACCATCTGTAGTAATCTTTTCTTCTGAAGTGTTATCTGTGTGGTATACAGTGTATTTACCATTATATAATGTTTCAGCAGAGTCACCACCAAATACTTTACTATATTTTACGGTATATTTAAACTCTTTATTTGTATATTCTGAATTAACTTGTTTATATGCATCGTCAACTTTACATAATAGTGTGAATTCACCTACTTTAGGAGTGTTAGTATATGCAGCTGTAAGAACAGGAACTGTATTTCGCTTAGTGTTTGCTAATTTAAAATATGATTTACTATCACACCTATTGTCTGTTACTATTAATCCTTTTGCTTTATTAATATCTTTTTCAAAGTCTTTTAGTAACCAGTTTGTTGAGTATAAATCAGTTAGTTTACGCTCTGTATTAGTTAAAGTCCTTTCTTGAACTAACATTACATCATTTTCAGTGAATTCATTTACAAACAATATGCTTTCAGTATTTTTTAGATTAATTGTAGCGGCTTTCTTTTCTGTTTTATCAGCTACATCATATACGAATTCATCTTTATTTGCAACTTTTAAAGTTTCTTCTTTGAAAGTATCTGATACTCCCTTAGTTGATATTGTATTTGATATATTTAATTTACTTGGTTCAGGTAAGTTGAAGTTAAGCTTTAAGTTAGCAATATCCATACCTCTTTCCATATAGAAGAAAGTTAATGTATGTTCTTTTGTAGTATCTTTGATAGCTTCTTTTAGAGCAGCACTGAAAGGAGTCTCTAAATCTTTAGTTCTACCTGTAAGTTCTTGTCCATTAATATTAACTTTATTTGAGTTAAATGATACTAGTGAATGTTGTGAAAATGCTACAGCATTGTTTTTAACTAAACTAATAGTTGAAGTTTGCTTTGCAAAATTAATTTTACCAGTTATTTCACCATGGCTACCACCAATATCAAGAGCAAGTTGCCCATCAATAAATACCCATACATCATCGTCACCAGAGAATTCAAATTCTATGTCTTTACCATTTATTTTACCATTTTTATTTATTATAAATGGAATTTCAATTTTAAGACCATGACCATAGTTTAATTTATTGCTTCCACTTTCTGAACTTGTGTTATAAGGGAAGAAACTTGGGTTTTTATGAGTGTCTAGGACTTGTTGATCTTTTTTATTATGTCCAACATAGTCTAATTGTCCATTGTTATTGAATCTAACTGTATCATTATTACTATAGAATTCATAGTATGTAGTATTATTCTTTATAACACGTCTAAATGGAAATGATACATTTTCCTTAACTGAACCTAATGTAAGTTCAGAATTATCAAATTTATTCTTTGTTAAGAAATCCTTATCAAAAAATGGAACATTTGCTGACTTCCCATTATTAGGATTTGATTGTGTAAGATGACTTTCGCCATCTGCTGTATATAGTAACTTGCTATCTACTAGACCTTGTGTTGCACTAGCTTTACCCTGAGGAGAATTAGCTCCAACCCAGTAATTAGTAGATGTATTAAATGTTTCATCATTTGATTTGCAAATAGTTGACATATCTGAGAATATTCCGGCACGACCTTGGTACATAGGATATTTTGCAGGAGACAATGTTGCATCTCCATATTTCATTAATTGGAATAATTTTTTATTAAATAGTGAAAAAGTATTTTTACTATAATCCTGTGCATCAGTTATTTCTAATGGTGTTGATGTAGTTCCAACTTGTGAATCAGAATAATAATCATAGAATGTTGCCTTAGCAACATACATTTCTTCGTCGTTGTAAGTAACCGGACTTAGTGATTTTTTACTTCTAGCTTGGTTATCAGTACTTTTTATAACAGATGCTGAAGATCTATTAGCAGTGCAAAATTGTCCAAGTGAAAAACACATTATTACAACTGCAAATAAGAAAATAATTGTAGAAATCCCCTTCTTAATTTTCATAATAACTCCTCCGTTCTTAAGTAATCTATGCTACCTATAAGAATATATTAACATAATATTACACAAAACACAAGAATGAATTAATAAAATCTTAATATATTTGTAATAATATGCTATATATAAATTTATGTATCAAAAAAAGAAGTGGAGAATAGTTCTCCACTTCTTAAATGAAATCTTAATTATTGTCTTTTCTTAGTTATTACAAGTGATAGACTAGCACCAATTGCTATTGCTAGAGAAATTCCCATAATTGCTAACCAAGTACCAAAGTCAGTTGCATCTGCAGTCTTTGGTGTGCTATCAAATGCATCTTCTGCAATCTCGATTTTTTCTATTTTCTCAGTATCCTTCTTATTATCTGAGGAAGGCTTATTATTCTGAGGAATAGTTTCTGTTTTAATATCTTTTACTTCATCTTTAATATCTGTTACGGTAAATAGTACAACATTGCTATTTGAAGTAATTGTACCACTAGCAGATACAGAAGTAGTGTCTGCCTTAAAGCTCTCTGTCGTAGAGATTTCACTTAATTGACAAGTGCTATCAATTTTCGCAGTCGCTTTAAGAACAGTTTGGACAGGTATACCAGTTATTCTAGCTTTTTGTCCTGGTTTTAAAACAATTGTTCCATCTGTTGTAGTCTTTTCTTCTTTACTTTTATCTGAAGAATATACAGTATATTTTCCTGAGTAATTTATTTCTTTGGAATCACCACCAAATATATCTTTATGAGTTACTGTATATATAAATTCTTTATTAGCATAATCTTCATGAGCTTTCTTATACTCATCAGATACTTCACATAGGATATCAAAGTTACCAATATTAGGTGTATTAGTATAGGAAGCAGTAAGTACAGGTACTTCATTTCCTGATGTATTTGCGAATAAGAAAGATGCTTTGTCTGAAGTTCTATTATCTGTCATTAATAAAGTAGATCCTTTACTAATTTCATCGCTTACATCTTTCAATACCCAATTAGTTGAATATAAATCTTGTAGTTTACGTTTAGCATCTTTTAAGGCTCTTTCTTGTATTAAAAGATTGTTCTTAGCGTCAAATTCATTTATATATGCTACATTTTCATTTACAAATAAGCTTATTTCACCAGCTTTTAGCTTTGTTTTATCTGCAACGTCATACACAAATTCGTCTTTCTTTGCAACTTTAATCGTTTCTTCTTTAAATGTATCTGATACTGTTGTAGTATTAAGCTCATTTGTTAAAGTAATTCTAGTAGGTTCAGGTAAGTTAAAGCTTAATTTCATATTAGCAACATTTAGTCCTCTTTCCATATAGAACATTGTTAATGTATGCATTTTCTCTGTACTCTTAATTTTGGCTTTTAGTTTATCGCTAAATTCAGTTGTTTGATTTTGTATAATACCTCTTTTTGCATCTGTAACAAGTCTATTAGCGAATGCTACAGTATTATTTTTTGCTTGTTTAACTGTAGAAACTTGTTTTGCAAAGTTAATTGTACCAGCAACTTCACCATGGTTACCACCTAAATCAAGTGCTAGTTCGCCATCGATGAATACCCATACATCATCGTCACCAGAGAATTCAAACGCAATATCTTTATCTTTAATTTTACCATTTGAACTCATCATAAATGGTATTTCAATCTTAACACCATGTCCGAAATTTAATTTAGAAGATTTACCTTCAGCAGCAGTGTTATATGGGAAGAATCCTGGGTGACCTTCTGCATCAAGTACTTGTTCTGCTTTATTATCTTTTCCTAAATAGTCTAATTGTCCATTATTATTAAATCTAACGGTATCTTGACTACTATAGAATTCATAATATGTAATGCCATTTTTTTCAACTCTTCTAAATGGGAAAGATACATTTTCTTTTACACTACCAAGTGATAATTGTGAATTGTCAAATTTGGTAGTAGTAAGGAATTTCTTATCAAAATATGGTAGATAAGAGCTCTTTCCGTTAGATGGATTAGTTTGAGTAACATAACATTCACCATTTGAATCATAGGATAAAGAACTATCAACTAATCCTTGAGTAGCAGCTGTTGTATTCTGACCACTTTGAGCAGCAACCCAATAATTTGCTTTAGCTGTATTTTGTTCACTACTTGGATCATATATATTACTCATGTCGGATTTTGCATTAGGTCTACCCTGATATAAAGGATACTTAGCTGGACATAATGCCGAATCATTATAATGTAGTACTTGCATCATTTTCGTATTAAACTTGCCGAAAGTATTCTTGCTTCCATCTAGTGCATCAGTTATTTCACCTGGAGTAGCACTAGTACCAACTTGTGTATCTGAGTAATAATCGTAGAAGGCTGCCTTTGCAACATACATTTCCTCACCATTATATGTTATTGGTGTTAGACCGTTATTACTTTTTGCTTCAGTGTATTTCTTAACAATGGAAGCAGAAGAACGACGCGAGTCTGTTATTTTATTAATTGAAAATGTCATTACTACGATTGCAAAAATTAATAGAATTGCTGAATAAATTTTTTTAGATTTCATACCGAATCCCCCTAAAAAAGATTATTATAACCAAATGTACCTTATGTTATTTATATATTAACACAAAATATTAAAAAATACAATAAAAATTTAATAATATTTTAATATTTTATTGACATTTGATTAATAAAGATTGCGTTACGATGTTATTATCGACATTTATTGGAAAAACTGGAATATTTTGTGACAAAAAATTACCCTTTTTCAAAAATTGGAAATAAATCAAAATTCATGACAAAATATTACAGAAAGTTGACAAAATATTCCATTGTAAAAGATTAACAGAAGTTGTAGAATAAACTTGTCAATGAGGGAGTATGATAACTATTCAAACTAATATATTAGTTGATTCAAATGCTAAATTACTACATATTAATACAGATTATGAAATCTTCCTATTGGTTTAGTGTAAAGATTCATAAATAGTATTAAAAGGGAGTACAAATGATAAGGTTGGTAGTACAGCTATATTAGGAGTTATAAATGTTAAATGGGTGTATATAAATAACATATAAGTGCGGTTGTATTACTTTAGTTTGAAGTACTTTGGTTGTCGGATAATGAGGTACGAGTTATCATTTCCTTAATTAAAGGGGAGTATACGGGGAACTTAATAAAATAATGTGCAATATCACGAGGAGAGTATAGGTAATTAGTAAGGGGATATATTACAAACACAATATGGTATGAATAATTTAAGGGTTAAAAAAGAGGACACTATTTGGGTATAGGATGTCTTCTTTTTTTGTTGTCCCTAGAATAGAACAACAAAATTACTTGATAATTGTTGAGATTTATAATAGAATATAAGTATATATGTTGTAAAAATATGTAAATGGATTTAGGTAGTGATGGATGTATGAAAAAACCGGTTGTTTGTATTATAATTGAAAATGACGGCTATCTTGTAAAAGCAAATGGAAACTTAAGGTATAATAAAATTATGCCACATAATATATACAAGATACCTAATATTCCGTTTTATCATTCTGCTTGGACTTACCATAATCAATTAATAAAGCCTGAGATTTCAGAACTTAAAGAATACATATCACAAGAATATGGTAAGATAAGTAAGTTGAATGGGTTGGTAGCAATTCCTGCAGATGCGTTACCTGTTGATAGAAGAATGATAGAAGAAACTTTTCAAATATTAGGATTGCCTTGTTGTATGTATGTAAGTAAAACATCTTTACTTGCACATAACGGAGTGAACAATTATATTGCCTTATCTACATCAGAGAGATTAGTTATACTTGAGTGGTATCATAATGGTAAGGCTGTTGAGACTGTATTTTATAACAAGAGTGCAGTTAATCGTAATAAATTATACAATGATATAGGAAATATTAGGTATAAAGAAAATAATAATAATTTAAATTTATTTATATTTGATGGTTGTAATGAATTAGTAGAATTATATGAAATGGGACAACCTATTACTGCATCCGAAATGATTGAAATGATAAATGATGCAACAGAGAAGGTTTATTCATCACAGTACATTAAAGATATGAAAAAAAAGCGTAATAATTAGACAGATAAATTGGTATAGAATTTTTGATAGTATAGCAGTAATAATAAATAGGAAAGCAAATAACATAAAGTTACTTGCTTTCCTATTTATATATTATTAGAATTATTATCTGCTGTTAATCTATCTTTGATTCCTTGCATAAGTGTATTTCTTGCAAAAATCATTTCTTCAGATGTTGGAACAGGTGTATCTTCTAGAGAATATTGTATGTGTAAATTTTTATATTTATTAATAGCCATATTATGATATGGTATCACATCAAGAGCTTTAATATTTCTATAATGTCCGAGAAAATATCCTAATTGGTATAGATATTTTTCATTAAGAGTAAATCCCGGTACAACAACATGTCTTATCCAAATATCTTGTTTATTTTCATATAGATAATCCATAAATTTAAGTATATTTTTATTGGATTTTGATGTGAGTTTAATATGCTCGTTATTATCTATATGTTTAATGTCAACTAGAAATAAGTTTGTAACTGCCAATAATTTGTTAAATAATTCTATTTTGGCTTCGCTATCTGGATTAAAAGTTATACCAGATGTATCTACACAAGTATGAATGCCTCGTTTTTTTGCTTCTGTAAATAATTCAATTACGAATTCTATTTGAAGAAGTGGTTCACCACCAGTTACAGTAATACCACCATTTTGAAAAAAATGAGAACATTTACTATAATCTTCAAGTATGTCATTAACATTCATTACTTTACAGTTACTATCATTACCAAATATCCAAGTATCTGGATTATGGCAATACATACATCTCATAGGACAACCCTGCATAAATACAACATATCTAAGACCAGGGCCATCCACTGTTCCACAAGTTTCTATTGAATGTATATAACCTACCATAATTTTTACCCCTTTTCATTTAATAGAAAATTATAGGCTATTATGGAAAGTACGTGAAATAACATCATCTTGTTGCTCTTTTGTTAATTTAATAAAGTTAACCGCATATCCTGATACACGTACAGTAAGTTGTGGATATTTTTCTGGATGCTTTTGTGCATCTAGTAAAGTTTCTTTTGAAAATACATTTACATTTAGGTGATGTCCACCTTGCTCAGTATATCCATCTAATAATGAAACTAAATTGTCTACTTGTTGATTTGACATATTGTTATCCTCCTTATATTTAATTAATCATCAAAACCTACATGTAAAGTTGGAACTCTACATGCTTTGTTGTTACAGTCAGCCATAGCATCTAAATCTAATTCTCCACTAAATAATATAGTATCTTTACCTAAAGCATTAGGTATGATAGAGAATGTATTAGAAATACCATCTTGTGCATTTTTAAATGGAAGTTTAGCTACAGATGCTAGTGATGCAACAGCACCATGAGTATCTCTTCTATGCATTGGATTTGCACCAGGAGCAAGTGGCTCTCCCATTAAACGACCATCAGGAGTATTACCTGTTTTCTTACCATATACAACATTTGATGTAATAGTAAGGATAGAAGTAGTAGGTATACTATTTCTGTAAGTATGATGTTTTCTAACTTTATCCATAAATGTGTTAACTAAGTTAACAGCAAGTGAATCTACTCTGTCATCATTATTACCGTATTTAGGGAAATCTCCTTCAACTATATAATCTGTTACAATACCATCTTCATCACGTTTTACTTTTACTTTAGCATATTTAATTGCTGAAAGAGAATCTGCTACGACAGATAAACCTGCAATACCTGTTGCGAAGTAACGCTTAACATCTCTATCATGAAGAGCCATTTGTATCTTTTCATATGAATATTTATCATGCATATAGTGAATTACATTTAAAGTGTTAACATATAATTCAGCAAGCCAATCCATCATTGCATCATATTTTTCCATAACGTCATCAAAGTCAAGATAGTCACCTTCAACTGGTCTGTACTTTGGACCTACTTGAATCTTAAGACGTTCGTCAACACCACCGTTGATAGCATATAATAGACATTTTGCAAGATTTGCTCTAGCTCCGAAGAACTGCATTTCTTTACCTACTCTCATTGAAGATACACAACATGCTATTGCATAATCATCTCCATGAGTTTGTCTCATCATAGTATCATTTTCGTATTGAATTGAAGAAGTCTGTATCGATATCTTAGCACAGAAACGTTTGAAATTTTCTGGCAAGCTAGATGACCATAAAACAGTCATATTTGGCTCTGGTGCGGGACCTAGATTAGTTAAAGTGTGTAAATAACGGAAAGACGTCTTAGTTACAAGTGTTCTTCCATCAAGTCCCATACCACCGATTGACTCAGTTACCCAAGTTGGATCTCCTGAGAATAGTGCATTATACTCTGGAGTTCTAGCAAATTTAATCATTCTAAGTTTCATAATAAAATGATCAATATATTCTTGAGCTTTATCTTCGGTAATAATTCCATTGTTTAAATCACGTTGAATGTAGATATCAATAAAAGTTGATGTTCTACCTAAACTCATTGCAGCACCGTTTTGGTCTTTAACAGCTGCTAAATATCCAAAGTATAACCATTGGATTGCTTCTTTAGCATTAGAAGCTGGTTTAGTAATATCAAAACCATAGATACGGCCTAGTTCTGCAAGGTCATTAAGTGCTCTAATTTGTTCTGTAAGCTCTTCTCTAAGGCGTATAACTTCTTCTGTCATAGTACCTTCGGTACTCTTCTTTTGATTTTCTTTATCTGCTATTAGCCAATCTGTACCATATAATGCAACACGTCTGTAGTCACCTATGATACGACCACGACCATAAGCATCTGGAAGACCAGTTATTATAGCTGATTTTCTTGCTAGTCTCATCTCAGGAGTATATACATCAAATACACCTTGATTATGAGTTTTTCTGTATTTTGTGAAAATTTCTGATACTTTGTCATCTACATGGTAGCCATTTTCAGTACAAGCATTTTGAGCCATACGAATTCCGCCAAATACATGTAAAGGACGTTTTAAAGGTTTGTCTGTTTGTAGACCTACGATTTGTTCTAAATCTTTATCAATATATCCTGGACCGTGTGATGTTAAAGTTGTAACAACTTCTGTATCCATGTCAAGGATCCCACCTGCTTCACGCTCTTTTTTAAATAGTGCTTCCATTTCAGCACTTAGTTTCTTAGTTGCTTCTGTTGGTTTTGCTAAGAAACTATCGTCACCTTCATAAGGTGTGTAGTTCAATTGGATGAAGTCACGTACATTTACAGTAGTGTCCTCAGACCAATTACCAGGTTTAAAACCTGACCATTCTTCTCTCATTTAATTTATCCCCTTCCAAATTATTATAAATAACTAATCCTAAATATATTATCTTATTGAAAGTTACAATAAGAACCATATAAATTATAGATATAAATATTGAATTAGTCAACGCTAAGATAACTGGAAATAAAAGGAAAAATCCTGATTTTACTTGGGTTTTAGGGGATAAATAGAGATTGTTATATTTTTGTCAATATAAATAAAAAATTTAGAAAAAATTTAAAAAAGCTATAAAGTATTACAAAAACTTGTCGATATATGAAAAATAACGTGCGTAATCCAAAATCACTGGTTTAACTGTTACCAATGTGTGAGATAGGTGAGATACATATGTGGGAAAGGTGTACAAAAAAGAAAATTTGGTGTATAATATAGTAATAGGAGAAAATATGAGGATTTAAATGGAGTATAAAATTTATGAGGTGTATTATCTAGGTGTTGTTATTTTCTAACAATATCGCGTTGTTTTGAGGATAAATAACTTCTAAATTATTATATTCATAGTAAATCTCATTTAAATATAAAGTGAAAAATTGGATATTTAAAAGCGGAAAGTTAAAAGAGGGATAGGCAACATTATTATATAATAACGTATAGTTTTTTAGGGAGGCTTTATATGATAAGGTTAGTTTTATCAAATAGGAAGACAAAAAATATAGTTGCATTATTATTGACCGCAATTATGATATTTCAATTATTTAGCAGTGTAGATTGGGTAATGGTAGCTGAAGCTGCAACACCCGATACATATACAATTGAAGGAATTATTAGATACAGTGGAAAGGATGATTGGAAAGATGCAATCAGGCCACTGACTTTTGATTATTCAAAAATGAAACTATTTATGCAAATTGAATTTGACGATGGTGATGGTTTATCTGCAACTAAAGATCTACAATCTACTAATGCAGATGGAAATTATCATTTGCAATTTATTCATGATGGTAATGGTGGTGGTAAATTTACAATAAGCAATATACCAAAAACATTTTCTTTTGGTAGAGGTATAGCCCATGTTAATTATTGTCAAGTCCAAGTTAATGGAGTTAATTTCTATAATAATGTGTCAAGTTCCAAAATTACATTTGATAAAACTACTGGTGCAGCTAGTGGTGATAGTAATATGATATTACAGCCTATCACTGTGCCTTTAAATATTAAAACTGGAGTAATAGGAGAAGAGAATACATCTACTTCTTTTGATGTGAATGTAAAAGTAACAAATTCATTAGAAAATAGGAGTGCCCAGAAAACAGTGCGTGTATCAAATTCAGATAAAAGTGGTTCAACAGTTAACGTTCCTATAGGTTTAGATTGTTTAGTATCTCAGAACGATAAAAAGAATTATACATTAGTGTCATATAATTTATCATATAAGCATAGTGGTGGGGAGGTTAGTTTACAACAAAATGTTAAGCCATTAAATTCCTTTAAACTTAATTCTGTTCAAGCATCAAATACAGTTAAGCAATATAATGTATTTATACAAAATGCTGCACAGAATAAAAAAGTCGAATGGAAGGTTAAGTGGATAGATAACTATAATGACAAGAGACCTAAGCCAAGTTTTAAGCTACAGTATTCTATTGATGATAAAACATATCAAGATATTACAAGTAGCAATATAGCAAAGTTAGGTCTTATAAGTGTGCCTGAATATATAGAAGTTAAAGAAGGCATAGTAAAGGATGATAATATAAAGTCATATTATTATGAAAATCTACCAAATACAACTATAGATGGAAAAGAGATATATTATAAGGTAGTGCAGACAACTAATAATACAGCATATATGTATGAATATGATTCAAAGGATAGTATTTTTTATAATACATTGAAAGGAAAATTTAGTGCTACACTTTTATGGCTTGATAATGGAGATAAAGTTGATACTATTCGTCCAACAATAAATCAGGTGAAAGAAAACCTAAAATTATATAGTTGTGTTGGTAATAAATATTCTGAAGTTGTTCTTAATTCAGATGAAAAAAATATTATAAGTAGTAAAAATAGATGGGAATTGGAGATAAAAAAGGATTTACCACAATATGATAAGTACAATAATAAGATTACTTATGTATTAATCGAAGGAGAGCTAGATGATACAGGAAAAGTAACTAAGAAGATAAAGACGATTAAAAAGAATGGCTATACTGGTGCTGATGAATACAAGGTAAGCTATTATAATAAAGGTGCAACAGAGACAGTATCAGATAGATGTTATGATGGACAATTAATTATACATACTTCTGATAGTAAATATGTTTTTAAATCAACAAAAGTGTGGAAAGATGATTCAAATGTGAAGAGACCAAAGACAAGAGTTACTTTATGGAGATATGCAAAGAAGAATTCAAATGATTTTACTATAGATATAGCAAAATCTGCTAGAGTTATAGCTAAAGATAATAGTGGAGAAGATATAATATTATCTTATATTTTAAAAACATCTGACAAAACGGCACAAGAAGCAGGAAATGTTAATGTTGAGGAGATAAAATTTGATAAATCTACTATAAAAAATTTAGCAGATAATTATTGTATTCCCAAATATGATGAAGAAGGTAATGAATATATATACTTTATAATGGAGAGTATGGATGAATTAACAGATGATAAAGAGGGCTCTTACTATGAGTCTGCTTTTAGTGTGAGAGATAGTAGAATACAACTTGAAAATACAAGTAAAGATGAAAAGTCTAGGGTAACAGGTTTTATTGATAATGGCGGAACTATAACTAGTACAAGAAAAGGAAAGATAAGTGTTAAAATAAATAAAATATGGAATGCGGCTTCTGCAATGAGTGATTTAGAAGGAGCTAAGGTAGAATTTAAGATACTTGGAAAGAGCCATTTATCTAATACATATAGTGAGATTACACCATTAAATGATGAAAAGGCAGAAATTACAGATTTTGGTGTGTTAAAAACAAGAGGAACAGTAGAAGTATTGATTAATCCTTATGATAGTAACGGAAAAAAATATGAGGATAAAAAAGTAATTGAGGCTGGTATAAATACAGAAAAAGATGGAAATGTGAAATTAGATTATGATAGTAACGATAATTGTTCTTTAAAGTTTTCAATAAAAGGGCATGCTAAAGTAATAAATCAATATGGAGAAGAAACTAATGAAGATAAAGAAATAAAAAATGATTATGAAGGAAAATGTAGCTCATTAGAGGAAGTCGGTTCATCTATAAAATATGAGAATGTTAAATCATATGTATGTAATGTTGAGAATACGATTGTTACGGAGAAAAAGTACACATTTGTAACAATTTGGGATGGAGTAACACCTGTAAAACAAACATCATATTTAACTGGAATATCAGTTGATAAGAAGGAATTTAAGTATAAAATTGTAATGGATACTAATGGTAAGGGTTATCTTTATAATTTAGCTAAGGATGGAAAGGAATCATCATGTAAAACATTTGATTATACTAATGAGACAGGGGATTGGATTGTAAAGGAAATACCAGGTTTGCCACAATATACTGATGAAGGTTATGCTATTAATTATACAATTCATGATGCAAATAATAGTAACGGGGGGGATTCTTGGATCATAGCATATAATAATACGGATCAAGGAACAGTGTTAACTAATATGAGACGAGATGTCCCAGGTCATTTGGTTACAGCTGGTAAGTTATGGAATGATGATGGAGATGTACTTAATAGATATAATGTAAAAATAAAGATAAGTACACCAGAATATACGTGGGTTCCTGTTGTTACGCCAACGCCAGAGCCAACACCAACACCAAAGCCAACTGCGACGCCAACGGCAAATATAGATACATCACAAGCCCCAATAACAGTAGAACCAACAGAGGCATCAGAAGTAACAGGAACTTTAGAACCAACAGAGACGTCAAAGCCAGAACCAACACCAACACCAGAGATGACATTAGTTCCAGATGGTACTAATGATGTAGAGGTAGAATTGAATGCTTTAAAATTCTGGAATAATCAAATGGCTGTAAAAAGTCCTAAACATATGGAATATAAAGATTCTACGATTAGGGAAGTTTTGGTGGGTGATGATGGAAAAAAATATACATCAGAACCAGATAAAGAATATACATCAGAACCTACAGTAGAACCAATTATGGAAAATGGTAAAGAAACAGGTGAACAATATACTAAGAAGGAAAAACATACGTTAACAACAGATAGATTTCAATATGATGTATTAATAACTAGAAAAGTATTAATTCCTAAGGATGGAAAATTAGACGTAATGTCGGTTAAGGTAGAGAATACACGTAAGGAATTTGTTGATATAGTAATTAAACAACAATGGCAAGATAGTGGTAATGTTAAAGGAATAAGACCAAGTAAAGCGGTATTTACGTTGTATACTATAGGTGGTAAAACTAAAAAAATTGAGTTAGACACTTCATTAAAAAATACTGAGAACAGTAATTTTGCAGTAGAGGATGAGAATGGTATATGTACATGGACATATACTATTAAACGCCAACCAAAATTTGATGAGAATGGTTTGTTATATAAATATACTATTAAAGAATTGCCAAAATTATATAAAGCTGATGGAACAACGGAAATTAAGTATTCAACTGATGGTGGAGATTATACAGGAACAATTAATTATAAGTATACAAAGTATAATGGAAAGGAGAATTTAAAACATAATGACAGTATTGAATATACATGTTTGTGTAAATTAAAGTCTAAGATTGATTTTGTAGTATATCAACAATGGAAAGATGAGGCTATTGGAAATAACACTAGACCAGATATATATTTGTCTTTATATCGTTATGTTAACAATACGGCTGGACCTGCAGCACCAACTCCTATAGATGAATATGCTAATCAAGTTTGGGAAGAGGCCGGAAAAGATAATGACTATAATTGGAAGATAACCTTTAAGAACTTAGATAAGTATGATGCATTCGGTAAGGAATATGTATATTATGTAACAGAAAAATTAAATAATGCAGATAAAGAGTCAAGTGAAAGTAATACTGGCTTTAAGTATATTACTTCATATGAGAATAAAGACCCTTATTCTACTACAACTGACAAAGTGTATGCTAATGGTAAAATTGTGAATCTATTAAATGATACAATAGAGATTAAAGGTGAGAAGATATGGAAAAATATAGCAGGATTTGAGTTGGCAGATTTGCCTGTTCCTATTGTAAAATTATACAGAAAGGAGGCAGGAACATCTGATAATGGACATCTTATTAATACTTTTGAATTAAAAGGTGGTGCAACACAGTATAAATTTGTTGATGACGACGCTGGCAATCCATTACAAAAATATGATGATTATGGACGAGCATATACATATTATTTACAAGAAAACAAGGAGAATATATCTACAGCAGGTAAGTGCGAAGAAGGTGAATTATACAAGGTTTCATATGTAAATAATTCGATTGTTAATGAATTTAATATTGATTCTAATAGAAGAAGTATTGTTGTAACTAAGAAGTGGGATATGAGTGATGTGCCAGATGAGGAGCAAAGTCAAGTACAGTATCCTGAAGTGAAAATTAATCTCTATCGCTATATTGGAGTAGTGCATGATAAGACAACGGAAGATGAACCAAGAGATATTTCTAAAATGGAGTTTGTAGAAGCTAGGGTAATAAAACCAGAGGATATACAAGGTAAGTATAATAAAGTTAAATTTGAAGACTTATTGATATATTCTCCTAGAGGTGATAGATACCATTATTATGTACAGGAAGAAAAGATAAATGGATATTCTGTAAGTTATACAGGTGATCAGAATACTAAAGCTAATGGTACTCAAGGTATATACATTAAAGATGTAAAGAAAATCATAGGGACAACGGGGGCTGAAAAAGATAACATTACAAAAGTAAAAATTACTAATAAGTATGATCCTGCGGCTAAGAATACAGTTACAGGAATAAAGGCATGGAATGATTATAAGAATTTCTATAAATTGAGACCAGAAAGCATTAGCCTAGAATTATACAGATATACTAATAGTGAGCCAGGATATAATAATGGTATAGCTAGATATCAGGTATCATTTGAAGAAGAAAATGCAACGGGATTAGATAAGAATAAGAAAAGATATATTAGCTGGGGAAGCGTGCAGTCTAATAATGTTGAGTGGTATTATGAGATTCATAACTTAGCTCAATATGCACCAAATGGACAACCATATATATATGTTGTTAAAGAAGTCCTTGCTAAAGATTCAGATTACTGTGTAGATCATAGTGAGGTATCAAGTGGAATATATGATAATAAAGTTGTTAACATGACGACTATTACTAACTCTCTTAATGGAACTTGTGAGGTTAAGAAACACTGGATTGACGGTGATAATAAGTATAAATTTAGACCGAAGAGTGTTACTATGAAGTTGCAGAGAAGGGTTAAAGGAGAAGATGCCAAATGGGCAGATGTTGCGGATCCAAAAGACCCAAGTAAGGTTGTAACAAAAGTGCTTAATAAAGTTAATGTTGTTGCTAATACTAAAGATAATACCTGGAGATATGTATTTGTTAATTTACCAAGTAAAATTATGGTTGATACAGATGGCGATAATACGCCTGATACAAAGAAAGAAGTAGAGTATCAGTGTGTAGAAACTCATATAGGTAAGACTCCATTTAGAGAAGGATCTAATGAAATAGGTGCCTATGTTATGAGTGTAAATAGTAATGATAATAATGTGACAGAGATAGTTAATAGTATGAGAACAACAGATATTACTATTAATGTTAATTGGGATGATGTTAAGAATTATTATCAGACTCGTTTGGGAAAAGTATATGTTAAACTTGAGGCAACAGATCAGGTTGAAGGTAAACATCCAGATGCGAGTACAAAGTGGACACAAGTTACTGATATAGATGGCAAACCTATTGTGCTTGAAATTAATAGTTCAAATGCTACTACAGATGCTAATGGAAATACTGTATGGAAAAAGAAATTTGATTCACTACCACTTGAAAGAATTGGGAAATCAGATGAGGAGACTAGCGTTGCTCTACATTATAGAGCAGTGTTGTGTACAGTACAAGATTCTTATTATAAGCATCCACAAAATGTTAGTGTAATTAATAGCGGATCTGGCTATAAAATATATGCAAGAAAAACATATCATAATTATGATGATGTGTCTAAATATGATACAACTGCTTGGTCATGTTCGGCTGATAGTAAAGCAAATTATATGGATTTAGACTTGAGGATGATTACAAATGAAATTGCTAATAAGGATGATTCTAAGAATAGAGTATATCTTGTAGAGGCAGAAAAGAAATGGTGTAAAGATGATACTGCTAGCTATTATGCAGTAGATATTGAACTTAGAAAATCTAATAATGGTGGTGTTTCCTATACTAGTTATCCAAGTAAACTTACTAAGAGGATTAAAAAAGACGGTCCAGCTGTATCATGGATGGAGATGCCAGCATATGATGAAAACGGTAAAGATTTAACATATAAGTTGTATGAGATTACTACTAATGCATGGTATAAGTGTCATACAGATATTGTTACATCCGATGCAGAACCTGGTAAGATGGATAAGTACACATTTACCAATGTACAACAACTAGACTATACTATGAAAAAGAAATGGTCTAATAATGATAGAGTTTTGCCTACTAATATTAGACAGTTTAGAGCTAAATTTAAGCTACAACAAAAGATAGGTGATGATGAAACTTGGGAAGATTCGTTAGATGATAAGGGTGTGTTAAGAGAACGAGAAATGTACGTAAATAATCGTGATAATGCTTCAACTTCATCTATGATATACCAAAAGATTCCTAAGTATACACTAGATAATAAGCGTATATATTATAGAGCAGTTGAAACTAAAGTTAATAATGTAGATCAAGCTATTAATAAAGCATATACAATGTTAAATGCTGATTTAGAAGAAGGTGGAACAGTATATACGGATAATAATTATACTGAAGTTACTAATACATTAAGGACAGTTTCACTTAATATAACAATGAATTGGGATGATGATAATAATCATGATAACGTTAGACCTACTACAGCTCAGACTAAGAAATTTAATATTGATGTATATGCTGACTATGGCAGAGGTTTTGTGAAATTATCCCCTAGTTTCTATAATTTGAAGTGGGATACAAGTACAGCAAATGTATGGAAGGCAACGTTGATTAATATGCCAAAATACACTTATGATGGTAAGACTATGATAAAATATAAGGTAGTTCAAAGTGCCGTACCACCAAGATATTTCGTAACAGAGACACCAGATATTCCTACATTTGATGATGCAACACATGAGTATGATTACTCATTATCCAATACTTTGAATTTGCTAGTTAAGTTAAAGAAATATGATGCTGTAAATAATAAGGGACTTCAAGGAACTAAGTTTATTTTGTATAAGAGAGAGTTTAATAGACAAGGATATGTTGATACTGCAGTTGAGAATATGACAGCAGATAAAAATGGAAATATTAGTTTTGAAGTTCAAAAGTTAGGTCTTTATAGACTTGTAGAAACAAAAGCAGTTAGAGGTTATGTTGATAAATTAGATATATATGGAGAACCTGATTATGAGGATGGCTATTCATTTGAATGTGCATTTAATGTTGACAATGAAAACCTCAGACAGACTGTTAATATTAATAACACTAACTCGGTGGAAGGTAGAGGTATATATGAATCAAAAAGTGTATTAAATAAAGCTAATAGATTTACAACTGCATCAGAACCTACATTAACACCGGCGGCAGCTGTAGTACCTGAAATTGGTGTAGAATCTGGATGGGGTAGCCTAATTACTGCAAATGGTTTAGTTAATAAACGTAAGTTAGGTGAATTATCATTTAGTAAACAAGATGATGTAACTAAGACTATGCTTGATGGTGTAAAATTTGAGTTATATAAATATGCTAATGAAGATGGAACAGGTGCTAAAAAGTATGTAGGAGACATAATTACAGGTAATGATTATGTATGTTCGACTTCAGGAACATTGACAGTATCATCTACAGGTAAGAATAGAGAGAAAGGCAATGTACATATTAGTAAATTACCTTGGGGTAAATATACATTAAAAGAAGTAAAAGCTTTACCAGGATATGCACTTCCAACAAGTGAATACTCATTTGTAGTAAATGCATCTACTGTAAATGATACGACTCATTTAAATGAGAATATTTATATACAATATAATGGTAAGGTTATGACAAATAATGTATTACCTAATATTAAGACAAGATTTGACTTTAAGAAACTAGGTCTTAATAATAAACAATTAAAAGGAGGCTCATTTAAGATTGTAAGTAATGATAAGGATAGCATAACACAATCCTTCTGGAATGTTATTACTGATGATATTTCTTTACGAGTAAAAGATTTGAAGCCTAATGTAACTGTATACGGATTACCAGTTGGAAGCTATAGAATAATTGAAACAGATGCTCCATATGGATATAAGTATACTTCAGATGTTGTATTCTCTATAGACCAATGTGGTAATGTTAAGAATTCAAAAGGAACAATTTTAGGTGACAAGGTTGTAAAGATGGTAGACGAGTCTATTGATATTAAGATAATAAATGTTGATGAGGATTTTGTTAAACCGATAAATGGTTCAACCTTTGAGCTTACAGGTAAATTTGCGACTAACGATGGTTCGGAGGTTACAGATGTAGAGACAAGAAGTTGTAAAATAACATCACTCGAATGGTTTATTAGAGAAAATATACTTCCAACAGTAAAGGACACACCGTCGAATATTTATAAGCTAAAACAGACTAATGTTCCAGCTGCATATGAATATCAACCGCAAGAAGTATACTTTAAAATTGATGAGAATTATAATATAGTCTTAACAGATGAAAATGGTAATACACCAAGTGCAGAATTGCAAGAAGCATATGATATATTTATTAAAGTTGATAATTCAGATGTACCATCAATTATATTCGAAAACTTAAGGATACCTAAGAATGATATATATATTGAAAATGGTGAAGATTATGTAGATGAATTAGGAAATATCATATGTAAAATATTCTATGCATACGATACAAACAGATATGATGTTAGATTAGGTGAACCGATAAGATTCTACATAGATAAGACAAACTTAGGATTATTAGATTTTGCAGTAACAACATCAAAAAATGTAAAGGATACATCTAGTTATGTAGATAGTAAGTATATTAAGATCTATGGTCCAGATGGAGAAAGGGTACAAGCTGTTAATAATAAGTATAACTTGAAAGAAAATGTATATTATACAATGTATATTGATAGTGAGCTTATAAAAGATTGTGAGACAGGAAGCAAGATGTTGTATTTATACTCGCATATGCCTAGAAAAGATGACACAGAAGCAGTATATATTGTAAGAAGAACAGCATTCCCTCGTAACTAAGGTAACATATAATTATTATTTAATAGGAATAAAGGGTTAAAGTATTAGTAGGTACTTTAACCCTTTTTCTTATTTAATAAGGAAAATGCTTCCAGATTCGTATGGGTCAAGGTGGAAAGGGACTCTTTTATATTAATATATTATGTGATATAATTTTAACGGTTTAGATAGAACCAAGTATTTACTGCTTGGTGATGAAATAGAAAGGTTGGTTAATGTATATGATATTTGATACACATGCACATTATGATGATGAAGCATTTGATGAAGATAGAGATGAACTATTAAAATCTATGAGAAAAAATGAAATAGAATATATTGTAAATGTAGGATCAAGCTTAAAAACAAGTAGGCAGACTATTGAGTTAATAGATAAATATGATTTTATGTATGGAGCAGTTGGCGTACATCCAAGCGATACAGCAGAACTTAATGAAGAAAATATAGAAATTTTAAGGGAAATGCTTAGAAATGATAGAGTAGTTGCTTTAGGAGAAATAGGTTTAGACTATTACTGGGATGAGCCAGATAGGCATATACAGAAAAAATGGTTTGAACGTCAAATATATATGGCAAAAGAAGAAAAAATGCCTATAATATATCATAGTAGAGAGGCAGCTAAGGATACATTAGATATAGTAAAGTATACTAAAGCTGAAGAAGTTGGTGGAGTAATTCATTGTTTTTCATATGGTGTAGAAATGGCAAGAGAATATCTTAATATGGGATATTATATAGGAGTTGGTGGAGTAGCAACGTTTAAAAATGCTAAGAAATTGAAAGAGGTTGTAGAGTTTACACCTTTAGAGAATATATTGTTAGAGACAGACTGCCCTTATTTGTCACCAGAGCCATATAGGGGGAAGAGAAATGATTCTACTAGATTGAAATATGTGATAGATGCAATCGCTAATATAAAGGGAATTGAGAGAGAAAAGGTTATAGAGACTACATGTAATAATGCTAAGATAATGTATAAAATATAAAGAGACCCAAGGAACTCTTTATATTTTATTCTTTACATATACCAGTGGATTCTCTTTCTATAAAGGTTGCTCTAAGCATCATTTTACTTATAGCAACATCATTAATCAAACCATCTAATAATAAATAGGCACTTTTTCCAATATTTTTTCTATCTTGGCGTATGGTAGTTAGTTTTGGAGATAATCTTGTTGCGATTGGTAGATCATCAAATCCAATAACACTAATATCTTCTGGAACCCGTATATTTAAACGTTTTAATTCACTAATTACACTTGAAGCAATCATGTCAGATGCACATACTATTGCAGTGGCATGATGTTCAATAAAGATTGGAATATGATCTCTAGCACTATCTACAACATAATATCCATATCTAATTAATTCAGGAATTACTTTAATATTATGTTTTGAAAGATAATATTCAAAAGCTTTATTTCTATCTCTTGATACTTGGGAATTCTTATCTCCATTTAAAAAAGCTATTCGTTTATGACCAAGACTTACTAAATGCTCTATAGCAGCAGCTATTCCTTCAAAACTGTCTGTGCCAACTGTCCCTACTTTTGGATTGTTTTCTACATAATTATCAATAGTAACAGTTGGTATAATTGTTGTAGATAATTGTTGAATCCAACTGTCATGCATATTAAATCCAAGTAAAAAAGCACCTTGATAATTCTTTTTTACAATATATGAATCATATGTATCTGAATTTTTTAATGCTGTATCTACTTCAATGACATCAATGTTCCAATCTGAGTTGGCAGCAGCTTGTTTGAAACCAAGAATAATGTCATATCCAAATTGGTCAGGGGTACTGTGTTCCATTCCATCTATTAAAATACACAACTTATGATTTTTGCGTGATTTAATTTTTTTAGAAGCATATCCTAACTCTATAGCAGTATCTAGAACTTGTTTTCTCATTTCATCGCTAATATCATGAGCTCCGTTAAGTCCTTTAGATACGGTGCTTACAGATACGCCGAGTTTGTTTGCAATATCTTTAATTGTTGCCATTTTAAACCTCCAAGCAAAAATGTCACAAACGACACTTTTATCTTAACCTAACATATATAGTATACCTTAAATGGGAGAATATGTAAATATTGGGGAATGGAAAAAGGTGGTAACGATTATTTTATTTATACAAAATTCAAAAAAAAAACATGGTGAAAAATATAGAAATTGTAGTTGAAAAATAAATCAAAAAATATAAATTTGTAATATTGTACAAAGATTTAAAAAAATATCAAATAAAAATATGAAAAATACCCAACAATATAGTAAGATATTATTGACAATAACGTACTTTTTTGGTATCTTATATTATGGCTTAAGTTTATTAAGTCAGTATTATATTAGAAAGTGAAAAGTGACATGGCTAAGAAGAACAAGAATGAATTAGAAAGAGGAGCAGGTATTTTATTACCAATAAGTAGTCTGCCATCTTCCTATGGAATCGGAACCTTTGGTAGAGAAGGTTACAAGTTCATTGACCAATTGGTCAAAGCTAGACAAAAGTATTGGCAAGTGTTACCGATAGGACCTACAAGCTTTGGGGACAGTCCTTATCAGTCGTTTTCGGCTTTTGCAGGTAATCCATACTTTATTGATCTGGAGATTTTAGTAGAAGAAGGCTTACTTAGTTATGACGAGATTAACGCATTTGATTGGGGAAATGATCCTTCTTGTGTAGATTATGAGAAGATATACAATTCCCGCTTCATAGTATTAAAGAAAGCTTTTGCAAGAAGTACTCATAAGAGAACTAAAGCTTATAAGGAATTCTGTGAAGAGAATCAATTTTGGCTTGAAGATTATAGCTTGTATATGGCTATAAAGGAACACTTTGATAATGTTGAGTGGTTGAAATGGGATGAGGATATTCGTTTCAGAGAAGAAAAGACAGTAGCACATTATAGTAGAATGCTTAAGACAGAGGTTGACTTCTGGAAATTCTGCCAATTTAAGTTCTATGAACAATGGAATAAGTTAAAGAAATATGCTAATGATAATGAAATCAAGATAATAGGTGATGTACCTTTATATGTTGCATTAGATAGTGCAGATGTATGGGCTCACAGTGATTTATTTGAATTAGATGAGAGAAAGAGACCAATTAACATAGCAGGTGTACCACCAGATGCATTTTCAGCAACTGGACAGAGATGGGGAAATCCTTTGTATGATTGGGCAAAGATGGAAGAAGACAACTTTGCTTGGTGGTATAAGAGAATGGAATCTTCGGCTAAGCTATATGATGTTACTAGGATTGACCATTTTATTGGAGTGGTAAGATATTTTTCAATTCCTGTAGAGTGTGAAACCGCAGAAAATGGAGTTTACAAAAAGGGTCCAGGCAAGAAATTAACAGATGTTATTGATAAGGCAATGGGCGATAAGCAAATTATTGCTGAGGACTTAGGCATTGTTGTTCCAGCAGTTCAGAAGTTAATGGAGAAAACAGGATATCCTGGAATGAAGATATTAGAATTTGCATTTGATGTAGGTTGCAATAGCGAATATCTGCCACATAATTATACTAATTGTAATCAAGTAGTATATGGTGGTACTCATGATAATGAAACATTGATAGGATTCTTTGGTTCTAAAAAACCCGAAGAATTGAAGTACGCTTATGAATATCTTAATGTGTCCAACATATGGGAGTTGGCTGATGGTATTGTTCGTTTAGCGTATGGTTGCAACTTGAATGTGGCAATATTTCAAATGCAAGATATTTTAATGTTAGATAATAGTGCTAGGATGAACACTCCTTCTGAATTGGGAGGTAACTGGCAATGGAGAATGAGAACAGATTCTTTCAGAGAGGAACACATTCGAAAATTAGAATCATATACATGTATATATGGAAGATGTGAAATCGAAGAAAGTAATGAAGAAATAGATGAATAGATAATTATTCATATGGGTGTAAAAAGTTATAATGTATTGGAATAAATTATTATTTTAAAATTTGAAATATAAAATTAGTTTTATATTAAAAATGTAAAAAAACGATTTGTAAGATAAAAGGAGGATTTTACGTGGCTGATTTTAAGAAAAATGTAGAACAAATATTAGATTTAGATTATGGTAAAACAGTAAAGAGTGCTAACAAATATGAATTATATAATGCTGTATCAAAAGCAGCAATGAGTACAATATCAGGTAGAGGTGGACTAGATGCGGAAGGTAAGAAGGTAGCTTATCTTTCAGCCGAGTTCTTAATTGGTAGATTAGTATATAGTAACCTTTTAAATCTAGGATTACTTAATCAATTCAATGAATTAATGACAGAAAATGGTATTGACATAAGAGTATTTGAAGATATAGAAGATGCAGCTTTAGGTAATGGTGGACTTGGACGTCTTGCAGCATGTTTCTTAGATTCAGGTGCAACAATTAATGTTACACTTAACGGATATGGACTTCGTTATAAATATGGTTTATTTAAACAATATTTTGAAAATGGTTTCCAAAAGGAAGTTGCTGATGATTGGCTAAAATGTGGAGATCCATGGTCAGTTAGAAGAGAAGATGAAAAGGTTAAGATTAATTTCAAAGGTCAATCAGTATATGCTGTACCTTATGATACACCAGTTATTGGTTATGGCGCAAAGACTATAAATACTTTACGTTTATGGCAAGCAGAACCAATTGAAGGATTTAACTTTAAGTTATTTAATGAACAAAAATATGATAAAGCTGTTAAAGAAAAAAATGATGCAGAGGCTATTACAAATGTATTATATCCAAATGATGATACAGATGCAGGTAAACAATTGAGATTAAAACAACAATATTTCTTCTCAAGTGCATCTTTACAAGATATGATCAGAAGATATAAAGAAAAATATGGAACAGACTTTAGTAAATTCTCAGCAGAGTATGCTATTCAATTGAATGATACTCACCCAGTTGTAGCTATTCCAGAATTCATTAGATTAATGATAGAAGAAGAAGGTATGACATTTACTAAAGCACTTAAGATTGCTAAAGAGACATTTGCATATACTAATCATACAGTTATGGCAGAAGCTCTTGAAAAATGGGGAGTAACTTTATTTAAATCAGTTATCCCTAATGTATATAAATATGTTGTATTAATTAACAAGGCTTTAATCAAAGAATTAAAGAGCTTAGGTATTAAGGATGAAGAAGAACAAGCACGATATCTAATTATAGACGAGCATAATACAATTCATATGGCTCGTATGGCTATATATGCAAGTCATTCTACTAATGGTGTTGCTTGGATTCATACAGAGATACTTAAAAATGATGCGCTTAATGAATGGTATAAGATATACCCAGAGCGTTTCAACAACAAGACAAATGGTATTACTCAACGTCGTTGGCTAGCACTTGCTAACCAGGAATTATCAGGATTTATCAATGACAAGATTGGTAATGAGTGGGTAACAAATCTTGATAAGTTAAAAGATTTAGAGAAATATGCAAATGATGATGCGGTTATTAAAGAATTTGACGAGATTAAGAAGATTAAGAAACGTCAGTTAGCAGACTACATCTACAAGAAAGAGGGTATCACAGTTAACCCTGACTTTATATTTGATATCCAGGTTAAGAGATTACATGAGTACAAACGTCAATTACTTAATGCATTCTCAATCCTTGATATATATTTTGGTTTGAAAGATGGAAGAATTAATAAAGATGAATTTAATCCTACAGCATTTATATTTGGTGCAAAAGCTGCTCCTGGATATTTTAGAGCTAAAGGTATAATCAAATTCATCAATGAAATTGCTAAGATGATTAGTAATGATGATGAAGTTAAAGATTTACTTCAAGTAGTATTTGTATCAAATTATAATGTTTCATATGCTGAGAAGATTACTCCAGCAGCTGACGTTTCAGAACAAATTTCTACAGCTGGTACAGAGGCTTCAGGTACTGGTAACATGAAATTTATGTTGAATGGTGCAGTAACACTTGGAACATATGATGGAGCAAATGTTGAAATCGTTGAACAAGCTGGCGAAGAAAACAACTACATCTTTGGTGCAAGGGTTGAAGACATCGAAAAAATAGCAGACACATACTCTGCAGAAGAAATTTATAATAAGGAGCCAAGAATTAAGAGAGTAGTAGATACTTTAATTGATGGTACTTTTGATGATGAAGGAACAGGAATGTTCAAAGAATTATACACTTCATTGTTAGAGGGTGCTCATTGGCATAAGGCTGATAACTATTACTTGTTATTAGATTTTATTCCATATTGTGACGCAAAATTGCGTGTAAATAAGGATTACTCTAATACAGTAGAGTTCAGAAGAAAATGCTTTATCAACACTTGCAATGCTGGTAAGTTCTCAAGTGATAGAACAATCCATGACTATGCAACTGAGATATGGAGCGCTCTATAATAGAGGTGGCGAAAGACCTTAGATTGAGTATTTATTAAAATAATATTAGTTATTGATTTTACCATATAGGTTAGTAGCTAGTATTAAAAAATATTTTTAAGAAAGAGGTATGATTATGAAAATGAAAAAAGTTTTAGCACTAGGTTTAGCAGTTGCTATGACTGCAACAATGTTCGTTGGATGCGGAAGTAAGAAAGATGATTCTTCATCAACAACAACTAACAATGATTCAAAAGGTGGAAAACAAAGCGTTGAATTAAAAGTTTGGGGACCACAAGAAGAACAAGACCTTATGAAACAATTATGTGAGAAATTTAACGAGCAAGAAGATGAATTTGATGTTAAATTTACTTATGCAGTTGTAGGTGAAAATGATGCTTATACTCAAATTTCAAAAGATAGTAAGACAGCAGCAGATGTTTTCATGTTTGGTGGGGATCAACTTCCAGCAATGACAACTGGTAAATATTTATTTGATTTATCTGCATTAGAGACTGAATTAGGTGTTAATCTTGCAGAAAAATTTGATTCTGTTGCATTAGATTCAGGTAAGGTTGATGGAAAACAATATAGTTTACCATTTACTCCAAATATTACTTTCTTATATTACAACAAATCAATGTTAACTGAAGAAGAAGCTAAGAGCTTAGATACTATTATGGCTAAGAATTGTGGAGCAGGAGTTAAAAACTTCAGTGTTAAGTTAAACGATGGTTTCTTCAATAGTGCATTCTTTAATGCAAATGGCTGTACAGTTTTCGGTGCTGATGGTAAAGATGCAACTTCATGTGATTATAACAGCAAAGCTGGAATAAGTGTCGTTAAATATTTAAATAACATGATTGCTACTGGAAAATTCCACTTAAATGCTGATAATGATGCTATTACTTTATTAAAGAATGGTAAATTAGCTTCATATATGAGTGGTTCATGGGATGCAAGTGCTGTTAAAGAAGCACTTAAAGATAATTATGCTGCAACAATTCTTCCAACTATTAAGATAGATGGAGCAGATAAGTCACTTAAGCCATTTAGTTCATTTAAGCAAATTGGTGTTAATGCATCAACTAAGGCTCCAAAGGCTGCAGCTAAGTTAGCATTATTCTTAACTGGTAAATATGCACAAGAACAAAGAGCAAAGGTAAGAGGATATGCACCAACTAACCTTGAATTAAAAGATACTCAATTTGAGGAAGTCTCAATTACAGCTCAAATGTTACAAGCAACAGCTGATCATTCAGTATTACAACCAACAATTGACCAAATGCAAAAATATTGGCCAGTAATGGAAGATTTAGGAAATAAGATTTATAAAAAAGATGTAGCTGTAAAAACTGATGCAGCTATTCAAAAGACTTTGAATACAGTTGTTGAAACTATTACAGCAAAATAATTTGTGCAATTTGTACAAAAAACACTTTAAATATATATGGAAATTTGTTATAATTATAGTACACAGGTAAAACCTGTGTACTATATCTAAAAAGGGTATGTGTAATAAAATATTAAGGAGGGCTATGTTTTGACTAAAAAAAATAAAAATGTACAACAAAATGCTTTTCAAAATAGTAAAGGTGTAAATTTAAACAAGTCATTACCTAAAGTGCTCGTGGACATATTTAAGCAAGGGGATATCTTTACTAAGTTATCATTCTTGATAATGGGATTTTCCAATATAGTACGTGGACAGTTTATAAAAGGCTGCATATTTTTATTAAGTCAGATATCATTCATATACTTTATGTTTATGAATAAAGGTGGCTTATTTATGTTGAAAGGACTTACTACACTAGGAGAAATAGATGCTGTTGAACCTACTGGATTTCAACCAAGGATACCTGGTGACGATTCTAGAAAGTTCTTGCTATTTGGTATTATAACTGTTTTAGTGTGCTTATTGTTTATTTTATTATGGTCTGAGAGTATCAAATCAGGTTATATTGCGGAAATGGCTACTAAGAATGGTAAGAAGCCTAACACTTTTTTTGAAGATATTAAAGACCATTTTGATACAAAGATTCATAGAACGTTTTTACTTATTCCTTTAATGGGAATATTTGTAATGACTATTATACCTATCTTAGATATGATATGTATGGCGTTCACAAACTTTGATAAAAATCATAATGGAGAAAATGAGAGGTTCACATGGACAGGTTTAGCTACATTTGGTAAAGTATTGAATATGGGAAATGGTAGCAAATATTCATATACTTTCTGGCATGTACTAGGATGGACCATAATATGGGCTATTGTCGCTACTTTTTCATGTTATATAGGTGGTATTATTATTGCTATGATTATAAATAGAAAAAGTATTAAGTTTAAAACTTTATGGAGAACGCTATTTATAATGTCAGCAGCTACACCTCAATTTGTAACTTTATTGTTAATGAGATCTTTCTTACAAGATAGAGGGTTATTAAATGGTATTCTTGTTAAACTTGGGTTATTTTCTAGCTTTGATACAGCCCCAGGTTGGTTATCAGACCCAATGTTAGCAAAGATAATGGTTTTAGTCGTTAACTTGTGGATAGGTATACCGTTTACAATTATGATTACAACAGGTATATTACAAAATATTCCTGAAGAATTATATGAGGCAGCTAAGATGGATGGTGCTAATACTAAAACTATCTTCTTTAAGATTACATTGCCATATATGATATTTGTAACTACACCTTATTTAATTCAGACATTTATAGGTAATATTAACAACTTTAATGTTATTTACCTTTTAACAGCTGGTAAACCAACTAACATGAATTATGATAATGCTGGACATACAGATCTGTTGGTTACATGGCTATATAAATTATCACTTGATTATAAAGAGTATAATGTGGCGAGTGCAATTGGTATTTTAGTATTTGTTATTACAGCTACATTCTCACTTTTGGTATATCGTAAATCAGGTTCATATAATAATGAGGAGGAATTTCAATAATGGGCAAAAAAACATCATCTATGAAAAGAAAAAAAATGATTGCAGACGTTGCTTCCTATGTTGCATTATCCGTACTCGGCTTTATATGGATTTTGCCACTTGTAATTTTGCTTATAAGTTCGTTTAGAAATGAAAGAACTTCAGACAGAACTTATGTTTGGCCAAAGGAAGGATTTTCACTAAGAAATTATATTGATTTATTTAAAGATACATCTGCACTCAATTATGGTCAATGGTTATTAAATACTTTAATTGTAGCTATATTTACATGTATAATATCAACTTTTATGATATTAGCAGTATCTTATACAATGTCTAGACTTAGATTTAAAATGAGAAAGACATTTATGAATCTGGCATTAATTCTAGGTATGTTCCCTGGATTTATGTCAATGATTGCTGTGTATATAATGTTTACACTATTTAATTTGAATGGAACGCTTGTAGGTCTGGTAATTGCATACTCGGCAGGTTCGGGAGCCGGATTCTTTGTCGCCAAGGGATTCTTTGATACAATTCCTAAAGCAATAGATGAGGCTGCCCTTATCGATGGTGCATCTAAATGGACAGTATTTACTAAGATAACGATTCCATTATCAAAACCAATAATAGTATATACTATATTTAATAGCTTTTTAGCAGCGTGGACAGATTTTATTCTTGTAAACTACTTACAAGGTGATAAGATTGATAAGTATACTGTTGCAAAAGGACTATATACTATGCTTGATATTGAGCATATAAACGCATATTATACAAGATTCTGTGCAGGTTCTGTATTAGTTGCTGTTCCATTAGTAATATTATTTATCTGTATGCAGAAATATTATACAGAAGGTGTAACGGGAGCTGTAAAAGGTTAGTATTTTTATTAAAAATAAAGTATGCCAAGAGGTTAGGAAGACTGTGTAGGTCTCTTACCCCTTGGCATTATTAAGTTTTATTATAAAAAGTAAATATTTGTAAGATAAATATTAAAAATGGGAGGAAAGCAATGAGAAATAATTTTAAGAGATTGATATGTTACATAGTTTGTATGTGTATAATGATATCCATTGTTGGATGTGGTAAAGAGAGTAAAAAAGCTAATAAGGCAGAAGCGATTCCAACATTATCACCTTTTGCTACACAAGAAGAAATAGATGAATATTATAAAAAATTGGCATCACATATTAAAGTCAAGAAGGAAAAAGGTGATTATAAGTATACGCAAGAGAAGAAGGTTCTTAATGACAAGTATAGAAATTATTATCAAATAATGGTTGCTACTTTTTGCGATAGTAATGGAGATGGAATAGGAGACCTTAATGGTATAATTTCAAAATTAGATTATATACAAGACTTAGGATACAATGGAATATGGTTAACACCTATTATGGAATCATCAGAATATCATAAATATGCTATAAGTGACTTTATGACTGTTGATATGGATTTTGGAACAGTTGAGGACTTTAAGAAGTTAGCAGATGAGTGTAAGAAGAGAAATATATCATTAATTTTAGATTTAGTTTTAAATCATACAAGTACAAGCCATCCATGGTTTACTAAAGCTAAAATGAATATGAATAATAGTAATAAATATTTTAAATATTATAATTTTAACAAAGAGAAATTAGGTGATACATATTATTCAGCAGGTAACGGCTGGTATTATGAAGCAGAATTCTGGGATCAAATGCCTGACTTAAATCTTAATAATCAAGATGTAAGAAAAGAAGTAGAGAAGATTATAGATTATTGGATGGCGTTTGGGATAGGTGGATTTAGATTAGATGCAATAATTCACTATGAAGAAGATAATGTTGAAGAGAATGTTAAGATATTAAAATGGCTAAATAATTATGTTAAAGCAAAAGATCCTAAAGCATACATAGTTGGAGAAGCATGGGTAAATAATAGTTTATCAGAACAGTATTTAGCAAGTGGTATTGACAGTGTATTTAACTTTGATTTTGGTGGAAGTGATGGTGCTGTTGTTGCAACAGCAAAGGGACAAGCAGATAAATACAAGAACAACGGCTTCACAGATGCAATGATTAGTCAATTAGAATTAGTTAAGAAATATAATTCTAATGGAATTGACGCTCCATTTTTATCTAATCATGATATGGCAAGAAGCAATGGATATCTAGGTGGTGAAGAGGATAAAATGAAACTAGCTATTGCTCTTTATCAATTTATGACAGGTTCTACATTTACATATTATGGCGAGGAAATTGGTATGCCAGGTTCAGGAGACCAAGATGTAAACTTTAGAGCAGGTATGTATTGGGGCAAATCAGAACTTGCAAGTCAGCCTAAGTCACCTGAAGGTTGTACTATAACTAATAATGATATGACATTTGGTAGTGTAGAAGAACAACTTGCAGATAAGAATTCAATTCTTAACTATACTAAGAGAATTCTTCAATTAAAGGCAGAAAATCCTGAGATTGCAAGAGGAACTGTCGAGAAAGTTAGTGTAGATGATGCAGATATAGTAGCATTTAAGAAAACTTATAATAATGAATCAGTTATTGTGTTAGTAAACACTGCAAAATATCCAAAGCAGTTTAACTTTGCAAAAACTAATGGATATTCTGATATTAGAGGATATGCTACTACTGATGGCACAGAGGTGACATTAAAAGGTGAGAAGATAACAATGTCTTCTAATTCATTGGTTGTATTGAAGTAATTATCATATAAATAAGACGTTTTATTTAATAAATAAATCATTAAAAGAACTAGAGAAAACTACATAGCTTTCTCTAGTTCTTTTATTTGTTTAAGCAAATAATGATATCTTTTTTGGATGGCATTTAGTTCAAAAATTGCGCAGTCTATTAAGTCAGGTTCAGTTACATTTTCAAACTTTGAATATACTGATTCTAAAGCGACTACAGTAGAGTCTATCTCTTTAAGTAGTTGTTCTTTTTCTCTATTTTTGAAAAGTTTATATTTTGAATTCATACGAAGCACTCCTTAATAAATATTTCTATAATATGAATGTAATATCCTAATGATAGAAGTAAATATTTCAAAGTCTTTTGATAATTCTAATTATGAAACATATAAAAAATTGAAAATTTACTATGATAATAGTATAGTCTTAAAACTGTAAAAATATTCCAAATATCTCATAAAAACATAAAATACAAATAAAACTAGTGAATACTTAACAAGGATAATTTGTTAATTATTAAATCGTATGACATGAACAAACTATTTGTACAAAAGGTGTTGACAATAAAAATGGAGGTGCTATAATGTGTTACACAACAAGGATAAATAGTAAGAAAGGAGGAGAAAAGGTAATATATTCTTGTTGTAAACAAATTAGGTTTGTACTTATCCTAGAACAATAAAAATGGTTAGAAATTAATGAATACTAGAATTGATTGAGATTATGTAGTTCATAAATAGGTTAAGGAAGTGAAGAATGTCGACAAAGAAAGATAACAGCAGGAGGTATAAGCAGTTAGGGTTGCTAGATAAAAATGTTGTAAGTAATATGGTATGCGAGGAAGATAGCTATCATAGATATAAGCGATGTGTGAAGGAAAAGTTACTTCATAAGATGTCTGTTAATGAGTATTTGAATGATAAAGAGTTTATGGATTTAATTGCTAGTATTATTAGAGAAGAAAGCGATGGAAGAATTGACTCGCAAGAAATGGCTAAGAAAATATTTCAATCAATTAGGCAAAATGATGTAATACAAGATTTATTAGATGATGATTCTATTACGGAGATAATGATTAATGGTTATGATTCTATTTTTATTGAAAAAAATGGACAACTTGAAAAAAGTGATAAGAAGTTTGAGTCAAATGAACGTTTACAAGATGTAATACAGAAGATGGTTTCTCAGGTAAATAGAGTTGTTAATGAGTCTAATCCAATAGTCGATGCTAGGTTATTGGATGGTTCAAGAATAAATGTTGTGTTACCACCTGTTTCAATAGATGGACCAATTGTTACAATAAGGAAGTTCCCAGAAGAACCTATAACAATGGAGAAATTAGTTGAATTAGGTAGTATAACGCAGGAAGCTAGAGATTTTTTAGATAAGTTGGTTAAGTCTAGATATAATATATTTATTAGTGGTGGCACAGGGTGTGGTAAGACTACATTTCTTAATGCTTTATCGGGGTTTATTCCAAAAGATGAGAGAATTATTACTATAGAAGACTCGGCTGAGTTGCAGATAAAGAATATTCCTAATACTGTAAGACTTGAAGTGAGGAATGCTAATGTTGAAGGAAAGAACGAAGTTACAATTAGGAATTTGATTAAATCTGCTCTTAGAATGAGACCTTCGCGTATAATCGTTGGGGAAATTCGAGATGAAGCAGCTATAGATATGTTGGATGCATATAATACAGGACATGATGGAAGTTTGTCAACGGGACATGCTAATTCCGCTAAAGATATGATAAGTAGACTAGAGTCAATGGTTCTTATGGGACAGGATATACCTATAAGTGTTATCCATAAGAAAATAGCTTCTGCAATTGATATTGTTATTCATCTAGGTAGATTAAGAGATAAATCAAGGAGTGTGTTAGAAATATGTGAAATTGTAGGATATGAAGAGGATAAAGGTATAATATTTAATAAATTATATCAGTATCAAGAAAAGGATGTAGTAAATGAGAATATGCTAGAAGGCAATTCTAGAATAGGTAAATTAGTACGGTTAAATAATAATTTAATTAATACAGATAAGTTACAGAAAGCGGGTATTGAGATATAGAAGATTATAAGGTATATAAGCTAGGTATAAAAGAAAAGGTTAGATATTTTGTACAGGGCAATATATTAGTAATAAGTATAGTATATTTGTTTTTTGAAAATTTCATAGCATACGTAATATTGAGTCCAATGATTTTTTTATATATTAAATATAGTAAAAAGAAGCTTATTGAGAGAAGAAAAGAAAAATTAAAAATTCAATTTTGTGAGGCATTAGAGTCCATAGAAGTTTTATTAAAGAGTGGTAATTCTATCGAACAAGCTTTTAAGAAGGTTATTGATGAATTGGAACATTTACAAGGTAGTGAATCTTACATGGTAAAAGAGATTAAGAATATTAATAAATGCATTGAGTTAGATATTTCTGCTGAAAGGGCTATTAATGATCTAGCCATTAGAGCAGATATTGCAGAAATATATAACTTCGCAGAAGTATTTGCCATATCAAAAAGGTCGGATGGTAATATAATTAAAGTTATTAATACAGTGTGCAGTAACATAAGAGATAGTATAGAAATGAATAGACATATTAGAATGTCTATAAGCGGGGTACTACAGGAAATAACAATTATGAAGTTTATGCCACTTGGCATATTATTATATTTAAAGGTATTTTCAAATGGATATTTTGATTGTGTACATAATAATATAGCAGGTCAATTTATAATGAGTGTTATATTGATAATATATTTTGTTGCTTGCACCACAATTGATTATATGCAAAGGAAGGTACTTAAGTAAGATATGATAATAATAAAAAGTGTTATTAATTATGTTATAAATGCTATAGAACATATAGGAATATTAGATATAAATGTAATTATTATAGGTATAATAATTATGTTGAATTGTTTATTTTTTATTATATGTTTTGATAAATTAAAAGACAATAAATATTTACCATGGGCAATACATATCACAGATATGGCATATAGGAAAAATAGACTTAATAAGAATATTTACCAAAAGTCAAGTAAAGTACATGTAAATGACAATTTAGATAGTGTTGTATTAAAGTATTATTATAAAAAAATTTCGTTAATTATGAGTTTAGTATTAATAATAAATATCTTTTCTATGATAGTTGTAAGGGAGACAAATATTTCATCAAATCTAATACATAATCAGTACATTTTGCTTCCAAAGTATGGACAAGATAGTAAGAAAGTTAACTTAAGTATTGAGTATAGTAATAAGAAGAAAGGCAAGAAGGACAGGACTAATCTAGATGTCGTTGTCAAACCAAACAGGTTAAGTAAAAAGCAAGAGGCTAAGCTTATTATGAAAGTTAAAGAATATATATTGGAACATGCTTTAGGAGATAATAGGATATATGGTGAAATAAAATCAAAGTTGAACTTGATGACAAATTACCATAAGGATGCCAATGTTAATATTAGCTGGGTTTTAGATGAACAAGGTTTGATAAAATCTAGTGGAGAGATTGATTATAATAATATAGATGATAGCTCTTTAAGGGAAGGTATAGACATTGAATTAGTTGCTAAGATTAATTATTTTGATAATGTATATACATATCCTTTGGCAATGACAGTATATTGGCCAAATGAAAAAACAGGTGACAGTGTTGTTAGTGGAATTAAAGAAGAAATAAGCAATCTTAATAGTAAATATAGTTATAAAAATATGATTAAATTACCAAATAAAATCGGTAATAATAGTGTGACTTATAGTGAGCCAAAAAATAATAGTAAGATTAATAATTGGATAATGGTCATGATTATAGGGTTAGTAGTTATTTTGGCAATATCTATAGGTACTAGAAAAGATTTGGATAAGGAAATAGAAGAAAAAAATCGTGTGTTGCTTATGAATTATAGTGAACTTATGTGTAAATTTAGATTATTATTATGTGCAGGTCTTAACATAACTGCTGTTTGGGGAAAAATATGTGAAGAATATCTGCACAATAAAGAAATGACAGGTGAGACTAATTATACCTATGAAGAAATGTTATTTACATATAATAGGATAAAGATGGGAATTCCTCAAGTACAGGCATATAAAGAATTTGGAACGAGGATAGGTTTATCACCATATATAAAATTAAGTACATTAATTTTACAGAATATAAAGACCGGTGCTGAAGGATTCATTGAAGCACTGGAACTTGAAAGTAAATCTGTTGAAAGTATGCAGAAAGAATTATATGTAAAAGAAGGTGAAAAACTAGGGACTAAATTGGTAATTCCTATGATTGTTATGATGGGTATAACTATGGTTATTGTTGTAATACCAGCATTTATTAGTATGTAAATGATCCACTAGGGATGTGCATTTCGTGGCTAAAACAAATTAAAAAATAATGAAGGGATAGAAGTAAAATATTTATATGAGAAAAAAATTAGGAAATATGAGTAAAAGAAAAGACATATTAAAAAGACTAAGTAATAGTGCATTAGATATTAAAGAGTATTTATCTAAAGAGGATGGTATGGGGGTAGTGGAAGTTATTTTGATAGTTGTTGTTTTGGTAGGGTTAGTTTTTATCTTTAAAGATAAAATGACAAGTATAGTTAATGGAATCTTTAGTTCTATTACGCAAGGAATAACCAATGTTACAGGTTAAAAAAAAGTTACTGCAAGATGAAAAGGGAGCAATTACAATATGGCTTACTTTATTATTAGTCTGTATGCTTTGTTTAATTATAGTTGTTATAGAATGTATAAGAATATATCAGTCAAAAAGTATATGTATTCAAACTACAAAAATAGCTACTATTTCAGCAATGGCAGATTATGAACCAGATATATATGATAATTATCATATATTCGTGTTGGATGAATGTTATGGAAAATCTGTAAGAAATAGGGATAGGTTAGAAGGAAAAATTCTTAGATATGCTAATTCGTCTATTAAGCCTAATAGTCAAGAAGATAAGAGTATTGACATAATGGGATGTTCTGTAAATAAGATTGAGGTTAGTAAGGTAAAGTATTTGGAAGATAATAATAGCAATTTTATAAATCAAATATGTGCTTATATGGAAAGCCATCTAGATGAATCTTTAATTATGGAATTATGTGACAAGTATGGTACAACTAAGGAAAAAGTTCTTTTGTGTGAATATATATTCTCACACTTCTGTTCTTATAAGTCTAATTATATACTTGGATATATGAAAAGAGAGTTCGTATATGAAATAGAGTATATTCTAATGGGAGATAAAACAGATAATGATAATATTAGTAAGGTTAAGAAAATATTAAAAAGTGAAGGGATAGATGTGGAGGAAGAAATAGTATGTTCTGAAGATAGGTATAGAGAGGTTTTATATAAAAGTCTTATAGAACATGATAAAGATATTTTATGTAATAGAATTAAACATCTAATAGTTAATAATATTAATGCTACATTTGATAAAAAGGCTAATCTTAAAGATCTGATTACTAATGTTGAGGTAGGTATAGAATATAATATAGAGGGACGAGCTACAAAAATACAATTGGTAAGGCAATGGTTAGGAAGAAGATTTAGTTGTGGCAGTGTTACTTATAAAGAAAAATTTTCGTATTAGATATAATTAGTAATTTAAGATATACAGGGTGCCAATTTAGTATTTTAAAAATATGAATGAGAAAAGGAAAGTCAATATATATAGTAAAAACGTAAAAATATTTGGTGGTATCGCAATTAAACCAATAAAAGACATGAAAGTTGGCACCCTGGAATCTTTATGTTATTAAGACAGATAAAGGATGAATTTATGAAAAAGTATAGATATGATGAGACAGGTGCATTAACGGTTGAGGCATCTATTATTTTGCCTTTATTTATGATTATAATTATTACATTTATATATTTTATGCAAGTGTATTATGTATATGGGAATGTTAATATGGCAATGTATAATGCCGGAATATTATTATCAGTTAAGGCTAGTGTAGATGAAAGTATCAGTGGAGAGGATATACATAGAGAAATTAGCGGAAATTTATCTAATAATATTTTAGATAAGTCTTGTATAAGAAATGGGTTGAAGGGAATAGATAATGGAGGCAGCTGTTATGATATTAACAATGATGATATATGTATGCAAAGTAAGTATTCTATAGCTATTCCATTTAGAATAATTGGAATAAATAATTATAAGATTAATCAAGATATAACAGTTAGAGGTTGGACTGGAGATAAGAGTTTAATTACACATAAAAATTTTGTGTATAAAACTAAAACAGGAAGTGTATATCATACGGATATTCAGTGTACATATTTGATGATTAAGAAAATTCCAATATTAAGGAAGGATATTGATAATTATAGAAATGATAGCGGAGCAAAATATTATCCTTGTAAGGAATGTGATAATTGTAAGCAAGAAGAATATGTATACATTACAAAATATGGTACATCTTATCATAATGTAGCCTCATGTAGTGCTATTAGAAGGACGGTTATTCCAATAGATATTCGTGAATTGAAAGGGATGAAGAAATGTGCAAAGTGTTGTAAGTGATAGGGGAAGTTTTACTATAGAGGCATCTTTAGTATGCACTTTTATAGTTATTATAGTTATGAATTTAGTCATTTTGTTATTGCAAATATTTGATCTGTGTATAATTCATGAGGACATTAATAGAAGAATTATTGAGATAGATGATGAGTATCAAAGATGTGAAAAAACTATAATGAATGAAAAAAAATCTTTGGAGAAAATTGTGATAGATGCTATAGATAAAATAGAATATAAGAAAAATTATGGTGTAAGGGAGTTATTTTGTACAGAAATATATAAGATAGATTATTATTATAACGGAGAAAATCTAGAGGTTGATATTAATTATGGATATAAGGGGTATGCAAGAAGCATACTAAGTCGGTTAATAAATGTAGATAACAATTACAATTTTCATAGGAAATTTAAATTGATTTCTATATGTGATAATGTTAGGAAAGAAAGTAACGTTCAGCCATAGCTGAACTGTTAATGAAATTCTTGTAAGAGATAGATATAGTGTGTTATAATGCTTTACAGTCAGAGATGTCTGGAGGAATATAATGCATAGAGTAATTGAACAGTATTTTATAGATAATAATTATGATGAAATTGAGATTAATATAGAGGAATTGAAAGTGTTTTATCGTGCTAGAATCATATATTGTGTATTGAATTTAGAAAATCAAGAAACAATATCTTCACAACAGTTTAGTAATATTTTGAAGCAATTATATAAAGGAATTATGGGTTCAGGTTGTGGCGTTGATAAGAGTATGGTTTTAACTTGCGGTAAGGATGTTAAATATATTAGTCAATTGTATATAGATGAGAATAATGAATATGATATAGAAGAGGCTAAGGTAATTGTAGATACTAAAGGCAAACGAATTATGATGCCTGAGACAAGAACAGAAGAGTTTGTTAAAATATGTGTAGATATATCTGAATATATTAATAATTATGTTAGCTTGAATAGGAAAAGTTCAAATCAGAAAATGGATATAACAACTCTTAAGAAAAATATAAAATATTATATTAAGAGTGTGCCTATTATTTTATCTTTAATTAATATTGTTATATTTTTTGTAAGCTATTTTTTCAGCGATGAATTATTTCAGCAGATAATGGATAATGGTGCCCTTAACTGGAAGAAAGTATTAAATGATGGGCAATGGTATAGGTTAATAACTAGTATGTTTTTACATTGGGATATAGATCATATCTTTAACAATATGATTACACTTTGTGTAATAGGAACCTTCTTAGAGAAAATAGTAGGAAAAAAATGGGTATTTATTTCATATTTTGTAACTGGCATTATTGCGGGATTAACTTCTATGGTTTATAATATGAGAATAGGACAAGATGTATATGCCGCAGGTGCTTCGGGTGCTATATTTGGTATCGTAGGAATGTTAATGGCATTATTGATTACATCTAGAGCAGATGGTGCAAGTATAAGTGGTAGAAGATTATTAATATATGTGGTATTAGTTATATGGTCTGGATTATCTAGTTCAGAGATTGATAATGCAGCACATATAGGTGGAATTTTTGCAGGAGTTTTTATGGGATTGATTTATACCTTGTTTAGGTATATGAAGAAACGTTCTAGCAAGTGATGTGGAGGTAATTTATGAAAATCAACATATATTATGGTGGAAGAGGATTAGTTGATGATCCAACTATATTTGTAATCGATAAAATTACAGAAGTATTAGAAGATTTGAGAGTGGAAGTTGAAAGATACAATTTATACACAGATACAAAAGCTATTACTCCTTTACATAAAACTTTGAAAGAAGCAGATGGGGTAATTTTAGCTACTACAGTAGAGTGGTTTGGAATAGGTGGATATATGCAATCCTTCTTAGATGCATGCTGGTTTTATGGAGATAAAAGTAAGATAGCTAATATATATATGCTTCCAGTTGTTATGGCAAGTACATATGGAGAAAGAGATGGACAAGCATCATTAATTAAAGCATGGGAATTACTTGGAGGTATACCATGTGATGGACTATGCGGATATATAGAAGATGTTTCAATATTAGAAAAGAATAAGGAATATATTAAAATTATAGAAAAGAAGGCTGAAAACTTTTATAGAGCGGTAAGCCAAAGATTAACAACATTACCGACTAGCAATAGTGCCGTTAAAGAGAGTTTACTTAAGACAACAGCTCTTAATCTTACACCACAGGAAAGTGAGCAGCTATCTATGTACGTGTCAGATGATACATATGTACAGAAGCAAAAGGAAGACATTAAAGAGTTAACAGATATGTTTAAGGAAATGCTTTGGGGGGATGAAGAGCAAGATGATGAATTTATAGAAAATTTGAAACGTAATTTTACACCAGTTCAAGGATTTTCTGGTACATATGCTATAAGGTTTACAGATAAAGATAATATGTTGATAATTAATGTAAATGAAGATAAGTTAAATTGCTATTATGGAGAGGAAGATAATCCTGATGTCTTGGTTACAACTGAGAGGGAAAAGTTTAGAAAAATAGTAAATGCACAGATGACATTCCAATCAGCTTTTATGTCAGGAGAGATTACTGCAAAGGGTAATTTTAATACATTAAGGATGTTTGATTCAGCATTTAGGTTTGAAATAATAAATTGTTAAATTGATGTAACGTTTGGCCATTGGCTGAATGTTACAAAATAATGATTAATTAATAGAGTAAAAGTACAAAAAGATATTAATAACAGAATTTAAAATAGAATGGAGGATTATTATGAATGATTGTATTTTTTGTAAAATAGCTAAGGGAGAGATACCATCAGCTACTGTATATGAAGATGATGATTTTAGAGTAATTATGGATATATCACCTGCATCTGAGGGACATATGATAATTTTACCTAAAGAGCATGCAGCTAATGTATATGAATTAAGTGATGCTACTGCATCTAAAATATATGTTCTTGCTAAGAAGTTAGCAACTGCATTGAAAGATGAACTAGATTGTGATGGAATTAATATATTACAGAATAATGGTGAGGCAGCAGGTCAAACAGTTTTCCATTTACATATGCATATAATTCCAAGATACTATAGTGATGATATAAGTATTAGATGGAATCAAGGTAAGAGTGATACAGACTCTTTAACAGAGCTTGCTAAGTCTATTGGACAGAGATTAAAATAATAATATTGAGATTAGAATACTAAAATGTAATTATTTTGATAATAAAAGAAATGAGATACAAAGAGTTAAATTGTATCTCATTTCTTTTTAGTCTATAAGTTACAACTAAGTTGTGCAACATTTTATTAAAAATAATTATTTATTACATTGCTCATTGATTAAATCTACAATAATTTTTATTGAATCATGAGCTGTATTTAGTTTCATACTTTCTATATATTCTATTTTATTATTAAGTATTTCATCAATTCCAGCAAGTAGAGATTCTTTTGTAAGATCTTCTTCTTGAATTACGTGGCTAAAACCTTGCTTTCTAAAAGACTCAGCATTAAGTATTTGATCTCCTCTGCTAGCAGCGGCAGATAAAGGAATAAGAATATTTGGCTTATGTAAAGCAACTAACTCACAGATTACATTGGCTCCGGCACGAGAGATTACTGCTGATGCACAACTTAATAAATCGCATAATTCTTCAGAAACATATTCGTATTGAACATATCCAGGTGTACCAACAAGTGAATCATATACTTTATTTTTACCACATAGATGAATAACATGATATTTCTTTAATAATTCAGGTAAAGCCTTACGAACTGCTTCATTTATTGCTGCTGAACCAAGGCTACCACCTATTACAAGAATAACAGGTTTATCATCAGTTAATCCTGCAAATGTTAATCCACGTTCTTTATTACCTTCAAATAATTCACTACGTATAGGTGTGCCTGTAAGAACTGCTTTATCTGCAGGTAAATGACGAAGTGTTTCTGGAAAATTAGCACATACTTTATTTGCACAAGGAATACATATTTTATTAGCTAATCCAGGAGTAATATCTGATTCATGAAGAATGGTAGGTATACCACGGCGTTTTGCTGCTAATACTACAGGGACTGTGACAAAACCACCTTTTGAAAAGACAACATCAGGTTTAAGTCTTTTTAGTAATTTGCTTGCTTGTGTATATCCTTTTACAACTCTAAAAGGATCCTGAAAGTTTTTAACATCAAAATATCTACGAAGTTTTCCAGAAGATATACCATAGTAAGGAATGTTTAAATCTTCAAGAAGCTTCTTTTCTATTCCGTTATAGGAACCTATATAATGAATTTCATAACCTTCTTTTTGTAAGGCAGGAATTAGTGCTATATTTGGTGTTACATGTCCTGCCGTTCCGCCACCTGTTAAAACTATTTTTTTCATATTTAACCTCCAATGTTAAATAACTTATTATTAAATTAATTATTTTATTAAACTAATTAGTTTTATATTCTTTTAAAGCTTTTGCAAATTGATCAGGACATGAAGTAGATTTAAAACCACAAGATGTTCCTTCAAGTTTATTAATGACATCATCTATGTCCATACCTTCAACAAGACTAGATATTCCTTTTAGATTACCATTGCAACCGCCAATAAAGTTTACAGATTTAACTTTATTATCTTCTACTTCGAAATCTATTTCAGTACAACATGTACCTTTAGTTTTGTACTTCATATATATACCTCCGTTTTGACACATTATTAATTTAATGTTATAGTAATGAATGTATTATTAATGAATAGTAAATATTCATTTGTATACTAATTTTATAATAATAGATTTTATAATAAATGTAAAATATTATCAAGTATAAAATAATAACTGAAATACTGTAAGCTGAATAGTTTATTATTTAAATAAATAAAATGGAGGAATTGTGTGAAGTATAGAGTTGGAATTATTGGAGCAATGGATGAAGAGGTAGGAATTCTTATAAATAAGATGACAAATAAAGAGGTTGTAAAAAAGGCAGGAATGTCTTACTATGTGGGAAATTTATCAGGTAAGGATGTAATTGTTGTAAAATGTGGAATAGGTAAGATAAACGCGGCAGTTTGCTCACAGATATTAATAAGTGAGTTTAATGTAAATGTAATTATTAATTCAGGAGTGGCAGGTGCATTAGATAATAATCTTAATATAGGAGATATTGTTGTATCTAAAGATACATTAAATCATGATATGGATACAACAGCATTTGGAGATAAATATGGAATGATACCTAGAATGGAAGAGTCAATATTTAAGGGAGATGCAAAATTAATTAAGTTAGCATTAGATAGTGGGAAAAAATATGATATAAATGTTGTTGAAGGAAGAGTACTAAGTGGAGACCAATTTATAGCTAGTAAAGAAAAGAAAGATTGGCTTGTTAAAGAATTCAATGGAACATGTGCTGAGATGGAGGGAGTATCTATTGGACAAACGGCATATCTTAATAATGTTCCTTTTCTTATTTTAAGAGCAATATCAGATAAGGCAGATGGAAGTGCTAAGGTAACATATGAAGATTTTAAGGAGGAAGCAATAGTTAATTTATCAAATATGTTATTAGATATGTTGGCGAATATAAGTTAGAAAATTATACTTTTGATATAAATGTAGATGTATTTGTGATTCTCTAATAGATAATTAATTATAAAAAAAATATAAAATTAGAGATAGAAGATTGTCGTAATAAATATAATTGAATAAAAATAGGTAGAAATATAGAAAAATATTGCATATGCTGTCGTAAATACACGAACGATTTTCCTTTTATTTCTTAATAATTTTGATATAATCAGAGTATCGAAAATTTATTAGAAAGAGGGAGATCAGATATGTATTTATACAGTAATAATGCAATATTTTTTATTTTAACTATTGAGGTCCTATTAACTGTTGTATTTATTATAATGCAAAAAAGCGGATACTATAAATTAGTTAAAGAATCAGAGAATATAGGAAATACACAAGATAAAAAATTGAAAAATATTAGGAATAATAGGAAAAATGTGTATAATGTTGATAACTTTGTGGATAAGCATGTTAATAATTATGAATTTTGTGGATTAAAGTTATACACAATTCATAGAATTTGTGGAAATCTTTTAAATTTTTTATTTATAACATGGAGTATGGCTACTGTTTATGGGGTTTATCTAGAGTGTAGCATTAAAGATATTTTGTGGACAGTTATGTTAGGAATTATGATAGTTGGTGGATTGTTTAGTATAGGTTGTAGTGTGGATAACTACAAATTAGAGGAAGTAGCCAAGGTAAATATAAGAGATTACATAGAAAATATTATTCAAATGAATAAGAAAAAGGAGGAGTTGACCCAAGTTAGGAGAGATAAGATAAATAATAGAAGAAGTAATGAGATTAAAGCGGTTGTTGATGGTGGTGATTTAGGTGTTGTCGCTAAAAATATTGAAAATGATCTTTTAGATAATATAGAGAATATAAGTAATATGGGTAATGAAGTAAATAGATTGAATGATACAATGAAATTAAATCCGATAGATGTGGATAAGAAAAAAGATAATTTAGGGTATTTATCTGAATATATGGACAAGCAGAATTATCGAAGAAATGAAAACAGAATACAGGAGAAAGTTAATACTTTAGCTGATGAAGATAAACAAGATATTATTAATAGTTTATTTAAGCAATATTTTGCTTGATAAATTTGTTGCCTTTTGTTACAATATTTTTGGTATCGATGACAGTAAAAATTTGGCAGGAAGATTTGATATTTTAGTAAATTATTTATATAAACAGAAGGAGTGTTGAAATTGAGTAGTAAAGTTACATTTGATTATTCAACAGCTAAAAAATTTATATCAGATGATGAAGTAAAGTATGCTAAGAAATTAGCTGAGGCTGCAAAAGAAGAGTTAGTGAATAAGACAGGAGCAGGTAATGACTTTTTAGGATGGATTGACCTTCCAGTTAATTATGATAAAGATGAATTTGCCCGTATATTGAAAGCAGCAGATAAGATTAAACATGATTCAGATGTATTATTAGTAATTGGTATCGGTGGTTCTTACTTAGGAGCAAGAGCAGCTATTGAGTTCTTAAGACATCAATTTTATAATACAGTATCTAAAGAGGTAAGAAAGACTCCAGAGATATATTATGTTGGTAATAACATTAGTAGTACTTATATTAAACATTTAATAGATGTTATTGGTGATAGAGATTTTTCAATTAATATGATTAGTAAATCTGGTACAACAACTGAACCAGCAATCGCATTTAGAGTATTTAAGAAAATGCTTATTGAAAAATATGGTAAAGAGGAAGCTAATAAGAGAATATATGCTACAACTGATAAGGTAAGAGGAGCTCTTAAGAATCTTGCAAATGAAGAAGGATATGAAAGCTTTGTAGTTCCTGATGATGTAGGTGGACGTTATTCAGTTCTTACAGCAGTTGGTTTACTCCCAATAGCAGTTAGTGGGGCGGATATTACTAAACTTATGGAAGGTGCAGCTTCAATGAGAGAGATTTGCTTAAATAATTCATTTGAAGAAAATGATGCAATGAAGTATGCAGCAATTCGTAACATATTGTTAAGAAAAGGTAAAAGTATTGAAGTATTGGCTAACTATGAACCATCAATTCATTATGTAAGTGAATGGTGGAAGCAATTATATGGAGAAAGCGAAGGAAAAGATCAAAAAGGTATATTCCCAGCAGCAGTAGATCTTACAACAGATCTTCATTCAATGGGACAATTTATACAAGATGGTCAAAGAACTATGTTTGAGACAGTTCTTAATCTTGAGAAATCTCCAGAAGAGATTGTTCTTGAAGAGGAAGAAGTAGATTTAGATGGTCTTAACTATCTTGCAGGTAAGACAGTAGAGTTTATTAACCAAAGTGCTATGAAAGGAACTATGTTAGCTCATACAGATGGCAACGTTCCAAACTTAAAGATTAATATCCCAGAGCAAAATGAATATTATCTTGGACAATTATTCTATTTCTTTGAATTTGCTTGTGGTGTAAGTGGATACATTTTAGGTGTTAATCCATTTGATCAACCAGGTGTAGAAAGCTATAAGAAGAATATGTTTGCTTTACTTGGTAAACCTGGTTTTGAGGCTCAAAGACAAGAGCTATTAAAGAGATTATAAAATTATAGTATGTATAATTAGTTTGATGTGATAAGAGTTCTTAGTATTTAATAAATGTTCTCTAATGTTTTGTGACTTAGAGAAGGTTGTTAATGCTAAGGACTCTTTGTTTTTTAATAGGAAATTGTGTTTTTATTCGTGCGCAAGAGTGCTGCAAGCAATTTTTTCTTATTTAGTTTAAAGAGATTCTATTAAGGAATGTAATATAATAAACGATAATAAATAATAGTATGGAATGATAAGGAGCGAATTTATTTATGAGATTTTTAAATAGAATTTCTTGTATGTTTATGGGAGCAGTTAATGTTGTATTGATAATTATATATATTATATTTTTTAAGTTAGGATTATTGTCTATGAACTCTTATCTAGTGCTAACAGTAATATCATTTGTGGCAACTACATGGCAAGTATTTTATTTTAAAAGGGATCCAGAGAGCGTAAATTATAAATATTTAATTTTTATTTGTAATTGTGTGGTATATATTGCACTAGTATTTTATACAGAATTGAATATTGCCTTTGTAGCGGCATTAGCTTTAGCACCTTTGTATATTTTATATTACAATTTTAAATATTCATTAGTTGCTGCAATTTTTATTTTAGTAGTTAATATTATATCAGCTTTGAGATGTTTTATGACAGGTGAAATGCCAGATGGAACGCCAGTAAATTTGTCTGCTTTATTAATGCAAGTAGCATGTGTAACTGTATTTTGTGTTTCGTTAAGCTTTGTGACAGTGGTAATAATTAGGTATAGTGATGAAAAAATGGCAGCAATAAATGTTGCTAATGATAAAACACAAAAACTTATGGAAGATTTACTTAATACTGCTAATAGAGTTAAAGAAGGCGTTAAAGAAGGAAATGGGCTTATTACAGAATTGGATGAATTAACTGAGAATTCTAATTTAATATTTGATAGAATTGCAGAAGGTAATACATCTAATGCAAATAGTATTGAAGTACAAACAGAGATGACAATGAAAATAACAGATTTGATAGACAGAGTTGCAAATGATACAAATGAAGCTAAAAATACAACAAATCAATCTATTAAAGGGGTAAATAAGAGTAAGGATTCTTTAAAAGAATTAAGGGCAAAATCAACAGAGATAATAGATGTAACTAATAAGGTATTAAATGCAATAGAGGTTTTTGTAAATAATGTTAGAAATGTAAAGAAGATAACAGATGGAATAACAGATATTTCAGATCAGACGAATCTACTTTCTTTAAATGCATCAATTGAAAGTGCTAGAGCAGGAGAAGCTGGTAAGGGATTTGCTATAGTGGCAGAGGAAATACGAAAACTTTCTGATGAGACAGCAACACTTACTACAAATATAGGACATATTGCGAAAACACTTGAAAATGACGCTATTAAAGCACAAAAACTAGTTAATCAAGTTGCTGATTCAATAGAAAGTGAGAATAGAACTATTGATAGCACAATGAATAATTTTAATGATATGGAAATGGAAATTAGCAATTTAGGAAGAGATATGGATAATATATTAGTTAGCACAACAGATGTTGTTAAATATAATAATGAAGTTATGGAGCATATTGAACAACTTTCTGCTGAGACAGAAGAAGTTACTGCTTATATAGAAGAAGCTTATGATTTGAATAAGAAAAATAAAGAAAAGACAAATCATACATTTGATGTGATGAATAAGTTATCTTCTACAGTTGAACAATTAAGTTTAAGTTAGAATTAAAATACAATTTAAGGACTTGTGATAATAATTAAAGAATAAAAGTAAACACTTTGTGAGGATGTGCAGTTCGCGGAAGGAAAATTTGAACTGCGTTCCCACTCGTGCATGAAAGAGTCGCAAGCGACTCTTTGTTCTAATCTTCTTCAATGACTTCGATTTCAAGAAAATCAAAGTCTATGCTATCAATAAAATTATCCTTGGTAAATCTTGTTTTATCATGTATTTGAAAATCTTTTATAGTAGAATCAAGCCATATTGGTTTTGACAAATCAAATTCATAACATATAGAATCTATAGCGTCAAAAACTTTACGTGTTCTATTTAATTCAGTTGAATCGTTTTCTATTACAATATCTTTTAAAAGTTTATTCTCTTTAAAGACTTTAGCCCATAATCGAAACATAATATACCTCATTTCAATAGTCAATAATATGATATTATAAATAATTAGAGTTAATTAAGCAAGAGAATATTTTGATATAGTATTATGAAATAATAAAAATAATTCGATAAAAACATATGAACTGGAAAATTTTGTAATATTAAATTATAATTGATATGGAATTTATTTTCAGTAAATAATAGAATAATAAAATTAGAAATATAGACTTCGAAATGGAGGAAAACTTTTATGAAGAGATTTGGTTTTGTAACAAGTGGAGGAGATTGCCAGAGTTTGAACGCAACAATGAGAGGTGTGGCAAAAACACTTTATGAACAATATGATGATATTGAAATATATGGTATATTAGAGGGATATAGAGGGTTAATATATGGTAACTATAAGTTACTTACTCCTAAGGATTTCTCAGGAATACTTAATACAGGTGGAACAATGCTAGGAACATCAAGAACACCATTTAAACAGATTGATGATCCAACGCCAGAAGGCTTAAATAAAGTTGAAGAAATGAAGAAAAATTATGAGAAATTAAAATTAGACGCTCTTGTTGTTTTGGGAGGAAATGGTACACAAAAGACAGCTAATAGACTTAGAGAAGAAGGATTAAATGTAATTCATTTGCCAAAGACTATTGATAATGATATATGGGGAACTGATGTAACATTTGGGTTCCATAGTGCAGTTGATGTTGCAACTAGAGCAATTGATTGCATTCATACAACAGCAACTTCTCATGGTAGAGTATTTATTGTAGAAGTAATGGGACATAAGGTTGGCTGGATGACATTATATGCAGGTATGGCTTCTGGTGCAGATGTTATTTTATTACCTGAGATTCCATATGACATAAAAGAAGTTGTTAAGGCTATAAAGAAAAGGGAAAAGGCAGGAAAACGTTTTTCAATTATAGCTGTGGCAGAAGGTGCTATCTCAAAAGAGGATGCAAAATTAAGTAAAAAAGAATATAAACAGAAATTAAAAAATTCAACATATCCTTCTGTTGCGTATGAGATTGCACATGAATTGGAGGAAAAAGCAGGTGTTGAGGTAAGAGTAGCTGTACCTGGACATACTCAACGTGGAGGAAACCCTACACCATATGATAGAATAGTTGCTACAAGATTAGGCGTAGAAGCTGCTAATTTAATTATTAAAGAAAAGTATGGATATATGGTTGGTTTTAAAGGTGATAAAATTGTACCAGTTCCATTAGAGGAGGCAGCAGGCAAACTAAAAGGTGTAGACCCTAAATGCGCTATGATTAAGGAAGCTAAATTATTAGGTATTAGCGTTGGGGATTAAAGGGTTTTCTGTTCTAGTGAAGATTGGTGCAAGTTTTAGTAGGTGGTTCTAGTGACGAATTAAGTTTATAATATATTCATTGTTGCACACGTTCTCACTTAGCTGTGCAACTAGCGGTTCTAAGCTCATACTGCGATTTACATCTTGTATTCGCTAAGTACCGAGATGCACAGATAGTGCAAAAATTGAATATATTATAAACTTAATTCTGTTTACTGGAAAGATTTACTAATTGCTATGCAAGAAATATATGAATTTGAAGTAGCTTTATAGCTAATTATATATTTAATAGAATTAGAAGTTAATAATTGGCTAAGCAGATTAAAAAGTGATATGGTAATTTTCTGATAATATCTAGAATACATTACGTATATATTATTGAATAATTGTAGTGATCAAATAGAAAAATATATATAAATTTTTATTGAATTTTTGGGAAATATACAGTATATTTTAAGGTGTAGATTGTAACATTTTGGAGTGAATTTTTATGTCGTATGTAGCACTTTATAGAAAGTTTAGGCCGAATGATTTTAAAGATGTTAAGGGACAGAATCATATTGTTACGGCTTTGAAGAATCAAATTATGTCAAATAGAATAGGACATGCTTACTTATTTTCTGGTACAAGAGGAACAGGTAAGACAACTATTGCAAAGATTTTTGCTAAAGCTGTTAATTGTGAACATCCAACTGAGAATGGCCCATGTAATGAATGTGAAATATGTAAGTCAATTAATAACCAAACGTCATTAAATGTGTCAGAGATTGATGCGGCATCAAATAATGGTGTAGATAATATTAGGCAGATAGTTGATGAGGTTCAGTATTCTCCTACAGAAGGGAAATATAAAGTATATATTATTGACGAGGTTCATATGCTTTCTCAAGGGGCATTTAATGCGCTATTAAAAACTTTGGAAGAACCACCTAGTTACGTTATATTTATTCTTGCAACAACTGAGGCACATAAGATACCTATAACGATTTTATCAAGGTGTCAAAGATATGAGTTTAAAAGGATGCAAGTTGATACTATAGTAGAGCGTTTACATGAATTGATGGAACAAGAGAACATAGAAGCAGACGAAAAAGCTGTTAAATATATAGCAAAATGTGCTGATGGTGCAATGAGAGATGCGCTAAGTTTACTTGATCAATGTATATCATTTCATTTTGGTGAGAAGTTAACATATGATAATGTATTAGAAGTATTAGGTGCTGTCGATATAGATTTATTTTCAGAAATGCTTACGTGTATTAATGAAGGACAGGTATCTCGTGGAATTAAATTGATTGAAAAGGTAATTTTAGACGGTAAGGATCTTAATCAGTTCGTTATTAATTTCACGTGGTTTTTGAGAAACATAATGCTTATTAAGACTACAGAGAATACACTTGAATTAGTTGATGTTACAGAAGAAAAATTAATGGAATTAAGGAAAAAATCAGTAGAGGTTAATATAGATTCATTAATGCGCTATATACGTGTATTTTCAGATTTATCAAACCAATTAAAGTTTGCAACACAGAAAAGAGTTCTTTTAGAAGCTGCATTTATTAAATTATGTAAGCCACAGATGGAAGATGATGTTGAGTCATTACTAAATAGAATAGATGTGCTTGAAAAGAAATTGGAAAATGGAGTTGTTGTAAGTTCAGATAAAGTAGATAATATGTCTAGTGAAATACAAACTAATGATTCTCAAGAAGATGTTCCAGTTTATATAGAGGAACAAAGAAAAGAGCTGGTTAAGGCTCTACCAGAAGAGATTAAAGAGTTAGCTAGAGGATGGCAACAGGTTGTTAATAAGGCACCTATAGCTTTTAGAGAAAGTTTGATGAAGGCTAAGCCCTATGCAAGTGAAGAGGGTACATTAGTACTTGTATTTGAAGATGATTTCGATTATAGTATGATAAGTAGTGAGATGCATATGGCAGAAATAAAGAATATTATCATTTCATTAATTAACAAAGAGGTTAATATAAAAACTCAATTAAAGAGTAATAGTAATGAACATTCTGATAATTTAGTAAATATTGCTGCAATAATACATGGTGATATAACTTATGAAGAATAAAAATATAGTTAAAAGGATATGAAGGAGGATTTTATTATGGCAAGACGTGGAGGATTCCCAGGTGGAGGAATGCCAGGAAATATGAATAACCTTATGAAACAAGCACAAAGAATGCAGAAACAAATGGAAGAGAAGACAAAAGAGATTGAAGAGAAAGAATGGGAAGCATCTGCTGGTGGCGGTGCAGTTAAGGTTAAAGTTTCAGGTAAAAAAGAAGTTGTAGCTGTTGAATTGGCAGAGGAAGTTGTTGATCCTGATGATATAGAAATGTTACAAGACCTTATTATGGCAGCAACTAATGAGGCTTTAAGGATGATGGAAGAAGAGTCAACTGAGGCTATGAGTCAGATTGCTGGTGGATTAGGAGGATTAGGCGGAGGATTTCCGTTTTAGGTATGGATTATTATAGTAGTCAAATTAGTAAATTAATAGAAGAATTATCTAGACTACCAAGTATTGGTGCTAAGACAGCGCAAAGGTTAGCATTTCATATAATAAATATGCCAAAAGAGCAGGTTGAATCATTATCTAAAGCAATTATAGATGCAAAAAATAATGTGAGATATTGCAAGGAATGCTTTTGCTTGACAGATAAAGAAGTGTGTCCGATATGTGCAAGTGAAAAGCGAAATCACAAAATAATAATGGTAGTAGAGAACTCAAGGGATTTAACTGCATATGAGAAAACGCAGAAGTTCGATGGAGTGTATCATGTTTTACATGGTGCAATTTCTCCAATGTTAGGTATAGGACCGGGGGACATTAAACTTAAAGAATTAATGCAGAGACTTCAAGGTGATGTGGAAGAGGTTATAATTGCAACTAATTCTAGTTTAGAAGGTGAAACCACAGCTATGTATATAAGTAAATTAATTAAACCAACAGGAATTAAGGTTAGTAGGATAGCTAGTGGAGTTCCTGTAGGAGGAGATTTAGAGTACATAGATGAGGTAACTTTACTTAGAGCCCTTGAAGGAAGAGTTGAATTATAAAAGAAAAAACATAAAAGTATGTGAATTTTTTAGAAATTTGCATACTTTTTTTGTTTACCATTCTAATATCGACAAATTATTTGATTCTAGTGTGATAAAGTATAGATACAAAAAGATTGAAGGATGGAGATATATTATGAATGAGAATATTGTAAAGGACTTATTACCAAAGAATATCAGACAAATTGGACATGCGATTGCAAATGATAAAATATATATAGAAGATTATGTAATGACATATATTAAACAGCTATCGAAGGAATCCTTTGATAATGAAAAGGTGTTGGTTTTAATAGGAAATAAAAAGTGTGTAGAAGATGTATTATACACATTTATAAATGGAGTGATAGAGGTAGAAGGTGTTGAAAAGTATACTGAGTTATTAGAAAATGAGAGAATATCAAAAATAACAAATAAAAAGGAAAATTTCTTTGATGGTATGGATGTGATGGGATTAGGAATAATAACAGATGAGGAATGGATAAACTTTAATGATAATATTTATGAGTATTTTAATTCAAAGTTAATGGGAGATATAGTATTAATTTATGATGCTAACAAAGAGGAAATATTTTATAGATATAATAATTATAATTTTATTAAACAAAAGGGATATTATGTTTATTATGAACGAAATGAACCTATGCAAAATTATATGCTCTGTATGAAGGATGGTAAGAGTATAGAATATGGTTATTCACCGACTGAAATTGTTGATAGAAGCATTGATGAGAAGATAAGGTCATTTACTATTCCAAAGAATACTGTATATATGAGTAAAAATCTAGATTATTCTAAATATAAAGAGTTAATAAGTGGGAGATGGAATAAAAAGATTAAGTATGGGAGTTTAATAGCAAGCATTTTGGTTGTTTTGACAGTAGGGATAGTGAAAGTTGATACATTTGAAAAGATTACTAAAATGAAAGCAAAAAAAATTTTGAGTAAAACTGAGAATGTTATGAAAAAGAAGAATGATGAATTACTTGATATACAGACTATAGCAGGGGGAATAGAAACGAAGGAACCCATAGAAACTGAGAAACCTATAGTGAAAGAAAATAATTCAGAAACCTCAACGCCAATAATAACTGAAAAGCCTATAGTAAAAAAAGTTGAAAAGTCTCAGGCAAAAAAAAAGAAAAATTTTTATACTGTAAAAAAGGGAGATGCTTTAGTAGATATCAGTAGAAAAATGTATGGGACTATAAAAAAAGTGGATTTAATAAAGAGGGCAAATGGAATAGAGGATGAGAATAAGATATATATAGGACAAAAAATATTGATACCATAATTAAAACAGTAAAAATTAGTAAAAAATAGTGATATTATAGAAAAAATGTTGTATAATTATTTGAAATAAACTTTTTAGAAAAAACATAAAAAGAGAGTGTGAAAGATAATGACGCAACAACAAGATAAAGATATTACAAATAAATTTATAAAAAAGAATAAGAAGGGGATATCAGTAATATTAATAGCTATAGTTACTATCATTATAATAGTTATAGCTATATGTGCTTTAACACAAAGAACATATAATTCATATAGTGTTTTAAAATCTACGCCGAGAACAGATAGTATGACAAAAGGATATTTAAGATATAATAGTGATATTATAAAATATAGCACAGATGGAATAACAGTTATTTCACAAGATTTGAAGACAATATGGAGTGCGAGTTATAGTATGAAAAATCCTAGTGTAGCAATGTCTGGTGAGTATATTGCTGTTGCAGATATAGGAGGTAAGGAAATAAATGTTTACGATAAAAAGGGGAATGCAAAAAAAATTGAAAATGCAAGGGAAATATGCCAAGTAGAAGTATCTGATTCAGGAATGGTTGCAATAATGACTAAAGAAAATATGGCATATTATATTAGTATAGTTAATTCTAGTAAGAAGTATATAGATATAAAAACGAGAATTAAAGAAGATGGATATCCAGTTGATATGGCATTTTCTAATGATAGTAAAAAGTTGGTTACAAGCTATATGAGAATTGAAGATGGAGAAGTAAATAATTATGTTACCTTTTACAATTTTGCAGAAGTAGGAAAAAACTATGAGAGTAGAATAGTTAAGGGAGATTCATATGGAAAAGTTATGGTTCCTAAGGTCGATTTTGTAGATTCAGATACAGTATGTGTATTTTCGCAAGATAGGTTTATTGTGTATAAGATGAAAGCGACACCAGAGGAAGTGTTTAAAACTAAAAAATATGAGCAGACTATTAGGAGTATAATTTGTAGAGATAATTATGTTGGAATAGTAGTAGATGGAAAGAAAGAAGATGAAAAAACTATACATTTATGGACAGTTGATGGAAGAAAAAAACTAACAAAAAGTATTAACTATGATTATGATAAAATAGATATTTATAAAGATGACATTGTTATGAGCACAGAGCAAGATGCATTAATAATACGTACTTCAGGTAAAATAAAATTCAGAGGGGAATTCAAAGAAGAAGTGGAATATATAATACCATATAACAATAGACAAAAGTTTTATTTTATTACTCAACAGAACATTGACAAGATAAAATTGGTGAATAATTAGGGAGGATTATATTATGAATTGGTTATTAATTCTTGTTATCATACTATTCTTAGGAAGTACATATAGTGGATATAGAAAAGGTTTATTTAAAACTATTTTTTCAATAGCTTCAATAATTATAGCAATATTGATTACTACATTTGTATCTCCATATATTGCAGAACAAATTAATGGAAATGTAGGTATAAATTCAAAAATTAGAGAACAAGTTATAGGATTAATCGATAATTGTACTGAAAAGATGAGTGATGAAGAACAAGAAGTGTTTATAGACAATATGCCAGTGCCAAAGTATATAAAGGGATATTTAAAGAAAAATAATAATTTGCAGGTATATCAAGAGAGATCATTGGATTCTTTTAGTGAATATATAGTTGATGAATTAGTAAGGATAATTATAAATTTAATTACATTTGTAATTGTATATTTTGCGATTAGAATAGGGCTGTTAATTGTAACAATAATGGGAAATATAATTACTAAGCTTCCAGTGATAGAACAGTTTGATGGAATGGGAGGAACATTGCTTGGAGGCGTACAGGGCATTATAGAGATTTGGATTTTGTTTATTATTATTACATTTTTATCACAGACTGAATTTGGAATGAGTGCTATGCGATGTATTGAAAATAATACGATATTAAGCATACTATATGATAATAATGTTATTATGCGTATAATGTACCAATTCATGATGTAAAACTAACAAATAACACATAATTAAATTGTAAAAAAATAAATATTAAAAAAAAATGAAAAAAAGAGTTGACAAAGAATAACTATAGTGATAAAATAAATTTCGCTGACGTAGGGAAGAAACTTAAAAAGCCTTGAAAATGCAAGGGTTTTCAGCCGTGTGAAAGCAAGAAAAGATTTTGAGATATAGGTTAAAAAACAAAATAAATTTTAGTGTTGACAAACAAAAAAACATATGGTATCTTTTAACAAGTATTGAGAAAAAAACAAACGATGAACATTGATAATTGAACAGTGAAACAACCTTGAAAATTCCTAAGAGAATAAGAAGATTTTGATTAATTGTTTC
>CAKRYR010000009.1 GCA_934432595.1 uncultured Lachnospiraceae bacterium | reverse complement strand
AATTCATAAATTTTTATTTATTAAAGAGAAAAGCAGGTCTAGGATGGCAATCCTAGACCTGCTTTGTCTACAGTCTGCAGTGGGCGCTTCGCGCCCACTTCTTTTTACTGGAACAAAATTATAGTTATGTAATTTAGGGACGATTTTAAATAATTCGTTCCATGTATTCTAATAAGACTACGTATTTTATATAATATTTTCATCTTTAAATTTAAGTAAACAGTTGAAAAAAGGCTAATAAACAGTTATACTTTGTTATGTGATTTTTTTGAAAGGTAGAGGAAGTAAATGTATAAATTGTTAAAGACTGATGGAAGGGCCAAAAGAGGTGAGTTTACCACTGTACATGGAACAATACAGACGCCAGTATTTATGAATGTTGGAACGGCAGCAGCCATAAAGGGAGCTGTTTCAGCTATAGATTTGGAAGGGATAAATACACAAGTAGAGTTGTCTAATACATACCATTTGCATTTAAGACCAGGTGATAAAGTAATAAAGCAACTTGGTGGAATTCATAAATTTATGAATTGGAAGAAACCTATTTTGACTGATTCAGGAGGCTTTCAAGTATTTTCACTTGCAGGTCTTCGTAAGATAAAGGAAGAAGGTGTATACTTTAGCTCACATATTGATGGAAGGAAAATCTTTATGGGGCCTGAAGAAAGCATGCAGATACAATCTAATATTGGTTCGACTATAGCAATGGCATTTGATGAGTGTCCACCTTATCCGGCAACACGTGAATATATGCAAAATTCTGTAGATAGAACTACAAGATGGCTTGAGCGATGTAAGAAAGAGATGGCTAGATTAAATAGTTTAGAAGATACTGTTAATAAACATCAAATGCTATTTGGAATAAATCAAGGAGGAACTTTCGAAGATATTCGTATTGAACATGCAAAGAGAATATCAGAACTTGATTTAGATGGATATGCAGTAGGTGGACTAGCAGTAGGTGAAACACATGCTGAAATGTATAGAATATTGGATGAAGTGGTACCATATTTACCACAGAATAAACCAACATATTTAATGGGAGTTGGAACACCAGCTAATATATTAGAAGCAGTTGATAGAGGTGTAGATTTCTTTGATTGTGTTTATCCATCAAGAAATGGTAGACATGGCCATGCCTATACTAATAAAGGTAAAATAAATTTATTAAATGCTAGGTTTGAATTAGATGATAGACCAATAGAAGAAGGTTGTAATTGTCCTGCTTGTAGATATCATAGTAGGGCATATATAAGACATTTACTTAAAGCTAAGGAAATGTTAGGATATAGATTAGTTGTATTACATAACTTATACTTCTATAATACAATGATGGAAGAGATAAGAGATGCAATTGATAATAATAGATATTCTGAATATAAGAAAGAAAAATTAGAAAAAGTAGGAGGAAATTATAATGAATAGTTTAGTGTTTTTGGCAAAAGCTGCAAATTCGTCAAGTAGTGGTGGAATGTCAAGTGGATTTGTTCCAATGATAATGTTGATTGTAATGTTTGCTTTTATGTATTTTGTTCTTATTAGACCACAGAATAAGCAAAGAAGAGAACAAGAGGTTATGATGCAAAATCTTGCAAAAGGAGATAGTATTCTTACAACAAGTGGATTCTATGGTGTTATAATTGATATTATGGAAGAAATAGTAATTGTTGAATTTGGAAACAATAAAAACTGCAGAATTCCAATGAAGAAAGAAGCTATTGTAGAGGTCGAAAAAGAAGGCGAGGAATAGGATATGTCTATTTTAGTAACAGGTGGAGCGGGATATATTGGAAGTCATACTTGTGTTGAACTTCTTAATGAGGGTTATGAGGTTATAGTTATTGATAACTTATGTAATTCAAGTAAAGAGTCATTAACAAGAGTTGAAGAGATTACTGGAAAGCAAGTCAAATTTTATGAGGCAGATATAAGAGACAAAGACGCATTAGATAGAATCTTTTTAGATGAAGATATAGAGGCTGTTATCCATTTTGCTGGACTAAAAGCAGTTGGTGAGTCTGTTGCTAAGCCTCTAGAATATTATTTTAATAATATCACAGGAACATTAGTATTATGTGATATAATGCGTAAACATAATGTTAAGAATATGGTATTTAGCTCTTCAGCAACAGTGTATGGTATACCTAAGAGCGTGCCTATGGATGAGACATTTCCAACTGGAGCAACTAATCCTTATGGAAGAACTAAATTAATGTTAGAAGAGATTTTTAAAGATTTGTATGTTTCAGATAATGATTGGAATATTATTTTACTTAGATATTTTAATCCTATTGGAGCACATAAATCTGGATTAATCGGTGAAGATCCTAATGGAATACCTAATAACTTAGTTCCTTATATTCAACAAGTAGCAATTGGTAAATTGGATTGCCTAGGTGTATATGGTGATGATTATGATACACCAGATGGAACTGGGGTAAGAGATTATATTCATGTTGTTGATTTAGCAAATGGTCATATTAAGGCTCTTGAGAAACTTAAGGAAATGAAGAAAGATCCTAATGTTAAGGAAAAAGGTGTGTTAATATATAATTTAGGTACTGGACATGGGTATAGTGTTTTAGAAGTTTTACAAAGCTTTGAAAAAGTAGTGGGTAAACCTATTAAGTACGAAATTAAGGATAGAAGACCAGGAGATATTGCAACATGTTATGCTGATACAAAAAAGGCTAAAGAAGAATTAGGATTTGTTGCAGAAAGAGGCATTGATGAAATGTGTGAAGACGCATGGAGATGGCAACAAAAAAATCCAAATGGATATGAGAATTAAATTAGTATATAATAATTATAAAATAGCAAAGAGAAGCAAATAAGCGACTCTTTGCTATTTTAATTATTGGGAATATAATGAATAAAAATACGTTGTGTATAATATGATACAATATAAGGTAAAATATGAGGTATATAATGATAAAAAAAATAAGTAAAAGTTTAATAATTAGTTATATTGTTACGTTTATACTATTATTAATATTTTCTATGATTATGTATTATGGGAATGTTTCTGAAAAAGTTGTAGGAATATTTGTAATTATTACATACTTTATTTCCTCTTTATTAGGTGGTTTAAGTATAGGGAAAAGTGTAGAAAATAGGAGGTTTCTTTGGGGAATGATTTTAGGACTACTTTATTTTGGGATTATTATGATGATAACATTAGTAGGAAGAGTAGGTAATGAACAAATTGATAGTTCAAAAATTACTGGTTTTATAACATCATGTATAGGAGGAATGTTGGGAGGAATGATAAGTTAAAATGTTGATAGATAGTAATAAATGTAAAATTATGTATATTTATTAATGTAGAATATAAAAATTCTCTAAACTTTATGTATAAATTTACATTTATGTTGAATTTAAAAAGTTAATGTTGTATAATAAATCCAAGTAATGTAGGCGGGACTCATTACTTATTAATTAATGAAAGGGATGTAGTTATGAAGAAGTTTAAGAAGGTTTTGGCTTTTGCAGCAACAATGGCAATGGCAATGGTATTTACTGTTCCAGTTATGGCAAAAGCAGATGTTACACTTAATGTAACTAAGCCTACAGATTGGAAGGCAATTTCTGTTCACGCATGGGATGACGAAAAAGGAGATATTACAACTTGGCCTGGTATCGCTCTTACTCAAAGTGGAGACAAGTACACAGTTACAGTTGAAGCTGAGGATGATGCAAAGTTATTTTTCGTATTAAATGACAATGGAAATTCATTCCAAACTACAAACATTGATGGTTTAACTGATACTGATGGTCAAGGAGAAGGCCTTACAGCTGGTTCATATGATGTTACTATTACTGATGAAACAAACAATATGGGACATTATAAATGGACATTAGTTAAATCAGGAGAAGCTGCACAAGTTGCTGATAACACAACTGAAGTTGTAGAACCAACAGAAGTTCCAGCAGCAAGTTCACCTAAAACTAGTGATAAACTACCTGTTCCAATTATTGCTGGAGTAGCTTTATTATCAGTAGTTGTCGTATTTATATCACGTAAAAAAATGTCAGCATAATATTAGATATACATAAATAGGTGATAAAAGGAGTTAATTAAGGGAATGTATTTCATTCCTTCAATTAACTTCTATTTTTATTTAATAAGAATTTGCGTTGCATTTCTTATTAAATAAAAACGTTCCATTGGGGATGCGTATAGCAAATATGTAATTCTAAAAAAATAATAACAGAACAGTAATAATTTCTAAAAAAAATCTTAGAAAATAGTACTTTCATTGACGCTAATTATATGGAATTGTATAATGAAAGTAGCTATAAATACATATAATGTATAAGTGATTTTGGATTTACTAGGAGGGGTTTATAATGGAGTTTATGTCGACTTTTACTTCTGACAAAGGTATTGTTAGAAAGACAAATCAAGATAGTCTGTGTATCAAAGTGGCATCAACTAATAAGGGAAATATAGCAATGGGAGTTATGTGTGATGGAATGGGTGGACTTACAAAGGGTGAACTTGCTAGTGCGACAGTTATTAAAGCGTTTGCCAATTGGTTTGATAATATATTACCTACTATGATGGGGAATTTATCTATAAATCTAGTTAGAGAATCTTGGACAGATTTAATCAAGACTCAAAATAATATTTTGATTGAATATGGGACAAAGAAAGGTATTAATTTAGGTACAACAATAACGGCTTTGCTAATTGTTGATGATGATTTTTGGGTAATAGCACATGTTGGTGATTCAAGAGCTTATAGAATAAAAGATAACATTGAAATGTTAACTGAGGATCAAACGGTAGTTCAGTTAGAGGTAAGGCGAGGCAGATTATCGCCAGAAGAGGCCGAATATGATTCCAGAAATAATGTATTACTTCAATGTTGTGGTTGCTTTGATGAAGTCACACCAATATTTTCATATGGAAATGTTGATAAGAATTGCGTTTATATGCTTTGCTCAGATGGATTTAGACATAAGGTAACACCTACAGAAATGTATCAATTTTTGAATCCACTTATTAATTATGATGAGAGTACAATGCAAAAGAATGCAATGAAACTTGTTGAATTGAATAAGTTTAGAAGGGAGGAAGACAACATTTCGGTATTGATGATAAGGACAGCATAAAGTGTTATTACTTAGGTGAAAAGATGTAGTATTAAAAAAATTGAATGGGTGATTTAATAATGAAAGAAAATAATGTTCAATCTATAATTATAGGGTGCATTATTGTAGTTGTTGTAATGGTGTTATTATATGTAATTATTTCTTTAATTGCGGATCATATAGAAGAAACTAAAAAAGCAAAACAACTTATGAATAATTTGGAGCCTGCAAGACTAGGACCAGATGGTGTAGTTAAAGAACATGGGGAAAGGTCTAATAATGGTAATGTTAGTGGACAATTTTATTCTTCAGTAGCACACTTTACGGATACAGGGAAATCAATGACACAAAGTCAATATACTGGTATGAATACAACATTTTATGATGATGTACAATTTGTTATAGTAAAAAGTCTTATATATACAGAGACAAGAGAAGAAATTGATTAGACAATAATTTGTAGTATTATATAAGAAAAAAATAATTTAAGTTAAAATACGTTTTGATTATTAGTATAGATAATTAAAACGTATTTTTCTTGCTATTAAACGAGAAATGTGTTAGTATTATAAGGAAATTGTTTTTGCATGGAGGTTAATATATAATGAAAACAGCAATAGTTACAGATAGTAATAGTGGTATTACGCAGGCAGAAGCAAAAAACCTAGGAATAAGTGTTATTCCAATGCCATTTACAATAGCAGAAAAAGAATATTTTGAGGAAATTGATTTATCTCAAGAAGATTTTTATGAAAAGTTAAAAGATGGAGATGGTATTTTTACTTCACAACCTTCAACAGTATCTGTTATAGAATTATGGGATAAATTATTAGAAGAATATGATGAAGTATTACATATTCCTATGTCAAGTGGATTAAGTGGTAGTTGTGATACTGCTATGATGTTGGCAGATGATTATGATGGTAAGATTAAGGTAGTAAATAATCAGAGAATTTCAGTTAGCCAGAAACAAGCTGTGTACGATGCAATTAAATTAAATAAAGAAGGCAAAAACGCTGAACAAATTAAAGAAATATTGGAAGAAGATAAATTAAAGTCTTCTATATATATAATGGTAGATACGTTAAAATATTTAAAAAAAGGTGGAAGGGTTACAGCCGCTGGGGCTGCAATTGGTACAGTGCTTAATATTAAACCGGTTTTGCAGATACAAGGTGATAAGTTAGATGCTTATGCTAAAGCAAGAGGAGTTAAGCAAGCTAAGAAGATAATGCTAGAAGCTGTAAAAAAGGATGTTGAAACAAGGTTTAAAGATTTATTTGATGAAGGCAGATTAAGATTTGCTGTTGTTCATTCAGACAATTTTGAGGCAGCTGAAGAATTTGTGAGAGAGGTAAAGGAAGTATTACATACAGAAGATGTATATATTGATCGTCTTTCATTGAGTGTTGCGTGTCATATAGGACCTGGAGCTTTAGCTATAGCATGTATGATAGTTGAATAAATATAAGTGTAATTTATAGGTGGATGCACGTCACCAAGCAGTAAATGCTTGGCGTTGTCTGAACTGTTATATATAAGTATCTTTTAATATAGGTAATTATATGATATACTTTAAATAGTGAGTTCATATCTAGTGTGACTAATGCTATAGTTCACATTAGTAATAAAAATAAAAATAGCATAGAAATGAGGTAAGAGATGAAACATATTAAGACATTAAATACTAGAAACTTACAGGAATCAATGAAAAAAGGTGGATGTGGAGAATGTCAAACTTCATGTCAATCAGCTTGTAAGACTTCTTGTACAGTAGGAAATCAAATTTGCGAAAACAAGAATAAATAAGTTTTAAAATGGAGCAGCGATTAAAGTCGCTGCTCGTTAAATGAAGTGAGGTTTTAAAAGTGGTACATCAATATAAAAATAACGGATATAATATTGTACTTGATGTTAATAGTGGCTGTGTACATGTTGTAGACGATGTTGTATATGATATTATTGAAAAATATAATAATTTCTTAAATGAGAAAAAAGAAATTGAAGAAAAGTCCGATATAAAGGCAAAATTAAGTGAAGAAGATAAAGTTAATAGTTTTAGAAAGTTTTTCACAAGTATTAAAGATGAAATCGTAAATAAATACGATAAAGATACTGTAAATGAAGGAATAGAGGAGATAGAAGAATTAATTTCAAAACAAGCTTTATTTACAGATGATATATATAAAGACTATATAATTAATTTTAAAAAGAGAAAGACTGTTGTAAAAGCACTTTGCTTACATATAGCTCATGACTGTAATTTAGCTTGTAAATATTGTTTTGCAGGTGAAGGAGAGTATCAAGGTGATAGAGCATTAATGAGCTATGAAGTAGGAAAACAAGCATTAGATTTTCTTGTAGCTAATTCAGGAAATAGAAGAAATCTAGAAGTTGATTTCTTTGGTGGAGAACCACTTATGAATTTTGATGTGGTTAAGAAAATAGTGGCATATGGAAGAGAATTAGAAAGCAAATATGATAAACATTTTAGGTTTACATTAACGACTAATGGAATTTTAATTGATGATGATGTAATAGAATTTGCTAATAAAGAAATGGACAATGTTGTTCTTAGCATTGACGGAAGAAAATGTGTTAATGACAAAATGAGGCCTACTCGTAATGGAAAAGGCAGCTATGATATTATTTTTCCAAAGTTTAAAAAGTTTGCAGATAGTAGAAAACAAGAAAAATATTATGTGAGAGGTACATTTACGCATAATAATCTTGATTTTGCAGAAGATGTTATGCATTTAGCTGATATGGGATTCGAACAAATATCTATGGAACCAGTAGTGTCATTACCTGATGAGCCATATGCAATAAAAGAGGAAGATGTTCCTATTATATGTGAGGAATATGATAGATTAGCAAAATTAATTATTGAGAGAAGAAAAGCAGGTAAGTGGTTTAATTTCTTCCACTTTATGATTGATTTATCTGGTGGTCCATGTGTGGCTAAGAGATTATCAGGTTGTGGTTCTGGAACAGAATATTTGGCAGTTACTCCTTGGGGGGATCTATATCCTTGTCATCAGTTTGTTGGAGAAGATGAATTTCTATTAGGAAATGTGTTTGACGGAATTAAAAATAATAAATTAGTGGATTGCTTTAAAACATGTAATGTATATGCAAAAGATAAATGTAAAGAATGTTTTGCAAGATTTTATTGTAGTGGAGGATGTGCTGCTAACTCATATAAGTTCCATGGAAGCATTAATGACGCTTACGATATTGGGTGCGAACTTCAAAGAAAAAGAGTTGAGTGTGCTATTATGATAAAGGCTGCAGAGGCTGAAAATGAATAAAATAATACAAAAAAGTAACAGATGTTAATAAAAAAGTAAGATTATGTAAAAAAATACTTTTAATTGATTGACATTTGTGTTATAATGACGTAGTTGTCACTGCTATAAGTGATTACAAGAAAAACATAAGGAGAAGACAGGAATGGGAAAAGATAAAAAGAAATCAATTATCGTCCTAATCGTGGCAGTACTAGCACTTGCTTTGTTAGTTTTCGTAGATTTATTCGGTGTAGCTGGCAAGTTTAAGGCTAAGGATATTAGATTGGGATTAGACTTACGAGGCGGAGCAAGTATAACTTATGAAGTAAAAGGGAAAGTAAGTGAACAAGATATTAAAGACACAATTAGTAAGTTGTCTAAGCGTGTTGAAAGTTACAGTACAGAAGCAACTGTACAAAAAGAAGGCGATAAAAGAATCGCAGTTAACATTCCAGGTGTTACAGATGAGACAAAAGTATTTAAAGAATTAAATGAACCTGGTACTGTTGAGTTTAAACTTGAGAATAGTGACGAAGTACTTATTACTGGTGATGATATTAAGAATTCAAGCGTTGGAACTAACTCAGAGAGTGTTGGTGCACAAAGCTATGTAGTTAATCTTGAATTTAATAGCAAAGGTGCTCAAAAATTTGCTAAGATTACATCAGAGAACATAGGTAAGAACTTACAAATATATTACAATGATGAGATGGTATCAAATGCAAAAATTCAATCAGCAATTACTGGTGGTAAAGGACAAATATCTGGTGATTTTACTCATGATGAGGCAGATAAATTATCAACATATATTAGAATAGGTGCATTACCTGTTGAACTTGAAGTGTTACGTTCAACTTCTGTAGGAGCTCAGTTGGGTTCAGAAGCACTTAAGACAAGTTTATTTGCAGGTACAATTGGTTTATTGCTTGTAATTATATTTATGATATGTGTATATAGAATTCCAGGTTTAGCTTCTGGATTAGCATTAATTATATATACAACACTTATTGTATTTTTATTAAACTTCTTAGAGATAACATTAACTTTACCTGGTATTGCAGGTATAATTCTTTCAATAGGTATGGCAGTTGATGCTAACTGTATCATATTTACAAGAATTAAAGAAGAAATAGTCGCTGGTAAATCTGTTAAATCTAGTATTAGAAATGGTTTCGATAAAGCATTCTCAGCAATATTAGATGGTAACTTAACTACAATAGTAGCAGCAATCGTTTTAGGACTTAAGGGTTCTGGTACTGTTAAGGGATTTGCTTATACATTAGGTATTGGTGTTGCAGTATCTATGTTTACAGCATTGTTTATTACAAGAAATATATTATGGGCATTGTATCATTTAGGACTTAATAAACCAGGTATGTATTCTAATAAGTTCCAAATGAAGACAATAGATTTTGTAAAACATAAAGTAAAATATTTCATTATTTCAGGCATAATTATTGTTGCAGGTATTATTGCAATGATTGTATCTAAAGTTGATAGTGGAGAGATATTTGCATATAGTCTTGATTTTGTTGGTGGTACTCAAATGGAAATTACTTTTAATAAAGTTGATGTACCAAGTAATAAAAAAATTGAAAAATTATTTAGTGATGCAGCAGGTGTTGCAGTTCAAGTATCTCCTATTAAGGATGAGAATGCTGTTCTTGTGTCAATGAATGATTTATCAAAAGACTTAAAGAAGAAGACAGCAATAGAGAAGGCATTAAAAGATAAATATAAAGTGAAAGCAAAAGATATACAAGAAGAAACTATTAGTGCAACAGTTAGTGGAGAAATGAAAGAAAATGCATTAGTTGCAGTAATACTTGCTACAATAGCAATGCTTATATACATTTGGGCAAGATTTAAGAAATTAAGTTTTGCACTAGGTTCGGTTATACCACTTATCCATGATGTATTTATCGTATTAAGTGTATATGCTATTTCTCAAATAACAGTTGGTAATACATTTATTGCATGCTTACTTACATTAGTAGGATATTCAATCAATGCAACAATTGTTATATTTGATAGAATTCGTGAAAGTAAAGTAGCTTCAGCTACCGATGAAGAGAAAGCTAGATTGGTTAATGAATCAATTAGCCAAACATTTACAAGAAGTATAAATACTTCTTTAACAACTTTCATAATGGTTGCTGTTCTATATATAATGGGTGTAACATCAATTAAAGAATTTACATTACCATTGATGGTAGGTATTATCGCTGGTGGATATTCATCAGTATGTATAGCAGGTCCAGTTTGGTATTTGTTAAGCAAAAAGAAAACTAAGAGAGCATAATAATATATAAACAAAAAAGAAGCTGAATTTTCAGCTTCTTTTTTGTTAGTGATAATAATTATTTATACTCCCTAGCACTCTCGCTTAGTTGTGCAACTAGCAGTATTCTATCTCGTAGTATATAACTTACTAGGGTTCGTCACTAGAACCCTTAAAACCTTATAACAGTTCAGCTGGATGCTGAACTGTTGTTAAAATTTGGAAAAAATAGGAAGAAGTTGGTTGACAAATGAAATTTTGATTGTTAAAATATTATAAGGGAATATTGTAAGAATAGGAGAATATACTATGAGAAGAATGGTTATGTCAATACTTGTTGAGAATGTATCAGGTGTTCTTAGCAGGGTATCTGGATTATTTAGTAGAAGAGGTTATAATATAGATAGTTTGACTGTTAGCGAAACACAAAATTCAAAATATGCGCGAATGACAGTTGCTGTTACTGGTGAGGAACATGTTTTAGAACAGATTAGAAATCAATTGAATAAATTAGAAGATGTAAAAAATATTGAAGAATTGTACGATAATAATTCAGTGTGTAGAGAATTAATATTAGTTAAGATAGAGGCAAAACCACATGAAAGACCTGGTATTATTGCTATAGCAGATGTTTTTAGAGCAAAAATAGTAGATGTAGGTTCAGATAGCGTTATGGTAGAACTTACAGGAAATCAAGCTAAGATGAATGCATTTGTTAAATTATTAGATGACTATAATATCATTGAACTTGTGAGAACTGGTGTAACAGGTCTTGCTAGAGGTACTGAATGATTATAGATAATAATTATATGTTTAGGAGGCAGTATTATGGCAAAGATTTTTTATCAAGAAGATTGTAATTTATCTTTATTAGAAGGAAAGACAGTTGCAATAATTGGTTATGGAAGTCAAGGACATGCACATGCATTGAACTTGAGAGATTCAGGTGTTAAAGTTATTATCGGACTTTATGAAGGAAGTAAGTCTTGGGCTAAAGCAGAGAAAGCAGGATTTGAAGTATATACAGCTGCGGAAGCTGCTAAAAGAGCTGATATAATAATGATATTAATTAATGATGAAAAGCAAGCAAAGATGTATGAAGAATCTATTGCTCCAAATCTTGAAGCAGGGAATATGTTAATGTTTGCACACGGATTTGCTATTCATTTTGGACAAATAAAACCACCAACAGATGTTGATGTTGTTATGATTGCTCCTAAGGGACCAGGTCATACAGTTAGAAGTCAATATCAAGAAGGTAAAGGTGTTCCTTGTTTGATAGCTGTACAACAAGATGCAACTGGCAAGGCGCATGATATGGGATTAGCGTATGCTTTAGGTATTGGTGGAGCAAGAGCAGGTGTTCTTGAAACCACATTTAGAGAAGAAACTGAGACTGACCTATTTGGTGAGCAAGCTGTATTATGTGGTGGTGTATGTGCTCTTATGAAATGTGGATTTGAAGTTTTAGTTGAAGCAGGGTATGAGCCAGAAAGTGCATATTTTGAATGTATTCATGAGATGAAATTAATTATTGATTTAATTAACCAAAGCGGTTTTGAGGGAATGAGATATTCTATTTCAAATACTGCTGAATATGGTGATTACATAACAGGACCTAAGATTATTACAGAAGATACAAAGAATGCTATGAGAGGCGTTCTAAAAGATATTCAAGAAGGTGTATTTGCACGTAATTGGTTATTAGAAAATCAAATTGGATGTACTAACTTTATGGCTAAGAGAAGAATGGAAGCAGATCATCAATTAGAGAAAGTTGGTAAAGAGTTACGTCAATTAATGAGTTGGACAAATGAAGATAAGTTAATTGATAACTAGAATTACAATTTGAATATTATTATACAAAATAAAAGCAGAAAGAGTTTCGATAATCGAAACTCTTTCTTTGGTGTTTCTAAGAGGATATGGTAAGTCATTAATTAAAATTAAATATGTTAGAGCCAATTATATGACTTAACCTTGCAACATTATTGCTACCGATAAATTCAAATTCTACATCACCTAAGTCTAAAAAGTAAAGGTGCATTATACATTCATTTTCTAACAAACTTTTGCTTTCAATCGAAAAATACAGAATTCTGGAATATGGAAGAGTAAGTAAAGTATTTTTAGTAGTTTCATTTCGTTCCAAAACAACTGTAAGAACCCGTCTGTTTGTGAAAATTACATAATCCGAATAAGTTTGATATGCACTTATTATTTCTTCACCTCGTAATATTATAGGTGAAATAAGATTATGAAGAGTAGACGGATTAATTTGTTGAAGTTTGAACTTCTTTTTTGATAAAAAATCCATAAGTACACTCCCTATTTTTAGTATTTTGTATTCAATTGTATTGCAGAAAGTAAGTACAGTATGGTACTTATAATGCCAAAAAAAGAGAAATATTTTATCTCTATTAATAGTATACCACAAATTGTAGAAAATGTCGAAAGTTTTTTAAAAAAATAATCAAAAAAAAATATACATACAAATTGTCAGACAAAAAGTTAATATTGTCTAACATTCGATTTAATAATGGAATGTAAAAAATAGAAGTGTTTAATTATGATTTATAAATTATTGAAAATAGTTATATTAATTATGTATTGAATATAATTATTTTATTTGCTATAATATTTAAGGTTTTGTTATATTTAATGTACTATTGAGTATATTTTAAGGAAATGGAGGAATTCACATTGAATAGTAATGAATCAAATAATATTAAAGATGTAAAAAAACAATCAAAAGGGAAAAAGAGAACAATAGGAATTATTATTAGTTTAGTAGTTTTGATTGCTATGTTTGTAGGTATTGTTCTTTTATCAAACAATTATAATAGGAAGAATATAAATAATAAGTCAGAAGTTTCTAATAGTTCTAGGTCACAGAAGGATGACAACAAGGATGTGTCAAAGGCTAAAAAGAAGAGTATTGTCGTTACAGTGGTAGATGACAAAAAAAATGAGAAGGAATATAAACATAATACGAATGCAGAATTTTTAAGACAAGCATTAGAAGAAATAGATGATTTAACAATTGAGGGAGAGGATTCTGATACAGGTTTATATGTTAAAAAAGTTAATGGTATAACAGCAGATTATAATGTGGACCAATCCTATTGGGCATTTTATATAAATGATGAGTATTGTAAGGTAGGTGTTGATGCTCAGACGGTAACTGATGGTGATAGTTTTAAGATTGTATATACAAAGAATTAATATGAATAGTAAGATAAAAGAAATAGCAACCATGGGAATGATGGTTGCTATATTAGAAGTTGTTAAATTTGCATTAATGTTTTTACCTAATGTAGAATTAGTGTCTTTAATGATAATTTTATTTACATTATTAATAGGAAGTAAGGCTTTTATAGTTGTTACTGCTTTTTCGATAGTAGAGGTGATAATATGGGGATTTGGATTATGGAGTATAGGATATTTTTATGTATGGCCGATATTGGTTTTAGTAACAATAATTTTAAAAAAATATATGAATAACTTGGTATGTGCTATAGTATCAGGTTTTTTTGGCCTATTATTTGGAGGATTATTTGCAGTAACATATATTTTTACAAGTGGAATTGAGGCGGCAGTAGCATATTGGATTAGTGGACTTCCCTTTGATTTGATACATTGTGTATCAAACTTTTTCCTTGCATTAGTTGCGTTTAAACCATTACATCATATTTGTATTAAAGTATATAATAGGTAAAATAAAATCTTAAATAAATGTTAAATAGTAAATGTTAGTTTAAATATGGAAAAAACATGAAATATGTGATATAATTAAAAGTAGTATGAACAATTAATATGGAGGGGCGAGTGCCATGTTTTCAAAGATTAGAAAACATTTGAATATTATGTGTTTATTACTTATACTCCTAATAGCAATATTAGGAATTGTTTTAATGGGAGTATATTCTATAGATGATTATTGCCAAGAATATATCATTTCAAAAATTGAGGCAGAGGATAAGGTAGTGGATAATGATATTAGCTACATAATTAGTAATGCAGAAAATATGTTATCTATATTAGAAATGAGTTATGCTTCAAATTCTGATGTTTTAAGAATCTTAAATAATATTAAATCAACTGAATTTATAAAAAAGGCCGATAGCATGGTTAGTGATGTATATGTTATAGATAATAATTTGCTTTATAGTATGAAAGAAAATAAAAATATTAATGCTAATGATGCAAAAGAATCTGAATGGTATAAAACAGTAGTAGATAAGAAAAATATATATATATCAAATTGCTTTGATGATTTTAATTCAGGAGAAAAATGTATAGCAATTTGCAAGAAGATTAATTCTAACAATGCTGTTGCAGCGGTTTGTATAAAAATTAGCAATTTAATTAATAAGTTGAAACATGAAGAGATAGAAGAAGCTTATATTATTAATCAGAATAATGTAATTGTTGCTAGTACATCAAATTCATATACTAATGTTAATGTAATTGATGATCATAAACAGTTGCCCAAGGGACATGCAGATATTTTTAAAAATCTTAATATTATAGATGGGACAGAAGAAATTAATACTTTAGGGGGAAGACTACTAGTTACATGTACAAAATCAAATGATAATATTAAATGCATTGTTATTAGGGACAAAACAGTATTAATTCAAAAGATAAATAACAAATATCTTGAAATTTTGGCCATGTTTGTTGCAGCATTTTTATTAATTGTGGGAATGTGCGTTGTTTCTGTTACATATACTAGAAAGGTTAAAAAAGTTAATTATAGTAAGTGTGAATTTATAGAAAGTATGGCTGCAGAAATTAAGATTCCTTTGGATTCAATAAATTTTTATGGTAGGATGATGAATAATGATATAGAGGATGAGAATATTGCTCAATGCGTGAATTCAATAATGGAAAATGCACAGTCAATTGCTTTTGTTTTAAATAGTGCGTATGACTATAGTAAAATTTCTATAAATGATCTTAAGATTGTTAATAATAAGTATTCAATAGACAGTGTAATATGTAATGTTGAAAAAGTAGTTAGATGTGATGTCCAAAAAAATAACGTATATTTTGATTCATATATGGAGGGAAATAAAGAATTAATATTATATGGAGATCAGAGAAAAATTGAAGAGATTATTATAAATTTAGTTAAAATTGCAGCACATCATACAATACAAGGTGGAATTGAATTAAAAGTAATGTATGCAGATTTAACAGTTGATAGAGTAAATGTTATGTTAATAGTTCAGGATTCTGGAGTAGGAATGACAGATAATGAACTTTCTGATTATGCGGAAGAACTTAATAATGTACCATTATCTCTCAAAGTAAGTGATACTGGTTTAGGAATTGATATAGTAAAACAGTTAGTTAAAATTTTAAATGGAAAAATTGCTGTGGATAGTACAAAGAATGTAGGTACAATATATACTGTAATGATTCCTCAAAAAATAATTACTACAGATGATAATAAGTGGGAAAATGAGAAGGTAAAAAGCAGTGTTGAACTAATGAATGAATTCTCATATATTAAGGATACGGATAAAATAGCACAGCATACTACACAAATAGAAAGAAAACAAACTACTGGTGTAGAACGTAGAGAAATTAAGAAAAATGAAGTAAATGAGGCAAGTTATGTTCGACAACAAAGCCAAGACAGTACAGAGAATTTTGAAGAAAATAATAATGATATAATGAATGACATATATAATGATTCAACTGAACAATTAGGTACTATTTCAAATGAAATGGAATATAAGCATAATAATGTAGAGTATATTCCAGAGCCAGTATCAGAAGTACAGGAACAATTTGCAAAAGAAGTTATGTTAGAAGATCAGAATAAGTCAGATAATAAGTTTATGATGGAGAAGCAAGAAGAACAAGAAGAACAAGTAAATGAGCCAATAGAAAAACAAGAAAAAAATGAAGAACAAGAAAATTCATCTGACAGAGAGGATGAAGATGGAGAAATCTATGATATTCCTATGCCAGCGAACCAAGAACAATTTTTAATGAGACAAAATATTCAACAAGAGGAATTTGAAATAGAGTCAGAGAAAAATGATAATCAAGAGGAATTCGAAATTGATGCAGAGGAAGATGAAGAGCAAGTACAAAATTTAGAGTTAAAGAAAAATATAGATTGTATAAATAATTTCTTTGAAAAATATGGAGTTGATGCTGTTCAAATTCTTGGAGAATATAACAATGACATAGACAGTTATAAGAAATCTTTAATAAGTTTTTATAATTATTCAAAGGATGCTGCTAATAGAATTATTAGCCTTTGGAATAATAAAAAGATCAAAGAATATTTTTCAGCTTTGGATGTTGTCAAAGAGGGGGCGCTAGGAATAGGTGCTAGTAAATTAGCAAATATGATACAAGAACAATTAGTTAAAGGTGAACAAGGTGATCTTAAGTATGTTGCACAAACTATTAAAGAAGTATTTACTGAGTGGAAGATGTTACTTGGCGTTATAGTACAATATTTAAAAAATTGTCAATAAAACGGAGGTATATGATGAAAAAGAATAGTTTAAAAAGTAATATTATATTTATAGTAACAGTCTTTTTGTTTCTAGTCTTTTTGATAATTGCTAAGAGAAGTTACATGTCAATGCAAGATAATGAAATGAATAGGTTGGCAGGAAAATGGTATGTAAGTGAGGAAAAAGCGGTTAAAGATTTAGGAAATCTTGAAGCTGAATTTAAAAGTAATGGAACATTTGATATATATAATTCAGAATCTAGTGTATCTTGTATGAATGGTAAATATTCAATTATTTATAAAGGAAAAATGAACTTGAAATGTGATAAAAATGGCTTTAATCCACCAAAAAAGTGGAATTGTAAGGTGAAATCTAAATTTAAATATAGTGTAAAAGAAGATAAATTAGTATTAACTTATAATGGGATTAGTTATACTTTCCAAAAAAAAGGTGATGCTGAACAAAAAGAACAAGAAGAACAACAAGAAAAAGCATCAGACGAATTACATAACATGTATTTTATAAATAAACAAGCTAAGATGCTAGTTAGTTTTTATTCTGGTGAAATGTATATATATAATTTAAAGGACAAATCAAATGTATTTGGTGATAATAAAGAGGTTCTCGGTGATGTATGTTTATTTGGTGAATATAAACAAGTACCATCAGAATCTAAGATAACTGTTATAGCAGAAAATGAAGGGGATGTGAAAGAAAATCCAATGTGGCCTGAGATGAAAGAATTAGGTGAATATGTATTTTTGTATAGAATAGAAGGAAAATATGATAAATTAGTGTTGCAATACAATGATAAGGCTTATGAATTTAAAAAAATAGTGAATGAATAGGTGAAATATTCAGAAAATAGTAAAAATGGCTCATATATAGAGCCATTTTTTTGTTCGATATAATGTATAACAGCACTAAAAATATATGGGATGTAAGAAGAAAATGTAGAAAAATTAACTTTATGTAAATATGACTTGAAATATTTGTAAAATGTAGTAAAATGTTTATAGACTAAAAAGCTAGGGAAAATACAGATTTTTCCCAAAAATAGGACATAATAGGACTAATTTCCTATAGCGTTTTTAAAACACAATATAAAGGTATCTAATAAGCAACATCTACTAGATATTGTATGAAATTTACAAAAAACATAAATTAATTGTAAAAAGTTGGACTTATTAGTAAATGTTCAACTTTTTTTTCTTTCATTTTCCTTGAATAATTCCCAAAAATAGTATAAAATATATATATAAGTGGAGCAAAGTGGTGAAAAGTGGTAAATTGTGACACGAAAGTGGGGCGAATGATTATGTTCATGGGTGAGTACAATCACACCGTAGATACAAAAGGACGAATCATTGTTCCATCTAAGCTAAGAGAAGAACTTGGAGAGACGTTTGTAGTCACTGTTGGTTTAGATGGTTGCTTATTTGTGTACCCTAATTCAGAGTGGGAACAGTTCGTGGAACAACTTAAAGCTTTGCCAGGACAAGCTCAAGGAAGAAATCTTCAAAGATATTTTATGTCGCTTGCAGCAGAGTGCGAGATAGACAAGCAAGGAAGATTTTTGATTCCAGCTAAGTTAAGAGAAATAGCAGGATTAGACAAAGACGTTGTTTTTGCAGGAGTTATTAATAAAATTGAACTTTGGAGTAAAGAAAAATGGGATGAGATTAATAGTTTTGACAATATGGATGAAGTTGCTGAGAGCATGGCAGAATATGGTTTAAGCTTTTAATGATTCTGAACAATTTACTTAAGTGGAGGTCAAAATGGAATTTTCACATGTGTCAGTATTGCTAGATGAGACAATTAGAGAATTAGATATTAAACCTGACGGAATATATGTTGATGGTACATTAGGCGGTGCGGGACATGCTACAGAGGTATGTAAGAGACTTGGAGATAAAGGAAAATTCGTTGGTATTGACCAAGATGAAATGGCTATAGAGGTTGGAAGAGAAAGATTAGCTGTATTTGGAGATAAGGTTAATGTTGTTAGAAGCAATTATTCAAATATGGTAAATGTTTTAAATGATTTAGGAATTAATAAAGTTGATGGTATAGTACTTGATTTGGGCGTTTCATCTTATCAATTAGATACACCAGAAAGAGGTTTTACATATCGAGAGAATACTAGACTTGATATGAGAATGGATCAACGACAAGAACTAACCGCAAGAGATATTGTGAATAACTATTCAGAGTATGATTTGTATAGAATAATTAGAGATTATGGTGAAGATAAATTTGCTAAAAATATTGCAAAACATATTGTTATGAATAGACAATTAAAGCCGATTAATACGACATTTGAATTAAATGAAATTATTAAAAATGCAATACCTATGAAGGTAAGAAAGAAGGGTGGACATCCTTCAAAAAAAACATATCAGGCTTTAAGAATAGAGCTTAATAAAGAGTTGGATGTTTTAGAAAATACATTAACGGATATGATTGATATATTAAATACTGGTGGAAGAATATGTATTATAACATTTCATTCATTAGAGGATAGAATAGTAAAGAGTATATTTAAACGAAATGAAAATCCGTGTACATGCCCACCATCATTTCCAGTATGTATGTGTGGAGCAAAACCAAAGGGAAAAGTAATAACAAGGAAACCAATTCTTCCATCAGAAGAGGAGATGGAGGTTAATAGTAGATCAAAAAGCGCAAAGCTGAGGGTATTTGAAAGAGTATAGAAGTTAAAAAGGGTATGTAGTATAGTTGAATGATTCTATAAAGGAGGAAGATTTTATGTCTAGATACAATTATCAAGGATACCCAGAATATCAAAGAAGCAGTTTTGATGCTAGAGATAATAGTCAACGTTATAGTTATGATAGTTATGTTGACGGTAGTACAGTTAGAAAGTATCATACATACAGTCAACCAGATGAAGATAAAGAATGGCTTAAGGAAATATACAGAAATAGAGATTTAGAAAATGCTAGAGAAGAAAGAGCAAGAAAGGCAAGAGCTAGAAGATTAGAACATTCTAAAAGCATGAATTTTACAACTTTTGCAGTCCTAGCTGTTGCAGTTTTAGTAATGTTATATTTGTGTACAGGATATATACAAGCAAAGAGTGCTGTTACAAGTCTTAATAAAAAAATAGTTACCAAGGAGACTGAGTATAATTCTTTAAAAGCAAAGAATGATTCTAACATGAAAGAAATTGAATCATCAGTTAATCTACAGAAAATTTATAATATTGCCACAAAGGATTTAGGAATGGTATTTGCTAATAATAATCAAATTGTTACATATGGAGATAGTGAGAGCGCATATGTAAGACAATATAGTGATATTCAAGAAGATTATGGGGATAATATATTAGATGATATAGCAAATGTTGTTAAGTAGATAGCTTATATTTGGATTGGAGCATTATAAATGAGTACAGGTAGAACGAATAAGATGAGAAGAAGGAAAAAAGAAAAGAAGATTACATATAAAATGCAAGCAAATTTTTTGCTTGCATTTGGTGCTGTTTTAGTAGCTCTTTTAGTTTTGATAGGCATACTAATTAAGATAAATATAAAAGATGGTGATAAATATGCCAAAAGAGTATTATCACAGCAAAGTTATACTAGTTCAGAAATTCCTTTTAGAAGAGGAGATATAGTTGATAGAAATAATGTAATTATGGCAACTAGTATAAAAAAATATGATTTAGCGATAGATGTTAGTTTTGCTTTGACAAAGGGTAAAGATGGGTATCTATATAAGGATAGAGTAAAAAAGGTTTTGACTGATTATTTTAAGATAAATGAAAATGAAGTAGATGGTATTTTTTCAGAAAAATCAAAATCACAGTATTATATTGTTAAAAAGGAATTAAGCAGTAAAGTTGTTGATGGATATGAAGATTATTTAAAGGATAACATAAAGGATTATAATCCTATAAAGAGAATTCTTTGGTTTGAAGAAAAATATGAAAGAACATATCCGTTAAATTCTGTTGCAAGTTCTGTTATTGGATTTACATATGATAAGAATCAAGGAAATTGGGGAATAGAAGAAAAATATAATACAGAGTTAAATGGTTCTACAGGTAGAGTTTATGGATATTATGATTCTGATTTAAGATTAGAGAGAACAGTTAAAAATGCTGAAGATGGTAATACAATAGTGTCAACAATAGATAGCAATATGCAAAGTATTGTTGAAAAAAATATCAAGAAATTTAATAAAGATGTTGGAAGCAAAAATACTGGAGTAATAATGGTTAATCCTAATACAGGCGAAATATTGGCAATGGCATCTTCTAATGGAATATATGATTTAAATGATCCTCGTGATTTATCAGATTATTATGATAAAGATACGATTGAGGAAATGACAGATAAAGAAAAACTAGAGGCTCTAAATAAAATGTGGAGAAATTATTGTGTTAGTGATACATATGAACCAGGTTCAACATATAAGCCATTTGTTGTAGCAGCAGCATTAGAAGAAAATATTACAAAACCAACAAATACATTTTATTGTGATGGTGGAGAAGTTGTTGCTAGTGGAACATCTAAAATCAAATGTGCTAATCGTTCTGGACATGGAACATTAGATTTAGCAGGAGTTTTGATGAAGTCTTGTAATGATGGAATGATGAAGATAGCTAAAGAGATGGGAAAAGGTATATTTGCTAGATATCAAGAACATTTTAATTTTGGAAAAAAAACGGGTATAGATTTAAATGGTGAAAGTTCTGGTATTATTTTCTCAGAAGATTCATTAGGACCTGTGGAACTTGCAACTTCAAGTTTTGGACAAGGTATAAATGTTACTATGGTTCAATTGATTGCTGGATTTTCTTCTTTGGTAAATGGTGGCAATTATTATGTCCCACATGTAGTAAGTAAAATTGTTAACTCACAAGGTGGTACAGTTAAAAGAATAGATCCTATTTTAAAAAATAAAGTAATAACAAAAGAAACATCAGAATTTATAAGAAAGGCTATGAAAAAGACGGTTACAGATGGAACAGCTAGTCATGTTGCTATAGATGGGTATTCTATTGGTGGTAAGACAGGTACAGCTCAAAAATTACCAAGAGGTAACGGAAAGTATTTAGTTTCATTTATAGGTTGCGTTCCTGCTGAAGAGCCTGAAGTAGTTATATATGCAATAGTAGATGAGCCAAATGTTGCAGAACAGGCTCATAGTACATTTGCTCAAGAGTTATGCAGAGATATATTAAAAGAGGTGTTACCGTTTTTAGATATTAAACCAGAGAGTTAATCAAAGGATAGCGATAGTAACAATGGTGTAGAAGATAATACTAATAATAATACTATTGATGATAGTAATACTGGTATTACTGGTGAATAAAAATTATTAATAACTAATTGATTAGAAATATTCTAAAAAGTGCATATTTTTGTAAACTTAATATATAGATATAATATAAGAATTATAGTTGGTTTAATATGCATAAATTTAGAACTTTCAATAAAAGAAAATTATTGGCTGTATTTATCATAATAAGTATTTTAATTGTTGGACTTTCAGCAAGATTAATTTACTTAATGGTAGATAGAGCCAATTATTATGGAAATAAAGCCGTAGAAGTAAGAGAAAGGGTTAGAAAAATTAAAGCTCTTAGAGGAACTATTTATGATAGAAATGGTACTGTTTTAGCAACTAATAAATCTGTATGTACAATATCAGTTATACACAGTCAAATAAAGAATCCTACTAAAGTAATACAGGTCTTATCGGATAAATTAGAAATTCCACGGCAAATTGTACAAAAGAGGGTTGAGAAAAATTCTTCAATTGAAAAAATAAAAGCTAATGTAGATAAGAAAATAGCTGATGAAATTCGTAATATTGGATTAAAAGGCGTTATGGTAGATGAAGATTATAAAAGAACTTATCCATTTGATTCTTTAGCATCTAAGGTTATTGGCTTTACAGGTGGCGATAATCAAGGGATACTCGGATTAGAAGCTAAATATGAAAAGTATTTAAAAGGGGTTGAAGGAAAGATTCTTACGACAACAACAGCAAATGGAATTGAGGTGGATAAAGAGGCAGAAAGAAGGGTTGAGCCGGTACCTGGGTATGATTTGTGGTTAACATTAGATGCTAATATACAAGAATATGCAGAATATGCAGCATTAAAGGTTATGGAGGAGAAACAGGCGAAAAATGTTAAAGTTACCATTATGAATCCTCAGAATGGGGAAATATATGCAATGGTAAATGTACCAGAGTTTAATTTAAATAAACCATATGAATACAATAAAGGAATTTTAGAAAAAAATAATCTAGATTGGGATTCTTTAAATGAAAAAGAAAAGAATAATTTATTAAATGAAATGTGGAGAAATGCTACTATAAGTGATACTTACGAACCAGGTTCAACATTTAAAATGGTAACGGCTACGGCCGCTTTTGAAGAAAAAGTATTAAAGGTTGATGATAAATTCAATTGCCCTGGTTTTAAAATTGTAGAAGATAGGAAGATAAGATGCCATAAGGTGGGAGGACATGGACAAGAAACTTTTAGAGATGGAATTAAGAATTCATGTAATCCTGTATTTATTGAAGTTGGAGCTAGGGTTGGGGCAGAAAAGATGTATAAAGAGTATAGAAAATTAGGGCTATTTAATAAAACTGGAATTGATGTACCTGGAGAGGCAAATTCTATAATGCATAATATAAAAGATATTAAGCCTGTAGAATTAGCAACTATGTCTTTTGGTCAGTCTATACAAATTACACCATTACAACTATTAGTTGCTGCTAGTGCAATAGTAAATGGCGGAAATATTGTTATTCCACATTTTGCTTATAATGTTAAAGATAAAGAAGAAAATATTGTAAAACAGTTTGATTATAGCGTGAAATCTGGTGCTGTTTCAAAAGAAACAAGTGAAACAATGAAGGAATTATTAGAAGCAGTTGTTGCAGAAGGATCAGGAAAAAATGCTGCTATTGAGGGAATAAGAGTTGGTGGAAAAACAGCGACTTCAGAAAAGCTTCCAAGAAGAACAGGAAAATATATTTCATCTTTTTTAGGATTTGCTCCAGCTAATAATCCTACTTTAATTGGTATAATTTTAATAGATGAACCAGTTGGAATATATTATGGAGGAACTATTGCAGCACCTGCAATAGCCAAAATATTTAAAAATATCCTAAATACTGGAAATACTAACTTGATTATATCGCAAGAATAGAATATAATTACTAATTAAAGAGCAAATATAAGTAAAAATACATAAAGAGGTGCAGAAATGAATTATCAAATGTTTTTACCAGCTATTATTGCATTTGCAATTAGCGTAATATTATGTCCAATTATTATTCCTTTTTTGAAAAAATTAAAATTTGGACAGTATATAAGAGATGAAGGTCCTAAGTGGCATCAAGGAAAATCAGGTACTCCTACTATGGGAGGAATTGTTATCCTTGCTGGAATAGTTATAACTTCTTTATTTTATATAAAAGGTAATACAGAAGTAGTTGCTGTATTATTTGTTACATTGGGCTTCGGGATTATCGGATTTCTTGATGATTATATAAAGGTTGTTATGAAAAGAAATCTAGGTTTGAAGGCATGGCAAAAATTATTATTGCAAATTATAGTTACAGGAGTATTTTCGTATTATATAACAGTTTATACAGAGCTAGGTACGAAAATTATTATTCCGTTTACACACGGTAAAACTTGGGATTTAGGAGTACTATTTATTCCATTTGTATTTTTTGTAATATTAGGAACAGTGAATGGTGTTAATTTTACAGATGGGCTTGATGGTCTAGCATCAAGTGTTACTGTTTTAGTTGCTACATTTTTTACAGTCATAGCATTTTATAGTGGAAATAATGTATCATCTATAACAACTGCAACAGTGGGAAGTTTGTTAGGATTTTTAGTTTATAATGTTTACCCAGCAAGAGTATTTATGGGAGATACAGGGTCTTTAGCATTAGGTGGATTCGTGGCAACTACGGCAATAGTATTAAGAATGCCATTGTTTATATTATTAGTAGGTATTATTTATTTTGTAGAAATACTATCAGTTATGCTACAAGTATCATATTTTAAAATTACAAAAGGTAAGAGAATATTTAAAATGGCACCAATACATCATCATTTTGAAATGTGTGGTTGGTCTGAAACAAGAGTAGTTGCTGTGTTCTCAATAATAACAGCAATAATGTGTATGGTAGCTTTGATAGCATATTAGAATATTGGAGGAGAAAAAAATGGATATCCAAGGAAAAAAGATATTGGTATATGGAGCTGGAAAAAGTGGGATAGCAGCAGTAGGTTTATTGTCTAAAGTTAATACAGACATATATTTATTTGATGGGAATAAGGATACAGATATAGAATTGTTGAAAAGTCAACTTTCAAAGGATATAGATGTTCATATAATTGTTGGGATTATACCTAATAATATTAGAAAAAATATTGAAGTTGTTGTCCTTAGCCCAGGAGTTCCAACTGATTTACCAGATATACTTCAATTTGCTGATGATGGAATACCGGTTATTGGTGAGATTGAATTAGCATACATGTTTTCAAAAGGCAAAATAATTGCGGTAACAGGAACTAATGGGAAAACAACTACAACATCCATAATAGGTGAAATATTAAAGGATTATTTTAAAAGTGCATTTGTTGTAGGAAATATAGGTATTCCATATACACAAATGGTTAGTAAGACTAAAGATAATTCTGTAACAGTTGCAGAAGTTAGCAGTTTTCAATTAGAGACTATTAGAGAATTTAAACCAAATGTTAGTCTTATATTAAATATTACACCAGACCATTTGAATAGACATCACACAATGGAAAATTATATAAATGCTAAGTTGAGCATTTCTAAAAATCAGGGTGAAGATGATTATTGCATATTAAATTATGAGGATGCTGAATTAAGAAAAAGAGCATCAGAAATTAGTGCAAGAGTACTTTACTTTAGCAGTAAGAACAAAATGCGTAATGGTATTTATTTGGATGGCTCAAAGATTATATATAATGATGGAACAAGGGATATAGAAGTATGTAGGACAGATGAATTGAAATTACTTGGCGTACATAATTATGAGAATGTTATGGCAGCAGTATTGGCTACTATAGCAATTGGTGTACCATTAGAAATAATTGTGAAGGTAATTAAGAAATTTAAGTCTGTTGAGCATAGAATAGAGTATGTAACTGAAAAATATGGTGTTAAGTATTATAATGATTCAAAGGGAACTAATCCTGATGCGGCTATAAAGGCTGTAGAAGCCATGGTTTCACCAACACTATTAATTGCAGGTGGATATGATAAGAAATCAGATTACGGAGAATGGATTGATTCTTTTGGTGATAAAGTAAAAATGCTAGTACTAATAGGGCAGACAAGAGAAATAATCGCAGATGCGGCAAAGAAAAAAGGATTCAAAAATATTGTGTTGACAGATTCTTTAGAAGAGGCTATCAATATATGCAAGGATAATGCAAATGAAGGGGACGCTGTTTTATTATCTCCTGCATGTGCAAGTTGGGGAATGTTTAAGAATTATGAGGAAAGAGGAGATATATTTAAGAAAATTGTTAATGAATTGTAAAAACTAGGAGTAATGTTTATGGAGGCAGCAAAGATGGTTAGAAGAAGAAGTAGAATTTCTACACCTAGAAAAAAAGGTATGAATACATATTATGATTATACACTATTATTTATAACCTTTTTTATGGTGTGTTTTGGGTTGGTTATGATATATAGTACAAGTTCATATATCGCTCAACGTGATTTTAATGATTCAACCAAATTTGTAAAAGGTCAAGGAATTGCTATAATTTTGGGACTTTTTGCAATGATAGCTGTGTCCAAAATTGATTATAGAATTTTTAGAAAGAAACTAAGAAATTTTAATGTGAATATAGCTATGTTATTATTCTTTTTATGTGTGGTTTTACAATTTTTTGTATTAGTATTTGGTGTTGAAAGCCATGGTAAAAAAAGATGGATAAATCTTGGTTTTACAACTTTTCAACCTTCAGAGCTTAGTAAAGTTGCTATAATTATTTTTATGGCATATCTTATTCAAAAGGCACCAAGAACATTGGACACATTAGGAGGATTTTTGATCATTTTTGCAATTAGCATGATTTTAATTATACCAATTGCTGTAGCAAACTTAAGTACAGCGATAATAGTTGCAGCAATTGTTGCTGGAATGTGTTTTGTCGCTAGTAAGAAGACATGGTATTATTATTTGTTCTTAGCTTTTGCAGTTGTTGGTGTCGCAGCATATATATTTTTAGGAAGTCAGGCATATAGAGCTGAGAGAATTGATATTTGGAAAAATATTGAGACTAATCCAAAGGGATATCAGATATTACAAGGATTGTATGCTATAGCATCAGGAGGATTATTTGGAACTCAGTTAGGTGATAGTAAACAAAAGTTAGGATTTATACCTGAAGCACACAATGATATGATATTTACTATTATTTGTGAAGAGTTAGGACTATTTGGGGCGGTTTCAGTAATCTTATTATTTGTTCTATTACTTTATAGAATATTTATTATAGGATTAAACGCACAAGATTTGTTTGGCTCATTGATATGTGTAGGTGTATTTGTACATATAGCAGTGCAAGTTATACTTAATATTGCAGTTGTAACAAATGCAGTTCCATCAACAGGTGTTCCACTTCCTTTTATTAGTTATGGTGGTACGTCAGTTAGTATATTAATGGCAGAGATAGGAATAGTGCTGAGTGTATCTAATCAGATGTCTAATAAGTCTAAAAGTGAATAGTTGATATTGTTAGATTGGAGTATTTATGGAAAAAAAAGAATCAAATGAAGTAAGAAAAGAAAAAATAAATAAGACCACTGCAAAGTATGAGAAGAAATATGAAGTACCTATAAGAAAAACAGGTATAGAACAGTTAGAACAGATGAAGGCTAGGAAGAATAGAGAAGATATTTTTAGACCTAAGTTTGATAATTATGAAGAGGATGATAGTAGAGAAAACAGTGGTGATGAAAAAAAAGCTGTTGCTAAAAATCAATCTTTAAGAAATAAAGACAATAATAAAAGTAATGGTAAGAAAATAGATAGAGAAGTAAGCAACAAAAAAAGAAATAGGGATACATTAGAAGGTAATCATAGTAAGGAACATCAAAATATTCAGAAGGAACATAAAAATAAGGATGGAAATAGAGATAATAAGAGACAAAATATAAATAGTAAGATATATAAAGAAACAGAAAAAGGAAAAGAAAGAAATAGACAGAATATAAATAATAATAAAGTTAACGAAAAGGATAGAAAGAGACAAGAGATAAATAATAAAAAGAATAACGAAAAAGGGAAAAAAGAACAAGAAATAAATACAAGAAAATATCAGAATAATGCAGATAAAAAACAAAACTTAAAGATTGATACTGAGAAGAATAATGTAACTGATATTTCTGAGGTTGAGAGATTAAGAAAAGAGAGGGAAAAACGTAATAAGATAATTAAACGACAGGAAAGAAAAGAAGCTATTGCAGAAAGATTAAGAGAAGTTAATTATAAAAGAGTTGCAGTTATTGCAAGTATAGCAGTAGTAATTATTATATTAAGTACTGTAATGTCTTTTACAATGATAAAAACTACTATTATAGATGAGGGGTCTAATTATACTAAAGATGAAATAAAAGAAATGGTTATGGATAGTATGCTAGACCATAATTCAATTTATTTATTTTTAAAGTATAGATATTCAGAACAGAAAAAGATTCCTTTTATAGAATACATAGATGTTTCATGGGTTGATAAAAATACTGTTAAGATAAAGGCATATGATAAAAAAATTATTGGATGCACAAGCTATATGAATCAATTTATATATTTTGATAAGGATGGTTTAGTAGTAGAAACCTCTAATAAAAAACAAAATACAATACCTTATATTACAGGGTTAAATTTTGAAGAAGTAAAGTTATATAAGAAAATTAAAGTTAAAGATGAGGAGATATTTGATGTCATATTAGCAGTTACACAACAAATTTCAAAATATCAGTTAGATATTGGAGAAATTAATTTTGATAAGAATTATAATATGACATTATATAGTGGAGATATTACTATTTTACTTGGTAAGAAGGAAGCATATGATGAGCAATTAGCAAAATTGCAAAACATGTTAAAGGAAGCAAAAAAGAAGAATTTAAAAGGGACACTACATATGGAAAATTATGTAGAAGGTCAAAATAGAATAATTTTTAATAAAAATAATTAAATAATTAAAAAAATACTTGATATTTTAGATAAAAAAATATATCATATAGTAGAGTAAACATGATTGTTTACTTATGCTAATATTTATTTATGCTAAAATATGGTGGTTTGAGTTAAGGATAGAGAGTAAATGTTAATTAGTTTGAAATAACGGGATATATTTTTTTTCAAGGATTGTATCAGAAAGAATATATTTAAGGAGGAATGAAACTTGCTTGAGATTAGAACTAATGAAGGAGATGCTGCAGCAAGAATACTTGTTATTGGAGTTGGTGGAGCAGGTAATAATGCAGTAAATCGAATGATAGAGGAAGGAATACAAGGTGTCGAGTTTATATGTGTTAACACAGATAAACAACATTTAAAATCATGTAAAGCACCAAATTGTGTTCAGATAGGTGAAAAATTAACTAAAGGACTTGGTGCAGGTGCACAACCAGAAATTGGTGAAAAGGCCGCTGAAGAGAATGCTGAAGAATTAGCAGAGATGATAAAAGGTGCTGATATGGTATTCGTAACATGTGGTATGGGCGGTGGAACAGGTACAGGTGCTGCACCTGTTGTTGCTAAAATAGCTAAGGATATGGGAATACTTACAGTAGGTATTGTAACTAAACCATTTAGATTTGAAGCAAGAACACGTATGAGTAATGCTATTTCAGGAATTGAGAGATTAAAAGATTCAGTTGATACTTTAATTGTTATTCCTAATGATAAGTTGCTTGAGATTGTTGATAGAAGAACTACAATGCCTGATGCACTTCGTAAAGCAGATGAAGTGCTTCAACAAGGTGTACAAGGTATAACAGACTTAATTAATGTTCCAGGCTTAATCAATCTTGACTTTGCTGATGTTCAGACAGTTATGAAAGATAAAGGAATTGCACACATCGGTATCGGTGTCGGACATGGAGATAATAAGTGTTTAGATGCTGTAGAAGAGGCTATAACAAGTCCATTGTTAGAGACTACTATTAAGGGTGCTACACATGTTATTATAAATGTATCAGGTGATATAAGCTTAATTGAAGCAAATGATGCTGCTTCACGTGTACAAGAATTAGCTGGAGAAGAAGCTAATATTATATTTGGTGCAATGTATGATGATACAACTCAAGATATTGCAACAATTACAGTAATAGCAACTGGTTTAGAGGAAGGAACTGGAGCAATATCTCCAAAGGCTATGACAGCTAATAAGCCAATTAATCAAGCATCAGTTATGAAGACAAATACTCCTAATATATTAGATACAGTTACTAAGAAGAATCCTACTAGTGATAACTCAATGAATTTAGCAACTGGACAGCCTGCTGTAAATGCAGAAATGCCTAAGACTAGTATGAGAGTTGAAAATGCACAATCACAAATAAGGCATGATATAGCTGTTAATCAAAGTAACGTGGATGTAAATTCTAACGTTAATGCAAATAACACAACTAAGTCATCATTCTTAGGTGGTAATAAGAAGATAACACCATCATATAAGAATGTAGAAGAAAGTGATTTTGGCGGAATTAGAATTCCTGAATTCTTGAAAAAAAATCGTAATAAATAATAGATGTTAAAGAGAGTGTCGCAAAATAAGTAATTTGTTAAAAACAGATGGCTTATTTTGCGACACACCTTTTAGTTTTAAAAAAAATTTTTCATAAAAAGTGCCTTCATTATATCGTCTTTTATTGTTGTTACTGGCTTTTTCTTACTATTAGCTAGGTATGTACAGGTTTGAATTTGAGTAACATCTACACGTTTCGATATTAAACTTAATTTCCATGATTGGCTAACTTTACCATACGTCCATTGTGTAAAAACATCGTAAGTTAAGTTTACTTAAAGATAATCATCAGATGAGGCAACATCATGATTAATTTTTGTTTTTTCAAAATAAAAATCCCTTTCAAATAATTAATAATTACATATGTATTATAATGTAGATGATAGGAAAAGAATAATTATAATTTAATAAAAATATTAAATAAAATATATAATAATAAAAATAATGTTATATAACTTTAATAAGTTCACCATTTTCTATAAGATATACATTATCGCATAACCCTCCGAGATGAATGTGTGTAGGAGCGATATATATAATTGTTTTTTTGTTTCGTAAATTATTGTATATTCTTAGGAATTCCTTTAAGGCATATTCATTCAAATGTTTAAAGGGCTCTGGTAAAATCAATAATTCATTATTTGGTATTAAGGCGTAAGCTAAACAAAGTTTTTTAAACATAGCAGAAGAGTAGTTGCAAACTTTTGTTTCGCTTAATGGATCAAGACCAACATAGCTCATAGTTTTTGAAATCCTATCATTTTCATAGCTTTCATTATATTCAGATAGCATCTTCAAATTACTAAATCCATCATGTGTATTCATAAAGGATGGCTCATTTAATAGTAGACCAAGTCCTTCATAAGGGTAACCATCAAAATAAGTTTCTTTATCATATAGAAGAATTTTACCTGCATCAGGTGACTCTAGTCCACTTATAACGTCTGTAAATATACGTCTTATATTATCATCTTCTATTATAAATCCTACACTTTTTTTCTCTTTTATAGTAAATGAAATATTATTTAAGGCTTTTGTGCTAAGAGTAATTCCAGAAGAACCTTTATTATATTTACTTACATGTCTAAATTGTAATATATTTCTGTTCATTTTATAACCTCATTAAAGTTTATTAATTCATAAGGAAACTACAAACGAACCTAAAGGTTCGGAGAGTTATTGGCACTATGCTTTAAAAACAAATAGATAGTGCTTATATTTCGTTTAATTATTTTTCCTAATAAAGTTTTTATCACATATATGGGTACTATGTCAATATCTATCGGAGATAGTCGATTTTTCTGATAAAAAAAATTGAAAAGACTTCATGTTTTGACAAATTCTGCAAGAAAAATGTTGTAATATATAGATACATCAAGAGTGGGTGGTGATAAATATTGAGGTAATAATATATTGGGACATATTAAGTATTATTAATTTTGCATTTGATTTTATGACTATTTATTTAACAGGATGCATTGCTAGTGTGCATATAAGAATAAAGAGATACGTTATAGCTGCAGCTATATTAACTTTAAGTCAAATGATATTATTGGTAACACATATTAACAATATATGGTGGTTATATATTTTGTTAAATATATGTAATGAGATAATTATTGTATTAATGGTATTTGGAAGAATGAGGCTAAAGAAATGTATTTTGATGATTAGTATACATATGGGAATTACATTTTTAATGGGAGGAATAATTACGGCATTTTATGACAAAATAATTGCTTATAAAAGGCATCAAGTGTCTATAATTGAATTATTTTTAATAGGAGCTATAGCATTTTTGCTTATTAAATATTCGGTACCATTAATACTTAGGAGGATTTATTATAGAGAAAAGATATATGAGGTGATGATTAAGTTAAAAGGGAAAGAAATAAGACTTAAGGCATTATTAGATACTGGAAATAGCTTAACGGAGCCTACTACAGGAAAAAAAGTAACAGTAGTAGAGAAAAAAATCATTTCTAGTTTTAATGATGTGAAAGTAGATAAAATATACATTATTCCTTATAAATCATTGGGAAAAGAAAATGGAATATTATATGGAATACAAGTAGATGAAATAATTATAAAATATGATAACTATCAGAAGACTTTGGATAATGCAATAGTTGGAATATACAATGGGAAATTATCAAGAGACAATAGGTATAATGCAATTTTGCATAGTGAAAGCTTGGTTTAGATACAAAATATAAGATTGGAGGAAACAGTATGGTATTAAACTTAGATATACCTAAACAATTTAGGTTAAGAGTATTATCAAGTATAAAAAGTATGTTGGTTAGTCCTACAGGTGAGGTACATTACATAGGAGGGACAGAGGTACTCCCACCTCCACTAAGTGCTGAGGAAGAGGCTGAATTAGTTAATGAGTTAGATACAAATAATAAAGAAATAGCAAAAAAAACTTTGGTAGAAAGAAATCTTAGGTTAGTAGTGTACATAGCAAAAAAATTTGATAATACAGGAGTTGGAGTTGAGGATTTAATATCAATAGGAACTATTGGACTTATCAAGTCCATTAATACATTTAATCCTATAAAGAATATTAAACTTGCAACATATGCGTCTAGATGCATAGAAAATGAAATTCTTATGTATCTTAGGAGAAATAGTAAGACTAAAATGGAAGTTTCAATAGATGAGCCCTTAAATGTAGATTGGGATGGTAATGAATTATTGTTATCCGACATTTTAGGAACAGATGAGGATGTAGCATATAAGGGGATTGAAAGTGAGGTGGACAGAAAATTATTATTTAAGGCCCTAGATAAACTTAGTGAGAGGGAACGAGTTATTGTGGAACTTAGATATGGAATTAATGATAAGAATGGAGATGAGAAAACACAAAAAGAAGTAGCAGATATGTTAGGAATATCACAATCATACATATCTAGATTAGAGAAAAAAATCATAAAGCAATTAAAAAGAGAAATAATAAAAATGGAGGGTTGTTAGAAGTATAAAAAGCCTTCAAAATGAGAATACTTTATATAAAGATTCTCATTTTGGAGGCTATTTGTATGAGTGTATATAAAGTAGAAATATGTGGTGTTAATACTGCAAAATTACCTATTCTTACAAATGATGAAAAAGAGCAATTAATACTTAAAATAAAAGAGGGGGATATGCATGCAAGGGAGAAATTTATTAAGGGAAACTTACGTTTAGTTCTAAGCATAATTCACAGATTTAATAATAATAATGAAAATATTGATGATTTATTTCAAATTGGATGTATAGGATTAATAAAAGCGATTGATAATTTTGATATTTCTCAGCAAGTTAAATTTTCAACTTACGCAGTTCCTATGATTCAAGGCGAATTGAGAAGATATTTGCGTGATAATAATTCTATTCGTGTTAGTCGTTCTATGAGAGATATAGCATACAAAGCTATATATATAAAAGAAAATATGATGAAGAAAAACTTGCGAGAACCTACTATTAATGATATAGCAAATGAATTGGGGATAGATAGAGAGAATATTGTTACGGCTCTTGATGCAATACAAAGTCCAATTTCTCTTTATGAGCCAGTCAATTCAGATGGTAATGATTCAATATATGTTATGGATCAGGTAAGTGATAAGAAAAATAGAGAGGAAATATGGCTAGAAGAAATATCATTAGGTGAAGCTGTAAAAAGATTACCTAAAAGGGAAAAGAATATAATTGATTTGAGATTTTTTGAGGGTAAGACTCAAATGGAGGTTGCACAGGAAATAGGAATATCACAGGCACAAGTAAGTAGACTAGAGAAAAATGCATTAAAGGCTATGAAAAAATATCTTGAAGTTGTGTGATATAGAAAGAAATAGTTACCTTTTGCAGTAACAGTTTAGCTATTGGCTGAATAGTTACCTTTTGCATTTATCTAAATAGAGTAAATTTGTTGACATAGACTGGCTAAAGTGTTAGTATTATATAAGATTTGTAACAAAATGTAAATTGATTTGCATAAGGAGGAAAATGTGATGAATACAGCACTAATCTTTGCTGGAGGTTCTGGTACAAGAATGAATAGTAAGACTAGACCAAAGCAATTTCTTGAATTAAATGGAAAGGCTATAATTATTCATACATTAGAGTATTTTGAAAGATGTAGTGAAATTGATAATATAGCAGTTGTATGTATTGCTGATTGGATAGATTATTTAAAAGAATTATTAAAGAAGAATTTTATAACAAAGGTGAAATGGATTGTTCCTGGTGGTTCAACTGGACAAGAGTCAATTTGCAATGGGCTAAAAGCTATATATGCAGATTGTCCAGATCCTAAGGATTCTGTAGTATTAATACATGATGGTGTTAGACCTTTAATTTCAGAACAGTTAATTAAAGACAACATTGAATGTGTTAGAAAATATGGAACAGCTATAACAGTAGTTCCTCAAAATGAAACAGTGGTTTCTATAAATGATGATGATGAAATAGTATCAACAACAGAAAGAAGTACAGCAAGAATTGCTAGAGCTCCTCAAAGTTTTATACTAGAAGATATAATGGAGTGTCATAGAAAAGCTATAGCAGAAGGAAAGAATAATATGATTGATTCTGCTTCTATGATGACTGAGTATGGTCATAAACTACATGTAGTTGAAGGCCCTATTGAGAATATCAAGATTACAACACCTTCTGATTACTATATATTTAGAGCAATCTTTGAAGCTAGAGAGAATTCACAAATCTTCGGATTTTAGGGTTTTAGGGACGATTTGAAGTTTATATCTGTTTACTTTAAAGTTTGCTAATATAAACATTCAAATCTGTTCACTGAAAGCAATAAATCCTTGAAGATTTTTAATTAGATAGTATGTTAGTATTGCTTATTATTATTATTATTAAAATATAATAACGAGTGAAATTGTGAATTATAAAACTTGTATTACAGTTTAGTGTGTAGAATTACAAACCGGGACCTTCGCTATTTAGTGATTCTTCCGGTTTTTCTATATTAGTTTAGGTTTGAAAACGTTGAATATCTAGTAATTGGTAAGTATTATTTAAAATTGTCCCTAGAACAACAAAGAAAGGAAGATAAAAATGTTAGAAAGTCCAAAGGATTCAGTTTTACAAGAAGATTTAGAATATATTGCAAATGGAAATATACCACTAGAGGAGTTGAAGAATAGAACAATATTAGTAACTGGTGCAACAGGATTAATTGGTTCACAAATAGTAAAGGCATTATTGTGTTGCAATAGAATAAAAGATGCTAATATAAAAGTATTAGCTTTGGTTAGAAATGAACAAAAAGTAAAAGATGCATATGGAGAATTAGTGAATGCAGATAATTTAAAATTTGTATATGGAGATATTACAGAAAAACAAAATATAGAAGATGACATAGACTATATAATACATGGCGCAAGTGTTACAGCATCTAAATTCTTTGTAGATCATCCTGTAGAAACTATTCAAATATCACATAGAGGTATTGAGAATATGTTAGAACTTGCTAAGGAAAAGAAAGTTAAGGGAATGGTATATATGTCTTCAATGGAGGCATTTGGTATAACTGACCCAACATTAGATAGAGTTGAAGAAAAAGACTTAGGATATATTGATATTCATAATGTAAGAAGCTGCTATTCAGAAGGAAAGAGAATGTGTGAGTGTATGTGTGCATGTTATGCAAGTGAATATGGTGTTCCGGTTAAAATTGCTAGACTTGCTCAGACATTTGGTGCAGGAATATTATATAGTGAAAATAGAGTATTTGCTCAATTTGCAAAAAGTGCTATGAATAAGACAGATATTGTATTACATACAGCTGGCAAGTCTGTAGGTAATTATACTTATACAAGAGATGCTGTAATGGCAATGCTAATATTGTTAGTTAAAGGTAACAGTGGTGAAGCTTACACAATAGCTAATGAACAATCTAATATAACAATTGGTAATATGGCAAAAATGGTGGCAAATGAAATAGCAAATGGTGAGATAAATGTTGTATTTGATATTCCAGAAGATGCAAAAACATATGGATACGCACCTGATGTTAAGATGAAGTTATCATCTCAAAAAATGCAAGCACTTGGATGGAGACCAGAGATTGGATTAAAAGATTCTTATTTAAGAATGATGCAGAGTATGAAAAATACAATGTAGTAGAAAAAGTAAATAGCTTTGATGGCAGATGCAAATTTGATATTTGCATCTCCTTCTTCATGACAAGTCGTTCAGAAATGAGGATTAAGATTAATATATGAAACAAATAGATGTATCGGTAGTTATGCCGGCATATAATTGTGAAAATTATATTGCAAAGGCGATAGACTCTGTATTAGAGCAAAATGTAAATTTAGAATTAATTATAATAAATGATTGTTCTAAAGATAATGTAGATGATGTGGTAAATAAATATTTAGATGATCCTAGGATAAAATATATACATAATAAAGAAAATTTAGGCGTTGCTAGAACTCGTAATAAAGGTGTTTACATGGCAAAAGGAAGATATGTTGCTTTCTTAGATTCAGATGATTGGTGGTCACCTGATAAATTAGAAAAACAATTAAAAGCATTAGATGAAACAGATGCAGTTATGTGCGCAACGGCAAGAGAACTTATGACTGCAGCTGGAGAATCAACAGGTAGAATAATTGAAGTACCTAAGAGAGTTAGTTATAAAAAATTATTATATGGAAATATAATTAATTGTTCATCAGTTTTGATAGAACAAAAAATTATGAAGAAATATGATATGAAATGGGATGATGCCCATGAAGATTATATAACATGGCTTAGTATATTACGTGATTATGGAGACGCAGTTTTGATTAATGAACCATTATTAAAGTATCGTTTATCTGAGACTGGAAAATCTAGAAATAAGTTTAAATCAGCTAGAATGCATTATAAATCATTAAGATATATGGGATTTGGACGTTTAAAATCAATTATTTATTTTATTGCATATGGATTTAATGGCGTGAAAAAACATTTCTTTAATTAAAATTGGCAACTTAGTATGGAGGAATACAATGAAATATTTTATTAGACAGATGATAAAAATGATAGTTCAGTCTATTGTTTTACCTTTGGTATACAATATATCAAAAAGAAAAAATATAGATGAAAAGCGTGTACTTTTTGTAGATGCTCATCATACTTGTGTTCCTTTTAGTATGGAAAAGATGAGAGATACATTTCTTGATAGCGATTATGAGGTTATAGAGATGTATAATAATTATCAAACTGAGAGCTATTTTACAATAGTAAAATCAATGATGAAATTCATGAATTTGTATGCAAATGCAAAGTATGTGTTTATATGTGATAACTTTTTACCAGTTTCTTCGTGTAACAAGAGAAAGGAAACACAAGTTATTCAATTATGGCATGCAGGTGGTTTGTTAAAAAAATATGCATACGATACAGAGGATGATATTCCTAAGTATTATAAGGGAAATGTTTTTAAAAATTATACATTAACAACTGTTAGTGCAAACTGTTGCATACCTGTATATGAAAGAGCGATGAAACAAGAAAAAGGTACCGTTAAAGCAACAGGATTAAGTAGGACAGACTGTTTTTTTGATGAAAAATATATAGAGCAATGTAGGATAGAATTCTATAATAAATATCCTAATGCTAAAAGTAAAAAAATAATACTTTGGGCACCGACATTTCGAGGTAAAGCACTTGAACCTTATGTATTAGGTTTAGAAGATGTTAAGAGAGTACAGAAAGAATTAGGTGAGGAGTATTATATAGTTATGAAAATGCATCCGCATCTTGATGCAAAACATAAATTATCTAATTGTGATATCCCAACTGAGAGAATATTACCGATAGCGGATATGTTAATTGCGGATTATTCATCAGTTATATTTGACTATACATTATATCAGAAGCCTATTGTATTATTTGTACCAGATTATGATGAATTTGTATCAACTAGAGGTTTATATATTGATTTAAATGAAATACCGGGACAGATGGTTAAAGATGGTACCGATTTAAAAGAGGCTGTACTTAGAGAATTTATTGAGTTTAATAGAGATGAGTATAGAGCATTTTATGAGGATTATATGGGGGCTTGTGATGGCAAAGCTACAAAGAGAATAATAGATGAAATTTCTGCAAAAATATAGAATTTCAGAAATGAGGATATTGTGAAAAAAGAGTTAATTAAAGGTTTTAAGAATTTTAAACATGGTGTAAGATTATTTTTAGAATCAAGTGATAAATTAAATGATTTATATTTAAATTCAAAAAAAAATAAATTAGAAAAATTACTTTGCAATGAAAAAGTAAATAATAAAAAGATAGTATTTACAAATTATATGGGACGAGGATATGGTTGTAATTGTAAGTATTTAGTTGAAAATATTATTTCTGAGAATAAAGATTATGATTTGGTTTGGTTAGTTAATGAAAATGAAGATTATAGTGTATTCCCTAAGAATATAAGATTGGTTAATTATCAATCACAACAAGCGTTGTATGAGCTTACAACTGCAAAATTTTGGATAAGTAATTATCATTTGAGTTATTTTATAAAAAAGGGATTAAGAAAGAAAGATAATCAGTTTTATATACAAATGTGGCATGGCTCCTTCGGCATAAAGAAGATAGAGAGACATGTTGGAACTCTTACAGAAAGTAAAATGTGGACGAAGGTTGCAAAAATAAATTCTGATTTGACAGATTATTGGATTTCAAATTCAGATTTTGAAACAAATGTATATAAGAGTGCTTTTTGGAATGTAAGAAATATAAAATTATTAGGACATCCAAGGAATGATATATTTTTTGTAAATAATGAAAAGCTTAGTAAGAAGATTTTATCAAAGTATGATGTTGATTTAGATAAAAAAATAGTTCTCTATATGCCAACATTTAGAGAAGATTATAGATTAGATTGTTACAATATAGATGGGAAAAAATTGTGTGAAAAACTTGGTGATAAATTCAGTGGAGATTGGATTTTATTAGTTAGACTTCATCCTAGAATAGTACAGTTTAAAGACAAGTTTTTTAAACAATTTGGTGATGATAATGTAGTAGATGTAACAGACTATGACGATGTACAAGAGTTACTAGCAATTGCAGATGTAATGATATCAGATTATTCTAGCTGTATATTTGATTATCTTTTAACTAAGAGACCAGCATTCATTTATGCAACTGATATAGCAGAATATGAAGATGAGAGAGGCTTGTATTATTCATTATATGAAACTCCTTTTGCAATTACTAAAGATAATAATGAGTTATTAAAGGCTATTAAAGAGTATGATGAAACAAAATATATAGATAAGGTAGAATCATTTTTAAGAGAAAAAGGTTCTATAGAAGATGGTAAAGCATCAGAGAGAATTGTTAATTTTATTGACAGTTTGTAGAAATTATTATGTTTATCTCATATTATAGTATAAAACATATGGGGTATTGATGTGAGAATATGTGATTTGCGCCAAAAAGAGGTAATTAATTGTAGAGATGGAAAGTGTATAGGTCATATATGGGATGTGGATTTTGATATATGTACAGGTAAAATATGCTATGTTATAATACCAGGACCTTTTAAGGTGTGTGGATTGTTTTGTAAAGAATTTGAATTGGTTATACCATTTAATTGTATAAGAAAAATAGGAGTGGATGTTGTAATTGTAGATATTGATGTTAAGGAATGTAAAAAATAATTTAGATAGGAGAGATGTGATATGAAGTGTCCATATTGTGGTGTGGAAAATACTAGAGTAATTGATTCAAGACCAGCAGATGATGGTGCTGCTATTAGAAGAAGAAGGCAATGTGATGCTTGTAATAAGAGATTTACTACATATGAGAAGGTTGATGCTATTCCTTTAGTTGTAGTTAAGAAGGATATGAATAGGGAACCTTATGATAGGGCTAAGATTGAAGCAGGTATATTCCGTTCTTGCCATAAAAGACCTATTTCTGTTGAACAGATAAAGACTTTTGTTGATGAGATTGAGAATGAGATATTTGCTATGGAGGAAAAGGAAATTAGCAGCAGTACAATTGGAGAACTTCTTATGGAGAAACTTAAGACTCTTGATCCTGTTGCTTATGTTCGTTTTGCGTCCATTTATCGCGAGTTTAAGGATGTTAATACTTTTATGGATGAAATTAAGAAGATTTTAGAGTAGGTGTGGTGTGGTGTTCTAGTGAAGCCTACGGCAATCTTTACATAAGGGTGACGTTTTGTGTTAAGTATGGGTTGTGGAAAGACTTTCGAACATTTAAAGATTATGTATCCCTAAGGAATTAAAAGTTGTTTATTAGAAATAGAGTAATAATAAAAAGGAGAGAGTGTAATGCGTTGGGGAAGGTTATTATTTGCAAGTTTAATATGTTCGGTAGTTACTTTTTTTGTAAGTATGGTTCTATTGGGAATTTTTTATAAGATTTATTATAGAGTGATAAAAAAGGATAGAGAGATTTCTATATTTGGAAAGGTATTTATTAATTCTATTTTTCTTGCATATTTAGTTGCAGTTGCATATATAACATATTTTGCTAGAAATGGAATGGGTATAGGTGTTAATTTAAAGCCTTTTGAAGGTCTAAAAAAAATCATAGTATTTGGTGATTCTCTTAATACAGAGTTATGGTTTATGATAGCTAATATATTATTCTTTATGCCATTTGGTTTTTTATTACCATTTGTTTGTAAGAAGATTAATATTTATAGAAAGGTTGCTATTGTTACTTTTTTATCAACTTTTTTAGTAGAAATAGTTCAATATGTAAGCCAAAAGGGTAGTTTCGATGTAGATGATATTATATATAATTTTGTTGGAGGGATGTTTGGATTTGCAATATATTCATTCTTTAGAACATTATTATTAGAAAGTGATAAAAAGAAAAAGAAGACAAAAATTTTGACAAGTTTTGTACCTCTTATGGTAGCATTATTAGTAGTTTTAAGTGTGAAATTTGTATATGAAATACAAGAGTATGGTTTAATTAAAGAAGTCAATAGAGACAAGACAGATATGTCTAAGATAACAGTAAAATGTGATTTGGATTTGAGCGATAAGTCAGATACAGCACCTGTATTTGTAGCAGATAATGTGAAAATAACAAAAGATGTTTATTCAAATAATATAAAAAAATTATATAATAATTTAGGAAGTAGTCAAAAGAGTGTTAAAGATAGTAAGAATGAATATAGAACAGAATCTGTTGATGGAAAGTATTCTATTATATATGATAAAGAAGCATCATATTATTCAATAGTATTTGAAAACAGTGAGGAAATTGAAGAAGAGACTTCAGATATTGGTGAATATGAAGAAGAATTAGATACAACTTCTGGAGACAGTTATGAAGATAAACATAGAAAATTAACTTGGAAGAGTGAAATTTACAGTGACAATATATGTAACCAAGTTACAGATGTTAATATGACAGATGAAAAAGTTAGAAGGCTTACTAATAAGTATTATGAAGACTATATAAAAAATATTGATATTATACATAATGAAGGAAATGTTAATGTATTAATGAATGACATATATATAGAATATAAATTTGATAATTTAAAAGATAAGAACAGTTTTTCAAATGTAAGTATATATTATAAGGATGATTATTCTATTAGTGCAATAGATATAAGTAATGGAGCAATAAAAAAATATAAGGATGAAGAAATTATAAGTGATCAAGATGTATTAGATGTAATAAAAGCAGGAAAGATTGGATTAATGTCATTTAACGGTATAGTTGATATTAAAAATATTTCATTATCATATTTAGTTGATTCAAAGTTATATTATAGACCAGTATATGAAATAGTATATGTTTATGGTGATGAAACACAATTTACCAAAACATATATAGATGCAATGAGATAATAAAGTAGATTATAGTTAAGAGGGGTAATATGAAGAAAATATAAAAATAATAGTAAGTATAATTATGGTATGTATTATTTTAACAGTTATTATTGATAATACATATGATAGTTTAGAAGAATTAACTCAATATGCCCAAAGTGGAGATATTATTGCATATGATTTAACAAATGATAATGATTGGGATCATGTTGGATATGTAGTTGGTAAAAGAAATTATTCAGAAAAATTAGGATATGCAGATTTAGAAATAGCACAACATTCAAAAAATTATTGTTCATGGATAAGTGATGAAAAAAATGGCTGGGATGTTTTAGAGGAAAGCAGTAAGGGTGTAGTTTTTGCTATTGTCAGATTTCAGTAGTAATCTAATTGCTAGAAATGAAAATTATTATGTGATATATTGTATTATAAAAAACAGCTCTGAAAGGTAAAAATAATTTGCACAAAAATTGTTTATAAATAAAGAAAAATAATCTCTGATATGGTAAAATATGTAAGAAGTTTATCGTATTGGAGATTATTATGGGAAGAAAAGAAGAAAGAATAAAAAAACAATTAGAAAAAAATCCAATTAAGGAATGTAATAAGATACAAAATAAGTTTTTTCCAGAATTATTTAAGGCATTTGGAGAAACAAAAGATCCTAGACATGGAAGTTATATAGAATATAGCAATCAAGTGATGCTTGCCAAGAGAAAAATGAAAAAATTTAAAAATTAATGTACAAAAAATATAAAAATGGTTTAGTTTATTTATATGATGTTGATAAATAATACAATAAATATACTTAATGTGTATAAATAAATTTTTCTATAATAAGCAAGATAAAAAAAGATTTCCCTTTCAGAGCTGTATAAAAAAGAAAAATGTTGAATTTTAGAGGGGGAGGTGGTATAATGGTGGGCGAGGAGTCAAGAAGGGAGACATATAACGATTGTTTAGTAGAACATATACAGGAGCAATTGATGGAATTAATGGATTTCTTGTTTGTGTAGAAGCTGACATAAGTGAAGGTTTACCGGAATTTAGTATGGTTGGTGGACTAGCGTCCGAAGTGAAAGAAGCGAAAGAACGAGTTAGAATAGCATTGAAGAATTCGGGATATCGCCTACCACCAAAAAGAATTACGGTGAATTTATCACCAGCAGATGTACGTAAGCAGGGGACAACCTTTGATTTACCAATAGCAATTTCTATTTTGGCCGCATCAGGCTATATTCCACAAGATAGTTTAGAAAAGATAATTATAATAGGAGAATTAAGTTTAGATGGTACTGTCTCTAGAGTAGATGGCATATTACCTATAATTTATAGTGCATATGAGCAAGGATTTATAAAATGTATTGTTCCTATGGAAAATGCAAAGGAAAGTGCAGTTGTAAAGGAAATGGAGATAATAGGAGTATCTAACTTAGAAGAAACCTTTCTATATTTAAATGGTGATAAAACAATAGAATCTACATTTATTGATGTAGATGAATTATTTGATAATGTATTAGATAAATATGATATTGATTTTGAAGATATAAATGGACAAGAATCTGTAAAAAGGGCTGTAGAAGTGGCAGTTGCAGGTAACCATAATATATTAATTATTGGACCACCGGGTTCAGGTAAAACTATGGTAGCTAAGAGAATACCGACTATAATGCCTAAGCTTACATTTGAAGAAAGTATTGAAATTTCTAAAGTGTATAGTGTTTCGGGTATGTTAGATAGTAAACATGCATTGATGGTTAATAGACCATTTAGAGCACCTCATCATACAATAACTCAGTCGGCGCTAACAGGAGGCGGAAGAAGTCCAAAACCTGGAGAGATAAGTTTAGCATCAGGTGGAGTATTGTTTTTAGATGAATTACCTGAATTTAATAAAAATACTCTAGAGATACTTAGACAACCTTTAGAAGAAGGAAAGGTAACTATATCAAGAGTTCATGGAACATATACTTATCCGGCTAATTTAATACTTGCTTGTGCTATGAATCCGTGTAAATGTGGATATTATCCAGATAGGCGAAAATGCAATTGCTCAATTAATGAGGTAAATAGATATTTAGGAAAGATAAGTAAGCCTTTATTAGATAGAATTGATATATGTGTTGAGGCACCTAGAATCGAATATAAGGATTTGAAAAATAGAAGGAAAGGTGAGAATTCTTCAATAATTAGAAAAAGAATAATGAAAACAAGGCATATTCAGAATGAGAGGTATAAAGAAGATGGAATACATACTAATAGTCAGATGAGTAATAAACAAGTTGAAAAGTATTGTATTTTAGGTAAAAAAGAGAAGAAAATTTTAGAAAAAGCATTTAATAAATATAATTTAAGTGCAAGGATGTATTATAAAATTTTAAAGGTTGCTAGAACTTTAGCAGATATAGATGAGAGAGAATATATATCTGAAGAAGATATTACAGAGGCTATTTGTTATAGAACAATAGATAAAAAGTATTGGTAATAATGCTTTGCATATGACAAAATATACGTTTTTAAAGAAAAAAGGAAATTATATTAAACGAGAATACTTTTAGTAGAGTATACGAAAAAATTGGAAAGGAAATATATTTTGGAAGATATGACAGAGCGAGAATATGGATATTGGATTAATAATATACCAGGAATAGGGATGGTTTGGATAGGAAGACTACTAGATTTTTTTGGATGTGCGGAGGAAGTTTTTGATGCATCTGAGGAAGAATTAGCTAAAATAGATAAGTTATCTAAAAAAAATATTTTAGCTATTCAGAGTAGTAAGAATATAGATAAAATAAAGAAAAATATGGAGGTATTGAAAAGTAAGGGAATAGAGTTTGTATTAAGAAATGAAGAAAACTATCCGAAAAAGCTAGCAGAAATCTATAATCCACCATGGATACTGTATTATAGGGGAGATTTGCCAAAGAATAATATGCCATCTATAGGTATTGTAGGAGCACGAAATTGTACAGAATATGGAAGTATTATAACTAGAAAACTTGCATGTGAACTGGCACAAAGTGGGTTCCAAATAATCAGTGGTATGGCAAGAGGTATAGATGCATATGCTCATAAAGGAGCGCTTGAATGTGAAAATGGAAGAACTTTTGGAATATTAGGATGTGGTATAGATACTTGTTATCCACCAGAAAATATTGATATATTTATGAGGACAATAAGGAATGGTGGAATAATATCGGAATATCCGATGTATACTAGTGCAAGAGCAGGTAATTTTCCAATGAGAAATAGAATTATTAGTGGATTATCAGATGCATTGTTAGTTGTAGAAGCTCGAAAAAAGAGTGGATCTTTAATTACGGTAGATCTAGCACTTGAACAAGGAAAAGAGGTATATGTCATACCAGGAAGAATGGATGACCCTTTAAGTGAAGGGTGTAATAACTTGATAAAAATGGGGGCTAAAATAGTTACTTGTGTAGAAGATGTTTTAGAGGATTTCAATATGGATTATTCTAATTCTAATCAGTATATAAATGAAAAAGATATAAAGGATAATTTGTGTTCAAATAATGAAGAAAATGAAATTTTGCTTGCAAGTGATGAAAAAATAGTGTATGCTTGTTTACGTTTAGAGCCGAAACATATGGATGAAATATTATATGAGACTCAGTTGGGATTAAGTGAAGTTATTAGAATACTTTTTAGTTTGGAAGAGAAGAATATGATTATTAGTAATAGGAATAATTATTATTCGAGAATAAAGTAGGGATAGAAATTTACTGAAAGGAAGGATTTAGGATGGCTAAAAACTTAGTGATTGTGGAATCACCAGCCAAGGCAAAGACTATAAAGAAGTTTTTAGGATCTAATTATGAGGTAATAGCTTCAAATGGACATGTTAGAGATTTACCTAAGAGCCAATTGGGATTTGATAAAGATAATAATTTTGAACCAAAATATATCACAATAAGAGGTAAAGGAGAGTTATTAGCAAAGATTAGAAAAGAAGCAAAGAAAGCTAACAAAGTTTACCTCGCAACTGACCCCGATCGTGAAGGAGAAGCAATTTCTTGGCATTTAAGTCAAGCACTTAATATAGAGCCTAAAAAAATAAAAAGAATTACATTTAACGAGATTACAAAGGAAACAGTAAAAGCATCTATTAAGCAAGCAAGAGATATAGATATGAATTTGGTTGATTCGCAACAAGCTAGACGTATATTAGATAGAATGGTTGGATATGAGATTAGTCCATTACTTTGGGCAAAAGTAAAACGTGGATTAAGTGCAGGACGTGTACAATCAGTTGCATTAAGAATAATATGCGATAGAGAACAAGAGATTAATGATTTTGTTTGTAATGAGTATTGGTCATTAGATGCTAACTTTGATTTATCTGGTAATAAAAAACAATTAAATGCAAAGTTCTATGGAACACAAAAAGAAAAGATTGAGATTAAATCTGAAGAACAAGTTAATAAAATAATAGATGAGCTAAAGGGTGTAGATTTTGTTGTATCAGATATAAAGAATGGAGAAAGAACTAAAAAAGCACCATTACCATTTACAACATCTACATTACAACAAGAAGCATCAAAATTACTTAATTTTTCAACTTCTAAAACAATGAGAATTGCTCAACAATTATATGAAGGTGTAGATATTAAGGGTAAGGGTACAATTGGTTTGATATCATATTTGAGAACTGATTCTACAAGAGTATCAGACGAAGCAGATGCAAGTGCTAAAAAGTATATTAAAGATAATTATGGTGAAAAATATGTAACAGATGTAAGTACAAAGCAATCAAATAGTAAAAAGATACAAGATGCACATGAAGCTATTAGACCTACATATGTTGATCTTTCGCCAGTAACAATAAAAGAATCTTTATCTAGAGAACAGTTTAGATTGTATCAATTAATATGGAAGAGATTTGTTGCAAGTAGAATGAAACCAGCTGTATATGATACAATATCAATAAAGATAGATACAGGAAAATATAGATTTACATCAGCAGCATCTAAAATTAGATTTGATGGATATATGTCAGTGTATTCAGCTGATAATGAAAAAACAGATAATAATATTATTAAGAATAAAATAAAAGTAGGAGATAAGCTAGCTTTGGGTGAGTTTGCTCCAGAACAACATTTCACTCAACCACCAGCTCATTTTACAGAAGCTTCACTAGTTAAAGCATTAGAAGAGCAAGGAATAGGTAGACCAAGTACTTATGCACCTACAATTAGTACAATATTGGCAAGAAGATATGTTATTAAAGAAAATAAAAACATATATGTAACTGAGTTAGGTGAAGCAGTTAATAATATAATGAAGGATTCTTTTGCAAGTATTGTAGATGTTAATTTTACTGCTAACTTTGAAATGTTATTAGATAGTGTTGAAGAAGGTACTGTAAATTGGAGAACAGTTGTAAGTAATTTCTATCCTGATTTGGAAGAAGCAGTTAAAATTGCTGAAGAAAAATTAGAAAAGGTAGAAATTGCAGATGAAATATCTGATGTACCATGTGATGAATGTGGAAGAATGATGGTTATAAAATATGGACCACATGGAAAATTTCTTGCATGTCCAGGATTTCCAGAGTGTCGTTGCACTAAATCCTATTTAGAGAAGATAGGTGTTACTTGTCCAAAATGTAATTCAGAATTGGTAATACGTAAAACGAAGAAAGGACGTAAGTATTACGGATGTGAGAAAAATCCAGAATGTGATTTTATGACATGGCAGAGACCATCTGATAAGAAATGTCCTAAGTGTGGCAATGTTTTATTAGAGAAGGGAAACAAGTTAGTATGTAATGATTTACAGTGTGGATATTCATGTGATAAAACTAAAGAGAATAATAAATAAGATTTATTTTTGTAAATGGGCTTTTTATACTATTGAAAAAGCCCATTTTACTATGTAAAATAAAGGCATTCCTATATATAAATTTTGTATAACTTATAGATATTTTTAAATTTATTAATTAAATAAATAATTGACAATTTTTTACAAAAAGATGATAATTTTGTAAAAAAGTGTTGTTAATTTAACAAAAGTGTGATAAAATCTAAAAATAGATATAGGAAATACGCGTTTTCTGAAAGGTTATTAGTTCATAAGACCTATTACATATATATGGGAGGCTCAGACGATGAGTATACAATTACTTGATAAAACGAGAAAAATCAATAAATTGTTACACAATAATAGTTCGCACAAAGTTATTTTTAATGATATTTGTGAAGTGTTAAGTTCAATTTTATTATCTGATATTTTGGTTATAAGTAAGAAAGGTAAAGTTCTTGGTATTAAGAACAGACCAGATATAAATAAGATTGAAGAATTAGTTGCGGATGATATAGGTGGACATATTGATCCTTTATTGAATGAAAGACTTCTTAATATTCTTTCAACTAAGGAGAATGTTAACCTTGCAACGTTGGGGTTTGAGTCAGAAGGAGTTGAGAAATATCAAGCTATAGTTACTCCTATTGATATAGCAGGAGAAAGATTAGGAACTTTATTTATATATAAGTATGGTGAGAGCTACTCAATTGACGATATTATATTAAGCGAATATGGTACAACTGTTGTTGGACTCGAGATGATGCGTTCAGTTAATGAAGAGAATGCAGAAGAGAACCGTAAGGTTCAGATAGTTAAGTCGGCAATTAGTACTTTATCATTCTCAGAGCTTGAAGCAATCACACATATATTTGATGAATTAAATGGCAATGAAGGAATATTAGTTGCTAGTAAGATAGCTGATAGAGTGGGAATAACAAGATCAGTTATCGTTAATGCACTTCGTAAATTTGAAAGTGCAGGAGTTATAGAATCAAGATCATCGGGAATGAAAGGAACATATATTAAAGTAGTAAATGATGTCGTTTTTGATGAAATTAATAAATTAAAGAATTCCTAGATACAAAAGTATCTAGATATTGAGGGATATTAAAAGGGATTTGTGATTTTCATAAGTCCCTTTGTTTAATTATTTGGAAAAAATTGTCAGTAATATGGACAAAAGTGTTATTAAGTCATTGACTAAGAAGAGATGTTATTTAAGTGGGGATACCTTTGGATTTTATAATATAATGTAGAAAATTTGTGTATTTTTTTATAACATAAATAAAGAAGGAAGGTAATCCTATGATATCAACAGGCGCATATAATTATATTAATGTACTTGAGAAAGCTTCAATGGCTAGTGCAAAGAGACATGAAGTCTTATCTAATAATATAGCAAATGGAGATACACCTAATTACAAGAGACAAGATGTTAATTTTGAAAGTGTATTAAATGGTGCAATTCATAATGGAGATACTCTTGATGAGGCAGTTAGAAATATAGAACTTAATACATTAAATCCTAATGTTTATACAGATAATAGTTCATTAAGCTATAGATTAGATGGTAATAATGTTGATATAGAAACTGAAAATGCTTATTTAGCAGAGAACCAGATTCGTTATTATACATTGTTAGATTCTATTTCACAAGAATTTTCAAGGTTACAATCAGTTATTAAATAGATAGTGTTAAAGTTGTAGGTTAGATTTACTTGATTAGAAATGGAGGAATTATATATGTCTTTTATGAGCTCGATGACAACAAGTGCTACTGGTATGACAGCACAACAATTAAGAACAGATTTAATATCCCAGAATTTAGCTAATGTTAATACTACTAGAGATGAGAATGGTGAACCTTATGTAAGAAAAGTCGCTGTTTTTGCTGAGAAAACTAATAATTCATTTGGAAGTGTACTCAATTCTGCACTTGGTTCTTCTGGTAAAGGAGTAAAGGTTGTTGAGATTGCAGAGGATACTTCAACGGATATGAAAATGGTTTATGACCCAAGTCATCCAGATGCAGATGAAAATGGATATGTAACTTATCCAAATGTTGATACTGTAACAGAAATGACCAATATGATAGATGCATCAAGGTCATATGAGGCAAATGTTACAGCTTTTAATGCAAGTAAGAATATGCTTCTTAAAACATTGGAGATAGGTAAATAGCTTTACAAGAGATGTTTTTGATAGGATTTAATTAGATTGACATTATAAATAATACAGGGACGGTGACATAAATGGCAATTTCATCAATAGGTTCATTAGATCTAGGAAAAACAATTAACAATATAGATACATCAATTACCTCTGCAGTAAAAGATACGGAGGAATCAAGCTTTGATTCAATATTTGAATCAGCTCTAAATATGATAAAAGATACTCAGGATTTGACAAATAAAGCAGAAGAGGAAGAAATGAAGTATGCACTAGGTTATGATAATACTTTAGAATTATTAGTAGCTCAAAATAAGGCTAATACAGCAGTTTCTTATGTTGTAGCTGTGAGAGACAAAGTGTTAGATGCATATAATGAGATAATGAATATGCAATTCTAGTGTAGAGGAGCACCAATATGTTAGATAGACTTAAGAAATTACTTAACAACATAATTGAATTTTGGAAAAAATTATCTATCAAGCAGAAATCTTTAATTATTAGTGTTTTTGTCTGCACATTATGTACAATTGGTATATTAACTTTTGTACTTACAAGGAAGGATTATAAGAAACTTGTAGAATGTGAAGATACGAAACAATCTAATGAAGTAGTTGATTTGCTTAAGGAAAATCAAATAGATTATAAACTTGAAAATGACAGTACTGTTGTATATGTAGATAAAAAATCTTACGACGCAGCTCAATTATTATTAGGAGCTAATGATATTGCGACTAATTCAGATATGACTATGGAAGAATTATTTAATAATGATATGAGTACAACAGAGTCAGAGAGAAAATTAAAGAGTAATATATATTGGCAAGATAAGTTAGCTAATACATGCGAAACTTTTGATGGAGTAAAGAGTGCGGTAGTATATATTACTAATTCAGATTCAAGTGATTCAATATTAACAGAAGAAAAAGAACAATCAGCTAGTATTGTTCTTACAACTACAAGTAAATTTCAGACAAGTTCAGCTATTACAATTGCCGAAATGATTGCAGCAGCTATTGATACAACTACTGAAAAAGTAAGAGTAACTAGTAGTGATGGAAAGATTTTATATGATGGAAATTCTGACTTATATAGTTCAGATTCTTTAAGTTCTAAGGAAGAATTTAAGGAAAAACTTACTAATACTCGTGCAAATGACGTTAGAATTCTAATGGTTAAGCAAGGATATGATGATGCACAGGTAATGCCTAATTTCAGTTTTGATATGGATGAAGTTGAGGAATTATACAAGGAATATACACCAGCAGAAGGTTCAGACCAGGGTGTATATAAGAGTAGTTATGAATATAAAGCAGAGAATACAACAGATGCAGCAGGTGTTCCAGGTACAGACACTAATGATGATGATACTACTACATATAATATAAAGAATGATACTGGAGCAGGAAGCAATGTACAATATACAGATATAGATTATTTGCCAAATGAAAGGGTAACTAATACAACTAAAGAAATTGGAGCAATAAATGCTGATGAGTCATCTATATCAATTGTACTTACTAAATATAAAGTATATAGTGAAGAAATGTTAAAAAAGCAAGGAAAATTAAAGAAACTTAGCTTTGAAGAATATATTGAAAAAAATGATTTAGAGAAAGTTAATATATTAAATGTTGATGATGCATTATATGATTCAGTTGCATCAGCGACAGGTATTTCAAATAATAAAATAACAATTACAGCTTATGAGCAACCAATATTTAAATTTAAGGAAGATAATAGAGAGAAAATCTCAGATATTATTTTAATTGTTTTATTAGTATTTGTTGTTGCTTTATTGATATTTGTATTTGTTAAAGGATTTAAGCCAGGAGTTGTAGATGCAACAGAAACAGAACTTTCAGTAGAAGAATTATTGGCCATTAGTGATTCAAGAGATGATTTAGAAGATATTGAACATAATGAAAAATCTGATTCTCATTTGAAGATAGAAGAATTTATCGATGCCAATCCAGAAGCGGCTGCACATTTATTACGAAATTGGCTTGGAGAGGATTGGAGGTTTTAAACTATGGCTAGACGTGATTCTGAATTAACTGGAATGCAAAAAGCAGCAATATTGCTTATTGCATTAGGACCTGAGAAGTCTTCAGCTATATTTAAAAATCTAAAAGAAGATGAGATTGAGTCTTTGACACTTGAAATAGCTAATACTAGAAGTGTAGCACCTCAAGTAAAAGAGGCGGTTTTAGAAGAATTTTACCAAGTATGTTTGGCACAGCAATATATATCAGAAGGTGGTATAGCATATGCGAAGGACTTGTTAGAGGCGGCACTTGGACCTGAAAAAGCAAGAGATGTAATAAGCAAACTTACAGTATCATTGCAAGTTAGACCATTTGAATTTATTAGAAAAACAGATCCTTCACAATTGCTTAACTTTATACAAGATGAGCACCCACAGACAATTGCACTTATTTTGGCGTATATGCCAGTGCAACAAGCTGCACAGGTTATTAGTTCATTACCATCTGAGAAACAAGCTGATGTAGCAAAACGTATAGCCCAGATGGATAGAACATCACCAGATGTTATACAAGAAGTGGAAAGAGTATTAGAGAAGAAATTAGAGAGTTTAGCAAATCAAGATTACACAATTGTTGGTGGTGTAGATTCAATTGTAGATATCTTGAATTCTGTAGATAGAACTACTAATAAACGTATTATGGACGACCTAGAGGTTGAAAATGTTGAACTTGCAGATGAAATCAAGAAGAAAATGTTCTTATTTGAGGATATTGTTAAGCTTGATGATAAGTCTATACAAAGAGTTCTTAGAGAAGTTGATAATAATTCCATTGCCCTTGCACTTAAAGGTGTTAAGGACGATGTTCAGGAAGCAATATTCCGTAACTTATCTTCACGTCTAGCAGATATGATAAAAGAAGATATGGAATTCATGGGACCTGTTAGAATTAAGGATGTAGAAGAAGTGCAACAATCGATAGTTGACAAAGTAAGAGAGCTTGAGGAACGAGGAGAAATTGTTATTGCAAGAGCTGGAGGTGACGAGGTAATTGTCTAATATTATCAAGTCAAGTTTTGTATGTATTAATTCTGTAGATGCAAGATTAATAAATACAAAAGAGGAATTAAGTAACTGTAGGGATGAGGTTAAAGAAACTCCAGAAAAAAAGACTGTTGTTACAAGAGATATTAATCAAGCATTGAAAGAAAAAGAAAAAATGCTTAAGGAAGTGGAAGCCAATCTAAAGGTTAAGTATCAACAAGTCATGGAAGAGGCTAATAAAAAGGCTGAGGAGATTATAGCCGAGGCAAAAGAACAAGCTAAAGTAATAATGGAGGAGTCAGCTAAACAAGGACAAGAAGAAGGACGCAAGCAAGGGTTAAGTAGTGGACAAGAAGAAATCAACCAAATTAAAGAACAATTGAATAATCAAAAGTTGGAACTTGAAAATCAGTATAATGAAATGGCTAACAGGTTTGAAAATGATTTCATGGATATATTTGCAAATGTATTCGAGAATATCAGTGGGATATTGATGGATGATAAGAAGGATGTTATATTACATCTTATTAATCAACAGATTAATAATGTTGAGAAAAGTAATAATTATGTTATCCGTGTGTCAAAGGAAGACTATGACTTAGTAAATAATAAAAAACAGATGTTAGCTGAGTATATAGGAGAAGAGTCATCTATAGAAATAGTAGAAACAGATACTTTATCAAGAAATAAATGTTTGATAGAGACAGATAATAGTGTAATTGATTGTAGTATTGATACTCAGATCAAAAATTTGATAATGGATTTAAGAATGTTATCAAAGAATATGGATTGAGTATCTAAAAAGGTGGAAATGTTGTGAAAAGCATAGATATGACAAAATATGAAGAACTAGTTAATAAATCTTTTGCAACTAAATATGGAAAAATAGTTAAGGTTGTTGGATTAACATTAGAATCAATAGGTCCAGAAGCTAATATAAATGATGTATGTGTTATCGTTACACAAGATAAAAAACATGAAATATATGCAGAGGTTGTTGGTTTTAAAGATAGTCGAGTGCTGCTAATGCCTATAGGTAATATTGAAGGAATAGGTGTTGGAAGTATGGTATATTGCACCAAGGATAGTTTTAGAGTACCTGTAGGAGATGAACTTTTAGGAAAAGTTCTAGATGGTGTAGGTAAATCATTAGATGGAGAAGAACTTAATCTTGTAGATTCATATTCGGTTGAAGCACAACCACCTGATCCAATGTCTAGAGAGATAATAAGTGAAGTTTTACCTTTAGGAGTAAAAGCTATAGATGGATTGATAACTGTTGGTAAAGGACAGAGAATAGGAATATTTGCTGGTTCTGGAGTTGGTAAAAGTACCTTGATGGGTATGATTGCAAGGAATACAAAAGCAGATATAAATGTAATTGCTCTAATTGGAGAGCGTGGTAGAGAGGTTCGCGAATTTATTGAACGAGACTTAGGTGAGGAAGGTATGAAACGTTCAGTAGTTGTTGTTGCTACGTCGGATAAGCCAGCTTTAGTTAGAAATAAGGCAGCTAAGACAGCAACAGCAATTGCTGAATATTTCAGAGATAAAGGCAGAGATGTATTACTTATGATGGACTCACTTACACGTTTTTCTATGGCTCAGAGAGAGATAGGATTAGCTACAGGAGAACCACCTGTATCAAGAGGATATCCACCTAGTGTTTATTCCCAGCTACCTATGTTACTTGAAAGAGCTGGTAATTCTGATAAAGGTTCTATTACAGGAATATATACAGTACTTGTAGATGGTGATGATTTTAATGAACCTATTACAGATGCCGCAAGAGGAATCCTTGATGGACATATAATGTTATCAAGAAAAATGGCACATAAGAATCATTATCCAGCTATAGATGTACTTCAGAGTATATCTCGTGTTATGAGTAGTATTACTGATAAAGAACATAAAAAATTAGCAGGAAAGTTAAAAAATGTATTGGCAACATATGCTGATGCAGAGGATTTAATAAATATAGGTGCATATAAGTCAGGGTCTAATCCTGAGATTGATTATGCAATTCAAAATATACACGCAGTAAATGATTTCTTAATGCAAGATGTTGATGAAAAATTTACTTATGAAGAAGTGTTAGAAGCATTAAAACAGTTATTCCCTGAGGATGAATAGGAGATGTTTCTATGGCAAAATTTATATATAAAATGCAAAATGTGTTAGATATAAAATATAAAATGGAAGAACAGATTAAAGTTGAATTTGCAAGGGCAAATGAGGCTTATAATCTTGAGGTCAGAAAGTTACAGGACTTTGTAAGTAGAAAATATGGATATGAAGAAAAATTGAGAAATCTATATAAAGAAAGCTTAAAAATAGCAGAGATTAAAAGTACAATTGATGCTATTGATAAAATGAAAGAAATAATAAAACAACAAATTGAAGAAGTCAATAAGGCAGCCAAGGTTGTAGAAGAGGTTCGTAAGAAGTTAAATGAAGCAATGTTAGAGAGAAAAACTCAAGAAACATTGCGTGAAAAAGCATTTGAAGAATTTCTTCTTGAAATTAAGACTCAAGAAGATAAAGAGACAGATGAATTGGTTAGTTTTAAATACGGAAATCATTAGAAGGTTACAGCAGGTGTTAGATTATGGCAAAAAAGGATAAAAAAAATAATAAAAAAAATAAAGTTGATAAGGCAGGAATAGCATTAACAGCAGTGCTAATTCTTTTAATAATTCTTATTTTACTAGGAGGTTTTGCTTTATTTGTTAAATTTGACATAGGTCAATTTGGTTCAAAAGTAATGACTCCTATCTTAGAAGATGTTCCAGCATTAAAGTATATTCTTCCAGATCCTATAGATGTAGAAGGAGATATTGAAAAATATCCTTATGATAGTATGGAAGAAGCAATCTTTGAAATTACAAAATTAAAGAACGAAAATAATAAATTAAAAAAGAAAAATGACGATATACAAGACAAGGTAGACGACTTAAAAGCAGAAATTAAAAGACTTCGTAAATTTGAAGAAGAATATTCTACATTTGAGACGCAAAAAGCTGAATATGAGAAAGAAATTGTTTTTGGTGAAAATGCTCCTGATGTTACAGAATACCAAAAGTATTATGAACAGATTGATAAAGAAAGAGCAGAGGAATTATATAAACAAGTTCTAGTTCAAGTATCAGCAGATGAAGAAGCTAAGAAATTAGCAAATACATATGCAAAAATGGATTCTGGTGCAGCAGCAGACGCACTAGAAAAACTAGAAAATAATATGGGCCTTGTATGTAATATTCTTTTGACAATGACAGAAAAAAATAGAGCAGCAATAATGAATGAAATGTCAGCAGATTTTGCTGCTAAAGTTACAAAGAAAATATATGATACAACAAAGAAATAGTTAAAATTATATATTTGATTTTCATATAATTATATATTTGTCTACCTTGAATAGATATTTATGAAAGGAGGCAAAGAGATGACAAGTTCAGCAATTATGGGCAATGAATTAAGTAAAGTTATTGCAAATAATAGCAAAGAAGTATCTAAGAAGAATGACATAGCAAATACAAAGCATGAGTCATTTTCAAAAATTATGGAAAAGAACAATTATAATAATAAAATTGATTCGAGAAATAAGTATGAATATGACAATAAAAAAGTATATCAGAATTCTTCAAAGGAAATGGTTAGTAATGGATATTCTAAAAAGATTAAGAGTAATCATTCTATGGAACATAAGGCAAACAAATTTTTTAGAAAAGAAAAATTTGCTGAAGATATAACTGATGCTATTAATGATATAGCCGATGCTTATAAAGAAAATCTTGACATATCAGATGAAGAACTAATAAGCATTATGGAAAGTTTATCGATTAATATATTCCAATTACCACTTAGAGAATTAGCTAAAGATATTGTTATTGCAGCTAATGGAGAAAATGATATTACAGGATTATTAGTAAATGAAAATGCTTTGAATGATTTGCAATCTATGAATCAATTCTTTGAACATTATAATCCAGAGAAAAGATTAGATATGCCAGTTAGCAAACTTGAAGACTTGGTAGAAGAGGCTGTTAATAATCTTATGGCAAATAAGGATCAGATTGTTGATAATCAAATGCAACAAACTCAGGAAAATGGACAACTTAATAATCAAGTACAGGGAGCAGATGGATTAAGTAATGTTGATGCATTAGCAAACACAGATGTTATAAGTATGGTAGAGACTATTGATATAGGAGATGGTAAAACTATTGATATAGAAATAGTTGATATGAGAAATAATATGACATCTGATGAAAATGCGTTAATTCAGAATAATGTATTAGATAATGCTATTGAAAATACAACTAATAACCAACTTAATTCAGGAATTTCGTCAACACTTGATAATCAAGTGAGTCAAATTGAGAATGAAAATTTGATGAAGGTCGCTACTACTGATGAAACTCTTCAAAATAGTGTAACAGAAGAGAATGTTGTTGAAAACAGTGGGTTAAATGAGAATATTATTACAAATGCTGTTGAAAATGAAATCAGTGATAATGTAGATGAAAATAGTAATATTAATAATATTACTAATCATGATTCATTAAATAATCAAACTTTACAAAGTGAGATAAGTAATGAGCAGTTATTAAATGTTCAGGTTACAGAAAGTGAGAATTCTAGTCAAGGTGTAGAAGCTATTAACCAAGATATGGAGGTATTAAATTCTAATATAGATAATCAGAAGAATGAATCTAAATTAGATGATAATATGAAAGTATCTGATTCAGATAATAGTACAACAGATATTATATCTGATAAAAATATTAATATAGCTGAAACTGAGACAGATGCAAAACAAGACTCATTTGGTAGCAATGCTAAAAGACAATCTGATACTAAAACTGCAGTAGAAACATTTTACAACAAGTTTATAACTAATCTTGAAAAATCATTAGGAATTGATGAGGGAAGCTTACTTAAAGAAGTATCTAACATCAAAGAAATGAGAGAGATAGTTAATCAGATAATTGACAAGATAAAGGTTAATATTAATAAAGATTCAACAACAATGAAGCTTAATCTTAACCCAGAACATCTTGGAAAAGTAGAACTAGCAGTTACTTCAAAGGCAGGAGTTATGACAGCAGAATTTGTAGTTGAAAATAAAACTGCAAAAGAGGCTATAGAGAAAGGTCTTCCAGCTTTAATTGAGAAATTTGAAGAACAAGGACTTAAAGTTGAGGCAGTTGAAGTAAGTATATCTGATTATGATTTTACTAGACAAGATGGAGAAAGAAGACAAGCTAACGATTACAGTCATAGCGACAAGAAGAAAAAACGTGGTGGAAAGATAAATATGGATGATATGTCTGTAGATAATGAACCACCAGTAGCTAGACAACGAGAAAGAAAGATTATGAGTAGTACAGGAATTGACTATACAGTCTAGAAATTGGTTTTAAGTATTTATTTAAAACAATTTAGTTTTATAAGATTATATAAAAATTATTAGACGGTATATTATAGACAGAATGGAGGTATACAATGGCAGATTTAGTTCAAGCAATTAACAAAGATGGTACAACAGAAACATCAACAGCAACTAAGAAAAAGGAAACAGTAGGTAACACTAATCTTGGTAAAGATGAATTCTTAAAATTACTAGTATGTCAGATGCAAAATCAGAATCCATTAGAACCAGCATCAGATACAGAGTGGATAGCACAACTTGCTAATTTCTCATCACTTGAGACAATGCAGAATATGAGTGGTACAATGACAGGACTTCAGGGAATGAATATGGTAGGGACTTATGTTGATATTGTATCTAAGTCATCTGATGGTAAAACAGTAGAAGTTAGTGGTTATGTTGATTATGTAAATGTAGCCGATGGAAAGACAAAAGTATGTGTTGATGGTAAACTATATGATTCAGCAGATGTTAAGAATGTATATAAAAGCAAAGAAGATGCAATTGTAGCAAAGATTCAAGCGGGACTTATGGCAGAAGAAGAAAAGAAAGCTCAAGAAGCTGAATCAGGTAAGACAGAAGAAGTTTAATAAATATTTATTTAAATTCAAATAGGTAATTTATTAGAAAAACTAATAAAAATTAAGAGTAGAAATGAGGGATATATATGAATGTAAATCAATTTCCTTCAATTGAACAAATGACAAGCCAAATTGGTAAAGTTAACAACAACACTAATACATTACAACAAAATCAAAATAACTTAAATAAAAATGGTATTAGTTTTGAAGAAGTACTAAAAAGTAAAACTCTAAATGACGATAATAGAGTTATATTTTCAAAGCATGCTAATGAAAGGCTTGAAAGTCGTAATATTGAGCTATCAGATGTGCAGATGAATAGACTTAATGAAGCTACTAAATTAGCAGCAAGTAAGGGAATAAAAGAATCCCTAGTAATGTTAGATGATTACAATTTTATAGTGAACACAAAGAACAACATGGTAGTTACAGCAATTGGTAAACAAGAAAAGAACGTATTTACTAATATTGATGGAGCTGTAATTGCATAGTAACAAGTGATAGTCATAAGGGTACTTATACTACTGGACCTTACGGAGGTAGATATCTTTGAACGACAGAGAAGATATAATAAGCCTTATGACATAAGATGATGGGGAGCGTAAATTTATTAAAATTCACGCTTCAGAATGGAGGAGAATATTATGTTAAGGTCATTTATGTCAGGAATTGCTGGTTTGAAATCATATCAAACTAAGATGGATGTTATTGGTAACAATGTAGCAAATGTTAACACAGTAGGTTTCAAATCAAGTAATGTAAACTTTTCTGATGTATTTTATCAAACAACTCAAAGTGCAACATCAGCAAGCACTTTAAATCAAAAAGCAGGAACTAATGCAAAACAAATAGGTTATGGTTCATCTGTAGCAAGTATTAATACAAATGTAGCTACACAAGGTGGTAGCCAGACAACTAATAGAGCATTAGACTTGATGATAAATGGAAATGCATTCTTTATTGTAGGAATGGATGGTCAAAATTATTTCACAAAAAACGGAGCATTTGATATAGACGGTGCAGGCTACCTTTCATCAGAAAGTGGCGGTCTTGTAATGGGATGGGGCGTTGATAAAGAGACTGGTAATATCGTTCAAGATACAGTATCACCTATCCATATATGGTCAGCAGAGAATATGTATGCTGAACCGGAAGCTACAGAAGCTACTTATTTTCAAGGAAATATAGATAATAATGATCCAGATTTAGAGAATGGTAAAGTATTACAGATGGATTTTTATGATAATCTTGGTAATATGTATGCTGCTAAATTCAAGATAATATCAAAAGATGCTGAAGATGATAATGAATATAGAGTGGAATTAACAGATGTTATAGATGCAAATGAAAATTCAATATTTACAGATGCAGTAACATCTAATGGACAGACTACATACTCTTTAAAGGAAAATGTTACAATTGATTTTGGAGGATATACATATTCTGCAACAGCAGTAGATAAAGTGACTGGTGCAGTTACTTTAGTATCAAAAGATAGTAAGGGAGATCCTACAATGGGGACAGTAACAAAACCTGCTAGTATACAGTATGATGGTAGTGTGGATATAACTGTTCAAGGAAATGATGAGAAAGTTCTTTATAAGAGAACTTCTCTGGGATTTGCACCAATACCTTCATCTGAGATAAATAACTATCTTCAAGTTGACAATGTAGGAAATTTATCTTTAGCAGATGGAGTCGACCAATTAAATGAGTGTCCTTATATATTAAAAAATGGAAAATATATTCCGTTAAATAATAACATTCAGTCAACATATAAATTAACAGATATACAGACAGCTTATAAGAATGATCCTACAAATTTTTCTTTGCCATATAAGTTTAATAAAACAACACGTGAGTATGAAGCTTATAATAAATTAGAAGATGTATTTATAATTGATGCTGCAAAAGGTGAAATAACTGGAATACAACCTAATGTTACAGAGGACATATTTTACCAGACAAAAGATGGTTTCCTTTTAATTGATAAAGATGGAAATGCAAACTTTGGGGAAAGAATAACGGGACAAAAAATTGGAGCTATTGTAACAGGAACAGGTGAAAAATCGGTAGATGTACAAATGAATCAGGGTGCAGATATCTTATTTAATGCATCTACTGGTAAATTTGCAAAAGTTAGTGGACAAACTACTAGATTTGATGAGAATGGAAATCCTATAACAACTAATGTAACATTTAAAGTACATACATCAGATAGTACAGTTCCAACTAGTGCAAAGGATCTTTTCGAAGAAATCACAATCGACTTCTCCTCCCTTTCAATGTTTGCAGATGGTGGTAAGTCAACTGTAACAAGTGTTAAAGGCGAGATAGGAACAGCAGGTAATGGAGCAGGTTTTGCATCAGGTACATTGACAGGTGTTAGTGTATCAAATGATGGTAAGATATATGGTAAATATGATAATGGTGTTCAGAAGGTACTTGGACAGATTGCAGTAACTACATTTGCTAATCCAACAGGACTTGAGGCAGTAGGTAATAGCTTATTCCAGACAACTGTTAACTCAGGCGATTTCGATGGAGTTGGTAGTGATGTAATGGCAATTGGACTTAGTATTACATCAGGTTCACTTGAGTCATCAAATGTAGATTTATCAACAGAGTTTACTAATATGATTACTACTCAAAGAGGATTTGAGGCTAACTCTAAGACAATTACAACTTCAGATTCAATGCTTGAGACTTTAATTAACTTGAAGAGATAATAATTATTAATTAATCCAAGATTAATGGTAGTGCATATTTGCAATAAGCAAATCAGAAGCTAGGATTAATAATTTAAAAGAATGATTAGAACGAAGGACATATAAAAAGATTAATAGCGAGTGGTTTTGTTAGTAACAGAATCACTCGCATTAATGAATAAGAATATAAGGAGGGTACTCCATGATAGAATTAACAAAATATAATGAACAGAAGTTTTTACTTAATTGTGATTTGATAGAGACTATAGAAGAGACACCTGATACGGTTATTACTTTAGTTAATGGTAAGAAAATAATTGTTAAAGAAAATAGAATGGAAATATATGATCAAATAGTTAATTATAGAAGAAAAACTCTACAGAGTTTTAATATGGAAAATGAGGATTAAATGTAACAAATAAGACAAAGGCTTAATGTTACAATTAAATATTATATAGATTTTGTACGACATATATATTTGAAGGGACTTTTGTCCTAGAATCAAGTGATTGTTTTGAAACTGATGGATAATATAGCAAAAAATTTGATTTTTTAATAAGGATTATAATAATTATCAAAATTTCTATAATTGAAAGATAGGTGAAGACAGTGGATTTAGCGTCAATAGTTGGTCTTGTTATGTGTTTAGTTTTAATTATATTTGGTATAACATTTGACGATGGTAAATTGGTTTTTGATAACTTGATATCATTTCTTGATGCACCATCTGCAATTATTACATTTGGTGGAACGTTTTGCTGTATACTTGTAATGTGTGCAGATTTTAAAGATTTCTTTGGTAAATTAAAGACAGCATCTAAGATTATGAAAGTACAACAAAATGAAATAATAGAATCAATAAAGAAGCTTATTCAATTCTCGAATATTGCAAGAAAAGAAGGACTACTTGCACTTGAAAATACAGCAAGAGAACTCGATGATCCATTCTTAAAAAAGGGATTAATGCTTATAGTTGATGGTACAGAACCTGAGCTTGTATCTGGAATTATGGAGACTGAGCTTGCATCTACAGAAGGTAGACATAAGGCAGCAATTGGATTCTGGGAAAATATGGCTTCAATGGGTCCTGCTTGGGGTATGATTGGTACACTGATAGGTCTGATAAACATGCTTAAAGGACTTGATGATCCAAGTACAATCGGACCAGCTATGGCGGTTGCGTTAGTAACAACATTTTATGGTTCATTGCTTGCTAACTGGATTGCAACACCGATTGCAACTAAATTAAAGGAGAAAAGTGAAGATGAGATAATATCTAAAGAGATATTAGTAGAAGGTATTTTATCTATTCAGGCAGGAGAAAATCCAAGAGTTATAGAAGAAAAATTAAAATCCTTCCTTTCACCTACAGATAGAGAAAGTTTTTCTGAGGAGTAGTTATAAGAGTAATATATTTATTTTATGATTAAAGGCATTGTATTATAAATAAAAATATTAAACTTTCAATTATAGGACAGAGAGGTTGGTGAAATTATGGCTAAGAAAAAACAAGAAGAAGCTCCGAAAGGTTCACCAGCGTGGATGTCGACCTTTAGTGACTTAATGAATTTGCTGTTGTGTTTCTTCGTTTTGCTTTTTTCAATGTCATCGATAGAGGTTTCTAAATTTGAAGAAATAGCAGCGTCTTTAAATAGCAGTTTTAGTTCTACATTGGACATATTTGATAACGTGACAACGGATTCAATATTAGAAAATGATATGTTTCCTAAGAATGTTGAACAAGTTGACGATGCTAAGCAATATCAAACCGATACTACTAAGGAAGATTCTAAAAAGCAAGAAGATGATTTGGATGTTGGTGAAGTAGTAAAGAAAGAACAAGAAAAAGCTGCAACTGAATTATATGATGAAGTTGCTGAATATATGGAGAAGGCACAATTAGATAAAAAAGCTGAAGTTGTAATGGATAATCAATATCAATATGTTAAGCTTACTTTAAGCGGTGCAGTGGTTTTTAATTCTGGTGAGGCGACGATAAAGAAAGAGGCAAAAGTAATTCTTAGCAGAATTGGAAATATATTAAAAAATTATCAGAACAATATTATCAAAATAGAAGGTCATTCAGATAATGTTCCGATAAAACGTAAGGGTAAATATAATGACAATATGGAATTGTCATACGCAAGGGCTTATGAGGTATGGAAATACATGACTGAGGAGAAAAATTTGCCTCCAGAAACTTTGGAGGCATCTGGCCGAAGCCAGTATAATCCAGTTGCAGATAATAAAACTGCAGCAGGGAGAGCAAAAAATCGTAGAGTTGAGTTTAAAATTTATACGGATTTAAATAATTAAGTGAGAAAAGAGGCATTTTATGAGAAAGAATATGCTAGCAGTTTTAATTTTAGCTATATCTATTGCAAATTTAGTTTTATCTGCAATTATACTTATGGTAGTTGTACCAAAAATGGATGCAACAGAGAGCTTTTTAACAAAGGTTGCATCTGAAATTGAATTGGAACAAAAAGAAGAAAAAGCTGTAATTAAGGATATGGAGAATTATGTTTTAACAAAATCTACTGAGAGCATGATGATTAATCTTAAAAATTATGGTTCTAGTAAAGATTCTTATGTTCTTATTAGAGGCGTTGCTCTTATGCTAAATACTAAGAATAAAGACTATAGTCAAGTTAAAAAACTTCTTCATAAGAATAAGATTAAAGTTCAAGATATCATTAATACAACTTATGAAAAATATACAAAAGAAGAGGCAAAAGATAAGAAAGAACAGATAAAAACTGAAATATTAGAAGAAATAGATGAGATGTTGGATACTAAAACTGTTGTGGACATTTCATTTGGAAGTATAACATATCAGTAAAATTAAATAAAAATTAACAAAAAATGTAAAAAATATTGTATTTTTTACATTTTTTTGTTTTTTTTTCTTGTATAATGTGTTATGATATAATATGTATATGTAGTGTATATTTTGAGGGCAGATATAGTTAATGAGACATCTCGTTGGAGGTGACATTATGAGCGAAGTATTATCACAGAATGAAATAGATTCATTGCTTAATGCTATTAATAGTGGTGATATGGATCCAGTCAGTATGGAGACTGATAAGAAACGTATAGAGACATATGACTTTGCTAGACCTTCAAAGTTTTCTAAAGACCATCTAAGAACTTTAGAGATAATATATGAAGGATATGCTAGAATGTTATCAACTCAGTTGCCTATTTATTTGAGAAAGAATGTTCAAGTAGAAGTAGTTAGTGCAGAAGTTATTACATTCTCAGAGTTTTTGAATTCATCTATTAGTAATGTGTATGGAATTATTAATATGGATCCTTTACCAGGCAATGAGATTTTATCTATCGATTCAGAATTAGCATATGCTTTGATAGAAAGATTACTAGGTGGTTCAGGAAGACCATTTAAGAAAAATAGAGATTTTTCAGATATAGAGTTGTCTATAGTAGAGAAAATATTTAATATTTGTATAGATTTAATGCCAGAATCATGGGAAAACGTTGAAGCTATTAATCCAGTTATAGAAAGAATTGAGACAAATGCTCAGTTTGTTCAATTATATTCTCCTAATGAAATGACGGCATTAGTATCAATTAGTGTTGCTATGGGAGATGTAAGCGGTAATATTATGATGTGTTTACCTTTTCCATGTGCAGAGCCTATTATAGATAGATTGAATACTAAGTATTGGTACTCAACATCTTCTGAATCAGAAGAAGGTATTTATAGAGAACAGATAGAAACAACTATTAATAGAGCCTATGTGCCTGTTAAGGCGATTTTAGGCAAAAGTGTCATATCAGTGAATGAATTCACTAGTTTGCAACGAGGAGATATAATAAAGCTTAATACAAGGGTTGATGATGATTTAGAAGTAATAGTTGGAAATTTAAAGAAATTTACAGCAACTCCTGGTGCATCGCATGATTTATATGCGGTACGAATTAAGTCTATTATTAGAGAGGAGCAATAGTGAATATGACAGGTATTGATAGCAAATTGACAGATATGGAGATAGACGCCATAGGCGAAATATCTAATATGTGTATGGGTGCAGCTGCATCAACTTTATCAACTATTCTTGGTAAAAAAGTGGCCATTACAACACCTCAAGTAATGGATAGTAATTGGTCAGGATTATGCGAAGAATATGGCGATGAATTTGTATGTGTTAGAGTTTCTTATACAGAAGGTATAAATGGAAGTAATTTATTATTATTTAACACGAAAGACGTGTTAGCTATTTCTAACATAATGATAATGCAAGAAAGTACTGAACTTACAGAGTTAGAACTTAGTGCTATTGGTGAAGTTGCCAATCAAATGATAGGAGCTTCTTCTACAAGTCTTGCAAGTATAGTTAATAAATTGATAGATATAGAGCCACCACAAGTTAGTGTAATAAAGAATGGCAATGCTTCCGATGTATTTACAGAAGATGATTTTAACTCAGATGAGTTTATACAAGTTAGATTTAAATTAGAGATTGAGGATATAGTTGATAGCTATGTACTTCAATTATTTCCAATTGAATTTGCAAAAAGTTTATGTAAAGGGGCTAGTAATGAAGAAGATGATGTAACTTTGGGTAACTCAACGGGAGATGAGATTATGCAAGATGTTTCAAAATCAAATTCAAATAATACTTCACAGAATAATGCTAGTTCGGGAAATGGCGAAAGTTTAAGTCAAGAAGAGATACAAGCATTATTTAATCAAAGTAGTAAGACTAATGACATAAACAATGTTACCTCAGCAAGTAGTCCACAAAATGCTAATGTTAATGGACAAGCTATGGGAATGCAGAATACTATGAATCCTAATATGTCCCCGCCAAATGGTATGGGAATGAATGGATTTGGACAACCCTTTGATGCTACATTTAATAATATTAATGTTCAACAAGCACAGTTTGCTTCGTTTGGGGGCGGTAATCAAACATCGGTGCCACAACCAGAGAACATTGATTTAATTAAGGATGTGCCGCTTGAGGTTACAGTAGAGTTAGGAAGAACTAATAAAAGTATTAGCGAAATATTAGAATTCAAACCAGGAACCATAGTTGAGCTTAATAAGGCTACTGGAACGCCAATTGACGTGTTAGTTAACGGTAAGCTTGTTGCTAGAGGCGAAGTAGTTGTAATCGATGAGAACTTTGGTATTAGAATAGTAGATATTATAAAATAAACGAGGAGAAGAGCGATGGGAAAAAACATATTAATTTGTGATGATGCAGCATTTATGAGAATGATGATAAAGGACATTCTTACAAAGAATGGTTATGATGTTGTTGGAGAAGCAGCTAATGGAGCTGAAGGTGTTGAAAAATACAGTCAGTTAAAGCCAGACCTTGTAATGATGGACATAACAATGCCAGAAATGAATGGTATTGATGCGTTAAAGAAGATTAAAGAAAATGATAGCAGTGCAAATGTTATTATGTGTTCAGCTATGGGACAACAAGCAATGGTTATTGAATCTATTCAAGCAGGAGCTAAGGATTTTATAGTTAAACCATTCCAAGTTGAAAGGGTAATTGAAGCAGTTCAGAAAGCAATTGGTTAATGTAAGATAAGAGTATAGGACATAATGAGATGAATAATTTTTTACTTAGTAATGAGACCTGGGGAGTTTCCAATAGTGCAAGGGTTTATTTAGCAAAGAATACAGGAAGTGTGTATTCTACTAAAGATAATATTTTGCAATTGTTGGGACTCCTTTTTGTGTTTATATTAGTTTTATTTGCAGCTTGGTATGTATCAAGGTTTATAGGCAATAGAGCTATGGGAGGTTTCGGTAATAGAAATATTAATGTAATAGAATCTTTTAGATTGGATAATAATAAAGCAATTCAGATAATTAGAATAGCAGATAAGTATTTAGCAATTGGTATTAGCAAGGATAATATAAGTGTTCTTGCTCAGCTAAATGAAGAAGATATTATTATACCTTCAAAGGAGGATAATAATATAAATTTTAAAGACATAATGAAAAATGCAAAAGGTATTCTTAAAAAGAATACTGAGAAACAGGAATAGGATTAGTATGAAGAAATTAAGAATTAAGAGACGACTTATAAGAAAAATATTATTTTTTGCATGTTTGTTTACAATGATATTATCTATGACATCTGTAGCATATGCTAAAAAGAATGATTATTCAGTTACAGTGTCAATGCCAGATAATGAAGGAAGTTCAATAACAAGTGTGATACAGATATTAATAGTGTTGACTGTATTATCTTTAGCACCAGCAATTGTAATTCTATTAACTTCTTTTACAAGAATTATTTTAGTTTTACATTTTACAAGATCGGCATTAGGTACACAAACGACACCACCTAACCAAGTTTTAATTGGTTTAGCATTATTTTTAACATTATTTATAATGTCTCCAGTATTTCTTAAGATCAATAATGATGCAATAAAACCTTTAAATGAAGGAAAAATATCATACGAAAAAGCTTTTGAAAAAGGTATGGAGCCGCTTAGAGAATTTATGTTTAAGCAAACAAGAAAGAAAGATATAAAACTTTTTGCTGACATTGCTAAAATAGATACAAAAGAAAAACCAGTTAAGGAATTGAAAGATATACCTAATACTGTGCTTATACCTTCATTTATAATAAGTGAGTTACGAACAGGTTTTATTATAGGATTTCTGATATACATACCATTTATAATTATAGATATGGTGGTTTCGTCCACCTTAATGTCAATGGGTATGATGATGTTACCTCCAACGGTAATTTCATTACCATTTAAGATATTATTATTTATTTTAGCCGATGGTTGGAATTTAGTCATTGGTAATTTAGTAAAAACTTTTTATTAATAAAATTTAGTAATAGGATTTTATTAATATAACAAGGGATTGGAGGATTTTATGACAATTGAGACAGTTGTTGATATTATTCAATCAGCATTAATAGTAACATTAAAGGCATCTTTGCCTATGCTAATTGTTTCCCTTGTAGTGGGACTTATTATAAGTGTTATTCAGACGGTAACATCTATTCAAGAACAAACACTTACTTTTGTACCCAAATTAGTTGCTATATTTATGACTTTAGGATTAGCAGGTAGCTTTATTTTTGGTACAGTAGTTAACTTTACAATTGAATTATTTAATAATTTTAGTATGTATATTAAATAGAGTAGATTAAATAATTAGGATGATTTTATGACAAGTAACACATTTACAGTAGAAAATTTTGAATTCTATCTATTAGTACTTGCTAGAATATCAGCTTTTATATTTACAGCACCAGTTTTTAGTCAGAAGAATATTCCAAGAAAGGTTAAAGCATTATTTAGTGTAGTTCTTTCATATGTTGTTTTTACTGCATTAGAGTATAAAGAAGTTGAATACAATGGTGTAATTGATTTTGGAATTTTAATTGTTACAGAGGTTGTAGCAGGGATGATACTTGGATTTGTGGCTAATATTTGTGTAATGATATTAACTTTTGCAGGTAATCTAGTGGACATGGAAATAGGTTTTTCTATGGCACAAGAAATGAATAATGTTAATAATGTTACATCTACAATTACAGGTAATTATTATACATATATGGTAATGCTAGTTATGCTTGTCTCGGACATGCATTTATATATATTAAAGGCTATAGTGGAGTCTTTTAATATAATAGAACTTGGAAAAGTTTCCGTAGGAATGGATATATATGTGGTTTTACTTAAGTTTTTAGTAGAATATTTTATTATAGCTTTTAGAATTATATTGCCAATATTTACAGCAATGCTTATTACAAATACAGTTCTTGGTATTTTAGCTAAGGCGGCACCACAGATGAATATGTTTGTAGTAGGTATGCAGTTAAAAGTAGTAGTAGGCTTAGCAGTTCTATTTTTTACAGCTGCAACTATAGGAAATGTAACAAACTTCATTTTTGAAGAAATGAAGGTAATGATGAAATCAGCAATTATTTATTTAAAATAAAATATTTGAATGATATGGAAAGTGTTATGGTTATACGGGAGTGTAAAATAAGAAGTTGGAAATACATATAAAGTGGAGATAAGATGAATGTTATGCTATAAAGTTTTAAATAATGATATGAGAAAAAAGCATAATGATATTAATATAGATAATAGAAATTATAATTCTGTTTATATGAGATATAATCTTCAATTCTTTGCCGAAGGTGAAGGCGGAGAAAAGACTGAAGAAGCAACTGCTAAGAAGTTAGAAAAAGCTAGAGAAGAAGGTCAGGTTGCTAGAAGTAATGAGTTAGTTATAGGGGTAACACTTTTGATGCTTTTTCTGTCTTTAAAATTATTTGTAAGATATGTAGGTAATAGTTTTACAGAAACGTTTGTTGAAATATATAATTACATTGGTAATTATACAAGAAAAGGATTTAATAATAAGATGGCATATGGCACTTTAGGAAAGGTATTAACTAAAACAATAATGATAAGTGCACCATTTTATTTAAGTGCAATAGTAGCAGGGGTAGCTGTTAATATAGGACAAGTTAAGTGGAAAGTAAGTACAAAGCCATTGATGCCGAAACTAGATAGATTAAGTCCAATACAAGGATTTAAGAGAATGTTTTCTAAAGATAAGTTATTTGAATTAGTTAAGGCTATTGTTAAAGTAGGATTAATATTTTATATAGTATATTCAGAATTAAAAGATAGTTTGGAACTTTTAATTACATTATATAATTATACATTAATGGAAAGTATTATTTTAGTTGGAGATTTGGTAATATCTCTTGGAATAAAAATTAGTGCAGTATTATTGATTATTGGATTCGCAGATTTAATTTATCAAAGACTTAAATTTAAGAAAGATATGCGAATGACAAAACAAGAGGTTAAAGATGAATATAAGCAAAGTGAAGGAGATCCACAAGTTAAAGGTAAGATAAAACGTAAAATGCAAGAGACTTCTATGAAGAGAATGATGCAAGATATACCTAATGCAGATGTTGTAATTACTAACCCTACTCATTTTGCTGTAGCAATAAAGTATGATAGAGAGGTTAGTAGTGCTCCTTTAGTAGTGGCAAAGGGAGCAGATAATTTGGCACAAAGGATAAAAGATATAGCTAGAGAAAATAATGTAGAAATTGTTGAAAACAAACCATTAGCTCGAATGTTATATTTTAATGTTAACATAGGTGATGAGATTCCACCTGAACTATATCAAATGGTTGCAGATGTTCTAGCTTATGTATATAAATCTAAGAACAAGGAGATTAACTAGGTATGAAGAAGGCTGACATTGGAATAGGAATGTATCTATTAGCTGCTATTATATTCCTTATTATACCGATACCATCATTTTTGCTTGATGGGTTATTGGCAATAAATATATCAGTTGCACTAATAATATTATTGAATGCACTTTTTTCGCCTGAGGCTTTAAGCTTATCAAGTTTCCCTACATTGTTGTTATTTACAACTATTTTTAGAATTTCTCTTAACGTATCTTCTACAAGATTAATTCTATCTAAAGGAGATGCAGGTACTGTAGTTGCAACCTTTGGTTCCTTCGTTGGAGGAGGGGATATGGTAATTGGTATTATTGTATTTATTATATTGTTATTAGTACAATTTATGGTTATCAATAAAGGTTCAGAAAGAGTATCAGAGGTAACAGCAAGATTTACTCTGGATGCAATGCCAGGTAAACAGATGGCCATTGATGCAGATTTGAATACAGGAGCTATTACAGATGAACAAGCAAAAGAAAGAAGACAGAAGATTCAAGATGAATCAGCTTTCTTCGGAGCTATGGATGGTGCTACAAAGTATGTTAAGGGAGATGCTACTGCCGGATTAGTAATAACTATTATAAATATTGTTGGTGGTTTGTGTATGGGAATATTAAGGCAAGGAATGGATTTTTCAACAGCCTTACAGACATATGCTAACTTAACAATAGGTGATGGACTTGTAAGTCAGATACCATCACTTATGATTTCTTTAGCAACAGGTGTGTTGGTAACTAAAGTATCTAAAGAAGCAGATATTGGAGATATCTTGGTTAAACAATTATTCTCTATACCAAAGGTATTATATATGGTAGGTGTAGTATTGATTTTACTAGGATTTACACCACTTCCGTTCTTTATATTTGCATCTTATGGTGTAATATTTATTATGGTTGGACGTATCATTCAGAAGAGAATGGATGTTAAGGAAATCGAAGAAGAAGTTACCACAGAAGAAAGTGAGGCGAGTGAAATTAGGAAGCCGGAAAATGTCAACTCATTATTATCAGTTGATCCAATTGAATTAGAATTTGGATATGGAATTATTCCTTTAGCTGATGTTAGTCAGGGTGGAGATTTATTAGATAGAGTTGTTATGATAAGACGTCAAATTGCTTTAGAGTTAGGTTGCGTGGTACCAATTATTAGACTTAGAGATAATATACAACTTAATCCTAATCAATATGTTATAAAAATAAAAAATGTCCCTGTAAGTGAAGGGGAGATTATGTTTGACCATTATATGGCAATGAATCCAGGATATGTTGAAGAGGAAATTACAGGTATACCTACATTTGAACCTTCTTTCCATTTACCTGCTGTATGGATAACAGAAAGTCAAAGAGAAAGAGCAGAATCATTAGGTTATACTGTTGTTGATCCTCCTTCAATAATAGCTACTCATCTTACAGAGGTTATTAGAAGTCATTTAGACGAGTTATTAACAAGACAAGATGTACAAGGATTAATTAATAACATTAAAGACGAAAATGAAACATTAATTAGTGAATTAGTACCTAAATTACTTGGAGTTGGTGAGATTCAAAAGGTATTACAGAACTTGCTAAAGGAAGGCATATCAATAAGAGACTTAGTTACAATTTTTGAAACTTTAGCAGATTATGCACCAACAACAAGAGATCCAGATATATTGACAGAATATGTGAGACAGAGCTTAAAGAGGGCGATTTCTAATAAGTTCTTTAGTGGAGATGCAATGACTAGTGTTGTTACATTAGATCCTAAGATAGAACAGGAAATTATGGGAGCAGTTAAGCAGACAGAACAAGGAAGCTTTATTACACTAGATCCAGAGAAGACTAAAGCAGTAATGGATAGTGTAAAGGATGAGGTAATGAAACTTGAAGAGTTAGGCAAGAATCCAATAATTGTTACTTCACCTATTGTAAGAACATACTTTAAACGATTAACAGCAGATTATTTTAAAGATCTAATTGTTATATCGTATAATGAAATTGATTCAAATGTTGAGTTACAATCAGTTGGGATGGTGACAGTATGATAATTAAGAAATATCAAGCAAGAAATGAAGCAGATGCAATTATTTTAGCAAAGGAAGAGTTAGGTAACGATGCTATTATAATGAATGTAAAAAAAATAACACCTAAGGGTTTAGGAAAGTTATTCAAGAAGTCTAAGGTTGAAGTTACGGCAGCAGTAGATGATGGTAAAAGCTATGCAAATGCCGAGAAAAAGGCAGAAGAAATGGCAAAAGAAAAAATACAAAAAGAGCTTGAAAAGGCAAAAAAGGCAAAAGAAGAGGAGAAGAACGAAAAAATAGAACTAAAATTAGATAATATTCAAAATCTAATAGAAAGCAATATTGAAAAATTTGAAAAAGAAGAGAAAAAGAAAGAGAAAATTAAAAAATTAAATAGTTATATGGATGAAGAAGATTCAGAGAATGAATCAAAGAATAAAAAAGCTGTTAGTGAGAAGAAAAATAGTAAGGATGAAGATAATAACTCTGAAAGTGTAAAGAAAGAGAGTAGAACATCTGAATTATCAGGAAGAGCTGAAAAATGTATTTCTTTGATTAAAAAGCAAATGTTAAAGCATGAAGTAGATGAGAAATATATTGATATTATATTTAATGAGGTAAAATCTAATATAAAGAAAGATGCACCAGTAGACAATATACTGACATCTATTTATCAAAAGATAATTTTAAAACTTGGACAACCTAAGTTGATAGAACCAGGAGAAAATCAACCAAAATATATTTTCTTTATGGGACCTACTGGAGTGGGAAAGACTACAACAATTGCAAAAATCGCATCTGATTTTAAAGTAAAGAAAAAGTTAAATATTGCTCTTGTAACAGCAGATACATATAGAGTAGCTGCAGTGGAGCAATTAAGAACATATGCTAATATACTTAGTGTACCAGTTAATGTATTGTATTCTGCTGAGGATATGACAAAATTAAAACCTATGTTAGATAGATATGATGTTGTTCTTATAGATACAGCAGGAAGATCTCATAAGAATGCACAACAAAGAGATGATTTAAGAAAACTTATTAATTCTATTGATGAAAAAGATAGAGATACATATTTGGTATTGAGTGCAACTACGAAATATAATGACTTAATGAGCATTGTAGAATCATATTCAGATATAAGTAATTATAAGTTGCTATTTACAAAATTAGATGAAACTACTAATATTGGAAATATTTTAAATATAAAGATGTTGACTAATGCACAATTATCTTATATTGCTTGTGGACAGGAGGTTCCTGATGATATAAGTAAGTTAGATGCACAAGATATTGCTAAGCAATTATTAGGAGGTGATATGTAATGGATCAAGCAGAACAATTAAGAGCATTAATTAAGCAACAAGCTGCGCAAGAGAAAAAGGAACAAGAAATCAAGAATCCTTCTAATAAAAAATTAGCAAATGTTATAACCATTACAAGTGGTAAAGGTGGAGTAGGGAAAACTAGTATTGCAATTAATCTTGCAATACAATTGGCTGCAATGGATAAGAAAGTAATTATTATTGATGCTGATATGGGGTTAGCTAATGTTGAGGTAATGTTAGGTATAAGACCTCAGTATGATTTGGGTGACTTAATGTTTGGAAGTATGAAACTTTCTAATATTATAACAGAGGGACCTATGGGAATAGGATTTATATCAGGTGGTTCTGGAATAAATGAATTAAATAATCTTTCAAAAGAACAGGTTGAAACTATGACAAATAGATTGTTTGAATTAGATGAATTAGCAGATTACGTCATAGTTGACACTGGAGCTGGAATAACTGACACCATAATGCAATTTGTTAAAGTAAGTTCTCAGGTATTGGTAGTTACTACACCTGAACCAACATCTATAACAGATGCTTATGCAGTACTTAAGGCTTTAAATAGAGAATTGCCGTATATGAATGGAACTGCAATTAAGATGATTTCAAATCGTGTTGGAGGTCAACATGAAGGAGAAGTATTATATAATAAATTAAATTGTGTTGTAGAAAAGTTCTTAGATGTAAAATTAGATTATCTTGGAGCAGTAGTACAAGATAATAATTTATCTAAGGGAATATTAAATCAACAACCTGTAAGTGTTACTAATCCTAATTCTGCATCTGTTAAAACTATAAAAATTTTAGCAGAGAAAATAGCATTAGACGATAAGATTGTTGAAAAGAAGGGTATGGCAGGATTTTTTACACAATTTATATCAAGCGGATTATTATTTAGGAAAGGAGAAGTCAAATAATGGGGGCTAATAGAATATATGATGTAGGTGATAAAGTATCAATATTAATAGATAAAAGAGAGTATGTCAGTAAAATCCTTAGAATTACAGATGAGGGAGGATTAGTTATATATGTACCTTCATATAATGGTTCTGATTTACAGTTGATAGATGATAAAAACTATAGCTTAATATTTTATGTAAATGGTGGACTATATAAGGCAGATGTTGTACTAGAAGATATATATGAAGAAAAAGGAATAGATGTAGTTGAGTTAGAATTAATGTCAGAACTTGAGAGATATCAAAGAAGAGAATATTTTAGAATTGATTATTTTTGTGATATAGAATATAAAATATTAGAAATATATAGTGATGATGGCTCTTTAGAGAGACATAATGGTAAATGGTGCAAAGCAAAATTATCTAATATTAGTGGTGGAGGTATGAAATTTAATAGTGAAGAGGGAATACCAAATGCTAAAAGAGTATTTTTGAAGTTTGCTTTAGGTGAGGGGATTAATAGAACACAATACAGCTGTTTGGCAAACGTTGTTTTAATTAGTAAGAAGGATATAGGAAAGTTAATTTATGAGTATCGTGTTAGCTTTTCAGATATAGATGAATCAGCGAGAGAAAATATCGTTAAGTTTGTTTTTGAAGAAGAAAGAAGAATGAGAAGAAAGAAAAACTGGGGGTAAAAAGGGGAAAATTGTAAAAAAACATTAATTGAAGTGACTATTCACGGATGAGAAGATAAAAATTTGTTATACTAAAATAAATGCATATGTAAACGATAAATGTTGGTAATTTTATATTTGAAGTTGGGGAATTTCAATTTAAGAGTATGGAGGCCAAGAATATGGATGTAAGTCAGTATTTGGAAATATTTATCGAGGAAACAAAGGAGCATTTGCAATCTTTAAACGAGCATATATTAATATTAGAAAAAGAATCTGATAATCAAGATACTATTACAGAAATCTTCAGAGCAGCGCATTCATTAAAAGGAATGGCAGGTACAATGGGATTTACTAAAATGCAAAAAGTAACTCATGACCTTGAAAATGTTTTCTCTGAGATACGTAGTGGTAATATGAAGGTTTCTAGTAGATTAGTTGATGTTTTATTTGAAGGACTAGACTTATTAGAAGCGTTACTAGAATCTATTCAAACAACATCAACAGAAGGTCAAATTGATCCCACAAGTTTTATAGAAGAGTTGGATAAAACATTAAAAGAAGGACTTGGAGCTAATGGAGTTTCAAGTGATGTGATTGAAAAGACACTTGAAGAAGGCGATAGTGAGTCTGCAAGTGAAAAGAAAGCTAATGATGACGAGTATGAAGAACAAATATCTAAGTTGATATATGAAGAGCATGAGCTTGCAGCAATAGATAAGGCTCATAATGATAATCTTAATGTATATGGTCTTACAATTTATATTTCAAAAGATTGTGTGCTTAAATCTGCGAGAGCATATTTAGTATTAAGAAATCTAGAAGAGCATGGTGATATTATTAAATCAGTTCCTTCAACACAAGATTTGGAAAATGAAAAATTTAATGATAATTTTTCACTAGTTGTGCTATCGAAAGATAAAGCAGATGTTATTAGAAAAGCTGTAGAAAATATTACTGAAATAGAAAAAGTATTTATAGAGATGATTACAAAGTCTAGTTATGAATTGAAAAAAATGTCTGAAGAAGCTAAGAATCAGAAGCAGATTGAGACAAAAGAACAAGTTAAGAAGACTACAGCAGAAAGTCAAAAAGTTAAGGATAGTAAAAAGGCAATTTTAAATAGAACAGTTAGAGTTGATATTGAAAAGTTAGATGTTTTAATGAATCTTGTAAGTGAGCTAATAATTGCGAAGAATGGATTAATTTCAATAGGAGACTCCTTAGGTCGTGATAGAACAAAAGATGGATTTAATGAACAAATTGAATATTTAGAGAGAATAACAACTAATCTACATGAGTCTGTTATGAAAGTAAGAATGGTCCCTATAGAATCAGTAGTTAATAGATTTCCTAGAATGGTTAGGGATTTATCTAAAAAATTAAATAAGTCAATTGATTTACTTATGTCTGGTGAAGATACAGAATTGGATAGAACTGTTATTGATGAGATAGGTGATCCTCTTATGCATCTACTTAGAAATTCAGTAGATCATGGTATAGAAGATAGGGCAAAACGTGTGGCAGCAGGCAAACCAGAAAAAGGTACTGTTACATTAGATGCTTATCAAGATGGTAATAACGTAGTAATAGAAGTTGGAGATGACGGAGGCGGATTAAATCTTGATAAGATTAAAGCTAAGGCCGTTGAGAAAGATATAATATCTATGGAACAGGCTGAACAAATGCTTGATAAAGATGCAATGGAATTGATATTTAGACCAGGATTCTCAACAGCTGATACAGTTACAGATATATCTGGAAGAGGCGTTGGTCTAGACGTAGTAAAAAATAAAATATCTAATATAGGTGGTAATATTGAAGCTAAGTCTGAACTTGGTAAAGGATGTAAATTTACTATAAGATTACCACTTACATTAGCAATAATTCAGACATTGATGGTTGAAGTTGGCACAGAAAAATATGCAATTCCACTTGGAAGTATCCAAATAATAGAAGACATAAGCGCATCTGATATTAAATATGTACAAGGTAATAAGGTTATTACTCTTAGAGGTAACGTTATTCCAATTATTATGCTAGAAGAAATACTTGAAGTTAGTAAAGATGAGAAAGAGGCAACGTCATATACAGTTGTTATTGTTGCAAAGGGTGATAAGACAATTGGTCTTGTTGTAGATAATCTAATTGGTCAACAAGAAATAGTTATTAAGTCTTTAGGAAAATTAATTAATAACAACAAGATTATTAGCGGAGCAACAATACTTGGTGATGGTGAAGTTGCATTAATTCTTGATGTTAATACTTTAGTATAGGAGGCAATATTAATGGAAAACGAGAACATGGAATTATTGGAAAATGAAGATACTAATGTAGAGAAAAAAGAAGATACAGAAAAAGAAGTTACAAATGATGTGGTTAAACAATATATAGTTGTTAATTTAGGTGATGAATTCTTTGGTATAGATATTATGAATATTGATAATATTGTAAGAATGCAAAGAATTACAAGAGTACCAAAATCACTTGATTATTTTAAAGGAGTAATTAATCTAAGAGGTGAAGTTGTTCCTGTAATGAGTCTTAGAAGAAAGATGGGACTAGAAGATGATATTATAACTAATGCTTCAAGAATTATTATTGTAAAAATTGAAGGACAGTATTCAGTAGGAATACTTGTAGATTCAGTTAAGGAGGTTATTTCTCTAGCTGAGTCAAGTATAGAGAATATTGTTAGAGGTGTCGCAAATGATAGACAAATGTATATAAAGGGTATAGGAAAATTTAATGATGAGTTAATTTCTTTATTAAATATTGATAGTATTATTGGAGAAATTCTCTAATATAACCAAAAAATACATGGAGGTATGTCATGAGTAGTACAGATGATAATAAGTCAGTTTTTGTTGATGAAAAATGTTTGGATATATTGAGAGAGGTAGGTAATATTGGTGCTGGTAATGCTACAACAGCTTTAGCACAAATTGTTAATTGCAAAATTGACATGGAAGTACCAAAGGCAAGAATACTTAAATTTAATGAGTTAAGTGATATACTTGGTGGACCAGATACACCAGTCATAGGAATATTATTTGAATTATCACGAGATATAGATGGTATGATGATGTTTGCATTAAGTTTGGAATCAGCAAAGCAGTTGATAAACTTGCTTTTAGGGCAAGAACCTGGTGATGAATTAAATGAAATGGAAATATCAACGCTTAAGGAAATAGGTAATATTATTTCTGGAGCTTATGTATATTCATTGTCAGAACTTTGTAAAATGGGCATATGGATTTCTGTTCCTTATGTTGCTAATGATATGGCTGGGGCAGTATTAAGTGTACCAGCTATTCAAATAGCGAAGAAGGCTGATAAAGCACTTATAATAGAAACTTTATTTAATGATGGCCTTAATAAGATAGATGGATTCTTTATATTAATACCTGAGGAAGAATCTTATGCTGAAATAATTAGTAGACTAGGAGCAGAATAGAATATAGGAAGGGTTAGACGTATGGAAAATAGTATTGAGAGAATAGGTATGGCTCAATGGTTCGTAGGTAAAGCCCCAGGAATAATAACGACTATTGGTCTTGGTTCATGTGTTGGTGTAACATTGTATGATCCTATAACAAAAATAGGTGGAATGTTGCATTTAATGCTATCAGATAGTACTAGATTTGCTTATATCAATAATATAAATAGGGCAAAATTTGCAGATACTGGTATTAGGGATATGTATGATAAATTAATTGAATTAGGAGCAAGTAAGAGGGATATAGTTGCTAAAATTGCGGGGGGAGCACGAATGTTCGAGATAAAGGAAGGCAATGACCTTTTAAATATTGGCGATAGAAACATTGAAGCGACCAGAAAGACTTTAGGTGAATTACAAATTGTAATATTAGGTGAGGATGTAGGAGATACATATGGTAGGACAATTGAATTGGATCTAGATAATGGAAATTTAAAAGTTACAACAGTTAATAGAGATGTTAAATATATTTAATTGTTAAAAAAGTATTACAGGAGAAATGTAATGTTTATAAGGTTTATTCCAATACTAATGGTTTTAATTGCAAGTATAATTACACTTTTAGTAAGTATATTTAATGATTTTGAAATAATTTTTAGCTTGAAAATTTTGTCAATTGTGATTATACTTTTCTATATTATAGGAAATATTGTAAAATTATTAGTAAATAAGATTTTGACGATGGAGATGGAAGTTACGGATAGTAGTATGCAAGAAGAATGTGCTGAGCAAGATGATAATACAGCAGTGAAATCCGGGGATAATGATTCACAATAACAATGAATTCATAGGAGGGCACGCTAATGACTGAAGAGGAAAGAAAAGAATTATGGCAACGATATGCAGATAACAAATCTTCTGAAATCCGTGAAAAGTTAATTATTGAATATGCAGGATTAGTTAAAATCGTAGCAGGAAGACTAAGTATGTACCTAGGATATAATGTTGAATATGACGATTTGGTTGGTTATGGCACATTTGGCTTAATTGATGCAATTGATAAGTTTAACTTATGTCGTGGAGTTAAGTTTGAAACTTATGCTAGTTTAAGAATTAGAGGAGCAATTCTTGACCAAATAAGAAAAATGGATTGGATTCCTAGAACACTTAGACAAAAACAAAAAAAATTAGATAATGCTTTAAAAAAGATTGAAGCAGAAAAAGGAAGAACGGCTACAAATGAAGAGGTAGCACAGGAATTAAATATTACTTTAGAAGAATTAGATAACTTATATGGACAGACTAAGATAACTAACTTAGTTTCTTTAGATGAGTATTTAGAGCAAGGTAGTGAAGTAAAGTTAGACGTGGCTAAACAATCTAATTATGGACATCCAGAAAGATCTATAATGAAAAACGAAGCTAAGGAGCTTTTGATAAAATCGTTAGCCGTTTTGACAGAAAAAGAAAAAAAGGTTATTGTTTTTTATTATTATGAAGAATTGACTTTGAAGGAAATAAGCAATATTTTAGAAGTTTCTGAGTCAAGAATATCGCAATTGCATACAAGAGCTCTTCAAAAAATGAAGAGCAATTTAGGAGAGTACAGTGATATTTTAAATATTATTTAAGATGCAAGGGTGAGCTAAATGGAAAAAAATAAAGATTTAGGCTTTGTCTTAATCCGAAAAGATGATGGTACATATATAAAGATAGATGATGTAAAAGTAAGTATAGATGTAATAGAAGAATACATAGAGATAGCCGGTGTGAGAAATTATGATAGAGATTCTTTACGCATGGCTATTTCAAATAATAAGCAGACAACTCTTAGATTCAGTAGGGATGTAATAGAAGAATTAGATGAGAAAATAAAGGTTAATATATCAGGTAATAAGTTAGAAGCTTATGTAAAATTTTATCCACCTTCAGAAAAGGGGAAATATTTAACTAAGAGTGATATTATAGAACAACTTAAGGGACTTAATGTAGTATATGGTTTAAAAGATGATGTAATTGAGGAAGTTTCATCTAATAGAGAGTATTTTAGAGAATATTTTGTGGCTGAAGGCGATGATGCAGTTCAAGGAATTCAGCCATATATTGATTATAAATTTGATATAAATGCAGGCAAAGATAGAAAGCCAAAGATTCGCCTAGATGGAACAGTGGATTATAATAGTGTAGAAGTAATTAATCCTGTTAATGCAGGTGAGTTATTAGCTAAAATAATACCAGGTCAACCTGGATCAGCAGGCAAGGATATAAGTGGAGAAGATATATACCCAGAAGACCTAGAAAAGATAAGTATTATTACTGGAAATAATGTAGAACTTAGTGAAGATGGATCAGAGGCTTATGCATTATGTGATGGACAGGCTGCATATCGTGGGGGAAAAATATGGGTTGATAATGTATATATAGTTCAAGGTGATGTTGATGTTGCCACAGGGAATATTGCATTTAATGGCGATGTTTTGATAAATGGTAGTATCAGAACAGGATTTTCAGTTAGGGCTAAAGGTAATATTGAGATAAATGGTGTTGTAGAGGGAGCAGAGATTAAGGCTGGAAAAAGCATAATGATTAGAAATGGAATTCAGGGTATGAAGAAGGCCTATGTAGTTGCAGGTGAAGATGTTACTACAAAATTTATTGAGAGTGCTGTTGTTATTGCTAATGGATTTATAAATGCAAGTTCAATATTATATAGTGATATTACAGGGGATAAGGGAGTATTAGTTAAAGGGGAAAAAGCTATTATCGTCGGTGGAATCACTAGAGCATTGGGGCATATAGAATGTGATAAAGTTGGTTCAATTATGGGAGCAAATACTGTTTTACAGGTAGGTTATCCAGAAGACTTTGACGATATAATAGATGAATTGGTTAGTGAAATCAGTACCACAGAAGAGAAGAAAGATGATATCTTACAAGTAATAAGATATTATAAGAATAATATGAAAGATAAAGAAGTTCCTAATGAATTAGTTATTAAGGTTAAGAATATTATAGAAAAAAGTAAAGAGATTGTATGTGAATTAGATCAGAAAAAAAGAACTTTTAATAGATATAAGAATATACGGACAAGAGAAGAAACAGACTCAGACATTATTATAGTATCAGGACATGTTTATCAAGGCGTTAAGGTAGAGATAAATGGTGCAAGTAGATATATAAGAGATGAGATGTTAAGTTCAGTATTTAGAAAAGCTGAAGATAATACAATAGTAGCAAATGCCCAATAGGAGGAAACTATATGGAATTTAAGGATATAGTTACAATTGGGAGTATGGTTTTAGGTGTTATAATTTTTTTCTTTGTTTTACTGATTGAAAAACAAAAGAAAAAGAAGTTACAAAAAGAATTCCTTGAACTAAAAAAATCAGTTAGGCAAGATGCTAATAAAGCTGATATAGAGGTAAGGATGAAACAATTAAAAGAAACAGCAGATTCTATTATTGATGAGATGAATGATAATGTAGAGGAAAAGTTGAATACATTATCTAATAAAAAAATAATGGAATTTGAAGAATATGCTAATCAAACACTTGAAAAAATTGATATTAATCATAAAGAAGTAATGTTCTTATATGACATGTTAAATTCAAAAGAAGAAAGTGTTAAGAAAGTTATTGCAGATTTACAAAGCTTGAAAAATGAAGTGACAGAATTACTTCAAGAAGATAATAATATAGAAGAAAAAAATGTGGTCTCAAAGGATTCGTCCGTTGAAGATATAGATGTTGTTGTGAGTAAAGATGATTTTGTCGATTTATTAAGATGTTGCAATGAATACGAGACAGAAGAAAAAGAGGATGTAGTAGAAGAAATATCTTTAAAGCATGTTCTTGAAGAACAGGAAGATGAAAAAAGTATTAGCAGTGTGTTTGATAAACCGAAAGAGAATAATAATAGTAATTATCAAAAACGCAACGAACAAATAATTAAATTATACTCGTTAGGCTATTCTACTCTTGAGATATCAAAGAGATTAGGAATAGGCACAGGAGAGGTAACACTTGTTAATAATTTGTATCACGATAGGTTGGCTACAGTTAAATAAGTGTATGAGGCAATGTAAACTTTAGAAATACAGAATATAGGAGAAGTACTATGAAAATTAAATTTAATATGTCTAAACAGTATAATTTAATAAGGGATTTAGTAGACGAGGGTGATTTTAACGACAGAAGTGAGATGCTAGAATATTTAAACTTTTTGATGGAATCTAACAGTAGATATGTATGTGTTAATTCAATGAAAGATAATGGTAAGTCAGTTATTGCAAGTTTAGTAACTGCATATTACTCTAAAAATCTTGATAGTAGAAGAGTTTTTGATGATTTATACATATCAGAGACTGATTCATATGATAAGCACTTAAACAATCATAATGTAATTCATTTGAACTGTAAATTACCTAGATGGAAGAGTAGAAATTATGAAGTGTATATTTGTAATATTGAAGAAGTTTTATTAAATGAGTTAGATAAGCAATTTCCATCAATAGGTGTTAATATTAATTATTCATTATGGCAAAACTTTAATAGAGTGTATAAGAAAACAGGTCAAAAGTTCATATTTGTATTTGACGATTGGGATTTCATTATGAAATCTGATAGAATTGATAGAGATGATAAACAAGAATATTTAGATTTCCTTGCAGAATTATTTACAGATGCAGAATATGTAGAAATGGCATATCTAACAGGTCGTAAACCAATAAGTGCATTTACTAATAATAAGTATCTAGATATGTTTACTGAATTTGAATTAACAGATGAGAATTCAAAAGAAAAGGAATCAGTTGGAGTCTATTAGAGAATATTGATGTAGTATTATTAAGAAGGCTGAATAAGCCTTCTTTTATTATTTAATAAGAAATTGCGTCGCATTTCTTGTTCTACAGTGAAAATTGATTGTACATCCTATTACATAAATTTTTTTTATGTAATAAAATTTCATTATTAGTGCAATAAAAATAATAATTATTGCATTAATAAAGTGAAAGGAGTTATTTATATATGAAAAAAATACTTCGAAGTAAAGATTATTTGACGTCAAATAATAGTAGTTTAATTGATTGTTATATTTATAAAATATCTTTAAGAGATTGTGACGCATTTAAAGAATTATATAATATGACTAAATCAGCAGTATATGGATTAGCTTTATCATATTTAAAGAATTCAGATGACGCAGAGGATGTTATGCATGATGTTTTTATAAAAATATATGAAAAAGCAGATTCATATGAGAGTGATGGTAAACCATTAGCTTGGATATTAACAATTACAAAGAATATGTGTCTAATGAAGTTGCGCAGTCAAAAAAATACTACGAATATAGAGGAGTTAAGTGAGGTACTATCAGATAACGATAAGGTGCCAGTTGAAGATAAGATGATTTTGGATATGATTTTCAAATATATATCATTAGAAGAAAGAAATATTCTTATGTTACATATTGTAGCAGGATATAAATTTAGAGAAATAGCAAAATTACAAGATATGCCCTTATCTACGGTTTTAGCAAAATATAACAGAACAATCAAAAAGATTAAGAAGTTATACCAGAAAGGCGGAATAGTATGAGAAAAAAGATAGAAAATGATATTAGAAAGGCTGTTAATAATTGCACTCCTGATATTTTTGATGAGATTATGCAGGATTGTGAAGGAATGGAAGGAGATGGATTTATTATGAATAATAAGGATATTACTGATGAGAAGGTAAGAAACATAAATCATAAAAATAATAAAAAAGGACAATATGTAAAAGTTTTGGGGACAATTGCTGCAGTATTTATTATTACTATTGGTTTGCTAGGATATTATAAATATGTTAGTTCTATGAGAATAGATTCTGTTATAGCATTAGATATAAACCCTAGCGTTGAGATTAGGATAAATGATTCAGAACGAGTTGTAGATGCAAAGGCACTTAATGTAGATGGTGAAAAAGTACTTAAGGGTATGGATTTTAAGAATGTTGATATGGATGTTGCTATTAACGCTATAGTTGGTTCTTTATTAAAAAATGGATATATATCCGAAGTAGCAAATTCTGTTTTGGTATCTGTAAAAAATGATGATGAAGTAAAGGCAAGTGAAATTGAGGAAAAGATAATAGATGAAGTTGAAAAAATACTTAAAGCTAGCAAGATTAATGCAGCTATTTTATCTCAAATGTATGATGATAATGATGATGAAATCAAGAGAATAGCAAAAGAGAATAATATTTCTGAAGGAAGAGCAAAATTAATAGCCGTTTTATTAAAACAGAAAATAAAAAATACAAAGGGAGAAGAAATTACAGAAAAAGATTTGGCACAAATGTCAATAAATGAACTTAATATTCTGATTAAATCTAAGAATATAAAATTTGATGATATGACATCTAAAGGAGATGTAAGTGATAAAGGCTATATTGGAGAAGATAAAGCTGTAAATATTGCTTATGAAAAAGCAAAGATTTCAGTGAATGATGTGAGGAAAACAAAAGTTAAATTAGATTACGATAAAGGAAGTATTGTTTATGAGGTTGACTTTAAAACTGATAATATGGAATATGATTATGAAATAGATGCAGTTACTGGTAATGTAGTTGATAATGAAATAGAAGAAATAGAAAAAGAAAGTGATGATAAGGATGACGACGATAAGGATGACGACGATGATGATGACGATGATGATGATGACGATGACGATGATGATGACGATGATAAAAAGATAAGCAATACAAAAGAAGGTGTGAGTACTAAGGCTCCAATTGTTAATAAAACTTCAAATAAGAGTATAGCAACGAGTAAGACAGTTATAAAACAAAAAACAATTAGCAAAAATAATGATGACGATGATGACGATGATGAAGATGAAGAAGATGATGAAGATGATGATGAAGATGAAAATGAAAGTGATGATGAAGAAGACGATGAAGATTAAATTATAAAGTTTAATATAAAAGAAGAATAATTTTGAAAAAATGTATATTTTTCGTTCAGCAATAATTTAGTCAATGGATTAACTGTTGCCTAAGGTCTAAATTTCCTATGAAAAAGTAGTTGCATTATATTATAAATTATGTTAGAATTAGCTTTGCGTTAAAAAATGCACGCAGTTGAATACCTAGAACGGTGCCGAAAAGGTTTTCTAGGAGTTGAAAATTGCGGAAGAATAAAACCAAATGGAGGTATATTATGAGCGTAATATCAATGAAACAATTATTAGAAGCAGGTGTTCATTTTGGACATCAAACAAGAAGATGGAACCCTAAGATGGCTGAATACATCTACACTGAGAGAAACGGAATCTACATTATTGACTTACAAAAGTCAGTAGGTAAAGTTGACGAAGCTTACTTTGCATTAAAAGATATAGCTACAGAAGGTGGTACTATCTTATTTGTAGGTACTAAGAAACAAGCTCAAGATGCTATCAAGACTGAGGCTGAGCGTTGCGGAATGTACTATGTTAATGAAAGATGGCTTGGAGGTATGTTAACAAACTTCAAGACTATCCAAAGTAGAATTGCAAGATTAAAAGACATTGAAAGAATGGCAGAAGACGGAACATTTGATGTTCTTCCTAAGAAAGAAGTAGTTGCACTTAAGAAAGAGCAAGCTAAGTTAGAGAAGAACTTAGGTGGAATTAAAGATATGAAGAAAGTTCCAGATGCTATATTTGTAGTAGATCCTAAGAAGGAAAGAATATGTATCCAAGAAGCACATACATTAGGAATTCCTCTAATCGGTATTGCTGATACTAACTGTGATCCAGAAGAATTAGATTATGTAATTCCTGGTAATGACGATGCAATCAGAGCTGTTAAATTAATCGTTGCTAAGATGGCAGACGCTGTTATCGAAGCTAACCAAGGAACAGTTATGAATGATGAAGAAGTTGCTGAGGAAGTTGAAGAGGCAGTAGAGGCTTAATAATCGACATTTTATAGACATTAAGTAATTATTATAAATTATTCATTAGTTGAGTAGTTAATTGGTGAAATAATTGAAAATAACATAACTAATTATATGGAGGTAAAGAAGATGGCAATTACAGCATCTATGGTAAAAGAATTAAGAGAAATGACAGGAGCAGGGATGATGGACTGTAAAAAGGCATTAACTGCTACTGAAGGAGATATGGATAAAGCTGTTGAATTTTTAAGAGAAAAAGGTTTAGCAGCAGCAGAAAAGAAAGCAGGAAGAATTGCAGCTGAAGGTATCGTTGCTACTTGCGTAAGTGAAGATGGAAAGGTTGCTTCTATAGTAGAAGTTAACAGTGAAACTGACTTCGTTGCAAAGAATGATACATTTAAAGCATATGTTGCAGACGTAGCTGCACAAGCAGCTAAGACTACAGCAACTGATATTGATGCTTTCCTAGCAGAAGCTTGGGCAAAAGATAACACTAAGACTGTTAAAGAAGAACTCGCTTCTCAAATAGCTATAATTGGTGAAAACATGAACATCAGAAGATTCCAAAAGGTTACAACTGATGGTGTTGTTCAATCATATATTCATGCAGGTGGAAAGATTGGTGTATTAGTTGAAGCTGATACAGACTCAAACAGCGATGCAGTTAAAGAGTGCTTAAAGAACGTTGCTATGCAAGTTGCAGCACTTAATCCAAAATATATCTCAAGAGATAGTGTAGATCAAGAATATCTTGCACATGAGACTGAGATAATGACTGTACAAGCTAAGAATGAAAAACCAGATGCTAACGATAAGATTATTGAAGGAATGGTTAAAGGTAGAATTAATAAGCAACTTAAAGAAATCTGCTTATTAGACCAAGCTTATGTAAAAGCTGAAGACGGAAAGCAAACTGTAAGCACTTATGTTGCAGAAGTTGCTAAAGCAGAAGGAATTAAGTTAGAACTTAAATCATTTGTACGTTTTGAAACTGGTGAAGGACTTGAAAAGAAAGAAGAGAACTTTGCCGAGGAAGTTGCAAAACAAATGGGAAGCATATAAAGGTAAAAATTATTTTAATTTTAAATTCAGAAATCTTGAATGTTTATGATAAATAAAGGATTTGAAAGAATTTAAAAGATAAGAAATTAAGTGTCATAAAGTATCGTAACCTATCATATTTTTATGCAAAGAATTGGGTCAAGATTGGGGCATAAATTGGGTCAGATTATATGACCCAAGTGTTCAATGAGAAGTTTGCTTGATGTTTAAGATTTTATATAAAAGATAGGTGCAAGGTTAATATGATATTTAATGATTTCGTATTTGAGATTACAAGAGTAAACCATATAAAAATATTTAAGAACATTTGTTCTATATTTAAAAAGGGATATAGATTTTAGAACCTATATCCCTAAAATTATTATTAGATATGAACTCGTCACATCTTTAATTGTTAATTAGATTATACTAATCCATTAATTATATCATCAATTTGAGCTTTAGTAATTATCTCGTTTTGAGATGTTGTTATTATTCTATTTATCCAATTCAGCTTGTACCTCTGTCCTTATTTTCTCTGGTACATCATTAATAGTCTTTCTATCTTTTCTAATTAAATTTACATAAATCTTAACCATTAGTTTGTACCTCCTTGAATTGTTTCATAAATATCGCATAATGCTAGTTGTGTATCAATTACCTCTTGTTCTAATTGACTATTCTTTTCAGCTATTATCTGTATATACTCATCTTTTGTATATTGAACTTCATCATATACATATAATACATCTACCACATTTCCATCTTCATCAGTAGCTTGAACTATATTTGTATGAACATATACTGTATCTTTATTAACTATAAGTGGTTGTGCTTGTTCAGTTGAACCTTGCACATTTTTAATTTCTTTCATAACATCAACTCCTTATAGATTTATTCTTCCCTTTAATTTCTTCATTATAGTATTTATCAGATGATGTTTGTAATGGTTGAATATATTTTTCATTACTATCTGCCATTTTTACTTCTCTATAGAATGTTTTATCTTTTCTTGCGTTTTTATATGTAAATATTAAATTATCCATACTATATATTTCCATATCTTTTCATTTGTTTAATCTCTTTCCTTTAAGAGCTTCATGTTTTTACTGTTCTGAATTTTCACTTATATTAATCAATTATAATTACTACATTTAATTTATATAAATTACTAATACAGATTTTGAAGTCTATGTTTTAGCAAGTGCTAAGGTAATAAATTTTCAAAATCTATAATTATAAAATATTATATGATATGTATATATAATTTTCATTAGCAAACTGTAATTATATAAATCATATTAGTATAATATAAACGATTTTATTTTTATAAATACATAAGTCGAGTAGAGAGGTCTCTAGAACCAGAACCCAAAGTGGAACAATTCACACGTAGAGCGAAAGCACCCGCATTAGTGCCACTACTCCAATCACCACCGAAATACGCAACGCGAGAATCATACACATAAGCATCGTCGCTGTAATAAGTTGTTTGTGAACCATAATGCTCTTTCAATACAAATCCTTTTTCCGATGTTCCTTGTACTTTTGACACCCATCCACCAGTATTTTTAGAAAATCCACTAGCACCTTGATTAGTATATCCACTTCCTGTGTCGTTAAAGTTTTCTGTAGCTGTAAGAATATTTCTACTGGAATCACTGAATATTCCATCAATATACTCATATGCGTTACCCCAGAAATCTTCAAGCCCAAATAATTTCATTTGTAATTTACCAGTAGTTTCACCATAATCCATACCTTTAGCATTTGTGCCACCAGTTGAAATAAGTGAACTATTATCATTGACATATCCATAACCTAGAGCTGTTTGTGAATCTAAATTCTTGTACTTTAATAAATACATACATTGTCTAAATACTAATTGATTAAATGCACTTTGGTCATAGCCACTACCATTAGCTTGTGCTTGTGTTCTAAAATTACCAATAGCAGTATTAGCAGTTGGTGATTTACCACTCAAACTTCTTAATTTACTAGAAGTAACATAACCTTTATATGCTCCTAAATAGAACTTATCTTTAACAGTAGTACCTCTTGTGTGTGCTAGATAGCAATATCCTTTGGCATTAGGATTATCTGTCATACTAACTGTCACAGTATCACCACTTGTTGATATTTTATATCCTAGTTTTGGAAATGCAATCATAACATCACCAGCATCACCACTCGTTATATCAGCATCTGTTCCATCCTCAAACTGTGCAAAATTATTAGGATTTAATTTCCCAACTTCTACACCATCTTTAAATAAACAAGGATAATGACCGAAGAAACTATCCCATTCACTAGAACCTGGTGTCATAGAGAGAGCATCATCTGCATAAGTGATACAAGTTTCTGGGTTACTATTACTTTGGTCTATAATGACTGTCATTACTTTTGGTCTTGGGTGATAACTATATACATAATCTGCTAACTCATCTACTTTTGTATTTATATTATCTATTGCCCCTTGCACATTAGTAGCACTTAATCCACTTGCACTATTACTATAAGTTGTACTTTCTGCATTAGTAGGTAAATTAGATAACTTATTATTTATTTCTGATTTCGTATAATAACTATCGTTATGATTATGTGTTGTATCTGATTTCTCTGATAGTTTTATATCTGTTTCTGCTTTAGTATATACGTCACTTTTAAATGCAAATTTATTTTTACATTTGTTCCATATACTAGATGCAAAATAATTAAATGCTTCATTCATATTCATCTATTAACCACCACCTTAACTTAATGAATCAATGATACTATCTATTTCAGATTCTGTTATTAAATCTTCATCACTAGAACTACTTCCACCACTAGAAGAATTACTTGATTTAGGAACTTTATTCCAAGTATTATTTGGTGTTAAAACCCATTCACTCCAATCTTCTATACAAGTAGCTCTTGAACCAATAGCTACTTTTTCGTTATCAGTAGATGTCAAACCTCCAGTACCAATAGTAGTAGAAGTAGGTAAAGTTTCTATTTCGCTTAATGTATTAACTAGTAAAGTTCTAGTTAAATTATTTTCTATTTTTATTGCTTTAAAACTCAATTCAAAACACCTCAATTCTAATTATTTATCATCTGATGGAGATGTTGGTAATTCCATAAAATCTTTATGTATGCCATCCATAACTCCATTTGCACCCAAGCTATGATATTGAATCCAACAGTTTTCAAAGTTATCTTTAACATAGATAGGTGCATAACCCCTTTTCATCCAAGTATTATAATCGTTAATCATTTGTGTACGTAACAATGCTTGTAAACCTAATTGCAAAGAAGTATTCTTTCTATTGAACTCTTTTACTTTAAAAATTATCCAAGTATTTATACTTGCTAGTATAGAGGGTATTCCTATTAAACATAATATTTGATACATATTCATACGCAACCCCCAGTCTAACTAAATAATTTATTCCACGTATTAGAACCAACAACACCATCAGTTTTTAACTTTTCATTTTTTTGAAATTGTTTTACTTGTTTAATAGTATTAGTATCTACTTTTCCATTAAAACTACAAGTATATCCATGAGCATTAAGCATACCTTGTAACATATAAACAAATCTATTATTATTGTTGAGTTTAACAATTACTTTAAAAGAAACTTTTTTGGAGTTATCACCCCATATACCATCAACTTTTAAATTGGTTTTATATAATTTGTTACAAGATAATTGCCATGCTTTAATAGCAGCCTTTTTAGAATTAGTACCCCATACACCATCAACTTTTAAATTAGAATCAAAATATTTATTTAACCAAGTTTGGAAGTTAATTATATTAGCTTTATTTGTCGAGATAGTAGTGGTTTTTGATTTGTTAATAGAAGTAGCAGTAGAAGTAGTAGTAGTTTTGCTTTTAGTCGTAGTAGTTAATTTATTTTTAAATTCAGTTAACCATAGCTTATTCTTGGTAGTTGAACCACACCAATAACTCGGACAATTTTTACCCGTTACATCAAAATGTCTAATAACATTTGCAGCAGGTATATTATATTTTTTCATTAATAATTTAGTAAGTTTAATAGCATTAGTAATAGTTTTAGTAGATGGATATATTTGTCCATTTTTAACAACATCACATAATTCTATTGAAATGCTATTTGAATTAGTACATATTTTATAATACTTACCACCATTAGTAGTAGAACAGTTGCTATACTTTCCACCACCTACACTATACGCAACGTAATTATCAGGAACAGATTGATAAGCATAGTCATTATCTACAAAATAATGTGCAGATGCTTTAATGATTTTATTAGCAAAATAATCAGCATTATTTTTGGCTCTGTCACCATCATTAGCAGTATAATGTATAACTATATATTCTATATTTTTTACATTTCTTGATAATCCATAATTATTTCTATTGGCTCTTCGTTGTTTAATTTTAATCATATAAACACCACCAATCTTATTCAGTTTTATTTTCTTCGTTTACTTCGCCTATTGATTTTTCCATTTTATTATATTCATCTATCAACTTCTTAATTTTTTCATAATCATCTATAGAAAGTTTGATTATCTTAGTTACAGCTTCAACGTCTATTTTTCTTTCGTTTGCAATATAAATAGCAGTAGTAATTACAATCGCAACTATACTTGCAACTAATCCAATCTTTCCTCCATATCCACTTAATATAGTTGCAATGCCTAATATATTAGTAAAAAGAGTAAGTAAGAATTTTCTACTACCATATTTCTTTATAATATCTTTCATATGAAACACCACCTAACCAAATTAAAATGATGAGTCATCATCCGAATTATCAGACATTAACTCATCATTGTTTACATTATCCATATTCTCATTATAAGAATTACTATTTCGTACTTTTATAATATTTTCTGCCATAGCTTTGAACAAATATCCACCTAAAACAATTTGAGTTGTTTCGTTAGTAGAAGTAATAAATGTATCTATATAAGGTATATTCCAACCTTTTAATCCACATACAAAAGAAGCCACCCAGCAAATAATATAATTTATTATATAAATTAGAAAAATAACAAATACAACTTTCTTAGAAAATTCCAATAACCAAGAATACATATTATTATTATTATTATTATTATTATTATTATTATTATTATTATTATTGTTATGTTTATGATACTTTGGCTTAAATATAATTTTAAACTTCCCAAAGATATTTTTAATATAACTACTCATTATTATCACCATCACATATTATATTTTGTAATTGAATCATTTCAATAGGGGATAACACATCGTACCTATTATCCGAATCATCATAATCAAAATATTTATCATCAATAGTATAAATAGGAACTTCTATGTCTAAATTCAAAAGATTATTTAAACTATTAAAATAATTTTCTTTTATTTCATCTTTAACAATAGGGATTCCATTCATATCTAAAGTTTTATTACCATTGTCATCTAAGATAAAATATTTAGAGTATTCATCAAAAATTTTATTTAATTCGGTTTCATAACACTCATATTCTTTTGACAAATTTATAATGTTCTTTGTTATGGCATAACTGATTTTTTGTGGCATTTTTTTCTTAGAAACACCATCAAGTATTTTGATAAAACTAATTAATATTGCATTAGTTATCTTCTTATTTGTATTATTCATATAAATTTCAACTCCTATTTTTATTTTAACTAATTTGAGATTTTAATTTATTAATCTCATTTTGTTGTTCCATTATTAAATTGTTCAATCTTTGGACTTCTGAAACTAAAGGTATAATCATATCAATATATGAAACAGAAGATACTAAGCCATCAGAATCTTTCTTTACCAATTCAGGAAATACTTCATACAAATCCTCGGCAATAACACCAATACGTTCTTCATTTGTATCTAAGTAATTAAAAGTACATGGTTTTATATTCATAAGTTTATCGTGCCAATAAGTATTGTCTTTGTAATTTATATTCTCTTTAAAACGTCTAGAAGATGCTTGATTTAAAGATACATATTGAACATCTTTTAAACTAGCATCACCATTACTACATATATAATAATATTCAGTACTAGCTCCATGACTTAAATAAAGATA
>CAKRYR010000008.1 GCA_934432595.1 uncultured Lachnospiraceae bacterium | reverse complement strand
ATATCTGCAATTTTCAAGGTTCAATTGAGCCGATTTTTTTCGGCTAAAGTTTTCATAAACTACTTTACACTATCATTAATTAAAAACTTCCTTCTTATTTTCTAAAAACAAAATATAATACTTCAACCCTTAAATATATTAATATTTAACATTATGCCTATACGCCTTCATATATATTCTAAATAATATGCTTGCTTTAATATTTCATCATGTTTAATACTTCTTTTATATTAGGTCTTACTCTCCTCCTTCACATTAATTTTTCCCTATAAATAACTGTTTTTATTGTAACATATTTGTAATATTGTTGCAATATTTACGTAATGTTTTCTTTATAATTCTTTAGTAGTTATCATTATTTCATCAACTTTATTTACTTACGATCTTATTTATATTTTTAATAATCATTGACATTGTCCCATCTTCATTGGTTATGAATTCTACATCATCTTCATTATTATATAATTCCATAGGAATTTTAATTTCAATTCCTGAATCTGTTGTAAGATGTTGTTTTTCTAACTTACGTGTTGTAGTCTTGCTTTGTGGAATAATTGTGTCATGTGCAATAGCATATCTATCAACCTTCTCCGTAAATTCTTCCACAAGTTCAGGTTCTCCCATAAATATTTTATCAGCTACTTCATCTACAACTATGCAACCTTTTTCCTCTATCTCCCTACTAATAATACTTTTGGCTTGCATTTGTTTTTCAAAGTCATCTTCATAGTATTTCTTATTAACTTGCTCTACAGCTTTATTAACTATAGACATCTTCGTCTTTTGTGATAACTCAGTAATACATCCTAAAAACTTATTAGATAAATAGAAGTCTTTCTTGCCATTTATATCATATTTTTTCTCCATAATACGTACAGAAAAATCTTGTAAATCTACTATTACTGCTTCACTTAATCTTTGTCCCTCTGAAGGTAATATAGCTTTATACTTAATAATATCATTATTATTGCTTCCTGATTCATTTCCTGTTGTATGAGTATAAGAAGACTTATAATTCATCTTAAGCAGTCCAAGATAATCTCTTGAACAATAATTATATACAACGACAAATAAATCTGCTGGTGGTATATCTCCATTTTCATGCATAATCTCAAATAGTTTATTAGCTAATATCTTGCTATTCTCGATAAAATTATCTTCGTTCATTTCCTTTATTGCATTATAGATAGCTAAATCTTCATCACCAAAATAACACTTCTTTATGTCATCACCTGATATAATTCTATATATATGTGCCTTAAGAAAATCTGATAAATCTGAACCATGCTCTAGTTCTACATCAGATAGAACAGGCATACTAATATGTGAATCTAATATATGTACTATTACTTTTTTTATACTAATATCTTCTTTACTCATTTGTTTTTCATCCTTTTCTTTTTACTTATCTTTTATTACATGTTCTACATCAAATCATCAATAATTCTAACTCTATATCGTCTTTCTTCTCCCTATCAATTCTTTAATAGTCAATTTATTAAATACTAATCTTTCATATACATTTTCAAGAATAACAACCACTATAATTACACTTACTAACATTATTCCTATCGCTATAAATACTTGCATTATGTCTATATTACCAATAAGTATATCCATTGGAACTGTAAAAGGAATACAAATCGGAACATATTTTGATATATTTATACATACTTGATTCTGCATAAATGTTCCAACATATGGTATAAAAAATCCTACAACAGTTGTATATGTATATACTACAAGTATTGATGATGCTTCCTCTGGTTTATTAATAAATGAACCACATATTGCTGCAAATACTGAATAAAATAAAAATCCTAGTATTAATAATACAATAAATAATATAATTGCTCCTATTGAAAATGCACTAGATTCATTACTCTTTCTTATCATTTCAATAAAGCCTTCTACATCTATCATATCTTTTCCTGCGATATAATTTGAAACAAGATTTCCACAAGCTATACCAATAATTATAGAAATAATCCACAAGATTATCTGCCCTATCCCCACTATAACATTTCCCATAACTTTTCCTACTATTAATATTCTAGGTGTTGTATGAGAAACTAATAATTCTATAATCTTTGAATTTTTTTCAGTTGTCATAGATGTGGTCATTCCCTGTCCATAAGTTAATAACATAAAATACATTATAAGAGCTAATATCAATGGAAAATATGTCTTTACTATAGTAAACATCTCCGATTCTTTTCCCTTACCTAATGTATTTATCACTACATTATATTCCTTATTAAATTCCTTTAATTCTTCTTCATTATCTGCTGCCCTAACATATTTTTCTTCCTCTAGCATTTCTTCTATTATTCCAGCAATTTTATTTGCATCATTTTCCTTTATCTTTGAATCCTTAGGAATTGTTACTTCTATGCTAAATTTATCTGTATATGTAATATATGCTATTAAATTATTAGTCTTTTTATTTTTATCAATAAATGTCTTATATTTTTTACTGTCGCCTTGTGATATATCAAACTTTATTTTATCAAATTTACTTGTCTTTGTAATTTCTTCTTTATAGTTTAAATTATCTAAACCATTATCTGCAACTATATATAATGTATTAATATTGCTTTTCTTGTCTTTACTCATTGTAAACTTAGCTATTATAGGAAATGCTAATATAAGAACAAGTGCTATAATTGTTGTCGTAATCACAAAGCTTTTCTTTTTAATATTTTCCTTAATTGTAAAACATATTATTTCCCATACTTTTGATATATTACTCAACTATTTCACCTGCCTTATCTCCATTTTTAAACATTCTCGCTATATATGAAATCATTTGCTTAAATGTTATTTTTTTACCTGTATACATTATTAAGCTCATATATATCTTTGAAGCAAATACTGCAAATAATAATAAAATGATACATTGTACAACTAATGAAATTAGTATCCACATAGTTGTCATTTTGCATAGTACTACATAAGCAGGTGCTAAATACACCGCTGTAAATGGAATAAGTAAACAGACTTTATCAATTATCTGTCCATTTGATGAACCTAAATTAATTACAGCTATTATAACATATATTGATACAAGTGTTATCATACTAAATATCATATTTACATTTCCCAAATCCTCTAGTTTACTAACTGTAGAAGCTAGACAACATGCTATAATTGAATAGAATAAAAATCCTATTATCAAAAATGCTAAGATAGCTAATACTTTCATAAATGTAATATTACCACTTATATCTTTTATATTTAAAAGGTTTAATGTTCCTTCAAATGATGTTACAATACCTTGCTTTTTACATATGTATATAGATGCAAGTCCTGAACCAATCATGGTTAAAATCTGTATAAAACTAATTGCTACTGCTGATAATATTTTACCGCCTACTAAATCTAAAGGTCGTATGCTAGTTAATAAATACTCTACCAACTTTGTAGACTTTTCCGTTACTATCTGTGTAGATATATTCTCACCATTTATTACAATAAAAAATACTGTAACAAATAAAAACATCATTATAACTGTTGTTTCACTTTCTCTATCTCGTTCTTTTTCTCCTGCTACTTTCACCTTAGTCTGAGTAGGTGTATTAATCAAAGCAATCTTTTCTGGAGCAATCCCCATACTTACAACTCTACTACTTTTATACACACTTTGTAATACAGTTTGAAAGCCCATTATATCATTATCTTTCACCTTTGTTTTTTCTTGTTTATAGATATTTAAAACATAGCCTTTATCATTACTTGTAGCATGTATTAGTAGTGTATCTAACTTAGTTTTATCTTTATTGAATTCTTTCTTATATTCTTCTACATCCTTATCAATTGCTATAAATTTAACATTACCAAAAGCTTCTATCTTAGTTCCCTTATTGCTCAAATTAAGAGCATTTACCATAAATCCATTGTCATCAATTATCTCAACTCTTTTAATAGATGATTTTCTCTTTTCCGATTGGCTTGAACCCATATATGCTGTTATTGGCATAATTATCATCATCATAAGTGCACATACAAGGGTTAAGATTATAAAAGTCTTATTTTTCACGTTCTGAACAAAAGAAAATTTAAAAACATCTAACAATTTACTTTTATTATTTATCTTTCCTTTATTTTCTTTATCTCTTATATTACTCATGTTCATGCCCTACCTTTTCAATAAATATTTCATGTAAAGTAGGTTCTCTTAACTCATACTTAACTACAGTCATATCTTTAGATACTAACTCATTAATAAGTTTCTTACCATCATCTGGATTTTTTAGTTTTATACTATATTCACTTGCCGATTTATTTATAATATTCAAGTCATATGTATCTAATATACTTGTTATATCTTCTTCTACCTTAAGACTAAGATTTACTCTTCCATAATCTTTCTTTATACTATCAAGATTACCTTGCAACACTGTATTCCCTTTATCTAATATAGTAATGTCACTACAGAATTCTTCTACTGTTGCCATCTGATGGCTTGACATAATAATATATTTTCTATTATTAATCTCTTCTTTAATTATATTCTTAAATAATTCACTATTAATTGGATCTAGTCCACTTAATGGTTCGTCCAATATTAAAAATTCAGGATTAGATATTAAGGTTGCCATAAGTTGCACTTTCTGTTGATTTCCTTTAGACAACTCATCTGCCTTCTTAGCACTAACCTCCTTACCTGCTGCATTATGTGGATACATATATTCCATTAGCTCCAGCTTTTCTGACCATTTTCTTATAAGATTCTTTGCGTCCTTTGCTCCAATTCCCTTTAGTTTAGCAAAGTACATCAATTGATCAAATATGGTACTTTTAGGGTATAGTCCTCTTTCTTCAGGTAAATACCCTAGATTAATGTTTTTTAATCCATTCTCCTTACCATTCCAAGTGATTGTACCTCCATCAGAGCTTAATATTCCTAGAATGATTCTCATAGATGTAGTTTTACCTGCTCCATTTGTTCCAAGCAATGCATACACCCCTGGATTATTCATTTCAAAAGACAATTTATTAACAACTGTCTTTTCTCCGTACTTCTTAACTAAATCTTTAATTATTAGTGCCATTCTTAATCCTCCAAAAGCCATTCTCTTTCCAATATTCACCAAATCCAATTATACTTTCAGGATTTTTCCAGGTCAAGAATTAAACATAAATTTGTAGGTTTGTTTTTGTAAATATTGTAGTAAACAAGCCTATAAATTTATATATATTTTTTACTTTATACCATTTACTCTCTTTATTTGGCTTACTTTCATCAAACATTAAAAAACATATTTGCTTATATTAGCTTATTATACGGAAATAATGATTAGCTTCTCTTAATACATGATCAGCAAGTAAAGGTAATATTATTGATTGTATTTCACATTCAATAATTCCCTTTGTTCCTGCAGTTTTAAATCCTATATATTCTTTAGTTAAAACTACAACATTTCCAGTATTTTTATCAATTATCTGATCATTAGATATACTTGATTCTTCTAATAAGTCTCTGTACTGGTTAGCAAAATCATTTGCAGTCTCTATCAATGATTCCTCCATTGGATCTAACAATCCTCTTATAAATAAGGCATGTTCCTTCATAATCCGATTCCAAAACATCTCTGTATCTCTTCTATTTTCAAGATTAATAGTCCCCCTATTCTCTAGTTCGACTATATATGAACGATATAATTTTGCTTCACGCATTATATGCTCAAGTAATAATGGATAATTAAATGTATATAACCTACATGACCTAACTCGTTTTAAAACTTTCTCTTTAAATGATATAAGACCATTAAGTAATACTAATGCACTTCTATTTATCATTCTCACTTCACGTCTTAACCGAGGTGTTACCCTGACAAATCCCATACTAGATAAATTATTCTCTCTTTCAGTTAATTCCCTATCAATATTTATTCCTGATAATCTCTCTGTAATTCTTTCTGCAGTCAAAGTATACTCGGTTACAACTTCACCCGAATTTAATACATCTGCATCAACTATTCCATTACTAACATTTACAACTCTTAAAAGTAAATTATCAAATTCTTTATTAAAATACCCCGCTTGTTCAATTAACTGAACATCCTTTCCAACAAATCCTGCCTTCAAAAAAAAGCAATGTTCTTTCATAATCCTTGCAAAAAATAAATGTAATTCTAATGACTGAGTAATATAATTCAATACAAAAAATCCTCGCATAATTTTATACATATAATATATGCGAGGATTTAAATTTTGCTACTATATTTTATAACAAACTTATTTTTCTTATTTTACTTAAAAATATTCTTTCCTAATTATAAAAGCATCATTAGATCATTATAATTTTTCTCTTTTACTTTTTTTTGAATTGTACACCAATCTATTATTGTTAAAATTCCACACACACCGCCTGTTAAAAGTTTTAATATTCCCATTCCTGTATCACCCAACATAAAACGATCTATACCTAACGTTCCTAAAAGAATGGATATTATTAATAATGTTGTTGGGTCTTTAAATTCATTTGACGAAACTAACATAAATTTATCTTCATCTATCTCCATTAATTTCTGTTTCAAAAATACCACCTTTTCAGCAGGAAAATATTTTTGATTTGCCATCATATACATATCTACTTTTTGTGATTCCATAATTAAACTCCTTTCAAAATAATCTTACTTATAAAACCTTTTTCAAATATTACGCAAGATATTATATACAAATAATACTACTGAGCAACTAAGCAACATAATGTCTATAATATTTTTTTTTCTACTAGAAAAATAATCCCTAAGATAACAAAAAAAAATCATTATAGGTATAATTAGAAAAAATAGATTATAACTAAATGCGCTTTTTACTTCTCCTTTAAAAAAACACTTCCACGCCCTTGTAGCTCCGCAACAAGGACATTGTATATGCAATAAATTGTATATCGGACAGCCATATACAAACAATACTAATAAAGTTATTAGTACCATAATAACCTTAATAACATTTACTCTATTCATATTAAATTACCTTATCACTAATATATCCACTATTATAATAATTATAATTTAAGTATTTTTTATATAAAAAATAAGTCACATAAAAATAACTCTATATCCAATACTAATTTATAATTAACCAAATCATAACACATACTGAACATAGAGTATTAAATAGCTCACATGCTTTTATAATGCCATCATTATATTGTTATAATTCATTTCCCTAATTTTCTTTTGGATTGTAAAAACATCGATGAAATATAGAATAGAGCATGCTCCCAACGTCAAAAGTTTTAAGATACCCATTCCTATATCACCCATCATAAATCTATCTACTCCAAGTCCTCCTAAAAAAATTGATATTATTAACATAGTAGATGGATTCTTTAATTCAACTGATGAAGCCATCATAAATTTATTTTCATCTGCCTCCGAAAGTTTTTGTTTTAAAAAAACTATTTTTTCTGCTGGAAAATACTTTTGATTTGCCATGACAAACATATCAACCTTTTGTGAATCCATAACATTTCTCCTTTCAACATAAATACTATGTATATTCTATAACAATTTTTATTAATATTCAACATTTTTTTATCACTAAATTTACACAAAATTTCAGTTTTTCTTTATTTACTCATCTAAATTATTCACCTTGACTTACATAATACTCCTCTATTTCAGGGCGTGCCATTTCATAATATTTTCTCAACCCTGGATCAAAATGGCTTCCAATTGATTCAAGTATTACTTTGTTTGCCTCTTCAAAAGACATCTTCTCCTTATAACATCTTTTACTTACTAAAGCATCATATACATCTGCAATAGCCATTATTCTAGCCTCTAAAGGTATGTTATCCTTTGATAATTTATCTGGATATCCTGTACCATTCCACTTTTCATGATGATGTCTTGCAATATTTACAGCTATTTTTATAAAATCCTCATCCTCAACATCTGCTAAAATTGTCTCAACCATTTTAGCCCCGGCTACAGAATGATTTTGCATGATTTTATATTCTTCATCTGTTAATTTTCCTGGTTTTCTTAAGATTCTATCATCTATGGTTATTTTTCCTAGATCATGCATAGGCGCAGCTTTTACTACTGTATAGCCAAAACCTGGTTTCAAATTTATATCTTTATCTGTTTTAATTTTATCAATTAATATTTTTACTACATGACTAGTTCTATTAATATGACCACCTGTATTAACATCTCTATTTTCAACCATATTACTCATTGTATACAGTATCTTATCCTGTATAGCCATAATATGAGACGTTTTTTCTTCAACTTCATTTACCAATTCTGTATTATAAGAATTCAAAAGTTCTATATAATTATTTTTTACAGTATCATCAATCGCCTCTATAATATATCCACATTCTTTTTCATTATAATATAAATATTTTACATTACATTGATAATGCTTTTCTCCCATTTTATATGAGGTACTTAACTCCTCTTTCTCTTCATCTTTCTCTAACTCTTCAATCCACTTAGGTATTTCTCCACATATGCCCTTCTTATTAATAAGAGGGAAATCTATTCTAATTTTATCTAATTCATTAAATATACTACTTGCTACCTTATTACATCCTATATAAAGCATATTCTTATTTATCAAAATATAACCATTACTGCTCTTTTCCTCCATAGATGCTGCCACATTATATTCTACATCATACATATTAATTCTATGAAATATATATATTAACGCAAACTCATCTAAAATATAAACCACAGGTAATAACTCTATACTACTATTAATCAATTTGCCTCCAATAAATATTGATATTCCTAATACCTCAATTATCGCAAAGAGAAATAAATTATAAAATGAAACACTTCTACCTTTTATCAATGTATACGCTACTATTGATATAGTAAGCAAAATATAACCAAATAAAAGAATATAATATAAACTATGTACTGGTCCATATTCTCGTTTCAATGCAGTTACACCGTTCAAATTAATTATATCAACATTTTTATAATAGATTTCTGAATATCCTATTGTAGACACAAATATTATTACAAGCATTGGTATAGCATATAATACAAAATGAACAATTTTACTCAATTTATAATTACATATTTGAATTATTAATAATAGCATACACTCAATAGAATAAACACCACCAATATAAACAATTTGAATGGCTAAAATAGCACTTTCCACACTTTGCGCCAATGCAAGTTGCAAATACCCCCAGTTTGAAATAGCTATAACGATAAATAATATCATCATATATAAATTACTTCTTTTATTTTGTAATAATATTAATATTGAAATATTTAAAATGGATAAAACCGACATAATAATATAAAATAAAATCATAGATCCACCTCACACACTCGTCAGAACATATATCGACATACTTCGTAAAAATATAATAATTCCCAAAACCTAAAAAAAATCCCCGTGGAAGAATTCCACGGGGAAATAAAATCTAATAAATGTTTAATTATTTACCAGCTTTTTCTGCAAGAGCTGCATATTTCTTCTTAGCATCATCTGCTGCCTTGTTGAATAATCTTTCAGCTCTTTCAGGATTAGTTCTTGAAAGTCTGTTATAACGAACCTCACTAGTGATGAATTCCTTATAATCAGCTATAGGCTCTTTTGAGTCTAATTGGAATGGATTCTTTCCTTGCTCTTCTAGACGAGGATCAAATCTGAATAAGTGCCAGTAACCTGCTTGAACAGCACGTTTCTCTTCTGTTTGTGCACCCTTCATACCACCCTTAATACCATGGTTGATACATGGAGCGTAAGCTATAATTAATGATGGTCCTGGATAACTCTCAGCCTCTACAAATGCTTTTACACATTGATTGTAGTCTGCACCTTGAGCGATTTGAGCAACGTATACATATCCATAGCTCATTGCTATAGCTGCTAAATCTTTCTTCTTAACATCCTTACCTGCTGCTGCGAATTGAGCAATAGCACCAGTTGGAGTAGCTTTTGATGACTGTCCACCAGTGTTTGAGTAAACTTCTGTATCAAATACAAGAACATTTACATCTTGACCACTAGCTAGAACATGGTCTAAACCACCAAATCCGATGTCGTAAGCCCATCCATCTCCACCAAATATCCATTGAGATTTCTTAGCTGCAAAGTCTTTATTTGCTAAAATGTTCTTTCTATCTGCATTGTCACAATCACAAGCTTCTAACTCTGCGATTAATTCTCTTGTAGCTGGTCCGTTTTCAGTACTTGAATCTTTAGTTGCAAGATATTTCTCAAGTGCTGCTTTAACAGTATCTTTTTCAGCTACTTCTAATAAATTCTCTGCTGAATCTATTACACGTTTTCTAAGAGCCTTTTGAGCTAATTGCATACCAAATCCATATTCAGCATTATCTTCAAATAATGAGTTAGCCCAAGCAGGTCCTTTTCCTTCGCTGTTAACTGTGTATGGTGATGCTGGTGAAGAACCACCCCAGATTGATGAACAACCTGTTGCATTTGCAATATACGTTCTATCTCCAAATAATTGAGTCATTAATTTAGCATATGGAGTTTCTCCACATCCAGCACATGCGCCTGAGAATTCAAGCAATGGTTGCTTAAATTGGCTACCTTTAACTGTAGTTTCTTTAAACTTAGCTTGAACTTCAGCTGGTGTATCAAATGTTACACCATAATCAAACATTGCTTGATTATCTAATTGAGACTCAAGTGGTTGCATTGATAATGCTTTTTCACCCTTCTTACCTGGACATACATTTACACATGATCCACATCCTGTACAGTCAAGAACTGATACAGACATAGCAAATTTGTATCCTGGCATTCCAGTTAAGTCCATAATCTTTCCTTCTGGTGCATTAGCAGCTTGCTCTTCATTCATAGCAACTGGTCTAATTGCTGCATGAGGACATACAAATGAACAGAAGTTACATTGAATACAAGTATCTGGGTTCCAAGTTGGCACGTCGATTGCTACACCACGTTTCTCATATGCTGCTGATCCAAGTGGTAGTGAACCATCTACATAATCAGTAAATGCTGATACAGGAAGGTCATTACCAGTTTGTGAATTAATAGCATTTTGAACTGTGTTAACATATTTAACTAAATCTTCTCTCTTACCAGTTACGTCTGAACCCATCTTTTCTTCAGTAGCGTTTGCCCATGATGCAGGAACATCAATCTTAACAAATGCTTTTGAACCAGCATCGATAGCGTCATGGTTCATCTTAACAACGTCATCACCCTTCTTAGAGTATGAAGCTGTAGCTGCATCTTTCATGTACTTAATTGCAGCATCTACTGGAATTATATCTGCTAAAGTAAAGAATGCTGATTGAAGTATTGTATTAATACGTCCACCAAGACCTATCTCTTTACCTAACTTAAATCCATCAATTGTATAGAAATTAATGTTATGGTCTGCAATATATTTCTTAACTTGACCTGGTAAATGTGTCTCTAACTCTTCTGGAGTCCATGAACAGTTAAGTAAGAATGTACCACCATCTTTTAAGTCTTGAACCATATTATATTTTGTTATATAAGCAGGCATATGACATGCAACAAAATTAGCCTTATTGATTAGATAAGTTGACTTAATTGGCTCTTTACCGAATCTTAAGTGAGAAATTGTTACACCACCTGACTTCTTAGAGTCATAATCAAAATATGCTTGAGCATACATATCTGTATGGTCACCGATAATCTTAATTGAGTTCTTATTAGCACCTACAGTACCATCTGCTCCAAGTCCCCAGAACTTACAACTAATTGTGCTTTCTGGAGTAGTATTAGGATTCTCTTTTCTCTCTAAAGATAAGTTAGTTACATCATCAACGATTGAAAGAGTGAATTTTGGTTTCTCAGTATTACGATATACTGCAATAATATCTGCTGGAGTAGTATCCTTTGAACCAAGACCATAACGTCCTGAGAATACTGGAACATCATTAAATTCAGTTCCTTTAAGTGCTGCAACAACATCTAAGTATAGAGGTTCGCCAAGTGCACCTGGTTCTTTAGTTCTGTCTAACACACTAATTTGTTTAACAGTCTTAGGCATAGCAGCAACTAAGTGTTTAGCACTAAATGGTCTGTATAATCTAACTTTGATTACACCAACCTTCTCTCCTGCTTTTAATAAATAATCTATAGTCTCATCGATAGTATCACATACAGAACCCATAGCTACTATTACATGCTCTGCATCTTCTGCACCATAATAGTTAAATAGTTTGTAATTAGTACCTATCTTAGCATTAACTTTATCCATGTATTCTTGAGCTAAATCAGGAATTGCATCGTAATATGGATTACATGCTTCTCTTGCTTGGAAGAATACGTCTGGATTTTGAGCTGTACCACGCATAATTGGATGCTCTGGGTTTAAAGCACGACGACGGAATTCATCTACTGCTTCCATATCGCACATATCTTTCAAATCTTCATAATCCCATATTTCAATTTTTTGAATTTCATGAGATGTTCTAAATCCATCAAAGAAGTGCATAAATGGTACACGACCTTTGATAGCTGTTAAGTGAGCAACTGCTCCTAAGTCCATAACTTCTTGTACGTTACTTGAACATAACATAGCAAAACCTGTCTGACGACAAGCATATATATCTGAATGATCTCCAAATATTGATAAAGCGTGACTTGCAAGTGCACGAGCTGTTACATTAATAACACCTGGTAATAATTCACCTGCTATTTTGTACATATTTGGAATCATTAGCAACAAACCTTGAGATGCTGTATAAGTTGTAGTTAAAGCACCTGCTTGAAGTGAACCATGAACTGCTCCTGCTGCACCTGCTTCAGATTGCATTTCAGAAAGCATTACTTCATGTCCAAAAATGTTCTTTCTTCCTTGTGTCGCCCACATATCTGTATAGTCTGCCATAGGCGATGATGGCGTAATTGGATAGATTGCTGCTACATCAGTAAATGCATAAGAAACGTGAGCTGCTGCAGTATTACCATCCATAGTTTTCATTTTTCTTGCCATTACTATAAATCCTCCTTTTAAAGTTAAATTGATTAATAAGAAATGCTCTACATTTTCTTATAAAATAGAAATCAACTCTGTTAAAAATAGTAGCACTTTTTCCCCTTTTTGTAAAGAAAATTTAATCATTTTTTCTCATTTTTTGTCATTTTAATCCAATGCTATCAACCAAGAAAAAGCACCATTAAATCTATCGTCAGAAAAACTTCTTTCCTTACTTAGAAATAATAGTACTTTTTAATCATTTTATTACTATTTTTATGCTATTTTATAACCTTCTTAAAATTATATAAGCATACATTTAAATCAACATTTCCATTGATTCCCTCCACACGACCTTTTTCTGTATATTGCCAAATATAATATCTATACTTATATCCAGGATAATTATTATATCTCGCATACCATATATAATAATCATTTAATCTAGATAATTGAACTGCTTTTTCTAACCAAGTCTTACATCCATAGAACATTGATGTATATCCTGATTTTTTTATTTGTTCCATAAATGCTATTGCCATATCAGTTCTTTGCTCATTATTTAACTTTGCTAATCTAGTTCTAGCATTTTTATCGTTAACAAATTCCATATCATAAACAACTGGCATATCCAACTTATATCCTTTTATACAATTAAGTACAAAATTAGCTTCTTCCAATGCTTCTTGAGTATTAATTGATTGTGTAAAGAAATACACTCCTACCATAATCCCATTCTTCTTTGCATTTTCTATGTTATATTTGAAATATTTGTCATATTGTATTTTACCAGTTTTATGACCTCTTACACCTACGCGAATAAATGCGAATTTAATTCCAGCTTTTTTTACTTTCACCCAATCGATTTTACCTTGATGTGCAGATACATCTACACCAATAAATGACGCAATTTTTTTGTTATTTATGTAGTATTTATACCCCTTAATAGTCTTATAGTTCTTATCTGAAAATACATTTGTTTTTGCATCTTTTAACCATTTACTATTATCTTCTGTAAATATTTTATCTTGTTCTTCCTCTTTTACAACATCTTTCTTTTCTTCCAATTCTTCTGGGATTTCTGTTGCAACTGGTTCTTCCTTAACTTCTTCACCTGAACCAGTCTTAGCTATTACCATGTTATTATTTTTTTCCACCCCAGCTGCTGAACTTTTAGTTGCTTCCACTGAACTATTTGCAATCATTAATGCAATAAAACATGCTAATGCTAGCACTGCCATTCTTGTTCCAAGCCTATAAGCCATTGATCTTTTTATATCCCATAGTCTTCTTCTAACATCTGGAGTAATAATTTTCCCCTTAATTTCTACAAGTTTTGCATAAAGCTTAGAATTTCTAAATGCTCTTCTAATTTTATTTCTTAATTTAACAAGAGCTAAAATAAAACCTATCTTCTTTAACTTAATCTTTTCAGTACGCCATTTTTCTGCCCATTTATCCTTATTTTTTTCTGCTTTTGCTTGAAAATCAAAGTCAAAATCCCTTATACCATTTAATAAATTACTAAAAAAATTCTTCATACCTTACCTCATTTCCGTGCCTCTATTCACAGATTCATCTTTATATCCCTACAATATAAAATCTATATAATAGAAAAAGCACTACTATATCGTAGTGCTAGTGAAAACTGGGCTACAAGGATTCGAACCTTGAAATGTCGGAGTCAGAGTCCGATGCCTTACCATTTGGCGATAGCCCAAAATTTTACAATTATTAATTAAGCAAAGCATATTATAACTTATACATCATAGGATGTCAAGTCCTTCTTAACTCCATATTAACCAATTACTCACTAGCTATTATAAAGTATCCACTCTAGTATCAAGCCTCTTGCAGGAGCTGTAGGACCGGCATTTTTTCTATCCTTACTGTCTAGTATTTCTTTAACTCGTTCTACATCCATCTTACCAATACCAACTTCTAGTAAGGTTCCAACTATAATTCTGACCATATTATATAAAAATCCATTTCCCTCAATGTCAATTGATATAATATTGTCATGGTTTTTAGTAATTGATATGTCATAAATTGTTCTAATTGTAGATTCAACTTGTGTATTTACAGAACAAAAAGCCTTAAAATCATGCTCACCTATCAAATACTGCGCTGCCTTTCTCATTAGCTCCATATTTAATGTCCCATACACATGATACGTGTACTCTCTATATATCGGCATTTCTACAGCGTTATTTAGAATTTTATATGAGTATTTCTTCCTATTTTTATCATATCTAGGATGAAAATCCTTACTTACTTCTTCTGACTTTTGTATTCTGATATCCTTTGGTAATCTTGCATTTAAAGCATATGCAATCTTATCTGCAGCTATAGTCATATTTTCTGTATCAATCACTGCTACATTTCCTTTAGCATGAACACCAGTATCTGTTCTACTAGCCCCCATAACACTTATTTCTGTTCCAAATAAATCTGAAATAGCTTTATTTATCGTTTCTTCAATTGTTATAGCATTTTTTTGCTTCTGCCATCCACAATAATTAGTTCCTTGATAGGAAACTATCAACATTATTCTTCTCATATACACATTTCCTTAAATAAATTTCAATATAATTTGTAATAATATAAATATTATCATATAGAGAAATGCAATTGTATCGGTTCCATTATATTTTAATGGTTTCATCTTAGAACGTCCTTCTCCACCTTTATAGCATCTTGATTCCATAGCTAATGCCAAATCATTTGCACGTCTAAATGCTGATATAAATAATGGAACAAGGATTGGAACCATATTTTTACATCTTACTATAATATTACCCGACACAAAATCTGCCCCTCTTGCCATTTGTGCTTTCATTATTTTGTCGCATTCCTCTAATAAAATTGGTATAAACCTTAATGCTATAGACATTATCATGGCTATATCATGCACTGGTAACCTAAATACTTTTAGAGGTCTCATAATGCTTTCTAAGCCATCTGTCAACTGATTTGGTGTAGTTGTATATGTCATCATTGATGTCCCAATAATTAATAAAACAATCCTTGACGCCAAAAATACAGCACTATATACTCCCTCTGAATATATTCTTATATATTTTGTATTTAACAACAAATCGCCTGATTTATTAAACATAATCTGACAAACTACGGTAAAACCTATAAGTAAAATGATAGATTTTAATCCTCTTAATATATATTTAAACGGCACTTTTGATAACTTAATAATTGATAATAAATATATTGCTGCTAAAACATATGCTATTGGATTTTTAAATATAAACAAATCAATTATTAGAACAAATGCACCTATAATCTTAGTTCTAGGATCTAATTTATGTATAAATGAATCTGTCCTATAATACTGTCCTATTGTTATATCTCTTATCATTGATTATTCTCCATTTTTACGTTTATTTTACTCAAAAAAATGATTATAACTTATTTATTCATATCATTCTTAAAATATCTTGCAACGTCTTCTACTATAGACCTTACACTACAATTTGAGTATGGTATCAAATATCCTTCATTTCTAAGCTCATTAATTAATCTTACACTTTCAGGAACATCTAATCCCATCTTCTTTAATTCTTCATAATTTTCAAATACTTTCTGTGGTGAATCATCATACTCAATTCTACCTTCATTCATTACGATAAGCCTGTCCACATATTCTGCCATGTCTTCCATACTGTGTGAAACAATTACTACAGTCATTCCAGTCTCCCTATGTAATCCCTTAATTATATTTAATAATTCTTTTCTACTATAAGGGTCTAATCCTGCTGTAGGCTCATCAAGTACTAAAACATCTGGTTTCATAGCTAAGACACCTGCTATTGCAACCTTTCTTTTTTGACCTCCTGATAATTCCAAAGGAGATGCATCTAAATACTCTTCATCTATACCAAGAAGTTTTAATGACTCAAATGCCCTTAATTGTACCTCTAATAACTCTAATCCTTGCATAGTAGGTCCATAACTTACGTCTTTTATTACGGTTTCTTCAAATAATTGATATTCTGGATACTGAAAAACTAGTCCAACTTTATTTCTCAAATTTTTTAAATTATAATCTTTATCATACACATCTTCCCCATTATAATAATATGCTCCATTAGATGCTTTTATAAGGCCATTTAAATGTTGAACTAAAGTTGACTTACCCGAACCAGTGTGCCCTATTATACCAATCATTTCTCCATCATCTATTTTTAAATTAATATTACTTAATGCTTTTTTCTTTTCTGATGAATTACTATCATAATAGTAACTAATATTAACTAAAATAATTGACAAAACTGTCACCTCATATTTCTTTCTAAATAATGCTTATATGAGCTCCCTCATTAGTTGTTTTATTCTAATTCTTTCATAATTTAAATATTTTTTAATTCATCTATAAGCTCATCTATACTTAAAACTGTTTTTGTTATAGGAATACCTTTTTCCTTTAAATACTCTCCTATCAATGTTGCCTGTGGCACTTCCAACTTATACTCATTCAATATTCTACGCTGAGAAAATACCTCTCTAGGCTTTCCTTCCATTACAACTTTACCTTTGTCCATTACATATATTCTATCAGCGTCTATTACTTCTTCCATATTATGAGTAACCAAAATAATAGTTATTCCTTCATTTTTATTTAACTCATGTATTATTTCAATAACATCTTTTCTTCCCATTGGGTCCAACATAGCTGTTGGCTCATCTAAAACTATACATTTAGGTTTTAGCGCCAATATTCCAGCTATCGCTACTCTTTGCTTTTGGCCACCAGATAATCTGTTAGGAGACTCATATCTATGTTCTAACATCTTTACTTTAGCCAGACTATCATCTACCCTTTTCCATATTTCAGATGACCTAAGTCCGAGATTTTCTGGTCCAAATCCTACATCTTCTTCTACAACTGTTCCAACAATCTGATTATCAGGATTTTGAAAAACCATACCTACACTCTGACGTATATCCCATAAATTATCATTATCATAAATATCATATCCATTAATATATAATGTTCCTTCAGAAGGTGTCAATAGACCATTAAGATGTTTCGCAAATGTAGATTTTCCTGATCCATTATGTCCTAATAATGCAACAAATTCTCCATCTTTTATATCAATATTAATCCCATCTAAAGCTTTAACAATAGCATCTACATTTCCATCTAAATCTCTTCGTATATATTCAAAAACAATGTCATTTGCCTTAATCATCTATATTCCTCCTTTACGTAATAATATTTAGCAAAAAATAAATGAGGTTGTTATAACGACATTAATCTTTCTAGATAATCATTACTAACAACCTCACTATTCTCATATAATATTAGGATAAAACCTATACTAATTCAATTAGAACTTCCATAGCTGCATCACCTTTACGTGGTCCAATCTTTACGATTCTAGTGTAACCACCATTGTGATTACTTGACGCATACTTAGGAGCAATCTCATCAAATAATTTTTGAGCAACATCTACTGTCTTAGTACCTTTCTTTTTTCCAGCTGCTTCAGTAGGAACATCTGTAACATTATAAAGTACTTTTAACATTTGACGTCTAGCATGAAGTCTTGATGGATTATCTTTTTTGATAGTTTTTTCAACTTCATCATATACAGTAACTTTCTTACCATCTACAACTTCTTTTACTCTCTTGCCATCTTTATCTTTACGAGCAACCTTAGCTGTAACTGTAACTGTTTCGAAATTATCTTTCTCTCTAACAGCTAATGCTATTAGGCTCTCAGCAATTCTACGAATTTCTTTGGCTTTTGCTTCAGTTGTAACTATTTTTCCATGATATAATAAATTAGTTACTTGATTACGAAGCAATGCTTTTCTTTGACTTGATGTTCTTCCAAGTTTTCTATAGCCTGCCATTATTTTACCTCCTTAAAGTTTACCAAACAATTATTCATCACCCAAGTTAAGTGATAATCCAAGTTCTTTCAACTTAGCTAAAACTTCTTCAAGTGACTTACGTCCAAGATTTCTAACCTTCATCATATCTTCTGATGTTTTGTTAGTTAATTCTTCAACAGTATTTATACCTGCTCTCTTCAAACAGTTATATGATCTAACAGATAATTCTAACTCATCTATATTCATATCAAGAATTTTTTCTTTTTCGTCGTTTTCTTTAACAACAATAACTTCTGCAGATTTTGCTTTCTCTGATAAATCAATAAATGATTTAAGATGTTCACTTAAAACTTTTGCAGCCAAGCTAAGCGCTTCATCTGGCTCTAAAGTACCATTTGTGAATACATCTAAAGTAAGCTTATCATAATCAGTAATTTGACCCACACGCGTATTCTCAACTGTTAAATTAACACGCTCTATTGGAGTATAGATTGAGTCAATTGGAATAACTCCTATTGGCAAATCATCATTTTTGTTCTTCTCAGCACTAATATAACCTCTACCTGAAGTTATAGTAAGCTCCATGTATAATCTACAATCTGAGCCACCACTTAATGTAGCGATTACTAACTCAGGATTTAAAATTTCTAAATCTGAATCCACATGAATATCTCCTGCTGTAACAACACCTTCACCTTCATACTCAATATAAGCAATCTTAGGTTCCGTTGACTCACTATTATTCTTAATAGCAAGATTCTTAATATTCATAATTATCTCAGTTACATCTTCTTTAACTCCTGGAATAGCACTAAATTCATGCACTACACCGTCAATTTTAACTTGACTTACAGCCACACCTGGTAAAGATGAAAGCATTATTCTTCTCAATGAATTACCTAGTGTTGTGCCATAACCTCTTTCAAGTGGCTGACAAACGAAACGGCCGTACTTTTTATCCTCAGAAATTTCTTCAATCTCTATTCTTGGTTTTTCAAAATCAAACACTATATGGCCCTCCTTTTGGGTTCTTTTATTTGCCCAGATTATTATTTAGAATACAACTCGACGATAAGCATCTCATTAACTGGAACATCAATTTGCTCTCTTGTAGGCATTTCTTTAACTGTTCCACTTAAGTTGTCATGATTAGCTTCTAGCCATGCTGGAACTAATCTACCATCTGTTACTTCTAATATATCTTTATATCTTTGAACTGATTTATATTTCTCAGCTATTTCAATAACATCACCTGGTTTAACTTGGTATGAAGGAATATTAACTCTCTTACCATTAACCAATACATGTTTATGATCTACGATTTGTCTAGCTTCTTTTCTAGTTCTACCGTAACCCATTCTAAATAATACATTATCAAGTCTAAGTTCAAGAATTATAAGTAAGTTTTCACCTGCTGTACCATTCTTCATTTTCTTAGCTCTTTCAAAATTATTTCTAAAAGGTTTTTCTAAAACACCATATATAAATTTAGCTTTTTGTTTTTCTCTTAATTGTAATCCATATTCACTCATCTTCTTACCAGCTCTAGCAGATCTTCTGTTAGACTTCTTATCTATTCCTAAGAATGTTGGTTCAAGATCAAGTGATCTACATCTCTTCAATACAGGACTCATGTCTCTTGCCATTGCTATTTTACACCTCCTATAATATTAGACTCTTCTACGTTTTGGTGGTCTACATCCATTATGTGGAACTGGAGTAACATCTTTAATACTTGTTACCTCTATACCACAAGCTTGAAGTGCACGAATTGCGGCATCTCTTCCTGAACCTGGACCCTTTACCATAACTTCTACTGTTTTCAAACCATGTACTACTGCTGCTTTAGCTGCAGTCTCAGCTGCCATTTGTGCTGCGTAAGGAGTTGATTTCTTAGAACCTCTAAATCCTAATCCACCAGCACTTGCCCATGACAATGCATTACCCTCAGCGTCTGTAAGGGTTACTATTGTATTATTAAAAGATGACTGAATGTGTGCTTGTCCACGTTCAACGTTCTTTTTAACACGCTTCTTAGTCACTTTTTTAGTTGCTGCTTTTTTAGCCATTTAATAAACCCTCCTGTTGGATTTTCTATAATTACTAATAATAATCATATAAAACAAATTCTATAAATGATTATTTCTTCTTATTTGCTACTGTTCTCTTAGGACCTTTTCTAGTTCTTGCATTGTTCTTAGTATTTTGTCCACGAACTGGAAGTCCTTTTCTATGACGAATGCCTCTATAGCATCCAATCTCTTGAAGTCTCTTAATGTTAAGAGCTATCTCTCTACGTAAATCACCTTCAACTGTTTGTGAAGCATCGATTACGTCACGGATTCTAGCTACTTCTTCGTCAGTCAAATCCTTAACACGAGTGTCAGGATTAACATTTGCTTCTTTAAGAATACGATTTGAACTTGTTCTACCTATACCATATATATAAGTAAGACCAATCTCTACACGTTTCTCTCTTGGTAAATCTACACCACTGATACGAGCCATGTGCGTATTACACCTCCATAAATTTAATCAATCTCTTTTTAACAACTTTTTTTCATAATTAATGTCCTTACCAATATAAAACTAGAAGAATGTTAAACTGTTATTCTTCTATAATGAACATCTTATACCGATTAAAGACTTGAAAAACTGAATGTTCATATCATATAGTTATTACTATATGGTGAAATGCATACAAACACTCTCAATCATTTATTAATTAACAAGTAGTACAAACTACTTCAGCCGCTCTAAAATAAATGCAAAATAAAGCTATATTATTAGCCTTGTCTTTGCTTATGTCTAGGATTTTCACAGATTACTCTGATGCTTCCCTTTCTCTTAATGATTTTGCACTTTTCGCAAATTGGTTTTACTGATGATCTAACCTTCACTACAATTCACTCCTTTCACAAAAGTCCAGTAAATATTCTATCACTATTGTTATGAAATAGCAAGAACTTTTTACTTAATAATTATAAAAGATTTCTAAAATAAAATCTTATCTATCTGCTACGTAGGTTATACAATTCTTATTTATCTCTCCAAATTATACGACCTTTTGTCAAATCATATGGTGATAATTCCAATGTAACCTTATCTCCAGGTAAAATTCTAATAAAATTCATCTTTAGCTTACCACTTAAGTGTGCTAAAACTCTGTGTCCATTTTCTAGTTCAACCTGAAACATAGCGTTAGGTAATTTTTCAACTACTATTCCTTCGATTTCTACTACATCTGCTTTTGACATATATTTTTACCTCGATTCTCCTATGCATTTACGCATTTTGCTCTCTAATATATAGTTTCAAACATCTTTTTACAGTTTCATTAATAAGTTTTCCTTCATTAATATCCATAATTATTTTTTCTGATTTGTAGTTAATAATTTGAATATGTTTTATACTCTTCTTCTTAGGATTACTAAGAGTTCTTATTTTACCATCTACTAAATACACATATTCATCATCAGTTTTAATTATTACATATAAATGACCTTTATCATGACCAGATTTAGAAATTGCAAGATTCCCAATTTCAATACTCATAATTATCCTCGTTTCTATACCAATTAGGCAATCACTAACCTAAAATTGCAACTATTTCATCAAAAACTTCAGACATATCTTTTGTACCATCAACCTCTTTTAATGTACCTTTTCCTGTATAATAATCAATTAATGGTTGTGTTTGTTCATGATATACGTTTAATCTCTTAAGAACTGTCTCTGGCTTGTCATCATCTCTTAATATTAATTCTTTTCCACATGTATCACATATACCCTCAGTCTTTGGTGGAATATGTTCTATATGATAAGTTGCACCACATGCAACACAAGCTCTTCTTCCTGACATTCTCTTAACAATATTCTCATCAGGTACTTCAACATTTATTGCATAATCCATTGCTTCACCCATTTTTTCCAAAGCTGCATCTAATGCTTCAGCTTGAGGAATTGTTCTTGGAAATCCATCTAAAACATATCCATTTGCACAGTCATCTGCTGCTACTCTATCAACTACTAAATCAACAACTAATTCATCTGGAACTAGTAATCCTTGATCCATATAGGTTTTTGCTTTCTTTCCTAATTCAGTACCATTTTTTATATTAGCTCTAAAAATATCTCCAGTTGAGATATGTGGTATTGAATATTTAGATGCAATTTTCTTTGCTTGTGTTCCTTTTCCTGCTCCAGGAGCTCCTAACATTATAATTTTCATAAATGAATCCTCCACTTTAGTCTTATATTATAGTCTTATATATTTTAACTCGATTAATCTGTTTAAATTATTTATTTTTCAATCTTCAACACTTTAATCTTATTCAGTAAAAGCTGTAGAACTCTTACCTGATTGATATAAATCGGTTCCAATTCTACAGCTCACTGATTTTTATTCACTTAAAAATCCCTTATAATGACGAACCAACATTTGTGATTCAACTTGTTTCATTGTCTCTATAACAACACCTACAATGATGATGATTGATGTTCCACCAAAACTAACTTGTGCACCAAAACATCCTTCAAAGAATAAAGGAATAATTGCTACTATAGCTAATCCTGTAACACCTATCAATATTATTCTATTTAATACATCTGTTAAGTATTCTGTTGTAGCTTTACCTGGTCTAATACCTGGTATAAATCCACCTTGTTTCTTCATATTATTTGATACTTCAATTGGATTAAATGTAATTGAAGTATAGAAATAAGCGAAGAATACTAATAATACTAAGTATATTATAACACCAGCAGAGTATTTAAACTCACTCCAACTATTGAACTTGAACCAAGAATTAGTTGAAAGTAATTTTAATATCATAGGCCATACTCCTACATGCTTACCATTTGCACCAATTCCTGATGCTGCCTGAACTCCAAATAATCCTGAAATCATAATAGGCAATTGAAGAATTGATGTAGTAAAGATTACAGGGATAACACCAGCTGTATTAACCTTTAATGGTATATAAGTAGATTGTCCCCCAACTTGCTTTCTACCTTGAAGTTTCTTAGCATATTGAACAGGGATCCTTCTCTCTGCTTCTGAAAGAATAACTACAAATACAACTACAAACAATATAATTGCAATTATTACTAATGCTGACATTATCTTACTAAACATAATATCTGCATCTTTTATAAATTGTACATATAGAGAACTAATATCATTTGGTACTCTAGATACAATATTAATTAACAAGATAATAGATATACCATTACCTACACCCTTTTCAGTTATTCTATCTCCTAACCACATAAGGAATGCAGAACCAGCAGTCATTGATGCTACCATCATACATATAATCTTCCAGTCCTTATCAACGTATCCCTTTTGTGAGAATCCGATTGCCATTGCAGCACTTTCAATTACAGCTAATGCAACACTTAAATAACGTGTAATATCAGCAATTTTCTTTCTTCCATCTTCACCATCTTTTTGCATTTCTTCTAACTTAGGTATTGCTATAGTTAAAAGTTGTACAATAATTGATGATGTAATGTAAGGTGTAATACTCAATGCAAATATTGACATTGTTGAGAATGAACCACCTGTGAAAGCATCAAAAAATCCAACTGCTGAAAAGTTTTCAAAGAAACCTTTAATGCTATCAGGATTAATTCCTGGGATTACTAAATTACTACCGATTCTAACTACAATTAGTGCAAAAAATGTGTATAACAATTTTTTTCTAATATCCTTAATCTTTAAAGCATTTTTTAAAGTTTGGAACATATATTAGATCACCTCTGCTTTTCCACCAAGAGCTTCAATCTTTTCAACAGCTGATTTACTAAATGCTGTAGCTTGAACTGTAAGCTTCTTAGTTAATTCTCCATTTCCTAGTATTTTAACACCATCTCTTGAATTTCCAATAAGTCCTTTCTTACGGTTTGGACCCTTAGTTTGTGTTTCACTCTTAACGTTTAATAATGAATCAATTGTAACAACTGAACCATCTTCAAATCTATTTAATAATTCAACGTCTAAAGCAACGATGTCCTTAGAATTTCTATTTGTAAAACCTCTCTTAGGAATTCTTCTGTATAATGGCATCTGTCCACCTTCGAAACCGATTCTTGGAGCACCTGAACGAGCCTTTTGACCCTTGTGACCCTTACCAGCAGTTTTACCATTACCTGAACCATGTCCACGTCCTCTTCTGAAGTTATCACTATGTCTTGATCCTTCAGCTGGTTTTAATTCTGATAAATTCATGACATACACCTCCTATTCTTCCAAATATTATATTTCTTCAACTTTCACTAAATGTTTAACTTGTGCTACCATTCCTCTTACGCAGTCGTTATCAGGCATTTCGACAGTCTTGTTTAATTTCTTAAGACCTAATGCTTCAACAGTCTTTCTGTGTTTTGGAATAGCGCCTATAGTTGATTTTACTAAAGTTATTTTTAATTTATTAGCCATCCTTATTTCCTCCTTAATTAAAGCTCATTAACAGAAATTCCACGTAACTTTGCAACTTCCTCTGGAGTCTTTAATTCACTTAAACCAGCGATAGTAGCTAATACTACGTTTTGCTTATTGTTTGAGCCTAATGATTTTGTACGGATGTTCTTTAAGCCTGCTAATTCAAGTACAGCACGCGCAGGACCACCTGCGATAATTCCAGTACCTTCTGGTGCCTTTTTCATTAATACGGAAGCACTTCCGAATTTCCCTATAAAATCATGAGGAATACTTTTATTCTCATCCATAGGTAATGTAATTAGCTTCTTGATAGCATCTTCTTTACCTTTACGAATTGCTTCAGGAATTTCAGTAGCTTTTCCTAAACCAACTCCTACGTGTCCGTTTCTATCACCAACAACTACTAATGCAGTAAATCTGAAATTACGTCCACCTTTTACTACCTTAGTAACACGCTTAATTGTTACTACACTATCTTCTAGCTCTAAGTTGCTAGCATCTATAATAGTACGTTTCATGCGTAATTCCTCCTTAATTAAAATTCGAGACCAGCTTCTCTAGCTGCATCTGCTAATGCTTGAACCTTACCTTGATATATGAAACCGCCTCTATCAAATACTACGTTTGTAATACCTTTTTCAATGGCTTTCTTAGCAATTGTCTTACCAACAACAGCTGCTGCTTCAACGTCATTTGTCTTATTTAACTCAGCCTTAACATCTTTTTCAAGAGTTGATGCTGAAACTAAAGTATTACCAACTGTATCATCGATAATTTGAGCGTACATATGATTATTGCTTCTGAATACTGCAAGACGTGGTCTTTGAGCAGTTCCGTGGAAGCGGTTACGTATTTTTAAGTGCTTTTTAGCACGAACTTTGCTTCTTGATTGTTTATTAACCATTTGTAATTCACTCCTTTAACTATTTCTTACCAGTTTTACCAACTTTACGTCTAATAACTTCATCAGCATATTTGATTCCTTTACCCTTATATGGCTCTGGAGCTCTCTTTTCTCTGATGTTAGCAGCATATTGGCCAACTTTTTCTTTATCAATACCTTTTATTATTATCTTGTTTCCATCTACAGATGACTCGATTCCTTCTGGATCTTCGATTTCAACTGGATGTGAGTATCCAAGATGTAATGTAATCTTCTTACCTGATTTTTGAACTCTGTAACCAACACCGTTAACTTCAAGAACTTTCTCATATCCCTCAATTACACCAACAACCATGTTATTGATAAGTGTTCTAGTTAAACCATGTAATGATTTCATTTTCTTTAAATCATTTGGTCTAGTTACTGTTACAGTATTTCCTTCTAATTTGATATCCATCTCTGCAGGTAACACTCTTTCAAGTGTTCCCTTAGGACCTTTTACAGTCACTTTATTATTTTCTGCAATAGTTACTGTTACTCCAGTAGGTATTGCGATAGGCATTCTTCCAATACGTGACATGCCCGCACCTCCTAATTTCTAATAAAAATTTATATTACCATACAAATGCTAAAACTTCTCCACCAACATTAAGTTTTCTAGCTTCTTTATCAGTTACTACACCTTTGTTGGTTGATATTATAGCTATTCCTAAACCTCCAAGTACTTTTGGAAGTTCTTCTTTGTTAGCATATACACGAAGACCAGGTTTTGAAATTTTCTTAAGACCTGAGATAATCTTAACATTTTTATCTTTACCATATTTTAAAGTTATGTGAATGTTATTGAATCCACCAACTTCTACTAATTCATAATTTTTAATATATCCTTCTTTTAATAGAATATCAGCTATCGCGATTTTCATCTTTGATGCTGGTACATCTACTGTATCATGTTTTGCAGTATTAGCATTACGAATTCTTGTAAGCATATCTGCTATTGGATCGCTCATTGTCATTTAAAGTACCTCCTTCCTTTATTCTACCAACTAGCTTTTTTAACACCAGGAATTTGACCCTTATAAGCTAATTCACGGAAACAAATTCTACAAATTCCATATTTTCTTAAGTATGCATGTGGACGTCCACATAATCTACAACGGCTATATTCTCTACTTGAGAACTTTTGAGTACGTTGTTGTTTTACTTTCATAGAAGTTTTTGCCATGATTTTTCCTCCTAACTATTTGCTAAATGGCATTCCAAATAATGTCAATAATTCACGTGCTTCTTCATCAGTCTTAGCTGTAGTAACGAATATAACGTCCATACCTCTTACTTTGTCTACTTTGTCATATTCAATCTCAGGGAAAATCAATTGTTCCTTGATACCTAAAGCATAGTTACCTCTACCATCAAATGCATTAGGGTTAACTCCTCTAAAGTCACGTACACGAGGTAATGCTAAGTTAATTAAACGATCAGCGAACTCATACATCTTCTCGCCTCTTAATGTAACTTTACATCCAATTGGCATACCTTCTCTTATTTTGAAGTTAGCTACAGATTTTCTAGCCTTTGTAGTTACAACCTTTTGACCTGTGATTGTTTCAAGATCCTTTATAGCTGCATCTAAAACTTTTGAATTATCTTTAGCTTCACCAACACCCATGTTAATAACGATCTTATCTAACTTAGGTACTTGCATAACATTTTTATATCCAAACTTTTTAGTCATACTGTCCATAATTTCATTCTTATATGTTTCTTTAAGTCTGCTCATGTTTCGACCTCCTTCCTCGTTTACTAGATAGCTTCAGCATCTTTACCTGCAACTTTTGCAAGTCTAGTTACTTTCTTCTTATCGCCATCTTTTTCTACTTTAAATTGAATTCTTGCAACTTCACCTTTGTGTAAGTACATAACATTTGAAATGTCAATAGCTGCTTCTGTAGTAACTATTCCACCTTGTGGGTTAGTTGCGCTTGGTTTAGTATGCTTTGTTACTTCGTTAACTCCTTCAACGATAACTTTGTTATCTCCAACGAAAGAACGAACTTTACCAACTTTTCCTTTATCTTTACCAGCAATTACTTTAACTTCATCACCTTTTTGAATCTTTCTTGTTGACACGTTAGCACCTCCTTATAATACTTCAGGAGCTAGTGAAACAATTTTCATAAATTGCTTATCTCTTAACTCTCTAGCAACTGGTCCGAATATACGTGTTCCCTTTGGATTCTTGTCATCCTTTATTATAACAGCTGCGTTTTCATCAAATCTTATATATGAACCGTCTTTACGACGAGTTTCTTTTACAGTACGAACAACTACAGCTTTAACTACGTCACCTTTTTTAACAACTCCGCCTGGTGTTGCATCTTTGACCGTAGCAACAATTACATCACCTATTGATGCATATCTTCTAGTTGAACCGCCTAATACTCTGATACAAAGTAATTCTTTTGCTCCAGTATTATCAGCAACTTTCAATCTTGATTCCTGTTGGATCATAACGATACTCCTTTCAGCCATATTAGTGAATAAATTTCACCACTAACTATTTTGCTTTTTCAATGATTTCTACAAGTCTCCATCTCTTATCTTTTGATAATGGTCTTGTTTCCATAACTTTTATTCTATCTCCAACTTGACACTCATTGTTTTCATCATGAGCTTTTAACTTGTAAGTTCTCTTCATGATTTTGTTGTATAATGGATGTTTAACGTGATCTACAACTGCTACAACAACTGTCTTGTCCATTTTGTCACTTATAACTCTACCTACACGAGTTTTTCTAAGGTTTCTTTCCACAACAATTCCTCCTTTCTAGGATTAAGCTCTCGCTTGCTCAGAAATAACAGTTTGTATTCTTGCAATATTTCTTCTAACTTCTTTAATTCTGCTAGTATTATCTAACTGATTTGTTGCGTTTTGGAATCTTAAATTAAAAAGCTCCTTCTTTGCAGCTACTAATTCATTGCTTAACTCTGCAGCTGATTTGCTCTTTAAATCTTCTACAAAATCTCTAGTTTTCACTGCCCGCACCTCCTTCTAAGTCTGCACGAGATACAACTTTACATTTAACTGGCAACTTATGAGTTGCAAGACGTAAAGCTTCTCTAGCCACATCTTCAGGCACACCTGATATTTCAAACATAACACGACCTGGCTTAACTACTGCTACCCAGTACTCTAAAGTACCTTTACCAGAACCCATACGAGTTTCAGCTGGTTTAGCTGTAACTGGCTTATCTGGGAAAATCTTTATCCAAACTTTACCACCACGTTTGATATAACGAGTCATAGCAATACGGGCTGCTTCTATTTGGTTTGATTTAATCCAACCTGGTTCTAATGCAACGATACCAAACTCACCGTTTGTAATCTTATTACCTCTAAGTGCTTTACCTGTCATTGAACCACGGAATTGTTTACGACGTTTTACTCTTTTTGGCATTAACATTATTTATCGCTCCCTTCCTTGTTAGCCTTAGTTGGAAGTACTTCACCATGATATATCCAAACTTTAACACCTAATTTTCCATAAGTTGTATCTGCTTCAGCAAATCCATAATCGATATCTGCACGAAGTGTTTGTAGAGGAATATTTCCTTCACTATAGAACTCTGTACGTGCCATATCTGCTCCACCTAGACGACCTGAAACTGCAGTTTTGATACCTTTTGCTCCAGATTTCATTGTTCTAGACATAGCTGATTTCATTGCTCTTCTGAATGATATACGATTTTCTAATTGAGTTGCAATATTTTCAGCAACTAATTGAGCATCGTTATCTGGTTTCTTAACTTCTTTAATATCTATTGATAATTTCTTAGTAGTCATTTTTGATAATTGAGCTTTAACTTTCTCTATTTCAGATCCGCCCTTACCGATAACTACACCAGGCTTAGCTGTATAAACAATAGCCTTAACTTTATCAGCTGTTCTTTCGATTTCAATTTTTGAAATTCCAGCGCTATATAATTTCTTTTTTAGAAATTCTCTTATCTTATAGTCTTCTACTAGGTTATCAGCAAAATCTTTCTCTGCATACCATTTTGAATCCCAATCACTGATAACTCCGACTCTTAAACCATGAGGATTAACTTTTTGTCCCATTATTGCCCTCCTTATCTTTCATTAAGCACTAATGTAATGTGGCTCATTCTCTTCTCGATTCTATAAGCTCTACCTTGTGCTCTTGGTCTAATTCTCTTCATTATTGGTCCTTTATTTGCATAACATTCTTCAATATAAAGATTATCAACATTCATTCCATTGTTATTCTCTGCATTTGCTATAGCTGATTTTAATAATTTTTCAATTATGCTTGAAGCATATCTTGGATTATATGTCAAAATACCAAGTGCAGTTTTTACATCCTTACCTCTAATGGCATCTAACACGAAACAAGCTTTTTGTACTGAAACTCTAGCGTAAGATAACTTAGCTGATGGTCTATTATCTCTATTATTCTCGTTTCTGTCTCTCTTTATTTGGGATCTATGTCCTTTTGCCATGGATGAATCCTCCTTTCAAATACAACGTTTACATTTTATTTCTTAGTAGTACTAAACATATAAGAAATAAAATGTGATCTGTCTAATATCTACTTAACTATCTTCTTGATTTTTTCTCGTCTTTTCCATGTCCTCTGTAAGTTCTTGTTGCTACGAACTCACCTAGTTTATGTCCAACCATATCCTCTGTAACATATACAGGTACGTGTTTTCTTCCGTCATGAACAGCGATTGTATGACCAACCATCTGTGGGAAGATTGTTGAACGACGTGACCATGTCTTTATAACTTGTTTATCATTTGCAGCATTCATTGCATCTATTTTCTTAAGTAAATGAGCATCTGCAAATGGTCCTTTTTTTAATGAACGAGCCATAAATTCTAACCTCCTTAGATTGACTATTTAATCGCCTTACCGTCTCTTCTTCTTACGATTAACTTATTAGATTTCTTGTTTTTCTTTCTTGTCTTTAAGCCAAGTGCTGGTTTACCCCAAGGAGTAACAGGTCCTGGACGTCCGATACCACACTTACCTTCACCACCACCATGTGGATGGTCATTAGGGTTCATAACAGAACCACGAACAGTAGGTCTAATACCCATATGACGTTTACGTCCTGCTTTACCTATATTAATTAACTCGTGATCGATGTTACCTACTTGACCAACAGTTGCTCTACAGATAATTGGAACCATTCTCATTTCTCCTGAAGGAAGTCTAAGTGTTGCATACTTACCTTCTTTAGCCATTAATTGAGCTGAGTTACCAGCTGAACGAACTAATTGTCCACCTCTACCTGGATAAAGCTCAATATTATGAATTTGAGTACCAACTGGAATATATTCAAGTGGTAAGCAGTTACCAACTCTTACTTCAGCTTCTGGTCCATTCATAATTGTTTGACCAACTTGTAATCCATTAGGAGCTAAGATGTAAGCTTTCTCACCATCTGCATAGCAAATTAATGCTATATTAGCTGTTCTGTTTGGATCATATTCAACAGATTTAACTGTTGCAGGTATTCCATCTTTTCTTCTCTTAAAATCTATTATTCTATATTTTCTTCTAGATCCACCACCATGATGTCTAACTGTTATCTTACCTTGATTATTACGTCCTGCGTTCTTATTTAAAGAAACTAATAAAGACTTTTCAGGTGTTGCTGTTGTAATTTCAGCAAAGTCAGAACTTGTCATGTGTCTTCTAGAAGGTGTATATGGGTTAAACTTTTTGATTCCCATTGATTACACTCCTTTCAGTTCTGCAATATTTGTTTTCACGCTTTTCTTGCGTATAAATCTTATCCTAGAAATCTCTTTGCTTTATCCTATAGACCAGCAAATACTTCGATTTCTGCGCTATCTTCAGTTAATTGTACGATAGCTTTCTTTTGTTTAGCTGTCTTACCAACGTTGTTTCCACGTCTACGTCTCTTACCGTCAATGTTCATTGTGTTAACTTTCTTAACCTTTGTTCCTTCGAACATTTTCTCAACAGCTTCTTTTATTTGAGTTTTTGTAGCATCTGTGTGTACAAAGAATGTATATTTCTTTTCGCTCATTACATTCATACTCTTCTCAGTGATTACTGGTCTAAGTATAACGTCATAATATTTTAAATCTGCCATTATGCGTACACCTCCTCAATTGCTGCTACTGCGTCTTTAGTTACTACTAAAGTGTCATATTTCATTATGTCATACACATTAATTGTGCTTCTTACTTCTCTTGAATCCTCATTGTTAAGAACTTCGATTGAGCTTGTTCTTACAGTTGGAATATTCTTAGCTGATAAAACTAAATTTTGGTTCTTACCGTTTGTAACGATAAGAGCTTTACTTGCGTTAAGGTTGTTAAGAATTGTAGCAACCTTCTTAGTCTTAACTTCATCAACATTGAAGTTATCAACAACTACTAACTTGCTATCATTAACTTTTGAAGTTAATGCAGACTTAATAGCCATTGCTTTTTCTCTCTTATTCATCTTCATTGAATAATCTCTTGGCTTTGGAGCAAATACGACTCCACCACCAGTCCATTGTGGAGATCTTGTTGAACCTTGTCTTGCATGACCAGTTCCTTTTTGTCTCCAAGGTTTTCTTCCGCCGCCACTAACTTCTGAACGAGTCTTAGTGCTTTGAGTACCTTGACGTTTATTAGCAAGTTGTTGAACAACTGCCATGTGAACTAAATGTTCATTTATTTCAACTCCGAAAACAGCGTCGTTAAGTTCCATTGTCTCAACTTCTTTGCCTTCGATATTGTAAACTGCTACTTTTGCCATCTGTATGTTCCTCCTTCCTTAGCCTACACTTTTTACTGATTCTTTTAATACTACTAAAGATTTCTTAGGTCCTGGAACAGCTCCTCTAACTAAGATAACATTGTTTTCAGCATCTACTCTGACTACTTCCAAGTTTTGAACTGTTACTTTAACAGCTCCCATATGTCCAGGCATCTTCTTACCTTTGAACACTCTACTTGGATCAGAACAAGCACCATTTGAACCTGCATGTCTATGATACTTAGAACCATGAGCCATAGGTCCTCTTGATTGTCCATGTCTCTTAATTGCACCTTGGAATCCTTTACCTTTTGAAGTTGCAGTTGCATCTACTTTATCTCCTGCTTGGAAGATATCAGCTTTGATTTCTTGAGCTACTTGATATTCTTCAGCGTTATCAAATCTAAATTCTTTAACGAATTTCTTGCTCTCAACACCTGCTTTTTCAAAATGTCCTTGTTGTGCCTTGTTAACACCGTGTGCGTTAACAACTTTCTTACCTGCTACATCCTTTGCTACGATCTTATTCTTTGCTTCACCATAGCCTACCTGTACTGCACTATATCCATCATTCTCAACAGTTTTAACTTGTGTTACTACGCAAGGTCCTGCTTGAAGCACAGTTACTGGTATTAAGACACCATTCTCATCGAAAATTTGTGTCATTCCAACTTTTGTTGTTAAAATTGCTTTCTTCATTCTTGCACCTCCTATAATCTACAGCGGATTACAACTAGTGTAATCATCCTAGACGGCTTACTACAAAGTGCTTGGTCTCTTTCTAACACGAGCGCTTGGACTCTATAACATAAACCCTAAAGGATATCTCTTAAATAAATTTGATTATCTGTCTTATATGACGTCTAACCTTTGATTGAATTAATATCAATCTTTAACATCATTATTTCATCTTGATGTTAATAAACACACCTGCTGGCATCTCTAATCTTGATAATGCATCAACAGTTTTTTGTGATGGTGTAATGATATCAATTAATCTCTTATGAGTTCTTTGCTCAAATTGCTCTCTAGAATCTTTGTACTTATGAACAGCTCTTAAGATAGTAACTACTTCCTTCTTAGTTGGTAGTGGCACTGGTCCACTCACCTTAGAACCTGTTCTCTTTACAGTGTCAATGATTTTTCCAGCTGATTGATCGATTAATTGATGATCATAAGCCTTAAGTGTAATTCTCATTACTTGACTTGCCATAAAAAAAGTCGCCTCCTTTTCGCACTTAAAATCAGTACGACAAGCGGTGACTGTACACTTACCCGTGTGTATCCTGTATACTCTCGTTCAAAATAGCACACTCTCTCCGTCAAAAAAGACAGAATACAATATGGTACAGTGACTTGTCGCCAGTTTTATAACTTGACATTCGCTCCACAGAAAACCTACATATCTGACTATTGTCTAATATGTAGCAACCTCTTGCTTCATTGCTATCATGTCACAACAGTAACTAGTATATACCATATTTCCCTTGTATGCAAGCTTTTTTTTTATGTTTTTTTCATTTTATTTTTTTTTTAGATTTTCTATTCTAGTGAAGTTTTTTTCTATTTTTATGGCTGTTTAATGAAATATATTAATATAAATTTAACTTTTCTTTTGCTTTAGCATCTTTCCATCTTATATAACATTTCCGGCATTCCCATCCCTTTTCTAAATAATGATACAATATGTGTCATAGGATTTATCAAATAAAATATTTTCACTGTTTTAGATACATTAGCTATATCATTATATAATGGTGTAAACATTACTATTAACATATAATTATACAATAAACCCAACTCGTATACTATTACTTGAATTTAAGTTAAAATACATATATAATGTACATATTATTACAGATAGGAGGAGCTTATGGAAAATACACCAGATTACAATCAAAGTGGAGAATACAATATTCCACCACAAACAAATTACTCATCAGTTCAACAAGATCCAAATAAAGCAGTAATGACAATGGGCGAATGGTTTATAACTTACCTAATTTTAATGATACCATTAGTCAACATAATAATGCTTTTCGTATGGGGTTTTGGAGATGGAAATGAAAATCGTAAAAATTACTGTAGAGTACAACTAATATTTATATTAATAAGCATTGTATTATCAGTTGTTTTCGGTTCATTAATATTTGGTGCTATGTACTCTATATTAAAAAATATGGATACTACATCAACTTTAATGATAATTCCAAGACTATTTATATAAGAAATAACATCTTTTTATAAATAATAAAACACCAGATATTAGTCTCTAAAAGCTAATACCTGGTGTTTTATTATAACCTTACCCCTTAAATAAAGTACCATCCACATAATTTCATCCATATAATCTCCCATATAAACTTATATAAATATCTAATTAACTATATCAATTTAACATCTTTTAAAAGTAAATATTCAATTTGAATGGTATTTGCGTGCCTCAGCACTTAGCAAGCACAAGATATCTATCGCAGTGCGAGCTTAGTACTGTTAGGCTAAGCAACGAAGCGAAAGCGTCCATTCAAATGAAAAATCATATAAATTTTTCTGCATAACTCTAAAAGTTCTCTTAATAGAAAACCATTACTCAAAATCATCCCTAGAATTCCCAGCGGCCCGAAGCCCCACATGGAAGAACCAATCCATTGGATTTAACAGGTAAACCTATTTCGTCAGCCTTAACCTTGCCACCGAATTTTGGTACAATCTCAACGCCCATCATATAAGCAAGAACTGCCGGTTGTAAACCTGTTGTATAAGAATTAATCAAGAAAAATAATGGCTTATCGGATAAAAGCTGTACACAAAGTTTAACCAACATATGTATCTTCTCTTCTATCTTCCATATTTCTCCCTTAGGTCCTCTTCCATAGGAAGGAGGGTCCATTATTATACCATCATAATGATTACCTCTACGAATCTCTCTTTCAACAAATTTAACGCAATCATCAACTATCCATCTAATAGGAGCCTCTCCTAGTCCTGAGGATACAGCATTTTCCTTTGCCCATGTAACCATTCCCTTAGACGCATCAACATGAGTTACACTCGCTCCTGCTTTAGCTGCTGCCAATGTTGCTCCTCCTGTATATGCGAATAGATTAAGCACCTTTATCGGTCTATTTACTTTTTTTATTTTATCTCCAAACCAATCCCAGTTAGTTGCTTGCTCCGGAAATAAACCTGTATGTTTAAAACTAAAAGGTTGTAAGTTAAATGTCAAATCTCTATAATGTATCTGCCACTGTTTTGGCAAATCAAAGAATTCCCATTCTCCTCCACCTTTAGTGCTTCTATGATAATGTCCATTTCTCTTTTTCCATCCAACCTCTTTCTTAGGAGTATCCCATATTACCTGTGGGTCTGGTCTAACTAACGTATACTTTCCCCATTTTTCTAATTTTTCACCACTTGATGCATCAATAACTTGATACTCTTTCCATCCATCTGCAATCCACATATAACTTTTCTCCAATCTAAAACACTAGTCTTTAATAAATTATTATATCATAATCATATATCTAATCTTATCTTTTAGACTCAACTCATTATATTTTATTTTTAAACATTTTTCAATATATCCTTTAACATAGATATAATCTTCTTTACTTATTCCTTGTGTACTAAATCCTGCTTTTTTATAATCCTCAGAAACAAGGTTCAATAAGTCATCCTCTACTACTTTATTCTTCCTAATTTCTAAAAAATACTCATCAACTGTCATTCCTTTTTTTCTTTCATACCCAAGGAAAGTTAATACTTTAAACAAATATGTAACTAACCATATCATATTTGTATTATATCCTTTAGAATTAAGCTTATATTTCCACCTCATATTTTTCAAAAAAATTCGTAGAAAAATACATAATATAAAAATAATTATTATTGCAAATATAACCTTTATAATTTTTCCCCCATTATTTCGTATATAATTAATTTTATCTTTTATATATGTTCCAACCAAATCCAAAAATTCTTTTCCATCTATTCTAGCTCTAGTATTTACAACATTATTGCCCCTTGCTTCCCTTCTATTATATACTGTCATTTCATAAGGAACCCATCCAAAACCATCCTTATATACTTCTATCCATGCATGAGCCTTATTATCAGGAACTTTAACTTCAATTGCATTTGACATATTTACTTCCTGGTCACTAACAATATAATTTTCCTTATTCTCAACGCTTGTACCTTTAGATATCATATCACTAGTTATTACATATCCCTCAACATATCTAGTAGGTATACCCAAACTTCTTAATATTAATACTGCCGCTGATGCAAAATGAGCACAAAAGCCTTTCTTAGTATCAATAAAATAGTTTACAAAATCTTTATCATCAGGAGTTGTTCCACAATATAAAGAATATACATATGATTTTTTAAAATAATTTTGTATATTCAAAATCACATTTTTATCCGATGCACTAAAGCCCTCTTTCTTACATAATTTTTCTAATTTAGCTCTATTTTTTTCTGGAATCTGTGTATATATATTCTTCACATATGAGCTATATTGTCCCTCATTAAACTCATAATCATCATAATAAGCATCAGTATTCGTTAATTGATTACTATATGGATAATATTCTATATAATATCTTTCCGTTCTATTTTTAGCAAGTATTTTATCTTCACTAGCAACCTTCATAAAACTTTCATCTATTATAGAGTAATATGGCATATATACATACTTACTATCTGCATCTATATTAATTACTTCCATCTTGTAAATGCTATTATTAACTCCTTGACCATAATTTCTATCTAGAACAATTGAACTAACATTAGCTCTATCTAAATTACTAATTCCATATACTCTCTCCAAATTATCACTAATCTTCTTTTTATCTGTATCATATATTGAGAGCCATCTATTATTGTCATATATGCTTCCTATATATCCTCTAAGATATATATTTTTATTTGATTTAGGAACAAATCTAACAATTAAATCTTCCCTATTATCATATTGAATAGAAGGCACATCACCTAATCTACCCTCACTTAATCCTCCTGCCATAGATATTTCTTCCCCATCATTATCATAAGAAATAAATTTACCAATTTTATTATTAAGTTTATTCTTTACAGCCTTTGCAATAGCCGTATCCTCTTCATATGTATTTTTTAATTGTAATGTAAATATTCCTGAAAATATTGCAACAAATACTATTATTATTAACATAATCTGCGCATGTATTTTGGGAATAATAGTGAATTCATACACCCTTGCATTTTTCTCATCTTTCTCTGCATACTTAACTTGAGTATTGTGTACATTATTAGGAGAATTTACACGTAATACTAATAATCCTACAATAGCCACTGTATACATTACTAAAGCATACATTTCAGGCTTATATCCAAAATTTGGTCCTGCTAGAACTAACGGCAATGTTAAAATTATTGTCATAGTTACATTTAAGTATTCAGAAATAACAATATTTAATATAAGTAATAATACAAAACCAATAATAATTAAACATAATGTGGTAGCTGCCTTATAGTTTTCAACATATTCTGTATACTTTCTTACATTATTAACATAAATTTTATTGCTTATTTCTTCAAATGTCTTATTAACGATTCTAGCAAATCCACTCTTTATCATAGTTTTTAATTTTAATACTATATACAAATAACTAATAAGAATTGCTATATATCCTATCTTATGTGTCGTAGGGCTAATATGCATAAAAGAATACAACATTGCTAAAACAAACAAAATAAAAAATAGCATAACCTTTTCATAGCTTATAGAAAAAGATGTAACAAAACATACCACACTTCCATATGCCACAAAAAACATAATTATGCCATTAATTATATATCGTATAGTTGAATCTCTTATAGAAAAAACATTAATATTTCCTTCAAAAGAAACACCTGACTTACTATTTAATTGTGTATCTTCACTATTAATATTCTTTTTATCATTATTTATATGCACTTTAACACAACCTTATCGTTATATATACCAATAGTTCTACCTTCTTGTTTATCTTCCAAAACCGTTATATATATTAATTCATCCTCATTTACACAATCATTTTTCAATAAATATGAAAAACACACCATTCCTTGCTCTTTTCCAAATCTCGTGTTATAGATATATTCTAATAACATATCAACATCTTCCACACTATTTATATCGTAATAAATATATGCTTCTTTACTTGCATCATACCAATTTACAGTTACAGTTTTACCTAACATATTAATAAAACTTTTAACTAAACTATAGGTTACTTCTATGATATCATTTAATATATCATAATTTTCTTGAAATAAATCAACTAATATTATCGAATTAGCTTCAACCGAAGACTCTGATTCTTTAATCATATATTCATCATATTTCAAACTTAATTTCCAATGAATTCTCTTTAAACTTTCACCATTTTTATACTCTCTTATATCTTTTATCTCAGTACTATCTAAAGTATCTATTTTCTTATCTCCATCTTCAGCTTCTTCATAGGCTTCATTAATAGGCAACATATAATTTATCTCAGATGGTACTACCTTAACAATTGCCTCACTACTAATACTTTTTTTATACTTTACTAATCCCAAATAATCCATAACAATAATTTCTGTTGCCACTATCGCAACGTTACCTACATATTCACATTTTACATCTGAACATATAATATCCTTCCCTTTAATAGATACAGGAATATTAACATAACATTCTTCCTTACCGGCAAAAAATAGGTTATTTATCTGAATCTTTACATACACTTTATTACTTGGAAATATTGATTTATTATAAATATTAATATTAAATAGTGCTTTATTTCCTCTCTCTATAATATCTTTATCAACATCTATTTTAATTTCTAAACTTCTAACCAATAATTTTGCAATTATAATTGATATTAACATCATTACTATAGCTGAAAAAAATATTGCACCAAATAAAGTATTTCTAAATATCATATATAAAAGGGCTAATATAATAATCCATATAATATAAGCTTTATTTTTCTTATACATACCGCTCCTCCATATCAAAAGAAACTATCTCATTTTATGCCAAAGCAGGAACGTCTATTTTTTCCCTTAATTTATCAAGCACTTGTCTAACAGATAAATTTTCCATTCTTGCCTTACCTGTAAGGAGTATTCTATGTCCAGATATATCATAAAAAGATCTTATAACATCTTCTGGTGCACAATAATCTCTTCCTGCTATAAATGCATACGCACGTGCCAATCTAAGCAATGCTATACTTGCCCTTGTACTTAAACCTGTCTGAATATATTCACTATTTCTTGTTGCACTAACTAAATCCGCAATATATCCATATATTTTATCATTTACAAATACTTTTTCCACTATTTCTTGTACTTTTACAATCTCAGTTGCTGATAATACTTGATTAATATCCTTAAATTTATCAGTCTTTTCTCCTTTAAGAATATCTATTTCATTTGATCTATCTGGATATCCCATAGAAATCTTTATCATAAATCTATCTAACTGAGACTCAGGCAATTTCTGAGTTCCTGTAGAACCTGTAGGATTTTGAGTTGCTATTACAATAAATGGTTTTGGAATTACAAAATTCTTTCTATCAATAGTAACTTTTCCTTCCTCCATTACTTGTAATAATGCTGACTGTGTCTTAGGAGATGTTCTATTTATTTCATCTGCTAAAAATAAATTACACATTACTGCACCATATCTATATTCAAATTTTTCTGTTTGCTTATTATACATAGTAAATCCAGTAATATCAGTAGGTAATACATCTGGTGTAAATTGAACTCTACCATATCTTAAATTCATAACATGTGATAATGTCAAAGCTGTTGTTGTCTTTCCGACACCAGGAACATCCTCTAATAAGATATGCCCTTTAGCCAAAATAACAGCTATTATTTTTTGAATTTTATCATTCTTTCCCTTAACAACCTTTTCTATTTCTTTTTGAGCAACTACTATTTTCTCACGAATATTTTCCATTCATCTCACCTCAACATATGCTCTTACTACTCAATTTTCGGTAATAATTAACAAATGCTTTAGTATTTTCTCAAAAAATGCACCTAATACCAATACTACCATACCAATTACAACCTTTTTGAATAAACTATTATGAGTCACATAATAGGAAAAGTGTAAACCTCTTAAGATTTACACTTTTATCAAAATTCATTATAGAATTATTATTCTTTGCTTCCTTTTAAAATTTCTTCACTAGGATGTTGTTTTTCTTTATATACTTCTCTTGGTGGCATACTAAATACCGAATAATCAACTTCATAATTATCTTTATTATCCTTAACATACCTTCTATTCATTACAAAAGCGAATACTTTTTCAAATATAGGTAAGCAACATAGTCCAACCAATACTATTACAGATAATAAAACATCTGCTCTCCAAATAACACTTGGAAGATTATTCATTAAATGCTCTTCCCAATTAAGACCTCTTAGAATATTTATAAAGACTCCATGTAATACATAAATATATAATGTTTTCTTTCCAATAAATGTAAACGAGTTAACCTTATTTGGAACTAAATAAATTATACTCAAACCTACTGCTATAGCAATTAAATAATGAGCTAATCTATACAATATTCCATACTCTGGAAACTCTAAAGAGAAATAAGTATTTCTTCCTGTTAATAGCGGTCTAAATTCATACGCTTTAGTCACATTTATCCATATTATATATCCATATACGCCTAGTACTAGCGCACTCAAAATTTTCTTAATTGCATTGGACTCAAAAATCTTCATATCTGTCTTTGCATAATATCCCATTAAGAAGAATGGATAGAAGTTAATTGCTCTCGCCAATACTAAAAAATCTCCAAAATCTCTATCATATCCTATAACGCAAGCTAAAATAATAGATAGTGCTAATAAATAGCCTGGCTTAACATTCCTTGCCATATAAGTAACAATTAAATAAATCGCCATAGCCAACATATACCATGGTATACTAGACTCTTCTAAAAGGCTAAATTTACCTTCTCCAGTCATTATTAATTTAACAAGCATTAATAAAACTTTATATATAAAAAACAATTTAATAAAGAAATATACTTTATTCTTAAGTTTTTCCTTATTTGAAATAGCTCCTTTTGCAAATAAGCCCGTCACGAATATAAATAATGGCATATGAATCCCATATATCATTAACCACATTCTTTTAAACATGTACGAATTATCTATAAAACTTTCTATACAATGCCCTAACACTACCATAACTATTAACACACACTTTAGGTTATCCCATTTTGGAAAACGTTGCCTCATGCAAATCACCTTTCGCCATCTTATAATACATACAGCCCATATGAAACACTCTTTTATAAAAAGATATAATATATGGGAAGTTTCTATCTGAAACCTCCCATATATTTATATCGACACCCATTTTAAAATCTAACCCTTAAGCTTTATTTATTGAACCAAATAATTCCATTTTTTCTTTAACTGTAGCTTTTATAGCTTCAAATCCTGGTGCTAATAACTTACGAGGGTCAAATCCCTTTCCTTCTAAGTCCTTACCAGCTTCAATATATTTTCTTGTTGCATCTGCAAATGCTAATTGACACTCTGTGTTAACATTGATTTTAGCAACACCAAGTGATATAGCTTTCTTAATCATATCTTCTGGTATGCCAGTTCCACCATGTAAAACTAAAGGCATATCTCCAGTTAATTGTTGTATTGCATCTAATGTCTCAAAGCTAAGTCCTGCCCAATTTGCTGGATACTTACCGTGAATGTTACCAATTCCTGCTGCTAACATTGTTACACCTAAATCTGCAATTGACTTACACTCTTTAGGATCTGCACATTCTCCAGCTCCTATAACACCATCTTCTTCTCCTCCAATAGAACCAACTTCTGCTTCCAATGAAAGACCTTTCTCATTACATATATTTACTAACTCAGTTGTCTTAGCTACATTCTCCTCAATTGGATAATGTGAACCATCAAACATAACTGATGAAAATCCTGCTGCTATACAAGCTTTTGCTCCTTCAAAACTACCATGGTCAAGATGAAGTGCAACTGGAACTGTAATATTAAGTTCTTCTAGCATTCCATTAACCATGCCAACGATTGTTTTATATCCTCCCATATATTTACCAGCACCTTCTGATACACCTAAAATAACTGGTGAATTATTCTCCTGTGCTGTTAATAAAATTGCTTTAGTCCACTCCAAGTTATTAATATTGAATTGTCCTACTGCATATTTTCCTGCTTTTGCTTTTGTAAGCATCTCTTTTGCTGATACTAACATACGTCTATGACCTCCAATTTATTATTAATCATAAATTCTTAATTTATGTATTATGATAAAATCCAACCAGTAATTCTATCATACCTACTAATTTAAATCATTAATAAGATAAAATCAACTATTTTTACATTTTTTTTAATATTTTAAACCAAATTTAACTCTTTCAACATATAATTATCTTCACTATAATCATTTATTCTTGCGACCATCTTCTCAATATAATCCTTTGCTTTTTCCTCTGTCGCATACCATACATTTGTATTTGCGGTAAATCCAAAAGCTGGTCCACTACTTCCTTTTTTACGTGGAACGTTCCACTTAGTATATCTACTTCTCTCACCTGGTGGTAATAAAACGCAATCTTCAGCCTTAGCAACTACATTATATAATTGATGGAACTCATCTTCTCCATCACCAAAAATTGCTTCTTGATAATATCTATATACTTTTGCATTTTTATACCAACCAACTACTACTGTTCTATTTTCAGTACCCTCTTTCTTGGCACACCATACTACTAATACATTTTCTACTACATCTGCCCCACTCTCTACACCAGGTATTTTCTCAATATGCACTTGAGCAGCACCCTTGCTTGTACTACCCTTTGCAGCAAAATAACCTAAACACACATCTTCGCCCTTATCATCCAAATTACAAGATAAGAAATTATATTGTTCTTCAGCCTCACTTGGATCTTTTGAACGAACTGTCATATTAACTGGCTTATCTACATTAGGTATTATTCCTCTATAATAATCCATATATGCTATATTGCAAAATAATATTTTCATACGTCTTCTCCTTTCTTTCTATCAATAACCCTAAACATACAATACATTCCCCGAAATGTATTATAACACATTTTCCAAAAATTAGAAATAAAATATTATATATTTATTATTTTACATAGTTTTTTCACATAATTTCTGTTGCTCCTACATATTTATTATGCTATAATTTTTGTTAATAACTAAGTAATTGAGAGGGTTTTATATGTTGAAAAATGTAAAAAATATCTTTAAAAAATATAGTCATGCTTGGATTTTATCCTATGGTATTATATATTTAATATGGTTTTCTTATTTAGAAAAAACAGTCACAACCAAATATACTAGTATGTATTGCAAATTAGATGATTTAATTCCTTTTAATGAAATCTTCGTAATTCCATATACTTTATGGTTCCTTTACGTTATTTTTATAGTAGCATTATTCTTTTTTCTTGATAAAAAAGAATACTATCAATGTTGTAGCTATCTATTTATTGGAATGACAATTTGTTTATTAATATGCACCATTTTCCCAAATGGGCAAAATTTAAGACCTACAAGTTTTGCTAGAGATAACTTATTAGTAGATATTGTTAAATCTTACTATACTACTGATACTTCTACTAATGTATTTCCTAGCATACACTGTTTTAACTCCATTGTACTTGCAATTTCAGTATATAAAAGTCAAGCTTTGCGTAAATTCAAACATTATAAAGGTTTCTTAGCATTTTGTATTATATTGTCAATTTCAATAATGCTTTCTACCGTTTTTATCAAACAACATTCCGTACTTGATATGTTTGGTGCAATAATACTAAGTACTTGTATGTATCCTTTTATATACTCTTACTCGTATAAGAATAAACTATCAAAAAAAGATACAGATATTAAAATAAATAATAATGAGCATTCTATTGAACATATATAAAAGCTTCACGTGAACCGTGAAGCTTTTATTCTATATCTTGTCTTAATATCCTTTTATAATACTATTATTTCAATTATACATCTAATTGAACTTAAATATCTTTCTCGTAACATTATATCCAGATTGAACAACCTTACGTCCAAACCAATTATTAGAATTAAGGGCATCTCCAACAAAGTTATATCTCATATTAAAGTATACCTTCTTGTTATTCTTTTTTAAATAATCCCATAATTCATCTCTCTTAGCCAAACTCTCATCTGTTCCAATTTTTATTAAATACACAGAGCTAACCATTGTAATCATATTCAGATATTTAACCATATATTTTCTGCATTTCTTATCCATTAATTTTGCATTCTCTGCATTAAGATAATCCATCATCAATTTATTAACTCTAAGCTGTTGATCAATTCTGCCCATCATTACTTTTTCATTAACTGATTGGTCTTCTCTTCCAATGAAGTAATGGTAAAGGTTAACATTCATATAATACATTGTTTTAACAAATGGTAATGGCTTAAATACAAAGATATTATCTACATAAAATGTATGTTTTGGTAATTTTAAATTACATTTTCTTAATACATCAGTATTATATACTACAGAATGCATCAATATGTTTTGACTGTATTTAAATCTTCCAATCTCATCCCATGTAAATATTCTTCCTTCAGGTAAAGCTTTTTTATAATTAACTACTTTCTTCTTTTCTTCGCCTACCTTGTCATAAACATAGTTAGATATTAACAAATCTAAATCTATCTTTGATACAATCAAACCTCTTAGGAAATTTAGTATCTTAACTAAAACATCTGAATCTACCCAATCATCACTATCAACTACTTTAAAATAATGTCCCGTAGCATTATCTAAACCATAATTTACAGCATCTCCATGGCCACCATTTTCTTTATTAATTAGTCTACATATTCCTGGGTACTTCTCCTCGTATTTTTTCCCTATTTCTGCAGTATTATCAGTTGAACCATCATTTACGATTAATATCTCAATATCTTCTTTTCCTACCAATAAACTATTAATTGCTCTTTCCATATACTCAGCAGAATTATAGCACGGTATAGCTACTGACAAAATTTTCATTTTACCATCCCCTTAGGCACAATCTAATTCTAACGTAATTACTTACCTTCTCTTTTTATAGCTCTGTCTTCAACAATTGTTTGAACTATTGTTAAGCATTTATCTTTATCTACATCACTTAATTTCTCAAAGTATCTAGCCAATCTTGCTTTTGGTGAATTAGCACTTGGTGTATTAACTACATGACCTACCAAAGCATCTAATGACACTCCAAAATAATCTGCTATCTTTACTAACACTTCTATATTAGGTGATGAAGTACCTTTTTCATAACTACTTACCATCTGTTGAGTTAATCCTAAAGCAGCTCCTAACTTAGCCTGACTTACTTTTTTATCTTTCCTAATTCTCTCTAAGTTATCCCCAAAAGACATAACTATCGCACTCCTTTTCATTAATAAATCTTCCAAAAAATACTAATAATTCTACCATCCCAACGTACTTTTCCCTTAAGTACGCTCCCATTATTATACCTTGTAGCATTGTACTTTTCAAGTACTTGTTATTTTATTTTAGCCAAAATTAATGGTCTTTCTTGTGGTTTTATTTTTTCTACTCTATATGCCTTGTAAATTATCTCCTCAGCAAGTTCAACCTTACTAGGATTATTTGTATATAATGTTACGATAACATCACCAACTTTTACCTTTTCCCCAAGTTTCTTATTCAATATTATTCCTGATGCATAATCAATATCACTTTCTTTTGTTTCTCTTCCTGCTTCAAGCACAACTGATGCTATTCCACAAGCTTCTGAGTCAATGTGTCCAATATATCCTTCTTCTTTTGCAAGAACTTTATGTTCAATTGATGCTTTTTCAAATAATGAAGTATCTTTTATAACAGAGCTATCACCATGTTGATTTTCTACCATTTCAATCAATTTGTTAAATGCTGCTCCTGAAGCTATAACTTCCTCTACTTTCTTCTCACATTCTGGTAACTCTCCTACACCAGCCATATTTAACATTGTTGCAGCAAGTTCCTTACATATGTACGTTAAATCTTCTGGACCATGTCCTCTTAATGTATCTACTGCTTCTATTACCTCCAAAGAGTTACCTATAGCATGGCCTAGTGGTATATCCATATCAGTAACTAACGCTTCAACTTTTCTACCAGCTATCTTTCCTATATCTACCATTTTCCTTGCTAATTGTTCAGCTTCTTCAACAGTTTTCATAAATGCACCACTACCTGTTTTAACATCTAGTAAAATGCAATCACTTCCTGCAGCAATCTTTTTGCTCATTACAGATCCAACTATTAGAGGCATACTATCAATAGTAGCTGTGACATCTCTTAGTGCATATAATTTTTTATCCGCAGGAGTCAAATTACCTGTTTGCCCCACTACACTTATTCCACATTTATTTACATTTGCGAAAAATTCTTCATTAGGTATTGCAGTCTGAAAACCTGGAATTGATTCTAATTTATCTATCGTTCCACCTGTATGTCCTAAACCTCTTCCAGACATTTTAGCTACTTTAACTCCACAAGCTGCTACTATTGGTCCAATAATTAATGTTGTCTTATCTCCAACACCACCTGTACTATGTTTATCAACTTTTATTCCATCTATAGCACTCAAATCAACCATATCACCTGAATGTGCCATCGCATCTGTCATTGCAAATATTTCATCATCATTCATTCCTTGAAAATATATTGCCATAAGCATTGCAGACATCTGATAATCAGGAATCTCACCTGCAACGTATTCATCTATCATCCATTTTATTTCATCATGTGTTAGTGCTTTTCCATGTTTCTTTTTACTTAATAAATCATACATTCTCATAACATTACATCTCCAATCAATATATTCTTTCCGTAACAATTTTAAAAAAACATTATACCATACTTACACTTTTTCAGCAACTATCAACTTCCAGTTTGTAGGGGGATGAGGGACGATTTTAAATATTCCCCTACAAACTGGAGTTTTTGGCAATTGTAAAGCCTCGTCCTTTTACCTCATTCACCTCACTAACAATAATAAAAGCACTAGGATCAACCTTTTGGATAGTCTTAATCAAACGAATATACTCACGTTTTGAAACTACAGTTAAAACTACCTCTTGTTCTGTCTTATGATATCCTGACTTACTATGGAGTAAAGTAACACCTCTATCTATTGTATTCATAACAATATCGCATATTTCTTGTTGCTTCTTACTTATAATCTTAACTTGAACTTTCTTCGTACCTAATAACAATACCTTATCAATAACTATCGTATACATAAATACAAGTAATACACCATACATTATCATTTCAAGTCTATGATTAAACACTTGAAGAAGTATAACCACAAGGTCTATTCCGTACATACCAGCAGAAACTGGCACACCAAATAACTTGTTAATTACCAAAGGCGGAATATCTGTACCACCAGTTGATGCTCCTACCCTAAAAACCATTCCTAAAGATACTCCCATTAATAAGCCTGCAAAAATTGTTGCAAGCAATTTATCTTCTGTAATTACTCCTATATTAATCGTTCTCTGAAACACATTTAAAATAAATGGATAATAAAATGTACTTAATATAGTAGTTAATGCAAATTTCTTACCTAAAACAACTGCACCTAAAATAAAAACAAGTAAATTGAAAATAAATACAACAATCGACATATTAATTCCAAATGCCTTATTCATAAATAAACCTATACCAGTTGAACCACCTGTTGGTAAATCATTTGGTATTACCAAAGTTACAACCGCTAATGCAGAAATAGAATTTCCTGCCAAAATAACAAATAAATTCAAAAAATTTCTCAATAACTTATTCTTATTACTTTCCATAATCTCCTCCAATCTACTGCTATTCCTTATTTCTGAGCAACTTGTTGCGAAGGGGCACACTACTCCCTCTCCGCAACTGTATTCTAATACACACCCTTATTATTTGCAATATTTATTTTAATTATCTAGTGCCGAAAATAAAGTAACGATTTTATAAAAGCAACCCCCAATTCACAACAACAAACACTCAAAGGGGAAAATTCCCCTTTGAGTGTTTGTCTTTATTTTTATTAGATAGGATAAAATTATGTAATTTATTTAATATTTACTGTAGCACTAGAAGCATTAACAGAAACATTCTCTGTTAAATCAGATGCATATGTAATACCATTTAAAGTATCAAGTAATTTTACATCTTTTACAACTAAAGTTGCTGCATCATTTGTAGAATCAGTAAATGTAATTGACCAAGTATAATCATTAATTGTATCTGGTGTTAAATCTGCAACAACATTTCTCAAATCAATTGTAAATGTTCCATCTGTTGCATTATTAGTTCCATCAAATCCACAAGGTCCAACTGAATAATACATATTTGATGATTTAAAAGGTGTAACACCATAAGTAGTTTTATTACCAGCAGCATCTGTTGCTGTAATATCAACTTTAACAGTATTAGCTTTTGCACTATTCATAGTGAACTCTGCATAAGTATTTGACTTGTCCTCTTGTGGAGCTGCTGCCATTGCAACAATATCCATAAGTGAAACTGTTCTACCACTTGATAAATTAATTGAAGAAGTATTCTTTACGCTTGAAACTGGGTTAACTGAATCATATGAGAACCATATACAACCATCATTTCCCCACTCTTCTCCCCAAGAGTTTGCAATCTTGAAAGCACCCTTTTCGCCTTCTTCTACTTTACCATTTTTATTAATATCAACCCAAATATCATCATCATAACCAACGATTGTTATTCTGTGACCACCATATTGGTATCCATCATTTCTAGATACAATTTGTTCTCCAACATGCTCAGCATTTCCAGGAACTTCTGAGTTCGCTTGAATCTTCTCAGTTTTCCATTTATAAGCATATGATGATGCAGTTAAGATCTCTCCACTATCTAATAACATTTTGATAGTATCCAAATCAGTATCATCTGGACTAGTAATTGGAGTTTGTTGCTTCTCAGTCTTTAAATCTACAATAAAAGCATCATTAATTTTATTTTCTTGAGCTTTTAACCAAAGACCGTCCCTTGCATGTAAGTCCCCATATTGATATCTATTAAAAGTTGTTGTGTACGCAGGTACATCCTCAATTGATACTGCACCAATCTCTGACAAAAGATAAACTATATCAACTAAAGTTGAACCATTATTCCCTCCTTGATTTGTCATATTGTATGTCCACATTGGTGACATAACATTCTTTGTATCCTTACCATCTAAATCTCTTGCTTTATTAAATGTATATGAAGCTTGAAGATAAGTCATTGACCAGCTTCCGCATGAACCAATAGAACCTTGATCTCCTATTGCTGGGAAATACTTATTCTTTGTATTATCTACAGATCTAGCTACTCCTCCACCTCTTTTTACATTATTTAAATAATTGCTTCCTGACTCGCTATAAAATTCCTTCAAATCACTAACATCACTAATTGTCTTAGTGTTATCCTCTAACCATTGTCTTTCTTCATCTGTTAATTCAATGTTTCCGAATACACGCTCTTCAACAGAATTACCAGTCAACTTACTCTGTGTATTTCCAGCAAATGCTACTGATGTTCCACCTAAAACACTTGTAGCCAATACTGCAAATGCAACTGCTGTAGTTCCCAATGTTGTCTTTAATTTCCTCATAATTATCGTCCTCCTATGTTAGTATTTATGTAATCTTTTTATTAATTATACTTTAAATATACACAAAGTCAAATCGCCAAAGCCCTACATTTTTTGGTAATTTTTTCATTTTTAATTTACATATTTTTGCAATAACAAGTGAATAAATATGAGTTTTTAGTGATTATTTATAATTTTTTTATTCTTATTTAAGCAAAATAACCAAAAGAATGTTTGATATTCTCTTGGTTATTTTAACTATTTGTGCAATATGCGATTTTTTTAATAATTGTATAATTTTTTCGAACTTTTTAGTTGAAATGTCATACATTTCTTTCTCTTATTGCTTCGAGGTAACATTTATAGCACATAGCAATATATTTATCGTTTCCTCCAAGTTCTACTTGCTCGCCTTCTGTTATAATATTACCAAAACTATCTATTCTAGCATTAACAGTTGCCTTCTTTCCACACTTACATATAGTTTTTATTTCGGATATAGACTCTGCTATCTCAAATAGCCTTTTACTTCCTGGAAACATCTTTGTCTGAAAATCTGTCTTTAATCCAAAACACATAACTGGAACCTTAAGTTGAATTACTATATTACCTAATTGATTTACTTGCTCCTCTGTAAGAAATTGAGCCTCATCAATAATAACAACATCATATCGTTCTCTTAACATTTGAAATGTTCTGTATATATTTTCATCTTCCGATATAACGTAAGCTTCTGTCTTAAGTCCAATTCTTGATTGAATTATATTTTCCCCATCCCTACTATCTATAGAAGGTTTTGCAATCCAAACTTTCATTCCTCTTTCTTCATAATTAAACTTTGTAATTAATGCTTGTGCTGTTTTTGAACTTCCCATAGCCCCATATTTAAAATATAACTTTGCCATTTTTTCTTCCTATAACTGTTTTAATATTCTATCAATATCTACTTTTTTACCAATTACCATTAAATGCTGATTTTCTTGGAACACATGGTCAGGCATTGGTAACAATTGTGTATCTGCTCCTTCTTTAATTCCTAGAATATTAATATTATATTTTGCACGGAAATTAACTTGCATTATAGATTTTCCTAGCCATTCCTTTAAAGGTGGAATTTCGTATATTGAATATTCATCATTCAATTCAATATAATCAAATACATGATTTGCACTAAGTCTTATTGCTTCCTTTTCAGCTATATCTCTATCAGGATAAATAACTTCATCTGCTCCATTTCTTAATAAAAACTTAGCTTGAATATCTCTATTGGTCTTACTAACTACATAATTTGCACCTTGCTCCTTAAGTAAGCTAGTAATCTCTAAGCTGCTTTGGAAGTTACTTCCTATACATACAAAACATATATCAAAGTTACTAACACCTATACTCTCTAATACTTCTGGATTAGTACAGTCTCCTATTTTAGCTGTAGTAACAATAGGAAGCAAATCATCCAAAACTTCTTCTCTTTCATCAATAATCATTACTTCATTGTCTAAATCAACTAGGTTTCTACATAAATGATGACCAAATCTACCTAGCCCTATAATTAACATACTTTTCATAATTTCCTCCATTTATCGTTTTCGAACCTATTATATCCAAAACGTATTCCTTTAAAAATTAAGTATTAATATTATCCTATCATAATTTTTTCTGTAGGCAATTGTACAGGTGCAACTTTCTTTCTATCTGTGAAAGATAATGCAAATGACATACCACCAATTCGTCCATAATACATAAGTGCAATTAATATTATTCTTGATATAGTAGTCATATCTCTTGTTATTCCTGATGATAATCCTACTGTTCCTATTGCAGAAAATACTTCTAACAATATATCTGATAATGGTTCATCCTGTAAATGAGTAAGAGCTAAAGATGCTATAATAGCCATTACCAAATTAATAACAGCAACAATACTTGCCTTCTTAATTGCTATATCATCAATTCTTCTTGAGAATGCATTACATCCTCTTGTATTACGAAGATTATTCCACACATATATTATTAATACTGCTACAGTAATAGTTTTCACACCACCTGCAGTTGAACCTGGACTACCTCCTATAAACATCAAAACAGTCGTAAGCAACTTACTACTTTCTGTCATAGATGCAATGTCTGTAGTATTAAATCCTGCAGTTCTTGCAGTTACTGAGCTAAACAACGTTCCAAAAAATGTTTCCTTAGCAGATGCATTAGCATATAAATTATCTTTTTCAAAAATATAATATAATAATGCTCCTGCAATTATTAAAAATGTTGTTGTTACAAGAACTAATTTTGTATGTAGCTTATATTTCTTAACTTTCAAACCATTACATGTAATATCATCCCAAACTACAAAACCAAGTCCACCTATAATTATTAGTAACATAATAATAATATTTATTGTAGGATCTGCAACATACTCTACTAAAGAATTATATGGTGACTGATATCCAAACAAATCAAAACCAGCATTGCAAAAAGCTGATATAGAATGAAAAATTCCATAATATATACCTCTAATAACACCTAACTCTGGTATAAATCTGAATGCAAGGATAATCGCCCCTAATCCTTCAATAATAATAGTTCCACCTATCATTTTTTTGGTTAATCTAATAATACCACCTAATTTTTCAGCATTTATACTTTCCTGAAGCATTCCCCTCGTTCTAAGTCCTATTTTCTTTCTTAAGAATAATGAGAAAATAACACCTATTGTCATAAATCCTAGGCCACCTATTTGAATCATTAATAAAATAACCAATTGACCAAATATAGACCAGTGAGTAACAGTGTCAACTACCACAAGCCCTGTAACACAAGTTGCACTCGTTGCAGTAAATAAAGAATTTAAAAAGCTTATTTCTTCCCCTGGTTTTACAGCAATCGGTAAACTAAGCAACAAGGTTCCAATCGCAATAACAAAGAAAAAACCTAACGCAAAAATTCTTGGTTGTGATAGTTTATTAATCTTTTTAAACATTTCACCTCTCCTTTATTTAATTATTCTGGATTATTGTTTTTTCCCAGCATCTGTTTTAATCTATTATTAAGTGCTGTATTATCTTCTGCACCATTATTTTTGATTGTCTCTGCTACTACATTATATCCTAATATTGGAACATATTCTGTTGCAAACCAATACGTTTTGTTTAAATTATCTCTACACTTTTCCTCATTTGCAACCAATGTCTCAACACATTTTTCTCTAAAAATTTTAACCCCATTTATAAGTAAATCCAAGTTTTCCAAAATGCAGTCTGCTATTAATGGTAAAAATGCATTTAATTCAAATTCACCTCTTGATGCAGCCATAGTAATAGCATAATCATTAGACATAACTTTCATAGCTACTTCCATTATCATTTCTGGGATTACAGGATTAACCTTACCTGGCATAATGGTACTTCCCATTTGCATAGGCATTAATTTTATCTCTCCTATGCCCCCATTAGGTCCAGAATTCATCAGTCTCAAATCACCAGCTATCTTAGATAAATTAACAGATAGTGCCTTAAGTAAGCCAGACACTTCAACAAATACATCATTATTTTGTGTTATATCTATTGGATACTCTGCTCTAGCTAACCCCATACCAGTTAATTTTCTAAGTTGTTCTATAACCTCAAACATATATTTTCTATTAGCATTAATACTATTTCCAATTGCTGTTCCGCCCATATTTACTTGTCTTAATCGCTCTTCTATTTTATAAATTCTCCATCTATCCCTAGCAATAGACTGAGCATATGCTCCAAATTCTTCACCTAAAGTAATTTTAACAGCGTCCATTAACTGAGTTCTACCTATCTTCTCTATATCGGCAAATTCTTGTTCTTTATTTTGTAATGTTTCCTGCAATTTTGCACATTCTTCACTTAATATCCTTAGTTGCTTAATACAAGCTATTCGAAGTGCCGTTGGATAAACATCATTAGTTGATTGTCCTTTATTCACATCATCAATAGGATGAATTATATTATAATTGTGAATATCTTCACCCAATATTTCAAGTGCCACACTAGAAATAACTTCATTTACATTCATATTAGTTGAAGTACCTGCCCCACCTTGTAGTGCTTCTATACAAAAGCTATCATCATATTTGCCTTGTAAAATATCGTCACATGCCTTGTCTATAGCTAAATATTTATCCTTATTAATATCTAATTTTATATAAGTATTTGCAACAGCCTTCTTAACAATTACTATTGCATATATTAGCTCCATATTTGTTTTCTTATTCTTTAAATCAAAATTATTAATAGCATTTAAAGTTTCATCACCATAATAAATACTTTTATCTACTATATTATTCTTTTTTTCATTCATCGTCTAAAACCCGCTAATCTATAATATCATGTATTCCAGGAAAAATCTCCAAGCTTCTTTTTAATATTCCTTGCATATACGCAATTGCAATACCATAATTAGTCATCGGCACATTCTGATCCTTAGCACAAGCTAATCTATATTTCATTTCACGTTCATTTAACATACACCCTCCACAATGAATAATCAAACTATATTTTGATAAATCACTTGGAAATTCTGTTCCTGATGTATATTCTAAATTTAAATTTTTATGTGTATAGTTACGCAACCACCTTGGGATTTTAACAGTACCTATATCATCACATTGTCTATGATGAGTACAACCTTCAGAAATTAAAACATTATCTCCATCCTTTAACTCATCTATGACTTTTGCACCTCGTACATTTTCCTCCAAATTTCCTTTATATCTTGCAAACAATATGGAAAAAGATGTTAAATAGACATCTAATGGGGTATCTGCAGAAACTTTTGCAAAAACTTGACTATCTGTTATAACTACTTTGGGTTTTCTCCCTAGATTCATTAACGTATCTCTAAGTTCATATTCTTTAACAACAATCGCTGTTGCATCAGACTCTAATATATCCCTAATAGTCTGTTGTTGTGGAAGAATTAATCTACCCTTTGGGGCAGCCTTATCAATAGGTACAACAAGTACAACAAAATCTGATGGATTAATTAAATCGCCTATTATTCTTAACTTATTATCTTCTGCTTTACCATTAGCAGCTATCATTTCTTTTAATTTATCTATATTGTATCCTTTTATTGCACTAACGGTAATTTCATTATTAACCAACTGTCCCTCTAAACTTGCACTCAACTTATTCTTAATATCTTGTTGTTCTTTTTCATCAGAAGTATCAACTTTGTTATATGCAACAATTAAAGGGATGTTTTTCTTATTTATTAAACTAATTATCTCTCTATCTGCATCTGTTACTCCACTAACAGAATCAATTACAACTACAGCAATATCTGTTTTATTAAGCATCTGGTAGCTTTTTTTTACTCTAAGCATACCTAGCTCACCTTCATCATCTAATCCTGGAGTATCTATTATAACAACGGGTCCTAATGGTAACAATTCCATTGCCTTTGTAACTGGATCTGTTGTAGTTCCCTCCACATTAGAAACAACAGCTAAAGATTGCCCTGTTACTGCATTAACAAGACTTGACTTTCCAGCATTTCTCCTACCAAAAAAACCTATATGTACTCTATTTGCCAACGGTGTATCATTCATATAGTATCCTCCATTTTCTTCCCACTAAATCTTCATAACATATTTTATAATAAATTAACGTCAAATCATAAATACCATAACAGTTCAGCCAATAGCTGAACGTTACTAAATACCATACATATTTTATAGCTACATATTGTCAATGTCAACACTAAAAGGATATTGAATATTTTCCCCGCAAACTTTATATGGATGCACGTTACCAAGCAATAAAGGCTTGGTGCTGTCTGAACTATTACTTTTCCCACTTATTACATGACAAAAAGAAAGAATGTAAGTATATTCTTTTGAATAAACTCACATTCTTTCTTCTCCAATTAATATTAAACTTCCATTATTTCGTGAATATTTGCAACCGTCCCTTTTCATTAGCAAATATTTATAGCTTACATCCGTCCCATGTTTGCTATCAGAATAAAATTCCTACGCAATAACCTTTTTTAATAACAATTTTCCCAAAAAATATTAAACCATATATCGTGCATTAATATAATTCGCATCAAACTACCAAACCTAAAATTGAAGTCCCACCTTCAATTTCTTAAACGAATTATTTAATATGCTAACATTTTACATAGGAACAGTCACATAATAGTCACACCAATAAATTTTCTTTATTAATTGACTTTACATCATAAAAAATCCTAATATTGTTACGATTTATAGTATTATATATCTTATTTTTTCTTAATTTATCAATATAATTATTTATAATTCTAACCGCAACATCATCTACTTTTTCTTCTGGACAATCTGGTAATAAAACTACATATTGTAATTCACTACAACGTGATGCGACATCTCCAGAACGTAATGAATTTTCAATTGCTTCTCCAAGTAGGTCAATTGCCTTCTTCAGATATTTTGTAACTTGATCACCTCTATTATTTGCATTTCCAACGGTACCTACCGTAAATAATACCATATATTCTGACATTCCTAATCTTTCTATTCTTCTTTGTTCTAGCCTATATATCTCTCTAAAGACTATATTGTAATCACATATAAAGGTCTTATTTCCTTTATCACTTTGATTATTCATTTCTATGTTTATATCATCTATACTAGCATTATTAACTTGAATTTTATTAGAGAATTCATCATATATCTTCATTAATTTTGCTGGTTCTGGTATGCCAAGTTTATCACATAAATATTTCTTAGATTTCTCATAATAAGCATATGCTTCTTTTCTATTTCCTAAACGAATTAAAGCCTTTACTTTATAGTAATAGAATTCCTCTTCTAAAGGTTCAGCACTTATAGCCATTGTACAACATTCATTTATCTCTTTGTACATTTTTTTAGACTCATATATACTTATTAGTTCCTCTACTCCTCTTATATACATAGATCTATAATAAGCTTCCATTTGGATAACCCAGTGTTCTGATGAAATCACCTTAAATATACTTCCACTGTATAAATCCATCATTTTTTTAAGCTCTTTTATTTTTCCATTTATAGTTAAACTAGAATCTTTACTCTTATAATAAAGCTGCTCAATCTGTTCAATATCTAGTTCTATTTTATACATTGGATTCCAACTATAAGTTCCTCTCGATGACAAAATAAACTGTTCGTCACCTAATTTTTTCTTAAGAATATTTCTTAACCTATATACAAGATTTTTCAACGCACCAATAGGGTTGCTGATTTCATCATCAACCCACAATACATCTATTAATTCCTGAACTGAAATAACTTTTGAATTATTAACTAAAATATATGCCAATAGTTTGGTAACCATTTCTGACCGCATATCGTCATATGACAATTGTTTTGATTTATATTCAACGGAGAACTTACCAAACATCTTGACTTTTACAACTTGTCTATCATTTAATGCCATTTTATTGTCCTCCATGCACGATTATTGGATGTGGAAATGTTATCATAATTTTGTTTCAAGATTATGTCTTTTTAATTACATATATATTGTTTTTTATTAACAAATAATTAACGACCATATTTGCACATTATCCAAATATGGTCGTGATTATTTAATAGAAACACTCCAAAAGAATACCTTATTAAACCAAACTTACAGATTATTCATAGTTCCTATAAATATAGGTATACTTTCTTCTGAATCAAATATCATATATAAAAATGGTCTATCCAATACTACTTCTTTATCATAACTTACATCTTTCTTCTTGTTATTAGACACATTAGATGTTATAACTCCTTCTGAACACTTCTTTCCTACAGTAATCTTAGAAGTATGATACATTTTCCAAAGTTTAGTTGCCATTCCCTCTTTAAGCATACCTGAAAAATCAGCATCTGATTTAAAAATACTACTTAGTCCAATATTAACTAAAGTCTTACTTATATCAACTGTTTTATACGTTACAAAAGAAGGTATTGATGCTTTTACATTTACATTTTCAGAACTTTCTAACAACTTAATCAATTTTCTATAATCTAAATTATTTACATACTCTTCCAAATTAGTTTTTTCATCTGGTAATATAGCTATAAATTTATATCTTGGTATATAATAATTCTTAATAAAGCCAGTAGCTCCATTATCTTCTATATATAATGACTCAATTGAACTCATCATTTCCACATCTGAAGTTGTTTTTTTTGCATTATTAAATGTTTTCTTTTCTATATCATTAACATTATAAGTAGTTTCCCAATCCATATCAAAAGTTGCAATATTTATTGTATAAAACCAATTTGTCAAATCTACTTTATTAACAACTTTATTTACCATTCCATCTGTAGTCTCTGCTACCCAACCATTTATTACCTTCTCACACCCTGCGCTAAAAGGCTCTTGTTTTATCTCTGCATTTAAATACTCTATTACCCTATCTTTATATGAACTATTTAAGTCTAAACCTGTATTAATTGAATTAAGCCATATTGCATTTACAAAGTTAATATTTCCTCTTACATCCTTAGGTGCTTCTTCTATATATGTCTTTAAATAATTGTTTAATACCGATGTTTCCATACCCACTTTATCTATTATCGCCGATTGTGTTACTCCTTTTGCACCATTAATTGCAAATCCCATCGCCATCTGTACTGCTAACGGTGAAATTACTGTATTATCATATGCCACATTACTTCCTTTTAGTAATTCCACAGACAACTTCATATTTTCTTCTCTATGTTCAGCAACAATTTTCTCTATTTTATCCTTTTTCTCAGCTTTTTTCTCAGCTTTTTTCTCAACGTCTTTTTTTACATTACATCCAAACATACAGAAGAGTACTACAAGCATAAGTGCAGCTAAAATAAAAATTTGATTTTTTCTTCTAGTCGTCATCATATTTCACCTCAAAAAATTTTTAGTCAATTAGTTTATCGTCATACTCTTTAATTTTTTTTAAGATTTTCTTTATAAAAAATAAATTGAATAGCCTTTTTATAATTGCTATAATCAATTTGTGAGAATTTTGTATTCTCACATAAATAAAATGTATTTTAAAAAGGGGAAGTATTTATTATGAAAAAATTTTTTAACACTCATAAAGTAGCTATATGCGTAACTGCGTTAGCACTTTCTGTTGGTTCCGTTTTATGTGCCTATTCGATAAATAACAGTCAAAGTTCTAGTAAGGCAGATAATATTTCTAATTCTTATGAAAAGATGTTACCCAAAATCGAATTTGCTTCTAAGCAATGTGCATTAGCACTTGCAGATAAAACAGAGCCAGAACTAAACTTAGAAGTAAAAGACACTGTTCCAATATACAATGTAACTAATAACATAGTGGGTTACTCTGTATCATATTACAAAGACAATACACCTTACGGATATGCAAGTTTTGACTTTACTACAGATGAACTTATAACAGACTTTGTAATTCATAAGGATACCGATAGTATGTATGATATACTTTCAAAGTCTTTTGCTGAATCAAATAATAAAGTTAAAATTGAAGATTGTACTAATAAGTTATACAGTACAACTGGCATCGATTATGCTGTTTCTGCAACTGATGGTAATGAGGATAACGATGTATTCTATTACAACGCAACAACTTATGATGGTGATGATTTTGATGCTATGTTAGACTATTATGAAAACCTATACTTAGATTTTTATGATAATACAGAATATACTGATAATTTCTATTATGGAATAGCAGAAGAAGAATCACAAGAAGATTATATAGTTCAAGGCAACATTGCTGATTGGTTTAAGAAATGGTTAAAGAAATTATTCCCTAATTCATTTAATGGTGATGATGATTTTGTAGAACCAACTGCATATCCAAACCATAGCGAAGTATTTAAAGAAGTAGATAAACTATTAGGTGAAGTATCTGAGCCAGTTATGTTACCTCAATACTCTAGAGAAAAATCATTAACTTCTCAGAAGACAATAATGACTACAACTAATAGATATGCTTGTGGCCTTGTAGCTTTAACTAGCATATGTAATCAAGAAGATATACTTTTAAATGGAAATATCCAAGATACCTTTAACAAACTTTGGGATTTAACAGGTACGCAAGATAATATTTATGAAACAGGAACATTCTATGGTGATTACACTGTTGAGTGTAGTGGAACATCCATTTACCAAATGGCACAAGGTATGAAAAAATATGGTGATGTTGTAGGTGCTAATATCAGTGCATCTATGAAAAGCACACCTAATTTCACAGTATTTAAGGATGCTGTTGATAATAAACTATCAAGTGTTCTTTGCTATCAAATTGCAAATGAAGGTGGTCATGGTGTTAGTATTCTAGGTTATGCCTTTGGTACTGTCGGAAATCATACATTAGATTATCTATTAGCTGCTGATGGATGGTATGATGATATACCAAGATATGTATTATATAATCCTGATTTATTTGAAGCAACAACAGCTGTTACATATAAGATTACTAAATAATTAACATTTATATATAATATAAGAGAAGCAAGCTTTTATCTAAAATAAGCTTGCTTCTTTTTTATATTATCACTATTTTTACCTTTATATAATCTAATGTAATTGATATACTACTCTTTTAACAAGGTTAATCTCATATGTACCTGTATTACCAGACTCTGTTCTAAGATGTAAGTATACCTTTCTGCGCTATCGCTATTGTACATATATCATTTCTCTCTCATAAAAAAATGTTTTCCCCCCTTAAATCATTTTTATTTTAAGACATAGAAAATTCTAATAATCTTTTATGTATATCAACACAATTAATTAAAACTTTATACTTTTTTATAATTTTTTATTATCTAAATAGGGAAAGTGCCAGTAGCCCTTTCCCTTTTAATTTTTATTTCTAATGCATTCCATATACAGTTCTTTTAATAAGATTAATTGGAATATACATTGATGATCCTGTTTCTGTTACTATATGGAAATATATAATTTTTGAACCTCTACTACCTATAAAGTCATCTACATCACTTGGTAAATGAACTCTTATTGTATTATTATCTTTAGTAGTATAGAACTTGGCATTTCCTTTTACGCAACTCTTACCACTCAAAGATGTCATTATCCAATTCTGTCTTGATGAAATGTCTGAAGGATTCATACTTGTACTAACTTGTATTCTTACATCTTTTGGTACAATGCTTGATGTAAAACCTAAAACAGTAATATCTACATCAAAGAATCTCCTTGCCAAAGCAATTGGTACTATTTCTGAGCGAACAGGACCTAAAGCAGTTTTCTTTTCTCTACTTGCATTATATACATATACATTCATTACGTCATTTACTACCTCTACATGGTCTGAATCAGTTGTATTCGGTTTAATTGTTGTCCATCTTGAATAGAAATCATAGTCTCCACCTTTATCTTGTTCTGTTTCAGTATAAGTAGAACCTGTAAAATCTGGACTCTTATACCATCCATCAAAGATATATTTATTCATATTTACCTCCTTTACCGTAGGTAAAGAAATAGGTGGTATATTATCTACATATTGATAAACCCGAGTATATATATCCCTTCCAGAATCATATGTATATTTATTATTAGTTACATTTCCTCCATGTGTATGTAATCTTATCTCATATTTTCTACCAATCCACTTTGCATACAATGTAATATCCTTATTCCAAGGTGAAGCATCATCACTCTGAACAACTCGATATGGTCCTACACTTAATGAACTATCAGCATACCAACCTGCAAAATCGCAATACTCCCTAGTAAAATATGGTTCTTGTGGTAATGTAAAATTACTAACCCTTGGATAATATACTGATGGTGCAATATATCCAGGTGAAAATACACCTCTCTTTGTTACATAACTAATATTTGCTTGATATTTTGCATATAATGTTTTTGCTCCAGTCCATCCTGCTTGAACATTACTAAATGCATCACCTGTAGGAGGGTCATTTAAACTCCATCCTAAGAATTTACATCCATCTCTAGTTACATTCATAGGTAAAGCAGGTGTCTCACCTTCTAGATATTTTGTTATATATGAAGAATCATTTATTTTACCTCCATATGTCACATAAGTAATAGGTGACTCTGACTTCTTCCATCCAGCATATACTGTAACACCTGCACTATATGAACCAGATGGAACTGTAATTTCGCTAATTGGTGTACCTGTAGCAGAAGAATTCGTATACCAACCTAAAAACTTGTGACTACGATTACTTACATCTGTAGTTAATGTATGTGATCTTTCATCTATAAAATACTCTTCACAGCTTCCTGAACCTTTAACTCTTCCATCTGGATAATTTCCATAGGCCGCAATATACCTCACTTTTGATCTATAAAATGGCTTAGCATACCCTATAAAAGTTCCATAATTATTACTAACTTTACGAACATAATAGGTATTATAATTACCATGAACCCATTCTCCCCCACCTACATATAGACCAACATGGCTTGGTTCTCCTCCTGTATACGTTTCATATAATATCCATCCTATCATCAGCCCACTTGATGAGGTCGTCTTTCTGTACTCTCCCAATATATTATTATGAAAATCATATCCACCTGGACAAGCAAATTCAGATTGATTAAAATAGTTTGGATCAACTCCTACCATTGCACCACACCAATTAATGAATAATTGACACCAATCCTGATTACTCCAACCATAATATGCATGATATGCACTGATAGGTGAAGAATTTCCTTGCGTAGAATAATCTGCCTGGGCTTTAGCCCATAATACAATATCATTTCTTTCACTTTGGTAACTTAACCCTGAAGGTGTTCTTGCAGGTGCATAAGCCACAGCTTTATTCTTATCAATTTTTTGTTCCTGTTCTTCCCCTTGTAACACTAAAACCAATGTTAATAATACAAAGACTACTGCAATAAATGAAATAATCATGTTATAATACGTCGTCTTATTATTTTTCATCTTATAAAACCCTCTTTCTAACCACTTTCTCTTTTTTCATATTTCTTTACACACTCATATCATAAATTATTATATATTTCAATTTAACTGCATATTTTACAAAAAGAAGATAACAAATTTCACCTTTGATACCTTCTTCCAAAATATATAAGTAAATTATAATACAATATTTACTCACTACTTATTATTCTTTTTTGTAATTTTTCCCCTTTTATAGAATTATAGCATATTTTATAGCAAAATACAATATTAGCCTAGCTTATCATTTCAATCTTACTGCCTCCATTCTTATCTTTTTCAACAATTATTTGCTTATCTATCCTTTCCTTTAATTCATTAACATGTGAAATGATCCCAATAAGTCTATTTCCTTTTCCTAATTCACTTAAAATTTTAATTGCATTCTCTAAAGATTCTTCATCCAACGTTCCAAATCCTTCATCTATAAACATTGTATCAAGTTGAATTCCTCCAGACGTACACTGCACTTCCTCAGAAAGGCCTAATGCAAGTGCAAGAGATGCTTTAAAGGCTTCTCCACCTGATAATGTTCTGACACTTCTTATAGAGCCGTTATAATGATCAACTACATCCAATTCTAGTCCTACTTGGCTCCTAGAATCTCTAACATCTTCTTTTCGTATCAATTCATACTGTCCACTAGACATAACCATCAGTCTAGTATTTGCTCTATTAAGAATTCTATCAAGATATGCCATTTGTACATACGTCTCAAGTGTGATTTTACTCTTACCTGAAATAGTTCCATTTGCAGTATTAGCAAGACTTCTAACCATTATCAATCTTTTCTCAACTTCACTTATTTTATCTAATTGTTTTTTTATGCCATCAATTGAGTTATTATTATTTTCTATACATACTACAATAGTTTCTTTCTCTTTTCTAAGTTGTAATAGTTCATCCTTTTTCCCCTCATATAATGATAACCAAATATCTATATCGTTTGTATCTACTATTCCCTTAAATTCCTTTTCTTCTAATTGTTGTTTAGCTTTCTCCTGCTGAACTAATAATTGCTCTTCTAATGCCTTTTTCTTAGTTTCACACTCATTAACTTCAATATTTATAGCCTCATAGTTCTTCTTAGCATCTTCATAAGCTTTTTCCATACATAATTTCTGTTCTTTTAATTTATTTATACTATTTTGTGCTTCTTCATACTTATCATATTTTAATCTTTTTAAATATGAATCTATTACTTCTGCCCCTTTTTCTAGACTAGTTCTATATTTTATATTGTCATTTTCAATCTCATTAATACTCTTAACTATATCTTGCAACTTACCTTCAGCTTTATCAAGTTCTTTTATTTTTTTTGCCCTCTGTTCATCAATACCTTTAAGTAACTTTTCCTCATCTTTAAGGGCAATAAATTGCGAATTTGCTTCCTTCATCTTTTCCCCCATAATCTCTTTAATATTATCTAATGATTCAATATTAAATAAATTATTAAGCAACTCCAATAAATTACTTCTTGAACTATCCAAACTTCCTCTAATTCTACCGGCATCCAGACTTAATTTATTACATTCTCCCTCTACAACCTCTTTTTCTTTTTTCTTCCTATCTAACATATCTTTTGATACATTGCTAGATAATATCTTCGCTGGGTTAGGATGTTCTTTAGAGCCACATACTGGACAAGGCTCATTATCTATTAGTAAGGATGCTAGCACTCCTGCTTGTCCATCAAGAAACCGTTTCTCTATATCTTGATACTCTTTATTTAGCACATCATATTTATCTCTTATTTGAATATATTTTTTCTGAGCTATAGCATACTTTTCTTCAATAACAAAATAATCCTTCAAATTTTTATTAATAATTTTTATATTCTCTATTGTTTTATTTAAACTATCATTCTTCTTATTAAGCTCAATATATCCTTGCCTAGTTTCCTCTTCCTTATGTTCTTCGAGATACCCTTTATACTCTTTCACTAAATCTTCTTGTAGCTTTTTATTAACAAAACATTTATCTTTTTTCTTTGAGTTTTCCTCTATTTTTTTCTCATATTCCTTTGTTTTAAGTCTAAGTTCATGTAATTCCTTATACTCCTTTAACTTATCCATTTCTTCTGAGATTTGTATAGCTATTTTCTCCCTATCCTTTGACCTTTTCTCCTCAAGAATATATACCTCTTTAACCTTGTCAACTTTAGGCTTAATCTCTTTTAGTTTACTACTATTCAAATGTATTTTTTCTTCAATATCAATAATATTTTTCTTTATCTCGATATTGTTATTTATTCTAATAACATCATTTTCCATTTTATTAATATTTTTATCTACCTCTTTTAACTTAGCCTTATCCAATTTAAGGACTTCACTTGCATAATCCACAATTTCACTCATATCTTGTATATTTTGGTTAATAACTACATCTTGAAAATATGCATACTGTGGATAATTTTCATTTACTTTTATTCCCTTTATATACTGAGCAACACTTTTATACAAATCATCGTATTCTAGCTTTAACATATTTGCACTAGTTCTTAACTTATCTTGTATTCCTAAATATGGTTTTGTCTTAAATATTTCTCTAAAAATTTTACTTCGTTCCTCTGTCTTTGCCATAATTAATTTCAAAAAGTCCCCTTGTGCTATCATAGCAATCTGGGTAAATTGATTCTTGTCTAAGCCTAATAATTCAGTTATAGCAACTGTAACCTCTTTAACTTTTGTTACAATTCGACCATCGGGATATGTAAGTACTGCCTCTGCCTTCTGTGGTGTAAAACCTTCTCCCCTCTTAGCTGGTCTTAAATATTCTGGATTACGTCTAACCGTATATGTTTCATCTTGATATAAAAATTTCATTTCCACAAATGTTGGTGTACTAGTATCTGCATATTTACTGCGAAACATATCTGGAAGTCTCATATTTCCACTTGCTTCTCCATACAATGCAAAAGTAATAGCATCAAATATTGTAGTTTTACCTGCACCAGTATCACCTGTAACTAAATAAATCCCTTTTTCTCCTAACTTTGTCATATCTATTACCACTTCATCTGCATAAGGTCCAAAAGCAGACATTGTTAATTTTAATGGTTTCATCTATCTCCAACTTTCTTTTTTACATTTCATCTCTATATTTTGCAAGCTTGCAACTATAATAACAATTATTACACCTAAGTATTTAACCTATGCTTTCAAAGATATCTCTAAGATATTTTTCTTGTTCATCACTTACTTCTTGATTATTTTGAAGTTCATATAATTCCTTAAATAAATCCAATGGCGTTTTTTCTTCTATTCTATTTACTATATCTAATTTATTATTACTTCTCGTTCTTGCATTATCATATTCTAACTTCATAATATTGGGATAGATTGCCCTCAATTTTCCTATTGCATCAGGTATATCATCCTCATCTGTTAGTATAATATGCATATAATCACGTGTATCCGTATTAATATAATTCTCCTTTAATGTTATCTCATCATACTCGCCCTTAATCTTTCTCATATCATGCAAAGGTTTCAATTCTTTCAATTCAATACTAATATCTACCTCGTTATCCTTCTTATCCTTAATCTCTACAATTGTAATTGACTTCTTATGATTTATCTCTGAAAATGAGTACTTTAATGGGGTTCCACTATATCTTAAAGTGTCTCTTTGTACTTTCTGTGCACCATGTATATGTCCTAATGCTACATAATCAAATTTATCAAATATAGATGCATCCACATTCTCCAAACCACCTATAGATAATTCTTCCGAATCACACACAGTTGCACCTGTAACAAATTGATGTGCAACAATTATATTTCTCTTTTTTTCATCTATATCTATAGATTCCATAGCACATTTTAATGCATCATTATAACTATCTATTTCCCTGTCTGGATAATATTTCTTTACATAAACTGGTTTGACATATGGTAACATATATATATCTATATCACCATACTCATCTTTAGCTGTATGTTTTATTACATTTCCTTCATACATAGGTGCAATATAGACACCGGATTTTTCTATAAGTCTTCCTGCAAATGATAATCTTTCTGCAGAGTCATGATTACCGCTTATGATAAATACTTTAACATCCATATTTGCTATTCTCGTCAAAAAATCATCAAACAACTTAATTGCTTCTAATGACGGTACTTGTTTATCATAAACATCTCCTGCAATCAAAACTCCATCTATTTTTTCTTTACTAATTATATCTATAATCTGTTCTAAAACATATTCTTGATCATTTAACATTAAAAAATCATTTACTCTCTTACCGATATGTAAATCCCCTAAATGCACAAATTTCATATTATTCCTCTTTTCTAAGCGATATATCTGATTAATCCTCATTTCTGCGTTTCTTTTTAAATAAAATTAATTCGATTATTGATTATAACATTTTTTTTAATATTTATCCATAAAAACAACTTATCATTTACGTATATCATATATCGTTGCAAAATCACAAAAGGAATGATATATTAAAAAGTAAATAATTGGAAAAGGAGATTATACATGACAGATACAGAGTTTCAACATAATCTTAATCTAATCCAAGATAAGGATAAAGCTGGATTAAGAAATATATACACTGAATATGTTACTTTAATATATCATACGGTATTAAGTGTAATAAAAAGCAAAGAAGATGCTGAGGATATCACAAGCGAATTTTTTATAAAACTTGCCAATATAAGCGATAAATATGTAAAAGAAAACGGACATATTGCATGGTTAGTCACCATAGCTCGCAATATGACAATTGATTTTATTCGTAAAAATAAACGTGAGTTGCCTACTGATGACATTTATGAAGATGTTACGCTTACATCTATACCATCTGAAACTCCAGAAGAAATTTTTCTTACCAAACGAAGTTTCAGAGAATTAATACATAGTCTAAAATCAAACGAGCAAGAAGTTATTATTTTAAAAATACTTGGTGAACTAACCTTTAAAGAAATTGCTACGATTTTAAAGGAACCAATGGGTACAATAACTTGGCGTTACCAAAACGCAATAAATAAATTAAGGAGGTTACAAAATGAACAATAATGAAGAAAAAAATTTTAAAGAGTATGCAAAAGAATCAACGCCTGATTTATGGAATAAAATAGAAAATGGTCTTCCTGAAGGAATGTATACAAAAGACTCTTCCAATGAAGATAATACTAGTTCAGATAATAATACAGATAAAAAATCTAATAAAGTAGTTAAGTTTCCAAAAAGAAAAATATACACTATAGCTAGTGTAGTAGCTGCTTGCTTAGTAATATTGGCCATTCCATTTATTACCAACTCAAATAATAACGCAAAAAAGTCAATTAATTTCTCGGCAGGCGATTCTTTAAATAGTAATAAATCTATTGTTAACAACAATCAAGAATCTCAATTAAATGATTCTTCATATGCTTATTCAACTGATAACAGTATTAATGACAATTCATCAGACAATGTAACTAGTAGTGGTATAACATCTGATAATGAACCTTCAAGTACTGCAACTGACAATACAAAATCACAGGAGGAAACAACTATGAATCCAACAATTACACTAAAGGTTACAAAACATCATACTACAGATATTGGTTTAGTTTACGAAGGAGTTATTATAGACACTACCTCTAAAACAATAAAGAAGGATGATACTGTATATGTAACCCTTCGTAAGTTAACTCGTCACGACCTACTACATACCTACGAACCTAACGAAGAATTCACTATCAGCCTATATGATGACACCTTTACCTCATCCCCTTCCTCCCCATACTACGCCTTAAAGAAGATTAAATAATTCTAGGGACTTCTATTCTAGGGACGATTTTAAATAAGTTTTTTTTATTTATGGTTTCTTTAGTTCTTCTCCCATCACACTAATATAAACACAAATCGTCACTAGAAAAGTCCCTAGAAAAACTTACTTTTTGGTCTTAACTTTTACTGCAGTGTATTTTGTAGACCATACAACCCCACTTTCAGTTTTGACTGCTGCCTTAACTGCTAAAGTGTATGTTGTATTACGTTTTAAATTCTTTAGAGTATAATGTGTCTTAGTAGTATTCTTTAAAAAGACATACTTATTATTCTTTTTAACATAAACTCTATACTTAGTTGCATTTTTCACACCATTCCATTTTAAAGCAACTGCTGATGATGATTTACTTATACTTTTAATAGATGGTTTTGCAACTACAGGTGTGTACTGAATAATTAAATCCTTATCTGTTTTTAATTCAATAGCATTCATTGCTTGCACAGATACAATATTCTTACCTGGATATAGAGAAAGATTATATTTAAAACTCTTCTCTAAAGGCTTACCATTATTAGAGTATGAACAATAAGTACTACTAAATATGTTATCACCATTAACTGTTATCGAGTTAATAGATGTATATGAACTAGCTACTCCATTTAGTGTAATATTGGGTTTACTTACCTTTATTACGCCTTTACTATTTGCCTTTAGTAAACCTTTGAAAGATAAAATGACTTTATCATAATATATACAACATGAATCAGATATTTCAGTATCATTTCTCCTAATTTCATAGTTTACCTTAGTTACACCCTTTTTAATCTTTACTTTTTGTGAAAACTTAAGTGTTTTTTCATCTACTTTTACAGCATTTCCATTAATGTTAAAACTATCTGGCATGTATGCAAACTTACCTTTAACAGTATATGTTCCATCCGAATTCAGATCACTTTTACTAATTTGTTCCCCATTTGACATATTATCAAATTCCACTTCTACCTGAGCATTATTTACATTAAAATCATATAAATCTTGTCTCGAAATAGGATAAACATATATATCATACATAGTCTCATTACTAGCTGCATCCTTAACATTCAAGCCTATGTAATTATATGATGACGGATTCTCCACTTTTACTCTATAAGTTTGATTGCCTATATATGTAACACTACTTGTAGACAGTTCATCTAGAACTACTCTGTCTTCTATAAAGTTATCATCATTTACCTTCACATCAAACTCAAATGCATCTTTAATTACCTTTTTAAGTAATATAAACGCCCTATTCTTCTTAGGTTCTTCAAACATAGCATTCATATTTGAGTTATCTATAATGTCTAAAGTAGGCTCTGTATTGTCTATAATAAGACTATAGTTCTTATCAAATATAACCTTTTTAGTCTTAGTATCAGTCACCACTATATGTATACTAGACTTATTATCTATTATCTTTAGAGGTGCTTCAATTTCAAAATATGACCAATCTTTTTTTACCTTTCCCTCTTCATCTTTATATTTATCTGCAACTTCATTATTAATTTTAATTTGTAAATTATCCTTGCACTTACCTGTTATATAATAAATTTCATCTTCTCCTGTTATACAATCCCCATCTTTCATCTCACTGTACAACATAACACCTTCACATAACTCATATTTTGGTGTATCTTCTACTGCTTCTTCATCATTCTCAGAATAATTTTTACCCGAAATAGTCTTAGTAGTTACACAATTACCTGCTGTATCACTAAAGGTTATGCTTATCTTTGAATCCTCAATATTTCCAATATTATATTCATATTCACCATTAGCATTTTTATCTGTTTCTGCAAACAAATAGCTATATCTAGTATCTATATATTCATTTTTTCCGTTCATCTGATCAACATTTACGATGAAGTAAGGTGCTAGTGCCACATTATCCGTTGCCTTAAATGTAATAATTGTATCCTCTTGTCCATTTTTATTACTTATCTTTTTTGTCGTAAATTTCTCTATTTTAGGTTTTGTATTGTCAATTTTAATAGGTATTGTAACAGATTGAACCTTCTGTCCACTTTCCATTTGACTCAAAATCTGAAGATAATACTGTCCGGCTTTAGCTCTAACATACTCGCCTCTTACCGTACTGTAATAAGTTCCATCCCATGATACAATATCTCCAGCAGCATATATTTCCATACCTTTATTCAAATAGAACAAATTACTATAATTTTGTTTTCGGTTTCCAGTACATTTTCCTATTGTTCGAATCTTTTTCTTATTCTTATCTAATACATTTACCTTAATATACTTAGCATCTCTTATTGTAGTAACTCCAGGAACTACTGTATCACCTATTTCATCATCATTTGGTGAAAAAGCATTATATGAACCTTTATATCTTGGTTCAAGCGCATATGCATCCTTGCCATCTGATTTAGAAACTGTAATCTTAGTGACTATATCATTGTCTGTCTTTTCTGAATCTATATATAATACATATAATCTATTTGCCTCTAATTTAGTAGTTCTATGTAGCTTTTTAAATCCCATAGCATTGATCAAAAGCTCATTTTCGAATTCTTCACTATCTGCTAAATAATCATATACGCCAAAATTAATAATTGAGTTTTCTTCCAAATCAAAAGAATAATATCCTGTTTCTTTAGGAGTAAATAATGCATATTGTCCCCCTTCTGACTTAGCCTTTATCTCAGTTGTCTTATCCAATGTAATTTTTTCACTATCCAATATCGAATAAGTATCATATGTAATATCATAATCTCTATCATAATCAAATTCAGCAAATTCTATATCAAATATTCCAAGTTCTCCTGAATATGGGATTAACTCAATATAATAGCTAGTATTAGCATTCATACTTATCTTAAAAAAATCAAAACCGTAAGAAAAATCAAGTTCATATTTATTAGTTAATAATAAGTGTCCTTTTTCGTCATAAATATTATATAAAACATTTCCTATTTCTTCTGGTGCTACTATCTTACAGCCTGTTTTAGAATAAGTTGTTAATTTATATAACACTGGTTCATCATGATTAATGAATGCTAATTTTGTCTTGTCGCCAACTTTAACATCTATCGCATCTGACATATCCTTCAGATCATACAATGTATAGATATCAACATCTGATGATTCCTCACCATATTCTTTAAAGTTTTTTGTTTTGACCCAATAGGTTCCAAGAATATCTCTATATAGATTTCCCACTTGATCTAACAAACAAGTACTAGAAGTTATTCCAGTAATATTATTAACATTATCCAAACTTGCTTTCTTACTATCATATACTGATTTATCAATAATATCTTCAGCTCCCCAATCACCATTAAATCCTAATAACGGCATTCCAATATTTTCAACATTATTTCCTTCAAATTTAATAAATGCCTCTACAAAACTATTGGTAGGAAAACTTTTTGGTAAAGATACTTTTGCTTTAATTGTTACACTTTTTTTAGCCGGAACAGAAACCTTACTAGTACTAAATGTAACCTTAGCTCCTTTTACAGGCATAATATTATATATACATTCCGCTGAATTATCTGTATTATCAGTATAAACCTGTGCAGTTTTTAAATCATATGTAGCTTTCTTATCACCATAATTAGTTAATTTAATGCTAAAACTTTTATTTGATTTAAATTCTCCAAGTTCAACTTTTGCAATACCATTATAAGTTGCCAATACATAATTATTAACAGCACCATATACATCTACCATACCAGAGCCCTGATATCTAACAGAATAAGGTGCATCTGATGTACTATCCATTATAGGATCAGCTGTATTAATTAATGAATTCTCCAAAAAAGTGTTCAAGTTGGATTTACTAATATTCATCTTTCTCGCATTAACAGCATTTAACATAATAGCCTCTGCACCTGCTATAAATGGTGTTGCCATAGAGGTTCCACTCATTTTTTCATATTTATCTTTTCCCTCTACTGTCGACTTAACATCTACACCTGGTGCAACTATTTCTGGCATTATTTTCAAATTAGGAGTAGGTCCCCATTGAGAGAATTCTGCCATTTGAGCCGATGTATGTGACTCTTCCTTAGGTGTATCTGAGATAACACTTATCTTTGCTTTCTTTTTAGCAGCCTCAATTATTTTCTCACCATCTATACTATTTACAAAAATTACAGGTACTTCATGCCAACTACTTGCTGTAATATTATTGGTTATTGTTTCTTCAGTGTCTACCAAAATTATTGCCTTAGCACCTGCTTTTGATAAATAATATAATTTACTATTAAAAGTAAATTCTCCTCTCTTTGCCACTGCTACCTTGTCTTTTATTTCACTTTCTGATACAGTCAAGGTATTCTTTGACTTTAGACCTAATCCTGTATCAACCATAGCTACGTCTTCTACATCAAAACCATACCCCATTAAATCTACATAATCAAATTCAATTTCTTCTCCACCTATTTGTGCATTAATAATTCCTGCCTTTTTGTACTCAGGATTAGAAGCTGCTCCAACTGAGAAAGCATTTTCTGCTGAAGCTGGAGTTGATGAATAAGATGTATCTTTTAGTCCTAATAAATTTGTATTATCTCCTTCACCTGTAGCTGTACCTTCGTTACCTGCTGCTACACATGAAACAACTCCATTTTTAGTTGCATTATCAATAGCTAATTTAACATAATCTTCACTACTAGCCATAATACCTGATGTTCCCAAGCTCATATTAATTATATCTGCACCTAATTTCACTGCATCTTCTATTGCACATACTATATCATCTGAAGTAGCATAACCATACTCGTTAAATACGCTAAGCCCTATAATTTGAGCATTTTTTGCAACACCTGTTACCTTTCCATTAGCACCAACTATCCCTGCTACATGATAACCATGATCTAGCCCGTCTAAAATACAGTCATTCTTTCCATTTGCATAATTATATCCAAAAGGTACTTTTTCTGAGCAATACTTTCCATATCCTAATAATTTAATCTTTTCCTTCCATTTAGACTCAGAATACTTCTTCCTAGCATTTTTATCAAGTACCATATCCTGATGATTATAATTAACTCCTGTATCAATTACGGCTACGACTACACCTTCTCCAGTATAACCATATTTCTCATCAGCATATTCTTTAACTGCATTACCATTTTTAACGGCATTAGCCATTAGTGGTTTATATACCAGTGCTTCAGAAACTTTATCAACACCTTCAATTTTAGCAATTTTACTAATTTGAGAATCTGTTGCATCAATTGAAAAAGCGTTGATTAAATAACTACATTGTTTTCTCACTTTATTCCCAGTTATTTTTTCAACCTTTTTTACTACACTATCTTGTTTCTTAATTATCGTATTTTCTTTCTTCTGCAATAACTTACTATAATTAGTAACTTTATTATTGTCAGAGACAGAATCTTCATCCAAAGATACAATAATTCTCTTTGTCTGTTCCTCTACATTTTTCTTTGAAGTCTTATTAGAATTATTTTTTCCTAGTAATTTACTCAAAGAAGTAGTCATTGCTGAAGCATCAACTATACTATATTCACAATAGCCGCAAAATGTTGATAATACTAAAGCAATAACTAAGATAATACTACTTAACTTAGAACTAAGTTTTCTCTTCATATAGCGTACCTCTCCTTTATACATTAATAACTAAATTATATCAAATTATCCAAATAATTCCAATAGTCATTCTATTCTAGTGACGATTTAAATATTTACATAAAAAAGAACAGAGAGCCATAAATGACCCTCTGTTCTTTTTTATTATAAATTATATTTATTTACTTGGAGTATAATTAACAGTTATTTCTTTCTCAACTTTATGACCTGCGAAGTCAAATGCTTCAACTGTTATTGTATTAATTCCCTCAGTTAACTCAATGTTATGACTAAAGTTCTTAGTAAGTGGCTTATCAATTGTTCCGCTAATAAAGTCTCCACCCATATATAGGTTTTCTCCATTAACATTTATTGCACCAATGCTGATATATGATGTAATTATTCCTGCTAAGTTAAATACACTATTATTAGTTTGATATACACCCTTAGCATCTTTCTTAAGTGAATCACTTAATTTAATTATTATATCATCATAATATAAGTCTACTGTTGCATCAGTTGCAACACCATTCTTTTCAACTTCTACATTAACTCTAGTTTTACCTGAATTAATTTTCATCTCATGCTCAAATGAGTAATCAGAAGGATTTACATAAATCTTTTCTCCATTAATTACAAATTTATCAGGATTAGAAGCAACAGTACCTCTTAAAGTAAATGTTCCATCCTCATTAAGCATATCTTTTGTAATAAAAGTATCTTCAAGTTCAACTGTAACTCCTAAGTCAAGTTCCGTACAAGCATCCGTAAACTCTTCTTCTTTAGTTGAGTCAAATAACTGTACAGTAGCTCCATTTATATTATTATCTGCATCAAGAATAATTACTCCCAATGTAATTGTTCTTGATGAACGATTAACTGGTACAGTAATCATTCCATTTTCATCAACTGTAACAAAATCCATATCTCCTTTATCTGTTTCATATAAACCATACAATTCTTCATTTTTTGAATCAGCATCAGTAACCTTAAACTTAACATTCATATTAGTAGGTGCATTCTTATCTAATAATACTACTGATTCATTTTGTAATGAATAATATTTAACTTTGCTCATATTTGAGTCTTTTACAAGTTCAATTGTTGGAACAGCTGTTTCCTCATAATCAACATCTTCCATATCTTCTGCATCTATGTCTTCACTATCAGTATCTTCAGAAATAGTATTCGCATTAACTACTACTTTCTCCATACCAACATTACCTGCTGCATCTTCAACCATTAAATAAACATCTGCATTAACTGCCTTACCTAAGTTAACCTCATATTCACCATTATCATTTTGAGCAGTTCTTGCATAAATATCTCCATATCCCTGATCTATCATATCAGCCTCTTCACCATCTAATCCATTAGATTGTTGTACGTATAAATAATAATATGGTGACAATGCTTGATCATCTTTTGCCTTAAATGAAAGGATTGTATCTTCACCTTTCTTAGTTAATCCATATTTCTCAACTGTAGGCTCAACTGTATCAACTTTAACAGGCATAGTTACAATCTGAGGTAATGAATTCTTATTACTCTTTGACTCTAATTGAATATAGTATTGACCATCTTTTGCATACTCAAATTTTTTAGATGTTTTATTATACAATTTACCATCCCAGTTAACAATATTACCTGTTGTATAATCAACATATTCTGTAGCATAATAACCACTAGCAAAAGATGATAATCCTAACTTATATGTATCTGTAGATCTTGAAATAGTTCTAACTACATTTTTATTAGAATCTAATACTTTAACTGCAACTTCAGATGCATCTCTAATTTGTGTTACATATGGTGCAACACCATCTCTTACACCATCTGCATTAGGCGAAAATGCATTTGTATTACCATCAAATGAAGATGTTAGTGCTGAATTACTGCTTCCATCTGTTTCCTCTACAGAAACTACTGCATATTTGCTAGAAGTTAAGTAATTAACATCTGTAGCCAAATCAATTGCATATTTTGAATTAGCTTTAAGTCCTACTTCAAATTCTATCTTACTAAACCCTGAACCTTCTGTTACTGTATCCACATATGTGTACTTTCTAAATCCTGATTTAGTATATTCATACATTGAATAATCCATGAACGAATCAGTATTAATTGTAAATGTATAATATCCGTCTTTCTTTGGTTCAAATAATAATGTTTGTTCGTCATCACCATTATTTTTAACCGTAGTAGATTTTCCAGCTTTTACTTTTGTAACTGTAGTCTTTTTCTTATCTACTTTAATCTTTGATAAATCTTCCATTTCATAATAATCAGACTTTTCAAAATTAACTTCATATAATCCAAGTTCAGCCTGTTCTGCAACTATTTTAACATAATACTGGCTGTTCTTCTTCATACTGAATTCAACTTTTCCTTTTCCAAGAACTGATGGCATAATAACATTACTTACCAAAAGATTCATATTCTTATCATATATTGCAATATATGGCATTAAATTGTTATTTACATATATCTTACAACCAGTTTTTTCTTTAGTTGTTAATTTATATAAACCATAATCTCCATCACCAACAATTGCAAGTTCTGCAGTGTCACCTACTTTAACTTCAACTGCATCTGAAGCATTTGGAGCATCTTTATCAACTAAACCAGCTGTTTCAGCTGCTCTACTTATTTTTGCTTTATCTGAAATAGTTAATTTACTATTTACTTCTGTTCCATTAGTATCTGCACCATTAGCATCTACCTTATCATATTGTCTTCCAAGATAATCATCTAGCTCTCCATCTCCATATCCTACAAGACCTGTAGCTGATGATAATCCTAAAGCATTATTTGTTCCGTTGAATTTAGCATTTTCTAAATCATAAATTGAATTATCAATTATAGTCTCTTTACCAAATGTACCATAGAAACCAAGTACAGGCATTCCAAGATTTTGAACTTTATTTCCTTCAAAAGAAATGAATCCTTCTACGAAATGTTCTTTTTCAAATTCCTTAGGTATAATTACCTTAGCCTTAACTGTAACAGATTGCTTTCTAGGAACCTTTACTTTATTTGTACTATATTTGATAATAGCACCATTAACAGGCTTAATTCCATATTCATATGTACCATTTTCAAAATCATTCTTTGTATAATCAGTATATAACTGAGTTGTTTTTAACTTATATATTGCATCTTTTTTACCATAGTTAGTTAATTTAATTTCAAATGTTTGTCCATTCTTAACTTCTCTTAACTCAACTTTGGCATCTCCATTAGTAGTTGCAATTACATTGTTTTCAACTGCACCATATACATCTACCATACCAGCACCTTGTTTTCTAACTGAATAAGGTAACTTAGTATCTGGATCAGTGATACAATCAGCTGTATTCATTAATGAATTTTTCATAAAATTAACTAATTTATCACCTTTAAGTTTTAATCCTTTAGCTCTAATAGCATTTACCATAATAGCTTCACTACCAGCAACAAATGGTGTTGCCATAGATGTTCCGCTTAAAGTTGCATATTTGTCTTCGCCATCAACTGGTGCTAGGATATTTCCACCTGGAGCTGCAATCTCTGGTTTAATATCTATCTCATTAGTAGTACCCCATGATGAGAAACTTGACATTCTAACATCTAAAAGCTCAGTCTTTGCTTCTGTTTTAATTGTTTCAAAAGTAGCTTTCGCATCTGCTGCCTCGATTAATTTCTTACCAACAGTATTACCAACAACAATAACAGGTACTCCATACCAATCATTGCAAGATATGTTTGTACTTATTACATCAGTATAATCTACTAATACAATTCCCTTTGCTCCTGCTTTTGATATTCTATACATCTTATCGTTAAATGTTGATTTACCACGCATAACTACAGCAACTTTATCTTTAACATCACTTGGATTAAAAGTTATCTGTCTATTTTCATCAACACCTAGTCCTACATTAACCATTTCTATATTGGCCATATCAAATCCATGCCCAACAAAATCAAAATATTCAAAAGTCTCTTCTTTACCATTAACTTTTGCATTCATTGTACTTAATTTTGTGCTAGAGATATTATCTGCAGATGCAACTGTTATAGCTGATTTAGATACACCAGGTGTTCCAACAGTACTTACATCTTCCATTTCCATTTGATTAGTATCATCACCATTAAAAGATGTACATGTTCCTTCATTACCTGCAGCTATACAGCAGATAACACCATCTCTTGTTGCGTTAGCAACTGCGATTTGCTCATAATCATCATCAGCAACTACTGTTCTTGTAGCACCTAAACTCATATTAATAATGTCTGCACCAAGTTTTACAGAATCTTCAATAGCCTTAACGATATCATCTGTCATTGCACCTTCTGATTTATCACTAAATACTTTCATACCAAGTACTTGTGCATTTTTAGCAACACCTACAACTTCACCGTTAGATGATACTATACCAGCAACATGATATCCATGAGTTTTATTTTTGCTTATACAGTCTTCTTTACTTTCTGCATAATTATATCCAAATGGTACTTTTTCAGTATAATATTCACCATAGCCTAAAAGTTTAATTTTCTCTTTCCATTCAGCTTTTGTGAATTTATTTTTTACTCCTTCATCTAATACCATATCTTGATGCTTATAGTTAACACCAGTATCAATTATTGATACAACAACACCCTCACCAGTATAACCATATTTCTTTTCATCCCATACTGCTCTTACATTACCTTCATCAACAGCTGTTGCCATTGTAGGTTTATATGTTGAAGCTTCATAAACTTTATCTACTCCATTTAATTTTGCAATTTTCTTCATCTGCTTTCTTGTAGCATCAATTGAAAATGAATTAACAAGATAAGCTGTTTGATTAACAACTTCATTTCCTGTAATCTTTTCAACTTGTTTTACAAGTGCTTTTTGATTACTAATAATCTTATTCTCTTTAGATTTTAGTTTTGAATTATAATCAGAAATGTTATTAGTATCAGCAACAGAATCTGCTTTAAGTGTAATTATTGCTCTTACAACTTCTTTTTCACTTGCTTCTGTGTTCATTTTAAGATTAGAACTGTGCATTTTGTTTCTTTCAGCAATAAGTTTTTCTTTTACACTTGCTTCATTTTTCTTAGCTGAGGCTTTGTTTGATTTAGTTACTAAATATCCACCAAATAAACCAGCAACTAAGGCTAGTACTAATACTATGCTTAGAATTTTTTTGTTGAAATTTCTCTTCATCCTTATTCCTCCTAAATATATTTATTTAGGTGGAAACCGTTAATACTCCTATAACCATTTCATAAAACGAAAATATTGAATTGTTTATTTACAAACCTTATCATAACTACCAAAATAATTACAACTTCCTTACAACATATCCCTTTGTGTTACAGCCAATATATTAACTCCACCTTTTTCGAATTATACCCCATTTTCAAGCATATTTCAATAAATTTTCTGAAAGTATTCAGAAAATTTTAGTTTTTTGGAGTTCTTCTTTTATAAATTAGTTTGATTTTATCAAATAAATCAGCATATTTTGTTGATTTAAATCCAGGGAATGCTCTAAAAAAGTGAGTCTCATTATCCTTAAACTTTTTAGTCATTCCAGAAAGTTTAACAATAATATCTGCTTTCTTTTCAAACTTAAGATTCTCTTCTAAATATCGTCCTTTATCTGTCATAATCTCAAACTTATTATCTAAGTAATCATTTAAATAATCATATATTTCCTTACATTTCTTATTAAGATTACACATACTAACAGTAGTAACAATTAAATCAATCATAAAAATTGAAACACAAGAAATACCAACAATTACTCTCATTTCATAACTCATTCTATGAACTATGCTTAGCATAAATGGATGTACAATCTTTACTAAAAATAAAACTGCCAATCCAAAAAACAAACCAGATATAGCACTAACCCTTCCATTAATATTTAAAGGATATGCACTATAGTCCCAATATCTAGCATCAAATAATTTTTCTAATATATAAGATGTAATATATTCAATAACACAACATGTCATACCGCCTATAATTACTATTTTAAGTCCACTTTCAACACCTTGAAGTAAATATAAACTTGCAATTGAAACTACTGAATATATAGGACAATATGGTCCTAAAAAATATCCTCTATTCATCAATCGCTTTTGCTCTACTATTGAATATATAGTTGATTCATAAAACCAACCCATAAAACTATATACCATCATTATAAATAACAATGAATATATATCCATTCCCATAAATGTGAAATGCATGTATATCACCTATCCAAAACTTAATCTACCCTCAATTGTCTCTCCCCATGCACATATTTTATCAGCAATACAAACTAACACCGCCTCCCTATATCTAGGTGGACGTAATGTTAATGGAAACATATGCTTCATTATAATATCTATCTCCTGTTCTGTTAGCTCGAATTCTTTTAAAGCTTGTTTCAATGCTCTTCTTGGATGATTAAGACCATGTAAATCTTTTAACTTTTTATTATGCCAATCATATAAATAATAATCATGTAATAGAGCACCTCTAATAAGATCCTTTTTATTCACCTTAATATGTAATTTTTCACTTAAATTCAATGCTAAAAGTGTTACCATTATTACATGCTGTTTTACCGAAGTATTACCATGTTGAATAAATTTTTCACATTCATTAAATCTTGAACTTGTTCTAACTTCAAAATATACCTCTTTAAAAAAATCCTCATTTTCTTTAGAAAGCTTTTTTAATCTATTCAATATATTCTCTCCTCTGTATAACTAAAATTCTATTCAATATTTACAATAAAATATACTCTAAATTGCAAAAATCTTATTTTATTTAAATCATCTAAACTTTCACTAAATCCTATAAACGACAAAGCTATTATATCAGATTCATTTCCAAATTTCTACAATTTTAGAATAATTACAACATATTCTGTAACTATTCAGCCGACAGCTGAATAAACTGTTACCATATACTGCTATTATATCACTCTTTCTTATGTTTGTGTTAATTATCTATTGTACTTTTCTAATATTTCAAATAATTTATTATAATCTATTGGCTTTATTAGATGCTCATCCATTCCTGCCGCTATTGACTTATTAGCATCCTCTTCATATGCATTAGCTGTCATTGCAATAATTCCAACAGACCTAGCATCTTCTCTATCTAATTCTCGTATTTTTTTAGTAGCCGTAAGTCCATCCATCTCAGGCATCATAATATCCATAAGAATAATCTTATACTCTCCTACCTCCGACATTTTAAACTTTTCTACCACTTCTTTTCCATCAGATGCAGAAACAACATTTATATCTTCTTCCGCTAATATAGATTCAATAATTTCTTTATTTAATTCATTATCCTCTGCAAGCAATACTTTCATTCCTGTCAACTTTTTCTTTTTTGTACTATCTTTTTCTGTAATACTATCTTTTTCTATATCGAATTCTAATTTTACAATAAATGTAGTTCCTTCATTAATCTTGCTGTCAACTTCTATTGTTCCCCCCATTAAATCTGTAAAATTCTTTGCTATTGCCATACCCAAACCAGTTCCTTGATACGTTGTTCTACTTCCATCTTTCTCCTGAGTAAATGTTTCAAATACATGTTTTTGATACTCTTCACTCATACCTATTCCATTATCAGATATATTAAACATAAATTTAACTTTACTATCATTTGAACTAATTTCATCTAGTGAAAAAACAATCTTTCCATTATCATGTGTAAATTTCACTGCATTTCCCAATATATTAATTAATATTTGTTTCAAATGTAGCTCATCCCCAATTACATTTGGATGTTTTATTTCACCTAATTTATTTTCTAATATAAGATTATGTTCTTGTGCTTGTGTCCCCACGATTGCAACACATTGTTGATATACATTAATAATGTTCATTTTAGAATTATTAATCTTATATTTCCCTGTCTCAATAAGTGACATATCCAATACATCATTTATCAATGAAACCAAATGATTAGATGAAATAATTATTTTATCCAAACAATTTTCGACTTTTTCCTTATCACCTAAATTCTGTTTTGCTATATTAGTCATACCCATAATTCCATTTATCGGTGTACGAATATCATGCGACATATGTGCCAAAAAGTCACTTTTTGCCTTATTTGCATAATTAGCTTCATCTGCTGCCTTTTTTAATGCTTTATTTGATTCCTCTTTTATATTTAATAAATACATATTATTCTTAAGTGTCATTGTCATCTTAATTACAATAACTATCAATAAACAGACACAGATAGCAACACCTATTATTGAATATAAAGAATATGTAAAGAATTGCCCTACTTCGTTACCTATATCATCTACAGACAATACATGCAATATCCCCCATCCCTCAATATTTATAGGTGCATATGATAAATAATAACTTTCACCTGTATATATAAATTTTTGACTATTTATTTTTCTATTTTTTATATTTGACCTATATGATTTTAAAGACCCCCCATCTAAAAACTTACTTTTAGCTAGTACATCATCTATATTATTCTTATCAGGTATATTGTCTATCTGATTATGTGAAAATAAAATATTCCCTTTTCTATCTATAATCTGTAAAATTTGATTATTTTTATATCCCGCAATATCCATATTTATTGCAAATCTCTTAAGCGGTTGCATATATGCAATGTAATTAATCTTAATACCCTTATCTAACTTTACTGTTTTTGACGTTTTTCTAACAAATAAAATCTGCGGTTTATTTATTGATACATTATTAAAACTTTTAATAAATACCCTTTTTTCTTCTTGTTTCTGTTTAAAAAACTTATCTCCCTCTCCCCATTTTCCCTCTATTCCATCTGAACAATAATAATTACCTTTTGTATCTATTGCAACATATGCAGTATTCTTTATACTGCTTCTAGCTAGTGCTTCCTTCATAACTCCTATTAATTCTTTTTTAGTATTTACTCCCGAACGAGTAGCCACATTGCTAATTGCCAATGAATAATCCCATCTATTCTGAATATTAATGTCTGTATTTTCAGCTATTTTAGCTGATAAATCCCCCAAATACTTTCCTCTTTCTATGCTTACCATTCTTGTATATCCATTATAAAAATATATAATACCAACAATAGCTATTATAGCTAAAACACTTGCTATTATGGCATATAACATATTCTTAATTCTGCTACTTTCTAACTTATTTCCGATTTCTTTTATTTTCTCTACCTCTTTCTTCTCCATTTTTATCCTCTTTTCTACTTATTCTATAATATTTCCTCAATTTCCGTCCTTGAGAGTCTAAAACATTCTAAAAGCTTAGGTGAAAAAACTCCACATTCCCCTGTCATAATCATTTCAAATGCATCTTCTCTGGATGATGCATTCTTATATATTCTCTCACTTATTAATTCATCATAAGCATCAGCAATTGAAACTATCTGTGCTTCTATAGGGATTTTTTCTCCTTTTAAACCATCTGGATATCCTCTACCATCATATCTCTCATGATGATTTCTGCATACATTATACATAATCTCTTCTACATCACTTCCCATTGCTCCATTAAAACTTTCAATTATCTCACATCCTCTTAATGTATGAGACTTCATTAATTCCTTTTCATTATCATCAAGTTTAGCTGGTTTTAACAGTATACTATCTGGTATAGATATTTTCCCTATATCATGTAGAACACTTGCCAATTCATAACTTTTAACCAATTCTTCTGTAATCTCATACTCTGGATACATTGCCATCATTCTATTAGCAAGTATTCTTGTAAATGCTCTAACATGCTTAACATGTGTATCATCTTGGTAATCTCTACACTCAACTACTGAACCTAAAACCTCCACAATTTTATCATTTGTTCTCTTCATCTTTTCTGCTTGATAAACCAATAACTTATATTGTTTCTTAATTGCAATTGTCTGTTTATCTACTTTTTCTTCTAAATTATTTCTTAGCTCATATAAGTTAACAACATTATCAAGTCTCTTAGTTATCAATTCATAGTCAAAAGGTTTGTGAATAAAATCTGATATTCCATATTTAAAACATTTTTTCTCAATATCTACTGATGTTTCACTACTTATCACAAGCACAGGGATCTTACCTATCCATTGCTTTGTACTCATTATCTGAAGCACTTGAAATCCATCCATAATAGGCATATATAAATCAAGTAAAACCACAACAATATCATCTATATTATTATCTAATATAACTACAGCTTCCTTACCATTTTCCGCCTGTAATGTTTCATATTTATCTGACACAATTTCATTCAATATATCACGATTAATTTCTGAATCATCTACTATCAGTACTTTTTTATCCATAATAATTAATCTCCATTTCCTGTATCTAATTCTATTTTGTTATAATTTTTATGAACTATAATATTATTTAAATCCGAAATTTCTAACTGACTATTTTCTATCTCAGCTATAGTTCCGTCATATACACTTCCCTTTGCAATTATTTTACTTTTTTTTGCTAATTCAATATCGTTCTCTAACTTCTCTTTTTCCTCAATATATATTTTTAATTTCTTATTATAAATTCCTAGAGCTTTTTGAATCTTAATATAAACATCCTTTAGATTTCTTTCCTCTGGTGCATATTTTTTATTAAACTCCTCAAAAGCATGATTTAAAACCTCTAGTTCTTTCTTAACCTCTCTTATATTTCTTACAATATTTTTCAATTTATCTATCATTTCATTATCAACACCAACACAAATAAGTGTTCTAAGCCTTGTTGGATTTCCTATATTATAAACTTCTATTCCTAATCGTCCATATGTCGTTCCACCTGTTATAGAACCTCTAGAGCCATCTATAATAATCTTTCCCATGGCATAAACCGTACTGTTTAATAAATAATTTGCATTTATATTTTCTCCTGCCTTTAAAGAAGCATTTTCAAAAAATCTACCATTAATTGATTTTTTACTTTCTATATATCCCTTTTTAGTAGCATTTACACCAGAACGAATTTCTATATTTCCACCAGCTATAATTGTTGCTCCTTCAACATATCCACCAATAATAATTTCACCAGTAGCCTTTATAGTTGTTCCCGCATAGACATTTCCTTTTACATATACTTTACCATCAAAATCTATATTACCTATTGATGTATTTACCTCTTCTATCTCAAATATATCCTTTACTATTAACTTAGTTTCTTCTAACTCTACCTTACCACTCTTACTTGCAACATATGTCTTCATATCATCAGATAATTTGCAACCATCTACTGAAAGCACTCCAATTTCTTTTCCTTTTTTAGCAATTATTTCTCTTCCTCTAACAGTTTTACCGTTCTTTCCTTCTTTTGCACTATGATAATATGCTAATTTTTCTCCTACATTTGCTAACTGATACCACTGTGTCTGTCTATAATCAACTGAACCATCTGGCAATATTTTAGGTCTACGTTTATTCTCTGTATCAAAAAAGAATTCATACCAGCCATCTTTACCATCTACAACTTTATCACCTCTAGCGACTACTACAAATTCATCATTTCCCTTTTTGTTAATTAATCTGTCTATTGCTTTATTATCTATTCCTTCAGTAACGCCATTTTTCAATAATTCTAATAATATTTTATCCCTAGTATACTTTTTACCTGCATGTAATATCTTAACTCTACATTCCATTTCATTTAGACTTATTTCTACAAGTAAATCACTATTGTTCTTAAAACTAATCTCTTGATTATCAACATCAAAAAATACATCATCATCTTCTTTAAATAATAACTCACGTTTCTTTTTCATTTCCTTGGCTGTATACATATAACTACAATAAGTAGAAACATCATATCCCATCTCTAAACCAAATCTAATCTCACGCATCTGTTTCCAATTATAATATATACTTGTATACAAACTAATATCAACTCTATTTCTTATTCCAAGTCTAATTTCCCTCATCTGCTGCCATGAATAAATAGGCTTTGCATAAGGAGTTACATCTAATCCTTCTTCAAGGCCCAACATTATCTCACGAATTGCAGTTCCTCTTATTTTTGTAGAAATATAAGGGACAATATTTATATTTTTTGATAAGGATTCTCTTATATAAGATAATTGTAAAGTATCATAGCCTTCTTCTATAAAAGGCATAATGTTAACATTAGACAAAATAGATTTTCTAATAATTCTAATCATTTTTGCAGAATATTCTAAATAGATTGTTAAATCTAATTGTTCTTCTAATCCCTTCCTAATCTCGCGCATCTTTTCAAATGGAATACTTTTTTTAGCGTACTTTTTAGCATCCACTCCCTTATGTAATCCTTTTCTTATTTCTTCCATCTGAAACCAGTCAAACTCAACATTTGCATACAATTCAACCTGTAAATTTTCTTGTAAACCCAACCTAATTTCTACTATCTGTATAGGCATAAAACCACTATCTACATATTTTAAAATATCTAAATTCGAATCAACTGCCTCTTTAATTTCCTTAATCTGATTATTACTAAAGCCCTTTTTTTTCAAATCTTTTATGTCAAACGCCGTCATAACAATCTCCATTCCACCCGATTTTAATCAAGTTCTTTTATTCCATTAATTACAATGTTATAATCTTTATCGAGTTTTTTGAACAAATTATGAAGCTCTTCTTTAGATATCTTTGGGTATCCTGGACGTAAGGCTTCCGTAATATTATATGTAGATTTATATAATATTTTAAATCCAAGATTCATACACACACCCTTTAAAGTATGTGCAGCACGAAAAGCTTCTTCTTGATTATCTTCTTCTAAAGCCTTAACTAATTGATCAAAACTTGGATCATCTAAAAATTTCACAGCAAATTTTTTAACTAATTCTTCTCTTGGTAAACGAGTTAATACATCTTCATAGTCTCCATTTATTTTTTCATATACTTCTTGTATTGTCAAAATAATTTCCTCCATTCACTATATGATTTATTAAACTCTATAACACTATACTCTTTAAAGAGATTCCATATACATCTTCACATGCTTTTTCTATCATTTTTTGCTCTTTTGGATCTTGTATTTCAACCGGAATAAATTCATATTTATTCGCATCAAATAATCCCATATCAGTCATCTTTACCTCTGGAATTACTGGTAAGGCCATAAAAGATAATGTCATTATTGGATCAACATCTTTGTTAACACCTAACACATCAATAGCCGTCTTATGAATAGCTCTTAACTTACTGTCAACCCACTCACCACTTTGATCACTCATAATTCCTGCAATAGGCATTGGCATAGATTCTAAAACTTTTCCTTCACAAACTATAATCATTCCACCATTTTGTTCTATTAATTTTTCAACTGCCATAGCCATATCCTCATCATTAACACCAACAACTATTATATTATGTGAGTCATGAGAAACAGACGTTGCAATAGCACCCTTCTTTATGCCATATCCTTTTAAAAGTCCACAAGCAACATTGCCTGTGCCTTTATGTCTCTCTACTACAGCAACTTTTACTATATCTTCATTTGGATCATATATAAACTCTCCTGCAAAATTAATTCTTATCTCTTCCTTTAATTTCTTAGTAACCAAGCTACCTGGCTCAATACCAATTACATTTACTTTATCATTATTAAGATGCATTCTAAGTTTATCAATAGAAAAATCCTTAACATTAAAAGTATTGCCAACTTGTTTTGCATCTAATCTATCTACTCTTCTCAAATATCTTCCATCTTCTGCAACTAATTTTCCTTCAATAAACACCTTAGAAACATTAAAATTATCTAAGTCATCTACTATAGTTATATCTGCCCTTAATCCTGGTGCAATAGCCCCTCTATCCTTTAAGCCATAGCACTCTGCGGTATTTAATGTTGCCATTCTAATGGCTGTAATTTCATCTATGCCTTCTTCTCTGCATATCTGTAAATGATTTTCCATATGTCCCTTTTCAAATATAGTTTTTGGTTGTCTATCATCAGAACACAATATGCATCTTCTGCTGTTAAATTGATTAACACCGTCTAATAATTTTCTTAAATTCTTACTTGCAGAGCCTTCTCTTAATGCTACATACATTCCTGCTGCAATTCTCTCATTCATCTCATCTACTAATGTACATTCATGATCAGATAAAATATTCATAACAGCATATGCATTCAGATCCATTCCGACAATACCTGGTGCATGACCATCCACTACCTTACCACTTTCTAATAAAGCTTCTATTTTATCTATGGCACCATCATGGCAATCAATTACGCTCTGATAATCCATAAATTCACCCAAGCCTATAATATTATCATTATCTAAAGCTTCTTTAACTTTCTCTGCATCTATAACAGCTCCAGCATGTTCAAATGGAGTAGCGGGAACACATGAAGGTAATAAATATTTTATATCAAGAACAGCCTTTTTTGCTGCTTCTATCATATAATTAACACCATCTATTCCACTTACATTTGCAATTTCATGAGGATCTGCAATTATAGTTGTGGTTCCATGAGGAACTAATAACCTACTAATTTCCTCTGGCGTAACATAAGAAGACTCAATATGAATATGACTATCTATGAAACCTGGTACAATATACTTGTCTTTAGCATAAATAATCTCTCTGCCATCATAGTTACCAATACCTGCAATTATTCCATCAACAATTGCCACATCAGCTTCCCTAATATTACCAGAATAAACATCTACTACTTTTCCATTTTTTATAACTATATCTGCCAAAGCTCTTCCTGCTGCAACGTCTATACGTTTTCTTAAAATATCTTTATCCATATTTACCTCCATTCTGAAGCTTTTATGATTTGACATCTACCAAATCGTATTTAACGATACTACATCACAAAAAGTTCACATTTCCTTTCTTATTGTATGAAAGTTTATCACTTTTCGACACTATTGTCAATAAACTTCTGCATAAACTTACTATTTTTGTATAAATTCGCATAACATTTCAAACAAATATTGTATCGTCCTTTTTCTAAATAATAAATAGTCTCTTTGAAAGGAATATTACTAAATTTTTTATTCTCCGCAAGCTATGCACCCTCAATTCATGTTTTTTATAGAAAAATCCCTTACGACTCTCTCGCAAGGGATTTTTTATTCTCTATTTTGCAACAATATTTACTAATTTATTAGGAACTGCAATTTCCTTGATTATATTTTTACCTTCAAGTTCTTTAGCTATTGTCTCATTACTCTTAGCAATATCTATCATAACATCTTTCTCTGCATTTGCAGGTATCATTATTCTTGCTTTAATCTTTCCATTAATTTGTACAGCTACCTCAATCTCTTTACTAATAGTCTTTGCTTCATCAAACTCAGGCCATTTAACATTAAATATTGAATCTGTATTACCAAATCTGCTCCATACTTCTTCCATATAGTGTGGAGCTAAAGGTGCAAGTAATTTAACAAAATCTACTAAAACTGCCTTCTCATATTCACTAGAACGATTCTTTCCTTTTTGATAATTAGCTATAGCTGTTCTAAATTCCATCATTTTAGCAACTACAGTGTTAAATTGGAAATTATCTAACATTCTAGTTACATCTTTTATTGTCTTATGTCTTACAACTTCTAATTCTTCATCTTCTTTATAGTCACCAGTTTTTTTCTCCAAACCATCAAATGCATCAAGCATATTAGCTACTTTCTTAAAATATGAACTTATTGCATTTATACCTGAGTCACTCCATGGTCCACCAAGTCTATAATCAAAACCAAATGCTAAATATGTTCTAAATACATCTGAACCATATTTTTCAATATACTCATCTGGAGAAACAGTATTTCCTTTAGATTTACTCATCTTCTGTCCATCTGCACCAAGAATTGTCCCTTGATGTATTAATGACATATATGGTTCATCTCCATCAACATATCCCATATCTCTTAATGCTTTGTATACAAATCTTGCATACATCAAATGCATTGCAGCATGCTCAATTCCACCAACATATTTATCTACTGGAGCAATCTTCATTGCAGTATCTTTATTCCAAGGCTCTTTAGCATTCTTAGGATCTGTGTATCTTAATTGATACCAAGATGAACATACAAATGTATCTAATGTATCTGTCTCTCTCTTAGCAGGTCCTCCACAACATGGACAAGTCGTATTAACAAACTCTTCACAATATGCTAAAGGTGATTTACCATCTGGTTTGAATTGAACATTATATGGTAACTCTACTGGTAAATCTTTCTCTGGAACAGGCACTGTACCACATTTATCACAATATATTACTGGGATAGGTGCACCCCAATAACGTTGACGAGATACTAACCAGTCACGAAGTCTATAATTTATCTTTGATGTTCCATGATTCATTTCTTGTAAATCGCTTACTATAGCATCTGCTGCTTGGGCAACTGTCATATCTGTGTATTTACCTGAATTAACCAAATAACCATCTTTCTCACAATATGGTAAATCAGATAATTCATCTTTCTTTGCTGTAATAACTTGTTTAATTGGTAAACCAAATTTAGTAGCAAATTCATAATCTCTATCATCATGTCCAGGAACAGCCATAACAGCTCCTGTACCATAACTAGCAATTACATAATCACTAACCCATATTGGAACTTCTTCTCCATTTAGAGGATTAATTGCATATGCCCCAGTTGGAACACCTGTTTTTTCTTTAACTGTTGATTGTCTATCTATCTCTGTTAATAATGCTGCTTGTCTTTGGTACTCTCTAACAGCTTCTTTGTTATCTTCTGTAACTAATACATCTACTAATTTATTCTCTGGTGCAAGGACAACATATGACAAGCCATTAAGTGTATCAGGACGAGTAGTAAATACTGTAATTTGCTCATCTCTTCCAACTACATCAAATGTAATCTCAGCACCTTTACTCTTTCCAATCCAGTTACGTTGAATAGTCTTTGTCTTTTCAGGCCAATCAATCTTATCTAATCCCTCTATTAATTCATCAGCATATTCTGTAATCTTTAGGAACCATTGTGTCATTGGCCTTTGTTCAACTTCTGAACCACAACGCTCGCACACGCCACCGCTTGCTTGCTCATTTGCTAATACTGTCTTACAATTTGGACACCAATTAACAGGAGCCTCCTTACGATATGCTAATCCTTTATGATATAATTGTAAGAAAATCCATTGTGTCCATTTATAATATTCTGGCTCACAAGTCTTTATCTCATAATCCCAATCATATGTAGCACCAATTCCTCTAAGTTGTTGTTCCATTGTCTTAATATTAGCTTCTGTTGAATCCTTAGGATGAATACCAGTTTTAATAGCATAGTTCTCAGCTGGAAGTCCAAATGCATCAAATCCCATTGGATGAAAAACATTATATCCCTGCATTCTCTTCATTCTTCCCCAACTATCAGGTAAGCTATAATTCCACCAATGACCTAGATGTAATTTGCTTCCTGATGGGTAAGAAAACATCTCTAAAAGATAAATCTTTTCTTTATCTGAATTCTTATCAAACTTATATGTGTTATTCTCTTCCCATTTTTGATTCCATTTCTCATCAAAACTTTTGTCATACTCAAAACTCATTCAAATTATCTCCTATCTTATATTCGATTGTAATCATTTCAAAGTCTTTGCACATAAAACGCTAACATTAAGTATAAACTAGCACTAATATTTTTGTCAAGAAATCTTGTAACAGTTCAGCCATCGGCTGAACTATTACCTACCTCTTAATAGTGCAAGTCTTGCGGAAAATATAATAACTACTATACTTAGAGCAATGCATATATTTTTCATTACATATTTTTTACTACATATACCATATCTTCTTATAATTAAATATTGATTTTTTAAATCACCTAACTCTATATCATCTGGATATCCTGTTTTTGGAGTATCATCAAATTCATCCTCTATAATAGGAAGTAATTATAGGTCACTTGGATTAATAACATAAAAAACCTCGAGATACACTCTCGAGGTTTCATTGCGGATGACAGGAATCGAACCTGCACGGTCTCCCACTAGATCCTAAGTCTAGCGCGTCTGCCAGTTCCGCCACATCCGCATCTATTTGCAATCATAAAGACAACCTAATGTTGTCTTCATGATGAATGAGACATCGGGGATTCGAACCCCGGACAACTTGATTAAAAGTCAAGTGCTCTACCGACTGAGCTAATATCCCATATGTTTATTTAATTATGAAGTCTTTGACTTCTAACTGGGCTAGCTGGATTCGAACCAGCGAATGCAGGAGTCAAAGTCCTGTGCCTTACCGCTTGGCGATAGCCCATCATCAGTTACTTTGTAACCAAGGTGGATAAAGGGATTCGAACCCTTGGCCTCCAGAGCCACAATCTGGCGCGCTAACCAACTGCGCTATACCCACCATAAACCTATTCCTTGGGAAAGGAACGTGCCAGAAGGGATTCGAACCCCCGACACACGGCTTAGAAGGCCGTTGCTCTATCCAACTGAGCTACTAGCACGTATAATCTTTTACATTAAAACATGCTAAGTTGCATATATTTTTAATGTAAGCGGGTGATGGGAATCGAACCCACGTATTTAGCTTGGAAGGCTAATGTTCTACCATTGAACTACACCCGCACAAGTTAAGTCGGGGTGACAGGATTCGAACCTGCGACCTCTTGATCCCAAATCAAGCGCTCTAGCCAAGCTGAGCCACACCCCGGTATCAGTATCATCTAATGTTACTTGTGACTTAATACCTTATTCTCTTTGTTCGTCTCGTTTAAGTTTTAACTTTTTCCCTCGACGCAAGATATATTATATTATATGAGACTAATAATGTCAACAACTTTTTTTATTTTTTTTTGTTTTTTTTTAAAATCGAAAAAATCCTTTATTTATAAGGCTTTTTTAAAGCCTAAACATCATTAAGTGTAAAATGAATTTCATTTTTTTTATCAATTTCCATAATTAAAAAAGTTGGTTGAGTATAATTTTGACGTGGTAATGATATACTCCCAGGATTAACAAAAGTTATATCATCCATATAATTAATTTTAGGGATATGAGTATGTCCATATAAAACAACATCGCAATTATTTTCTTTTGCCTTATCATATAATCCATATAAACCATAATACACCCCATATTTATGTCCATGTGTTAAAAATATTCTATGACCTGCTATACTAACTACTTTATCTCTATCCAAATGAGGTGCATAATCATTATTGCCTGGTACCATATGTGCATCACAATTAACCATCTTTTTTATTCTATCTTCCCCCGACTCGAAATCACCTAGATGAATTAACATATCTATTGGTTCTACTCTTTCTATAACTTTTCTTAAATTACCTTCGAACCCATGTGAATCACTTACAACTAGTATCTTCATAATTAACCTCCTACTCGTATAATAAAATCTAAACACTGAACTTCAGTTATATTATACCCATATCAGTTAATTTATCCTTCATCAATCTCAAAGCTTTACCTCTATGACTAATTTTATTCTTTTCATCTGAATTAAGCTCTGCAACAGTCTTATTATATTCTTTCACATAAAATATTGGATCATATCCAAATCCATTTTCACCTGCACTATTATGTGCTATTTGCCCTTCCATTATTCCCCTTACTGTAAAGCTTTCTTTTTCCGGTATAGCACATGCAATAGAACAAACAAATCTTGCTGTCCTATTTTTTTCATCTACGTCCTTTAATTTATTCAAAATATATATGTTTTTTTCTTCTTGTGACACATTTTCTCCTAAATATCTTGCTGAATATATTCCAGGTTCTTTATTAAGATAATCTACTTCTAACCCTGAATCATCTGCTAAAACAATTGAATTTGTCATTTTCATAATGGTATTAGCTTTTATAAGCGCATTTTCTTCAAAAGTTTGTCCATCTTCTTCAATCTCTATATCTATGCCTTCATCCTTTAAAGATGATATTTCACAATTGCAATCCTTTAATATATCCCTAATTTCTCTCATCTTACCTTGATTAGATGTTGCAAATATTATTTTTTTCATCATTTTTAATCCTTCTTTCTAGGAGGTTTTGGTCCCATATACTGATATAAATATGTTTTCATCATACCATTATATATTTTTCTATTCATATCTGCTTTTCTTCCTATATACTTTTGAGCTTCCTCATATCCCGTAATTATATAAGCCGACCAACTATCTAAGCTATTATATCTTTGTCCTATTTCTCTATACAACTTAGGCATATCCTTTTTATCTTCTAGACGCTCACCATACGGAGGATTTGTTATAATAAATCCATATTTTTTATTATGACTTAATTCACTCAATGATCTTGCTTGAAAATGAATATGCTTATCAACTTCGGCTATCTTAGCATTATTTCTTGCTATTTTTACCATTTCAGGATCAATATCATACCCCTGTATATTCATTATAACATCTCTATCAATCATGTCATTTGCCTCTTCAATAGCATCATACCATAGCTGTCTATCAATCAAATTATCCCATTTATCTGAGATAAACTCCCTATTCATTCCTGGGGCAATATTTGCTCCAATCATTGCAGCTTCAATAGGTATTGTACCACTTCCACAAAAAGGATCAACTAATATTCTATCTTTTTTCCAAGGAGACAAAAGAATAATCGCTGCAGCTAGTGTTTCTGTTAACGGTGCTTTTCCAGCTAAACGACGATATCCTCTTTTATGTAAAGAATCTCCTGAAGTATCTATACATATAGTTACCTCATCCTTCATAATATTTACACGTAAAGGATAAGAATTACCTGTTTCCTCAAACCAATTTATTCCATATACGCCTTTTAATCGTTCTACAATAGCCTTTTTTATTATCGATTGGATATCGGAAGGACTAAAAAGTTTACTCTTTATAGAAGTAGCCTTTGCTACCCAGAATTTAGCATCTTTAGGTAAATAATTCTCCCATTCTATCTTCTTTATATTTTCAAATAATTCATCAAAAGTAGTAGCTTTAAATTTTCCTACTTTAAGTAATATTCTTTCTGTAGTTCTAAGGAAAACATTTGCTCTACATATAGCTTCTTCATCACCAATAAATGTTACCTTACCATCTTCTACTTGTTCAATATCATAACCCAAATCATAAATCTCTCTTTTTAAAACTGCCTCCATACCAAAATGACAAGGTGCAATTAATTCAAATCTATTCATACTAATCCTCCATACAAATCATAATAGACATATTCTAATCCTTCATTATATTAAATCAGAATATGCCTATAGTCAAGAAATATTGCTTTAAAACTTTTATCTTTAATTAATACTATAAAAAAGCCCAATTAAAATTTCCTATTTTTATAGGCGTTAAATCCACCATATAGATTGTATATATTTTCACAATTGTATTTATCACATATCTCCCTTACTATTTTCATTGCCGCATTTCCATAATCACAATACAAAATAACCAATCTAAAATCTATATACTGTCGTATAACATCATATATTCTATCCTCTCTAATATTAATCGCACCAGGAATATGTTCCTTATCATATTTAAATTCTTCTCTAATATCTATAATAACAACATCTGATTTACCAATATTTCCTGCCACTTCATAAACAGATATTATATTGCCAAACATAATTATCTCCATATAAAATTTATTCTTATTTATATTATATGCATCACAATATATAATTGATTTAAATATATTATTCTAAGTACTTATATATACATATCATATTAATAATTTAGGGTATACCTAAGTATACCCCAAATTTCAAATTCTTACTATCTTGTCTTATTATTTGTATTATTACTTGTCTTGTTGTTTGTGTTATTACTGTAATTATTGCCAGTCTTATTATTTGTGTTGTTACTGTAATTGTTTCCTGTATTATTGTTTGTGTTGTTGTTTGTGTTATTGCTATAATTATTTCCTGTCTTGTTGTTTGTGTTATTACTATAATTATTTCCTGTCTTGTTATTATAATTGTTTCCTGTGTTGTTATTATAATTGTTTCCTGTGTTGTTATTAGATGTTGTACTCATTTTATCCTCCTAGATATATATTTTTTTGAAAACAAAGTTTTCATACTCTATAGTTTGCTCAACTTAAAGATTTTTATTCATATATAAAAACTTGTCCTAAATCAATTGTTACATTATACAAAAAAATATGTTATTTTTTATTAATAATACTTAAAATTAGCTTTATATAAAATTTTTTCAATTTTTTTTAAATTTATCGTTGCATTTTTTTAACTTATATACTATAATAGGTTTGTGAGTAAGAGTTCTCCCCTCAAATGAACTTTTTACTCAATATATAACCCCTTATTAATTATTTATACTCCCCTCATGAACAGTCTGTGGTTCCCCCACAGGCTGTTTTCATTTTTAAATAATATTAAATAGTACATAATTTCTATAGAAAAGTCGCAAGAAATGCGACACAATTTCTTATTAAATAACAAAGAGTTATCGTTTTTGACGATAACTCTTTGTTATTCTAATCTATTATAAATTTATTTACTATTTCTTTTAAATTATCTACATACATAAATAATTTCTCTCTTATTTTAGCACCTTCAATAGAATCATTATATCACCAAAATAGTCTTACAATAAATAGTATAATAATCAATATAAGAATTGCTGGTAGTAAGAAAACAAATATTTTAAACATAAAAATAAGCATAATTATTAAAAGTAATATTATACCAAGTATAAATAAACCTATCTTAATTTTATCTTTTAAACTTAGCTTTTTAAAATATATATTTCCAAATCTATCATACTCAGCTCCATCATACCTATCATCATTTCTAGAACTATATTGTTCAGTATTATAATTTGTATCTGATGAACTCGAATTATAATTAGGACCTCTTGTATCAATAATTGTTTTTGCTATTAACCTTGGGTCACCTAACTCTTCTAAAATATCCTTTGTACTATATCCATTTAATTCTTTCTCTTCAAAATATGATTCATAATAATTTATAGTATCTTTTATTTCACTGTCACTTATATTTCCTTCTTTTAACGTTTCCTTTAATCCTTTAATAAAAGTGTTTTTATTCATAAAATACCCTCCATAAACACAATTATAATCGATTTGATTTTTATAATCAATAATATTTATAACATTATCATACTTTAGATAAAAGAGGCTTTAATTACATTGTGTGCAACTCTCAGAATTTATTTATAGAAAATGCTTCACGTCCCCAATGGAACATTTTTATTTAGTAATGCGATATAATTTCTTATTAACTAAAAAACCTGGTAAAATAATTACCAGGTTATACGTGTGCGAGAAGATTCGAACTCCCGACCTTCTGATCCGTAGTCAGACGCTCTATCCAGCTGAGCTACGCACACAAATTACATGAATTTTTACATATATATCCAACAAAGTCGAATAAAACAAAATAGCACGCATTATGTGCTATTTTAAAATTATGCCGGCGACCGGAATCGAACCGGTACGGGAGTATAAGTCCCGCAGGATTTTAAGTCCTGTGCGTCTGCCAGTTCC